>JBGAJV010000009.1:0-115316 GCA_044224715.1 Anaerolineales bacterium | reverse complement strand
CTTCTCACAACTGCTTGACCAGCAGGATGCTGGGCAAGAAACGGTGAGCGACATGGGGCGAAGCCCCGCCCTATGTCGCTCACCGAACTTCACCTTCTGGGAAAAAGAAAACGCGCCGGCAATCGCCGGCGCGTTTTTGTCAGAGCGTGTCAGCGGGCGTTCAGGCTTCGAGCGAGCGCATGCGGCGCGCCACAAGAATGACGGCGACCAGCGCCAGCGCGGCCAGGGCCAGGCTCAGCGCGCCCGAGTCGTCAAAGAAACCGCTGGCCGGCAACGACGACGGCGTCGCCGTGGGTGTCGTGCCGATGGCGGTCGGCGTCGCGGTGCGGAGCCCGCCGACAAGCGGCGTGGAGGTCGCGGCAGCCCCGCCGCCGCTGCCGCTGATGGTCGTCGCGGTCGGCGTGGCCGGGCCGCCAGCGCCGCCGGTCGGCGTCGCGGTGCGCAGCCCGCCCACGAGTGGGGTGGCCGTCGCGGTGACCTGCGCGACGGCCTGCGTCGCGCCTGCCGCGGTCGTGGCCGTCGCGGTGGCGACCACGCCGCCGCCGCCAAGCCGCGTGGGCGTCGCGGTCGCGCCGCCGGCGGCGTTGCCCTCAGGCGTGCCAGAGACCGGGGTCCCGGTGTCGACGTCGCCGCCGCCGCCGGTCTCGGCGATCTGCGTCGCGCTGATCGCTTCGGTCGCGTTGAGCGTGGCCGCCGTCGTGGCGGTCACCTCGGCTACGGCGTTCGTCGTCGGGCTCGCCACCGCCGCGGTGGCGGCGATCACGGTCGCCGTGCCTGCTTCGGTCGCGGCCACGTTCGTGGCCTGCGCGGCTTCGGTCGGCGCCAGAGTCGGTCCCGTCGTGGCCGTGTCGGCCGGCGCGGCGACTGTGTCGGTCACCGCCGGCGCCGCAACGGTCTCGGTCGGCGCGGACGTCTCGGTGGCGACGGGGGGTTCGGTCGCCGCCGGCTCGGTCGCGGCCGGGAGCTGCGTTTCAGTCGGCTGGGCGTATTGTGTCCGGAGCGCGTTGTTCGTCGCCTCGATGGCGGCATTGGTCGCCGCGACAACGGCGACCTGCGTCTGCTGACCGGCCTCGGCCTGCCGGCGCTGGTTGGGCAGCCAGTAGAACGCCAGGGCCGCGATCAACGCCAGGATCAGCAGGAACCCGCCGCCCAACAGGCCGGCGAGGATCAGGAAGGTCCGGTTGGACGACCGCTCTTCTTCGCCTTCGTTCTCGTCGTCCAGGTTCGGGTCTTCTTCAGCCATGAATGCCTCCTCAGCGCAGACGGTACACCCGCTGCGATTCGACAACCACCCGTTTTACAACAGGTCCCGCAAAATTGCGAACCCCGCCGGTCGGGGCGCACGGTGCCCACTCGCCCCCATCGTCGGCGACAACCGATCCCTAACCGATCGCCATCCGAGGGCTGTCTCGCGGCGATGAACCGGAAAAAGGGCGCTGAACGCCCCATTTCCTGCAAGAACTGTGCCGGTATGGCGAAGAACAGGCGGCCCGCTGTCGAGCCGCCTTTTGCGTCACGGACGGGGGCTCGGTCAGGCGAGCAGCTCGAGGTTGGCGAAGGGCGCCGAGACGGTCGGGCGCTGGCCGGGCACGTCGTCGAGCGCGATGACGGCGAGCCGGGCGCGGATGCCGCTCGGGAGCAACATCGGCCGGTCGCTCAAGCCGGTGACATGCCCGACGCGCCCGGCCTCCGGGCCGCGCAGGATGCGCACGCGCTTGCCCTCCGCGAGCGGTTCGCCCACGGCCGGGAGCGGGACGTTCGTGGAGGGGAGCGGGATGATGGCCTCGGGCCGGTCCGACCCGTTGCGGTCCCACACACAGGCGTTGACCCAGACCTCTCGGCCCGTGTTGCCGTTGAGCAGCGCGAAGACCGGTTGCGAGAACCCGCCTTCGCCGAAGCCCTCGACCACCAATACCGCGTAGGGCGCCTTCTCGGCAGCCGCCAGGAGCCGCGTGCTTAGTCGCCCGAGGATCAGGCCCCCGACGCCCACCTCGGCCAGCCCTTCGAACAGCGACTCGTCGACGAGCGAGCCGCCGGCGACGACGGCGCCGCGCAGGCTGGGCTCGATCTGGCCGCCGTGCAGGACCGTCGTCGGTTCGGCGGTCAGGACGCGCAAGACCGAGAAGCCTTCCTGCCCGTTGCCCCAGATGCCCGAGAGCAGGGCGCCGGCGGTTTCGATCGTGACACCGCCCGCCGTTGGGCCGACGACCTGGCCGGGCAACCCGGCCCGCAGCTCGACCGGCTTGACGGACGCCAGCAGCGCCTTGCCGCCCTCGAACAAGACCAGCCGCGAGTCCGCCGAGGCGGTCGCCGAGCGCGAGGTGCCGAACATGCCGCGCTTGCGCGCCAGCGCTTCGCCCTTCTTGATCAGATCGCCTTCTCGGCGCAGCAGATAGGGATCGAGCTTGTCGGGTCTGACGCCGAGGCGCGCGGCCACGTCGACGAGCTGGTGTGAGTCGGCGATCTCGCCGCGGGCGATCACGTCGCCGGAAGCGACGCGCTGGCCTTCGGAGACCAACACCTCGGTCGCGCCGGGCAGGATCCGGCGGCGGCGGATGGCGGTCAGGAGCGTCGCGTGGCTGGTCAGGGGAATGTAAGCCATAGTCGTCTCGGAGCGCCGTCGGCGCTCATCCTTCCGTCATGGCCTGGGTCCAGGCCTGCAGGGCCTCGGCGCGTTCGGCGGCGTCCTTGGGCGGTTGACACGGACGACCGCGGCCATCGAGCACGAGACCGAGCGTCCCGCCAAGCACCTTCGCGTTGAGCGTGCGGCCCAACCCCGCGCCCGCGTCGACGTCGCGCCGGGGCTTGACGGTCAGTTTGGCCGGCCGGTTGGGGCCAAGCGGCAACACCTTGAGCGACCCGGCCGCGATCTCAAAGTCGATCACGCCGCCTGCGTCGTCGGTGAGCTTGCCCTGGGCCAGCGTGCCGCTGGAGCGCCCGTTCATGGTGAGCGACAACGCCGTGCCCAGCATAAGCAGGCCGCCGTTCTCGAGCACCTGCACGGGCGCCACCGGATTGAAGTAGGCCGTCGCTCCCAGCGTGGGAACGAGGTGATTGCGATCGATCATGAGCGCGCACAGCCCGATCGGGTTCAGGCCGTCGAGCAGGGTCAGCGCCGCCAGCCCGGGGTGGGGCGTGTTGGCGAGCGTCGCGCCGCCGCCGATGATCAGGTCGTGACGATTGCCGACGGCGCGCGTGCGGCGTAGCGACCCGCGCAACGCGGCGCGGACCAGCGCGGTTTCGGCGTACAGGTCATCGGCGTTGACGGGCACCGTGTGCGGCGCCACGCGGCTCTTGGTCTCGACGAAATCGCGGATCGCGTCTTCGGCGGGCTCGCCGGGGAGCCAGCGCGCAAAGATGTCGATGCCTTCGCTCTTCAACGTGGCAGCGGCGCTCAAGCCGACGCCGAGGTCAGGGTCGACGCGCAGGGCGAGCTTGCCGTCGACGGCCGAGATCACGGCGGTCGTCTGCGACCCGACGTCGGCGTAGAGGATCCGGCGCCACGGCGTCGTGCCCTTGCTCATGAACTGGAGCAGCACGCCGGCCGCCTGCGCCGTGGGCAGCAGACGACCCTGGCTATAAGCGGCCATCTCGCGCAGCCCGCCGATCGTGCTGGCGCGGGCGGCGATCGTGGCGCGCGCCAGTTCCTGGCCGGCCGAGAGCGTCGTCACGGCGCCCAGCGTCGGCTGGACGTTCGGCGCGATGTGCACGTCGGCGATGCTGCCGAGCAGGCTCGACACCTTGTCCTTCAGCGCGGCGTTGCCGGCGAAGACGACCTGGCGGCCGTCGCCGCTGAGGCGATAGCAGGCCAGACCGATGGTCTCGGCCAGGCGCAGCACCGACTCGCGGGCGCCGTCGTCCTTGCCGCCGGCGAACACGATCAACTCGGGGCGGGCGCGATAGACGGCGTCGAGTTGTTGCTGAGCGGTGCGGCCGTCGGTCAGGCTGAGCGTCTCGACGATCTGCAGATGCGCGCCGTCGGTCGCCTGGGCGGCGGCGGCCAGCGAGAACTGCGGCAGCAGGCCGACGAGCACGGCGCGCAGGGCGGGGCCGCCGCTCGACGTGGCCGTCACCAGATCGACGCCGTTGCCATCCGAGTCGACGGGCGAGATGATCGCGTGCTGCTCACTGAACAGTCGCCGGCCGGTCACGGCCAGGATGTCCTCGAGCGCGTGATGCAGGCCCTCGAGCACGTCGCGGTAGGGCGCGCCGAACGTCGACGGCGCCTCGCCGGTGGCCACGTGGCGGTACACGCCCTCGACGACGTCGAAAAGGTTCGCGCGCGTCGTCGCGGCGCCGAAGTCGACCGCCAGGATAGATTGCGCCCGGTGTTCTTGACTGCTCATGTCAGAGTCCCAATAAGCCGATCAACCCGCGAACGGCGCCGAGTCGTTCGGCCAGCGCCGCGGCGGCGCCCGCGATCAGGCCCGCGTACATCACGCCGAAGGTCAGGCCGATCAACACGCGCCCGACCGGCGCGATGCCGGTTTCTATAGCCTGCGCGACGGGGCCGCGGCTCGCGCCGGGCTGGGCGTCGATGCGCACGCCGTAGTGGAAGGTCAGCAGCGTGGCGGCCACGCCGCCCGCGATGATCAGGCCGGTCACCAACGCGCCCATATCGCTGAACTGGATCGGGAACGACGTCGCCAGCGCCTGCGGCAGCAGCGTGCCGGTGACGGCGCCGCCGACCGCGACCGCCGCGCCCACGCCGGCGAGCAAAGCCAGCGGGAAGCGTCCGATCTGGTTCGCCGGGTTGAGCTTCAACAGGAAGAGCAGCGCCAGCAGCCACGAAAAGCCGAGCACCGTGATCTGGCCCGGGTCGACGGTCTGCGAACCAAGCGCCAGCACCGGGCTGATGAGCTGCGGGATGAGCACGTTCTGCACGGCCACGACGAACGCGTAGCCCGCCGCCACGCCCACGAACAGATACATGGCGATGCGGAACAGCGGGTTGTCTCCGAGCAAGTAGCTCAGGATCATGAGCGTGAGCGTGAGCCCGACGACGGCGCCCAAGAGATCAGTCGGCATGCGTCACCTCCGGATGCGCAGTCGGCTCAGACCGGCCAGCACGTTGCCGATCAGGATGATGACGGCCGCCGCGAGCAGCACGCCGCCGGTCAGCGACCAGCGCGCCGAGGCGTCGCCGGTCAGGCCGGCCTGACGTTCGTATTGCGCGGCGGCGCTCAGGCCCGAGACCAGGCCGTCGACCTCGCCGCCGTTGGCGGCGAGGTACGGCCGCAGCAGCGGGCCGGCGCTGGCGCTCGCCGCGATCACGATCGCGCGATCGGCCGGCAGCAGCAGCGTCGTCTGCTCGAGCCAGGCGCGCGCGCCTTCCGAGCTCCCCGAGACGATCAGCAGCGCGTCGAAGTCGGCGAGACTGTTGATCGACGCGAGGGCGGGCTGGGACCAGAGATCGCCGCGGCCGCTGAAATCCGACAGGAAGACGCGCCGCGGCGCCACGGCAAATTCGACGACACCGACGCCGCCACCGGGCAGATAGCCCAGATTGACGAAGTTCGTGTAGGGATCGTAGGAGAAGTCGCCGGCCGCGCTCATCACTTCCGCGCTGTGGGTCAGCACCTTTTCGGCGACGCCGGCGCTGCTCGGCGTGGTGCTGATGGCGACCACGGGAAGACCCAGGCGCAGCACGTGGCGCGCAAAGGCTTCGGCGGCCGGGTTCAGTTCGGCGGCCTGGCCGGGCTCGTAGTCGATGACCAGCAACACCGGACGTCTGACGGCATCGGCGCGGCCGAGGTCCTCGACGGCCTGCGCGGCCGCGGCGGTCTCCGACCCGACGGTGAGCGGGGCCGGCTCGGAGAGCAAGCCCGGCGCCCAGTAGGGCGCGACGGCGGCCAGCATCAACAGGGCCGCGACAAGCCAGCGCAGCAACGGCAGATTGAAACGCCGCGACTTGCGCGTCGTGGCCGGGCCAACCTCGGCGCGGGCGAGCGCGGCCAGGACCTGCGCGGCCTTGTTCTGCGATTCGGTCACGGTCAGGGCGTGGATGTTGCTCGCGGCCTTGCCGGGCAGCACCACGCTCGGCTCGGCGCGCAGCACACCGCGCATGCCGGCCAGTACGCCGATCGCTTCCTCGTACGCGTCGCCGTCGCCGGTCGGGGCCGCGTCGTCGGTTGGCGCGCCCTGTACGTCGGTGGGGCGCATGGCGGCGAGCCATGGGGGCAGATCGGCCTGTGAGAGATCGTCGCCGGCTGTTGGCCGCGGCTCGTCCTCGGCGGGCGACCACGGTTTGGCCGGGAGCGCCTCACCGTCGTCGGCGGGTTGCGCCGCGCGCTGGACGACCGGGTCATCGTCGTCGAAGCCCGCGAGCGATCCAACGACCGCGCCGGCCGCGCCGACGTCCTGCAGCCAGGATGGCGGTTCACCAGCCGCGAGCTCATCGGGGATCTCGGTCGGCGGGAGCGGCGGGTTCGGCGCGCGGGTCGGCGGCGCCATCGGCTCGGCCGCCGGCAACGCCGCGGGGGCCTCGATATCGTTCATCCAATCCGGCAGCGCCTCTGTCGGCGAGGCGTCGACGGTCTCGGGCGCGGCCGGCTCGATCGGATCGGCGAGCCATTCGGGCAGTGTTGACGGTGTCGACGGCGTCGGCTGTGGCGCGTCGAACTCGCCGCCGGGCGTGTCGGTCGTGAGCGCGCTCAGCCAATCGGGCAGGGCAGGCTGCGGGACATCGACGGGCGCGCTCGGCGCGTCGGCGTCGGTGAACCAATCGGGCGCGGCCTGGCCGCTCGTCAGCGGCGCCGGGTCGTCGTCGTTGGCCAGCGGCTCGGGGATCGACGGCGTCGGCGCGACGGGCGCGTCTTCGGTGCTCAGGCTTGAGAACCAATCCGGCAGCGCCGGCGTGTCGGCCGCTGGCCGCGCATCGTCGTCGGCCAGAGCCGAGACCCAGGTCGGCACATCGCCGGTCGACTCGGGCTCGGTCGGCGAAGCGTCGGCAGCGGGGGTCTCGATGTCATCCCAGGCCGCGGCCGCGGCGTTGGGCGCCGGAGGCTGCGCGGCGGGCGCCGGCGCGTCGGCGCGCAGCGGCTCGTCGCAGTACTGGCAGACATCCAGAAAATCCGGATTGGGTTTGTTGCAGTGTGGGCAACGGACGACGGCCATGGGTCAGTCTCCGTATGGCCGGTCGATGGCCAGGAGCACGCGCAGGCCCGTGGCGATCACACCCAGCGAAATGCCGATCAACAGACCGCGCCCGCCGGCGACCGCCGGCACCTGCGCGAGCCAGCCGTACAGGCCGGCGAAGCCGAGATCCGGCAGACCCGTCACCGTCGGCGCCAGGCCGATCAGGCTGATCACCAGCCCGATCAAGAACGTGACGCCGATCACCGAGGGCGGGCGCCGCATCACCTTGGCGGCGGCGATGACCAGCACGAAGAGCAGCAGCGCGCTCAGCGCCGTGGCACCGGCGAGCACGACGTTTTCCAACAGGAAGGCGCTGGCCGGGATATGGGTCACCGGCGTGACGATGCCGGCGATGACCATGCCGGCGAAGCCGAGGACGGCGATCAGGCTGTACGCGCCGCCGGTCTTGAAGCTCATGAAGTTCTTGACATGAGCCTTGACCAGGCTGTAGGCGCCGATGATCACGGCGACCGCGGCGAGCAGCGTCGCCCAGCTGACCAGTTGCATGCGCACCGCGAGGAGCACCGGCACCGGGATGAAGTATCCGAGCAGTGTCAGCAGACCCGCGCCGGCCGCGATCGACGTCAGCAGGACGTTGCGGAAGCGAATGGAGAATTTCACAGCCACCCCATCGTCTTGACGAGCACGCCGATCCCGATGCCGACGATCACGAGCACGCGCATCCAATCTTGGGCTTGCAGGCTCGCGAGCAGGGCGGGGCGGCGGCTGATATACGCGCCGGCGGCAAAAACGTCTTCGCCAAGCACCGGATGGTCGGCCGCGGCGAAGAGCGCGGCCTGCGCGGCGACGCGGTCGACGCCCGCGATCGTCGTCAGACCGGCGCGCGCATTGGCGTCGGCGATGAGCGCGGCCTCGGGGCCGGCAGCGCCGAGCAGCACGGTGCCGGAGAGTTTCTCGTCCTTGGGCAGGACGAGCGCGCCGGCGGCGTAGGATTCGGGTGAGAGGCCGACCACACGGGCGGCGTTGGGGTCGAAGCGGTCGCTGGCATTGACGCCTTTGTGCGCTTCGGCGAGCAGGTCGTAGGCCAGCACCATGCCGGCACCGTCGGCCGAGGTGATCAGGGGCGGACGATCGCCGACCACGGCGACCGACGCGATCTGACCGGCCGCGCTCAAACCGGCCAACGTGGTGGACGTATCCTGGCCGCCGAGCGCGCCGCTGCCGATGGCGATGTGCAGCCGACGACCCGACTCAACCGCCTCGCCGACGGCCTGGGGCAGCTGATCGAGGCCAGGGATCGCGCGCGCGCTGGCGCGGCCCGCGCCACGTCCGCGACGGGCGGCGAGCACCGAGAAAGCCACGATCAGGCCCGTGAACATCAAAACGGTCGCCAGGCCAAGCAGCGTAGAGGTCATGCCTTGGTCTCCTGATCCGTCCGTTCGCCCGACGTCAGACGATCCGTCAGCAGACGGGTCTGCCGCGGGTCGTCCAGCAGTTCCGCCAGGCCCGAGATCTCGCGCGCATCATAAAGAAAGGAAAGCAAAGGCGCGCCGAAATACAGTGCCTGGGCGCCAAGGAGCGGGACGGGGCTGCCCGGTTCGAGGAGCGCGGCAGCCAGGTCCGCCATGCCCCAGGCGCGAAGCCTGCGGGCCCAGCGATCTGCGCGATCGTCCACCGGCATAGGCGGCGAGTATAGCATAGACAATAACTCCGACCCCCTGGATTGCAAGATGAATGCCCGCGTTTTTCCGCTGGTTTTACGGCAGGTCGACAGAAGGGTTAAGGCAAGATACGGGGTGGTCGATGGGTCGGGGCTTTGCCCCGACCCATCGACCACCCCGTATCTTGCCTCTTCAACCCACTTTGGCAGAATATTGCTAATTTCTGGTGTAAAGTACGCGCCATGCACAGATCCCTGATGATCTTCAACCCCGAGTCGAATCACGGTCGGTCGTGGCAGACGGTGGCGGACCTGCGTGCCATGGTCGATACGCTGGGCGGCGCCGACTGGCGCGGCACCGAGTACCCCGGCCACGCGACCGAGATCGCGGCCGCGGCGCATGGGTACGACACCGTGATCGGGCTTGGCGGCGACGGCACGATCCATGAGGTCGTCAACGGCCTGATGCAGATCCCGGCCGACGAGCGTCCGGCGCTCGGCCTCGTGCCGGTCGGATCGGGCAACGACTTCGCCTTCTCGTTGGGCGTGCCGCGCGACAATCCCCAGGACGCCGTCCGCAGCGCGCTGACCGGGACGCCGCGCAAGGTCGACATCGGCAAGATCATGGATGGGACAGGGCGATCCGAGTACTTCACCAACACCTGCGGCATCGGTTTCGACGCCGCCATCAACATCCGCACGCGCGCGATCACGTGGCTGCATGGTTTCGCCATGTACCTGACGGCGACGCTGCAATCGATCGCCTTGAATTTCGAAGGCCCGTTGATGAAGGTGACCCACGACAACGGCGGCTTCGAACTGCCCACGCTCATGGTCATCCTCGGCAACGGCTCGCGCGAGGGCGGTGGGTTCATGGTGACCCCTGACGCCAAGATCGACGACGGCATCTTCGACTTCGTCTACGTCACGCAGGTGTCGCGCCCGCGCATGCTGCAGCTGATGACCAAGTTCATGAACGGCACTCACGTGCGCGAGCCCGACGTGCATATGGGCCGCACGACGCGGCTGCAGATCGAAAGCAATCGCGCCCTCCCGATCCATCTTGACGGCGAGTTGTTCGCGCCGTACGAACCCAACGTGCGCTCGATCACGGTCGAGATGCTGCCGGAGGCGATGCGGGTGCGAGTGTGAGCCGTCGCGTGGCGTGCGTCGAACCCCCGTTCGACGCACGCCACGCGACGCTCCACGGATGAACATGCCACCACTGGCGCGCGTCCTGGTTGATTACGATTTCAATCTGCTGCAGACTATCGGCGAGCAATGGGGCGTTGCCCTGCGCGCGCGCAGCCAACGCGATGCCGCGCAGGAAGTCGAAACCCTGCTCAAGGATCCGTTGCGGCTGAGCGCGGCGTTGCCGGTCGGTGCGCGCGCTGCGCTCGACGCGTTGCTGCGCGCACCCGGCGCGCGGATCCCATTGAGCGATTTCGCGCGCAAGCATGGCGAGGTGCGTGTGATGGGCGCGGCGCGCCGCGACCGCGAGCGGCCCTGGGCCAATCGACCCTCGTCAGCCGAGCAGCTCTACTATCGCGGCCTGATCGCTCATGGCTTCTTCGATACCGGATCTGGCGCGCGCGAGTTCGCCTTTGTTCCGGAGGACCTGGCGCCGTTGATGGCGGCGCCTGAACCCGTGGTCGCGGCCGACCCGCCCGGAATGCCGGCCGAGGCGCCGCCGAGCGCCGCGTCGACCGAACCGCGGTTCGCCGACGATGTCGCCACGTTGCTCGCCTACGCCCAGATCCTGCCGCTCAAACTCACCGCCGGCACGTTGACGACGCAACTGCCGGCAACGCTCCGGCGTTTCTTGCGCGAGCCGAGGGCGATCGACCTGGGTTTTCAGCTGACCCTCGATCTGGATCTGCTCAACGGCACGCCGCTCAAGCCGAACCCGACGACGGTGCGGCCCTTCCTCGATCGACCACGGTGGGGTCAGGCCCTCGCGCTGGCCGAGGCCTGGCGCGTCTCAACCACCTGGAACGACCTGTTACGGCTCCCCGGCCTGACCTTCGAGGGCCAGACGTGGTCAAACGACCCGCAGGCCACGCGCGAGACGCTGTTCGGCTGGCTGCGGCAGGTGCCGGTCGGCAAGTGGTGGTCGCTCGACTCGTTTGTCGCCGCGATCCGCGATCGACAGCCCGACTTTCAGCGCCCGGCCGGCGATTTCGACTCCTGGTACATCAAGGACGCGCAAAGCGGCGACTACCTGCGAGGGCTGGCGCATTGGGAGCGCATCGACGGCGCCTTGATCCGTTCGATCGTCACCGGGCCGCTCGCGTGGTTTGGTCTGCTCGACAGCGAGGCCGGCCGGTTCCGCGTCACCGAGTTGGGCGCCAACTGGTTGCGCGGCGCCGCCATTGTGCCGCCGCGTGACCCGGCCGCGCCGATCCTGGCGACGCCGGCCGGCGACATCCGGGTCGCCGGTGACGCGTCGGCCTATCTCCGTTTTCGCGTGGCGCGTGTGTGCAAGTGGATCGGGTTCGAGCGCGGCGTCTATCAGTATCGACTGACGCCGATCTCGCTCAAACGCGCAGCCCGTCAGGGCGTCACGGTCGAGCGCATCCTCGACTTTCTCAAGCAGGCGGCGACGCCCGGCGATCTCCCGCCGAAACTTGTGGCGAGCCTCAAACGCTTTGGTCGGCATGGCACCGAAGCGACGCTCAAGGAGACACTGCTGCTGCGAGTCGCATCGGTTGAGTTGATGGATACGCTGCGGCGCACGCCTTCGATCCAAGGGCTGCTGGGCGAGGCGCTCGGCCCGACCGTGAGCGAGATCCCGGCCGAGCACGTGGCCAGGCTGCGAGCCGCCCTATCCGAATTGGGTTTGCTGCTCGATTGAGCCTGCGCCTGGTGATAGACTTGGGTTCGGCGCGGGCGGGAGCCCGGGCTTTTATTTCTCTCCGAGGGTCAACGACACATGACCGATCTTGTCTCCACCGTCACAGCCGCGTTCCAGCAGGCCTACGATCGGCCGGCCGACTTCGTCGTGCGCGCGCCGGGGCGGGTCAACCTGCTCGGCGAGCACGTCGACTACAACGACGGTTTCGTGTTGCCGATCGCCATCGATCGCGCGGCCTATCTGGCCGTCGGCGCGGCTGAGGGCGTCGAGACGCGCATCCGCGCCAACGACATCGACGAGACCGTGGCGTTCAAGGTGACGGCCCTGGAGATCAAGGCCGACACGCAGGGACGCTCGCTCAAGACGTGGGCGCGCTATGCCGCCGGCGTCGCCTGGTCTCTGTCCGAGTCGGGTCTTCCGGTGCATGGCATGAACGCGGTGCTGTCGTCCGACGTGCCGCGCGGCGCGGGGCTCAGTTCGTCGGCTGCCGTGGAGGTCGCGTACGCGACGGCCTGGCGAAAGTTGGGCGGCTGGTCGTTGCCAGCCATGGAGCTGGCGCGCGCCTGCCAGCGGGCCGAGAACCAGTACGTCGGCGTCAATTCGGGCATCATGGACCAGTTCGCGTCGGCGTGCGGCAAGGCCGGACACGCGCTCCTGCTCGATTGCCGCTCGCTCACCTGGGAGGAGCTGCCGCTGCCGGCCGGGCTGGCGGTGGTCGTGGCCGACACCATGGTGCGCCGCGAGCTGGGCGGAAGCGAGTACAACGTGCGGCGGGCGCAGTGCGAGGAGGCCGTGTTCTCGCTGAAGACGGTCCTACCCGGGATCAAATCGCTGCGCGACGTCGCGCTCGCGGATTTCAATCAACACGCCGCGCGCCTGAGCGAGGTCGTGCACAAGCGCGCCCGACACGTGGTCGAGGAGATCGATCGCACGCAACGCGCCGTGACGTTGTTGCGCAGCGGCGATGCCGTCGGTTTTGGCCAACTGATGAACGACTGCCATGCCAGTCTACGCGATCTGTACCAGGTCTCGTGCCCGGAGCTCGACGTCATGGTCGCCGAGGCGCAGACGCTGCCGGGTTGCTACGGCGCGCGATTGACAGGGGCGGGCTTTGGCGGGTGCACGGTCAACCTCGTCGCCGGCAGTCAGGCCGAGGACTTCACACGCGAGCTGACGATCCGCTACGAAAAAGCCACGGGCAAGAAGCCCGATATCTACGTTTGCCAGGCGGCCGCCGGCGCGGCCGTGGTGTAAGCCCACGGAGGGCCTGGAGCGCAACCAAGATCGCGCTCCGGGCCCTCCGCTTCAGCCTTACCGCATTGCCAGCGCCGGCGCGGCCGGCCGCGGCGACTTTTGCTTGAGCCGACGATTGGCCCGGATCACCCGAAACAGGATCCCGGGGGCCATCAGACTGGCTGGCGGCTCGATCAGGTTCATCACCTTCAAGAACGCGCGGCAGACCTCCGGATCAACCAACGTGGCTCGATGCACGGCCGCGACATAGCGATTGAGCAGGTCGATACCCGCTGGCTTCGGCCCGGTCGTGGTCGGATAGCGAAAATCCTCCCCGACCGCGAGCTGCCAGGGGATGTCGATGATCCGCGCCGCCTGCCTGAAGAAGTCGACGGCCAATTCGGTTTCGTTGCGGGTCTGGTTCAGAGCGCCGTCGAGTGCCGCGGCCTGCTTCGCTGCGGAGGTCATGCCCTGGCCGTAGGTGGGGTTGAAGCTGCAGATCGCGTCGCCGAGCGCGAGCAGACCGAGCGGGAAGCGCTGCAGGCGCTCATAGTGGCGACGCAGGCTGAACGGATACTTGAACGCCACGATGTCGGAAAGCGGCTCGCACTGGCTGACGACCCGGTACAGATCCGGCACCGGCAGCTGGCGCACGTACTCGTTGAAGCTCCGCTCGTCGGTCGGCGCATGGTCGCCCTGCCAACCGCCGACGCTGACGATCCAGCGATCACCCTCGATCGGGAACATGCCGCCGAAGCGCGTCTCGCGCGGCGCCTCGGGCGTCACCAGGGTCCACTGATTGCCGAGCGGATCGCCCGGCGCCCGGCGAAAGACCCGCGTGGCGTAGCCGACGTCGACGCGGACCACGCTTTCGTGCGGCGCATCGTATCCGATTTCGCCCAGCCATTGCGGCAACCGCGAGCCGCGGCCGGTGCAGTCGACCACCAGGTCGGCGGCGAGGGTGCGCGGCCCCTCGCGTTCCGAGCGTCGGTCGAGGCGCACGCCGGTCACACGGGTCTGATCGGCGCTGACGACCAAATCGAGCACGGCGCAGGCGTCGATCAGCGAGATGTTCGGGCGGGCGAGTGTGCGCTCGCGGATCAGCGACTCGAGCAGCGGGCGGCTCATCAGGCTCGACTTCATGCCCATGGTCAGACGCTGGCGATAGCCGCCATAGGTATACCAGTGCATGCCCTCGGCGAGATCATCGACGATTGCGCCGGCGGCCTCGAGCGCTTCGGGGAGATCGGGGTAGTAGGCCGTCATCTGCTCGAGACCCGAAGCGAGCAGGCCGTGCAGATGGCGGGCCTGCGGCTGGCCCTTGCGCGCGACCGGGTCGGGCCTGACGGCGTCGCGTTCGATCAGGGTGACGTGCTCGAAGTGCTGGCTGAGCACGCGGGCGGCGAGCAGGCCGCCGAGGCTGGCACCGAGAACGATGGCATGGCTGCGGTTGGGGCTGACTGGGCTCATCGGGCAACTCCTGGGTGGGTAACGGGCTGGATTGCCCACACCCTAGCGCGGGGTGATGGTCACCCGACAGTCCGGGAGTTGCTCAAACACTGGTCAGGCAGTGCTCAGCTGCAAAGGCGGATTCTAACCATCGACCTGACAGGTCCGTTTGGATTCACCTTGTTTTCCAGCTATTCAAAAAACGACTTTCTTGAATTCAGAGAAGAATTCTAACTCTCAGATCACAGATGCAGGCAGGCTTCGACGGCAACGTCGAAGACCTGACGACGCGTGCCGGTCTGGCCCTGCCACCCGCGATCGTCCCACTCGAGCCCGCTCAGATCGTCGCCACAGTAAAGCAACTGACCGAGCGTGACGCCGCGGAAGGCCGCGACGGCGAAGAACGTGGCGGCCTCCATCTCGACGGTCAGACAACCCTCAGCCCGTCGCGCCGCGATCCGCCGCGGGGTCTCGCGATAGATGGCGTCGGTCGTCCAGGTCTTGCCGCGAACGAAAGGCAGGTCGCGCGCCCTCAGCGCGGCTTCGACCGCGACCACGCCGCGTGGGTCCGCCAGGATCTCGCGGCTCGGCGGCGCGTAGTGGTAGGACGTCCCCTCATCGCGGATCGCCGAGTCGGGCACGATCAGGTGGCCGAGCGTCAGCGCCTGATCGAGGCTGCCGGCGCCACCACACACGATGAACTTTCGGCAGCCCAGCGCGACAAGCTCATCCAGAAACGCGGCCGCCAACGGCGCGCCGACGCCCGGGTGCGCAAGCGCCAACCGCTGCCCATTCACGTCGATCTCGTACACCGGGTTCTCGCCGATCTCGCTGATCAGGGTGTAGATCGGACGCAGTCGCCCGTCGGCCTGCAACCCGGCGATGACGTCCTGAAAGAAACACAACACGCAGCGTTCGCTGATGTCGATCGGTTTGATGATGCGCGCCGGCTCGATGAACGCTTCTGGGCTATCGTCGTGTTCGAGGATGGGGTAGGGTTGTCGGGGCAACATCTCGTGATTATCCCTTAAGCGGCTAATCGCCGACAATTCGCGCACGCGCATCCAGGGCGGTTGCACCCCGTTCGCCGTCCCATCTCCGCTTTATCGAATTGCTAACGAATGGGATCGCCGCTCACCAGAAGATCTGGCCCGTGCCGACCACCACGGCCTGACCGCCGATCTTGACCTCGACAAAAGCGCCGCCGCTGCGGCGCGCGCTGACGTGGATGCGGCTCGGTCGGCCCATCTCGACGCCCTGGTCGATGACGAAACCGCCGTCGGGACGGAGGCCGTAGTGCACGGCGTACGCGGCCATCGGTCCCGCCGCCGCGCCGGTGGCCGGATCCTCTGGGATGTCGGCCACATGCGGCGCGAACATGCGCGCGCGCAGGCCGTCGCCGTGTGGCGTGAAGAGGTACACCATGCGCGGCTCGCGGTCGGGCCACAACCCCGCCAGCGCCGACTGGTTCACCCGCGCCCGGCCGAGGGCCTCAAGCGACGCCAACGGCACATAGAGAAACGGCACGCCGGTCGAGACCTCCTGCAGCGGCAGATCGGCGCGCAGGTCGGCAGACGAAACGCCCAGCGCCGCCGCAACGACGTCGCGATCATGGCGCACCGGACCGAACTCCGGCAGCCGATGGGTCATCCATACGAAACGCAGTTTGCCGTCCGGCTCGCGCTCAAGATCGATCCGGACCGGGCCGATGTTGAGCCCGAGGTGCGCTGTCGCGCCCGTCAGCACGCCCGATTGCGCCAGCCACCACGCCGTGCCGACCGTGGGGTGTCCGGCCATCGGCATCTCGATCGCGGGCGTAAAGATCCGCACACGCGCGGCCGTGTCGGGTGTCTCGGCCGGAAACACGAAGGTCGACTCGGAGAAGTTCATCTCGCGCGTCAACGTCTGCATTTCTTCGGTCGTCAGCCCGCGCGCATCGGTGAACACGGCCAGTTGATTGCCGCCGAACGCGCGATCGGTGAAGACATCCAGTTGCGCAAAGGCATAGCGTCGGTGTGTCATCGCCCAGTTCCTTGATATGGACTGTGTCTCACTAGCCGGTCAATCGCCACCCTGACGCGCGTTCGCGGGAGATGGTTGGGGGGCGGGTCTGAGCGCCGCCAGGAGCGTTCGCGCGTTGACGAACACGATCCCGGCGATCACCAGGACGGCGCCGATCCCGAGCCGCCAGGTCAGGGTTTCGTGCAGGAAGATCGCGCCCAGGATCAGACCGACCACCGGGAACACATACGTGACCAGCGACGACCGGGTCGGGCCCCAGGCATTGAGCAGCCCGTACGACATGATGAACGCAATGCATGAGCCAAGCAAGCCGAGCCATGTCACGGCCAACCAGGTCAACGGTTGGGTCGGCATCTGATAGGTCTGGAACACGGGTGTCAGGAGCCACACCGCGGCCGAGCCGACGCCCAGGCTGAGCGCCGACTGGAGCACGGGGTTTTGGCCGCGGAGGTAGCGCCGTTGAAACGTGACCGACACCGCATACAACACCACGGCGCCGAGCAGCGCCAGTTCGGCGATCAGATCGCCCTGGAAGAAGTTGGTCACGTCGAAGTCGCTGCCGACCAGCACCACCACGCCGATGAAGCCCACGATCAGACCGAGCGCACGGCCGGCCGTGATCTTGTCGTCGTGCAGCGCGAAGTGCGCGATCACGGTGGTGAAAAGCGGCATCGTGCCGTTGAGCACCGCGGCCAGGCCGGACGCGACGCGGGTTTCCGCCCAGGTGATCATCAGCCACGGGATCGCCACGTTGAGCAGACCCATCACCGCGAACTTGGCCAGCGTGCGCGGCTCGCGCGGCACCGGGATCCGGCGCAGGCGCAGGATCACGAGTAGACCGAGAAACCCGAACAGCGTGCGCCAGCCCACGACCGTGAACGGCGCGACCTCTTCGAGCGCGAGTTTGATCCAGAGGAACGATGAGCCCCAAATCAAACCGAGCGCGCCGAACATCAGCCAATTCTTCGATTGCGACATCACATCCTTGCCTTTCCACCGATCCGTGCACACCGCGTAACAGGGTACCGGACCACCGACGCCACCGCTATCCAAAACTTGCGCTCATGCCGAGGCGTCGCCGGTCTCAACCACGGCGGCCGGCGCGTGTTGCGGGATGCCGAAGGACAACAAGGCGGCCAGCGCGGGCAGCCAGACGACGATCGACATGGTGAGATCAAGGCCATAGCGGTCCGCCACCATCCCCAGCGCGTACACCGCCAGGCTGATGCCGGTGTAGGCCGTGCCCAGCGTCAGACCGCTGGCGAGACCGGGTTGTCCGGGCATGGCGTCTTGCACCATCACGACGCTCAACGTCCATGGGGCCGCCAACGCCGCGCCCGCGATGGCCAGCGCCGCCACCTGAAGCACCCCGGCGGAGTTCAGGAAGAGCAGCAGCGCGCCGAGCACAAGCGCCATCGACGTCACCATGACCGTTCGTCGGCCGAGGCGATCGGCCGCCGCGCCGCTGAACAGCGTGCCGACGGTGGACGCCAGCGAATACACCGAGATCAGGCCGGCCGTCGCGGCCGCCTCAGAACCGAAATGGGCGTGGAAGTAAAGCGGGATGAACGTCGTCAGCCCGCTCGAGATCGTCTGACGCACGATGATGAACACCATCATGTAGACGACCAGGCCGACCGCGGCGCGCCCTTTCGCGCGGTTCGGCACGTGTTTGGCGTCGGCGCGACGATTGGCGCGCAGTTGCAGCAGCATGTAGGTCCCGGCCACGAGCGGGATCGCGCCGAGCACGCTGACCGCCGAAAGCCCGCCGCGATCGAGCAGGGCGCCCGCGAGGATCGGGCCAAGCGCAAACCCCAGGTTGCCGCCGAAGAAGAAGATCGACGTCCCCGTGGATTTCCGAGCCCCGCTCACCTCGCGCACGCCGGCCAGACCCTCGGGGTGAAAGGCCGCGGAGCCGAGGCCGCTGAGGATCACGGCGGCGATCACAAGCGCATAACTGTGCAACGTCAGGCCAGCCACCGGCACCAGCGCCAGCCCGGCGCCGCACACAAGCACGCCGACCGGCGCCAGCCAGCGCAACGGCTTGCGATCGCCCAGCAGGCCGAAGAGCGGCTGCGCGATCGCGATCATGATCGCGTTGGCGCTGACGATGCCGGCCGCCAGGGCGTAGTTCAGGTCGAGCGCCGCGAGCAATTGGGGCAGCAGGATCGGCAGCGCGCTCGTCTGGATGTCGACCGACGCGTGGACGAGCGTGATCATGCCCAGCGCGAGGCGTTTTATCGGTTGATCGGGGGCCGCGGCCTCCCGGGAGGTCTCGAGGGTCGTCATCGTGTGGTCGGTTCCTGGCACTATTCCTTCAACGTGGCCATCGAGATCATGGTCACGGCGCGCAACAGCGTGACATGCCCCTTGGCGCGCAGCAGAAAATCGTGCAGGTGGTCGGTGTCGCGCACCTTGACCTTGACGATCAGACAATCCTCGCCGGCGACGGTGTGCGCGTCGATCACCTCGGGCTCGTTGGCGATGGCGTACATCCCGGTGTCGTGCTTCTCGTCGTAGGCCGCCGAGAGCCGCACGAAGGCCGTGATCTTTTCGCCGAGCGCGGCATGGTTGAGGCGCACGGTATAGCCGTGCACGACGCCGCGCCGCTCGAGTTTCTTGACGCGCTCGAACACCGACGACGCCGTCAACCCGACCTGCTCGCCGATCGCGGCATTGGTCATGCGCGCGTCGCGCTGCAACAACTCCAGGATCTTGCGGTCGGTCTCGTCGAGCGGCACAACGCCATTTGTGTAGACGGATTTCAACATGGTTCGCCTCGTTGGTTCGATCACTCAGCGCCGATCCGCGATCCCGCTCAGGATCGCGTCGAGCGCCGCGAAAATGTACGGCAAGCCCTGCCGTCCCGGATCACCGGCGGCGTGGTACGTGGCCAGCGTCGCAACCCGCACGTCCACAGTCGCGGTCGTCGCGCGAAGGCTTGCCAGGACGGCCGCGCCGTCCGCGGGCGCCGGGCTCGGTGTCGTGGCGCCCGGCACATGCTCGGGGCCGACGACGTCGAAGTCGAGATGCAGGTACCACGCTTCCGCGGCATTGGCGCGTGCTTCCAACAACGCATGGGTTCGCGCGCCGGAGGCGTCCAGCTCCGCGCCGTCAAGACGCCCGATGGGCTGTCGAGCGAGCGCCGCGATCTCGGCCGGGTCAAGGTCGTTGGCGCCGATCAGGGCGGCGGCCTCCGGGCGCACCGGTTGGGTCAGGCCGCAGGCCTCGCGCCAGTCGGCGAGATCCCAGCCGAGCGCGACCGCGAACGGCAGACCGCCGATGAAGCCGGTCTCCGTGGTGGCGAAGGTGTTCAGATCGCCGTGAGCGTCGTACCAGACGATGCCGGGCGCGAACCCGGCACGCGCCAGACCGCCGACCGCGCCGACGGCATGCGGGCAGTTGCCCGCGAGCACCAGCGCAAAGCCATCCGGCCGACTGATCGCGTCGGCGACGGCCAACGATAGCCGCGCGCCGATCCGCCCCAGGTTTGTGACGCTGTCGCGCGTGCGCTCGTCGCGGGGCAGGGCGATCTCGACCGGCGCCGCCACCGTGTGACCGGCCGCCCGAGCGCGGTCCAGCAGCCCGCCCGCCACCAGCGTGCCTGGACCGGTTGCCGTGCCCCAGCGCGCGATGTCGTGGTCGTAGGGAACCAGGATCGGTGAGATGTGCATGTTCGAAAGACTTTTCGTAACCGATTGCTGACTGTGGGTGGCTGATTGTTGATTGAATGCCAATCTGCAATCAGCCATCCACAATCAAGAATCCACAATCGCAGTGGCCTCGATCTCGACCAGGAGTTCCGGCGAGATGAGGGCGCTGACCTGCACCAGGGTCGCCACAGGCTTGATGTCGCGAAAGAACTCGCCGTGGACGCGGCCGATCGCTTCCCAGCGCGCGATATCGGTCACGAACAGGCGCGTGCGAACCACGGCGGACAGGCTCGCGCCGGCGGCCTGTAGCGCCAACCCGATCTTTTCGAGGATGTAACGCGTCTGCACCGCCGGGTCGCCGACGCCGACAGTCTGACCGTGTTCGTCGACCGCCGTCGTGCCGGCGACCTCGATCACGTTGCCCACGCGCACAACGCGCGAATAGCCGACCACGTCTTCCCAGGGCGCGCCGGACCCGATGTTTTGCCGCCCGGTCATGCCCTGCCCTCCAACCCGCGCTGCATGGCCGCGCCCGTCGCGCGGGCTTCGGCGTTGGCGCTGGCGCTCAACGCGGCGGCCACCGTGGCCTGATCGGTTGCCGATCGGTTTTGACTGAGCTTGAACTTGCCTTCGACGCGCTCGGCCGTGAGCTCGAAGCCGACGATGCCGTGGCGCATGCCGTCGCGATACTTCTCGGGCAGCGAATCCCATTGCGCCTGATAACCCGGCTCGTGCTGCGCGACCAGATCGGCCAGCATCTGCTCGATCTCGGCCGGCGCGTCTTCGACGCGCAGCGCGCGCAGCTTGCCGTAGACGTGCACGACCTGGTAGTTCCAGGTCGGAACCGACTCTCGCGCTTCGTACCACGTCGGCGAGATGTAGGCGTGCGGCCCGGCGAACAACACAAGGCCGTCGCCGCCCGCCAGATCCTGTGCTTGCGGATTGGCTTTGGCCAGGTGTCCGGTCAGGCGCAGCAGCGCGCCATCGTCATGAACCGTCAGCGGCACCGACGACGCCGTCAGGCCCGCCGCGCCATTCGTCACAAGCGTCGCGAAGTTGTGGGCGCGCATGAAGGCCGTCAACGCCTCGCGCTCATCGACCCGGAAGGCTTTTGGGATGTACATGTGATCCGATACCCCTGGTCATGCAGATCCATCAATCAGCAATCACCTGGTTTCCCACGCGCACGCTGCCCCAATCCCACGTCGGGTTGCCCTCGGGAGGCGTCTGGATGACGTTCTGGCCGAAGAGCACACCGCGGTCGCTGTCGCGATAGGTCGCCAGCGTGGCGAGCGGTTCGCGCCCACGCTGTGCCGTGGCCTGATCGGTGGTGGTGACGACGCATCGGGCGCAGGTCTTGACGCCCTCGAAGCTCAGCCCGCCGATCGAGAAGCGTCGCCAGGCGTCTTCGGCGTAGGGCTCCGCGCCGTGCACGACGATGTTAGGTCGGAAGCGGTTCATGGGCAGCGCCGTCGATAGCCGCGCGTTGAGATCCGTCAGCGACTCCTCGCTGATCACCAGGATCGGATACCCGTCGGCAAAGGCCGTCGTGTCGCCGGGGCGGGGCGCATAGGTCGCGTCCAGCGTGCGGTGGAAGTCGTCGGCCACGCGCACCAGCCGCACGGCGCGGCCGAGGTGCGTGCTGAACCATTCGGCCGCCACATCGCCCTGATCGATCGCGTCGCACGTCGAGCGCCAGACCACGACCGACCGGCGTTCGCCGACGCGGCTGACCGCCACGGAAGTCGGCTCGAGCCCCGACGTGGACAGCGTCAGATGCTCACCGTCGAGAGTCGGGGTCACCAACGCCAGCGTCGGGCACTCGCGCTGAGTCAGAAAACGACCGTCGGGATCGATGACCATCATCCAACGGTCGTGCTCCAGGCCACGGGGCGTCAACCGCGCCTGAGTCAAGGAAATCCCCGCGCAGGCTTTGATCGGATAGATGTGCAGGCCGCTGACATGCATAAGGCTGTCCTGTAAGGAGGCTGTGTTCTCTAACGGCGTCAGCCGGAATAGCAAGCCCGCCGACTCTCATGCGTCGAAAGGCGGCGACTGGGCAAAGATCTTCAATTTGTCCGAAGGAAGTGTAGGAAATATACGTCGCTGCCGAAGGAGAGTCAAGCGAGGCACGTGATTGTCGAAGACCATTCGGCGAGCCGCGCAGCGGCGTTGGCTGTGCCGCACCTCATTCGCCCGCCGGCCACTCGTAGCGCCGTCGCAACTGGCCCCGATGTGGGGTAAATCCGCGGATCGCGGCCACTTCAGGGCCAGCGCAGGCCGGGGTTGTGCCCGTTCGTGTCGGGATGTACCCGAGGCCGTCTAGCCGCCGGCACCCTTGAGATAGATCCCGGTCGGGTCCAATTCCTCGCGCAGCAGGCGCAGCTCGTCGGCCGAAGGCGGTTCGGTCGTGCCCAGATCGTCGGAGACGCGCAGCGGCCAACCAGTGTTGGCGCGGGCCTCGTCTGCCGTGCGCCCGGGATGCACCGCCGTCAACACCAGCTCGCCATCGGCGTCGGGGGTCATCAGGCCGATGTCGGTGACGACGGCGGCTGGGCCCGCGCCGCGCACGCCGCTCGCCCGGCGCGCGCCGGGGCCGTCGAGACCGCCCGCGCCGGTGACGAAGTCACAGCGCGCGGGGAACCGGCGGGCCTGGTGCGGCGTGATCAAATAGGTCCGATTGGCCCAGGCCGCGATCTCGGCCGAACCGCCCGAGCCGGGCAGCCGCACCTTGGGCTTGTCGTACGGTCCGATCACCGTCGCGTTGACGTTGCCGTAGCGGTCGATCTGGGCGCCGCCCAGGAAGCCCACGTCGATCAGGCCGCGTTGCAGATAGAAGGCGAAGATCTCGTACATCGAGCAAACCGACGCCGCGCCGCTCACGAGCGTCGGGTCGCCGATGGAGAGCGGCAGACGAGCCGGCTGCGCGCCGATCACGCCGGCCTCATACACCAGGGTCAGTTTGGGGGCGTGCGTGCGACGCGCCAGGTTGCAGGCCAGGTTGGGAAGACCGACGCCCACAAACACCACGTCGCCATCGCGCAGCAGTCGCGCCGCGTTGACGGTCATCAGTTCGGCAGGAGAGTACGACATGATAAATCCCCCGGTGACTTTGTCCACGGATCAAAAAAAACTGCGCGAAATCCGTTTCCGATCCGCGTCATCCGCGTACGACTTTCTCCACGAACGACTCGATCAACCCCGCCACGTCGTTCGGCTTCTCGAGCGGCACCAGATGGCCGGTCTCTGGCAGGACGACGACGTCGGCCTGCGGAAGCGCTCGCCGCGCTCGCGCGATGGCGCCCGGCACGAACGTGTCCGAGTCGGCCCCGGCGACGATGAGCGCCGGCAGTTTCAACGTCGGCAGACGTCGCCACAGATTGGGCGCGCCGGTCATGTAGATGCGCGCCTCCCACTCGGGTGTGAACCGCAGCGTGACCCCACCCTCGGGCGACGGCGCGGCCAGCGCCTCGGCATACGCCAACAGTCCGCGGTCGTTGATGCGTTTGAAGATCGGGGCGCGGCGATACCGCCCGACCATCTCGGCCACGCTGGCGAAATGTCGTCGCCGGCGCAACGTCGCCTTGACCAGCGGGTGCAGCTGTTCGCCCAACCCGGCGGCGCGCACGGCGCCCCACAGCAAATGCCGGCCCGGCGTGAACAACACAGGCTCGATCAGGACGAGCGCCGCGAAGCGCTCGGGCGCGCGCAGCGCCGCCTGGATCAGCGTGATCGCGCCGATCGAGTGTCCGACCCCGATCACCGCCGGCAGCGTCTCGTGATCGGCCCATTTGAGCCAATCGTCGGCGAACGTGTCCCAGGTGCTGACGGCCTCGGGCCGCGCCCCGGGCCAGAGCGGGCGCGCTTCGGGCGCGAGCACGCGATGGCGCTCGGCCAGCCGCTCGAGCAGCGGCCGGTACGCGGCGGGCGGGTAGCCGTTGGCGTGGGCGAAGACCAGCGGCGGCATCTCGCTCATTGCAGCTCGCGCTTGAGCACGTCGACCACGGTCTCGAGCACCTTGATCCGCGCGTACAGCTTGTCCTCGGCCTCGACCACGGTCCACGGGGCCTTGGCCGTGCTGGTGCGCGCGAACATCTCTTCCACGGCCGCCTGGTAGTCTTCCCACTTGCCGCGGTTGCGCCAGTCCTCGTCCGTGATCTTCCAGGACTTGTAGCTGGTGCGCTCGCGCTCCTTGAAGCGCCGCAGCTGTTCCTTCTGGCTGATCTGCATCCAGAACTTCAACAGGATTCCGCCGAACTGGACGAACTCGCGTTCGAAGGCGTTGATCTCGCTATAGGCGCGGCGCCACGCGGCTTCGTTGCAAAAGCCTTCGACGCGCTCGACGAGCACGCGTCCATACCACGACCGGTCGAAGATCGCGATCTGGCCCTGCTCGGGCAATCGTCGCCAGAAGCGATAGAGGTAATGTCTGACCTTGTCGTCGCCTTGCGGGGCCGCGATCGGCCATACCACAAAGCCGCGCGGGTCGAGCTTCTCGGTCAAGCGCTTGATCGCGCCGCCCTTGCCGGCGGCGTCCCAGCCCTCGAACACGATCATCACCGGCCGCTTCTGTTGATAGGTCTCGAAGCCGAGCAGGTGCAGCCGGTTCTGGAGTTTGTCGCGCCGGGTTTCGTACTCGGCTCGGGTTAGTTTGACGTCGAGGTTGAGGCTTTCAAGCATGGGCCGCCTCCTCGCCGCGCGCGAGGCGTCGGGCATGGGGTGGGGCGGCGTCGCCCAGCCGAGCCTCATAGGCCGCGATCAGGCGCTGGAAGAGCTCGGCCCGCGCGTGGTATTTGTCGGTCGCGGCGATGGCATGCCAGGGCGCGTGCGGCAGATCGGTGCGGCTGAGCACGTCCTCGGCCAGCGCCAGATAGGCGTCGTAGTCCTCGTGTTGGCGGGCGTCTTCGTCGCCGACCTGCCAGGCCGTGAGATCGTCCTTGAGCAGCTTCTTGAACTGCCGCGCCTGTTCCTTGCGGCTGATGTGAAACCAGAACTTGACGATCAGCGCCCCGTCCGCCGCCAGCATCTGCTCGAACTCGACGATGTCCTGCAGCGCGTCCTCGGCGTCGCGCCGCCGCACGGTCTTGGTCAGGCGCTCGATCAGCACGCGTCGATACCAGGACTGATCGAAGATCACGGTCTGGCCGTAGGCCGGCACCTTGTTCCAGAACCGCCACAGCCACGGGTAGCGCTGCTCGGCCGTGCGCGGCGGCGTGATCGGGATGACGCGCACGCCGCGCGGGTCGAGCTTCTCGGTCAGATCGCGGATCGCGCCGCCCTTGCCCGAGGCGGCCCAACCCTCGAGCACGACCAGCACCGGCACGTTGGCCTTGAAGGCCGCGTGGGTCAGGTCGTACAGCCGCGCCTCCCACGCCCCGACGCGTTTGCGATAGGCGTCCTTGTCGAGCGTCGCGTTCAGATCGAGGCCGGTCAGCATCAATAGGCTCCGTAATTGACCGGCGCGCTGAGTTGCTCGGCCACTTCCAGTCGCCGCCGCGTCTCGGAGTCGAGCCTGGCCCAATAGGCGGCGCGATCGGGCACGTCGTAGACCCACTCCTTCAGCCAGGCCTGGGTCTGTTCGGGCGAGGCCGAGACCTTGTCCCACGCCAAATAAAACCCGTTGTCGCGGTCGTAGTAGCCCTGTGTGTACGACGGATGCGCGGCGCCGGGCACGTGGCACACGGCCGTGACCACAAGCGACGGGATCAGCGTCCGGTTCGGATCCGACCGGATCACGGCCTCGTCCACGATCTCTTCGGCCGTGACGATCACGCGTTTCGACGCGAAAGCCGCTTCTTTCTGTTCGCCGATGATGCCCCAGATGTGGCTGTTGCCATGGACGTCGGCGCGCTGGACGTGCACGATGGCGACGTCGGGGTTGAGCGCCGGCACGGTGTTGAGCGTCTCGCCCGTATACGGGCACGCGACCGTCTTGTACTGCGGATTAGCGCGCGCGAGGTCGAGCGTGCCGACCGATTTCATCGGCAGGAAGGGCAGGCCGGCGGCGCCCGCCGTCAGCCGCGTGATCATGGCGAAGTGCGAGTACTCCTCGTACGCCAGACGCCCGGCTTCGATCTCGGTGCGCACGATGCGCAGCGAGCCGACGCCCGGGTTGCCCGAGTACGAGAAGATCACTTTCTGCGCGCAGCCGGCGGCGACCATCTGATCGTAGAGGATGTCGGGCGTGGCGCGCGCAAGCGTCAGGTCGCGCTTTCGCTGGCGGATGATTTCGTGCCCGGCCGCGAACGGGATCAGGTGCGTGAACCCGGCGGCATAGACGACGTCGCCGTCGTGGACGTGCTCGGCGATCGCGGCCTGGAGGGTGGTCAACTTGGACATAGGCGTATCGGTTGCGAGCGCTATTTCTTGTCGCCCTTGCCGTCGGACTTGGGCTTCTTCTTCCCGAAGCCGGCAAGGAGGTTCGGGAGCGACACGGCCGGCGGGCGGGGCGCCGGCGTGACCTTGGCGGGCGGGGCGCCGCCGAAGCGCAGCATGGCGCCGAACGTGATGACGGCCGCGGCCGCCGCGAAAGATCCGAACGCGGACCAGCGATCGTCGGCGAACAGCGAGGCCACGAACACGAAAACCAGGATCGCGCCAAAGAACAGCATGAAGTTGCCGAATCGCTGTCGGAGGGTCATCGCTCGGTGAGTGGTGGCGGGGTGGGCAGGCAAGCGCTCAGCGCCGGTTTGCCCACCCCGTCACCGCGGCTCCTCAGTTCTTCTTCACCCGGGTCTGGATCTGCTCGTGCATGTACAGCGGCACGTAGTACAGACCGCCGCCGTTCTTGCCGCTCGAGCCCGAGCCTTTCCAGCCGCCGAAGGGCTGGAAGCCCGGCCATGCGCCGGTCGTCGCGCCCTGCGGTCGATTGGCATACGTGACGCCGGCCTCGATGTGGTCGAAGAAGTACTCGGCCTCCTTTGGCGAGCCGTAGAAGCCGGCCGTCAGGCCGTAGTCGACGTCGTTGGCCATCTTCAAGGCGCTCTCGAGCGAGTCGACTGCCGTGATCATCGTGATCGGCAGGAACATCTCGTGCTTCCACAGCCGATGCGTGTGCGGCACCTCGTCGACCAGCGTGGCCTCGCAGAAGTAGCCCTTGGCGTACTCGCCGGTCTTGAGTTGATGGCCGCCGATCAGCACCTTGCCCGCGCCCGAAAGCTCCTCGGCGAACTCGCCGAACTCGCGATAGCCGCCGGCGTTGGCGACCGGGCCGAGGTAGTTCTCGCGCAGGGTCGGGTCGCCGATCTTGAGCGCCGCGATCTTCTGAACGAGCAGATCCGCGAGTTTATCCTTGACCGGCGCCTCGACGATGATGCGCGAGCAGGCCGAACACTTCTGGCCCTGCAGACCGAAGGCCGAACGCAGGATGCCGGTCGCCGCGGTCTCGAGATCCGCCTTGCGTGTGACGACGGCCGGGTTCTTGCCGCCCATCTCGGCGATCACGGGGCGCGGGTAGCGACCGGCCGCGAAGGCGCGATAGATGTGCATGCCGACGTCGTACGAGCCGGTGAAGGTGATGCCGGCGACGCGCGGGTCGTCGATCAGGGTCTGGCCGACGGTCGAGCCCGGGCCCGTGACGTAGTTGAAGACGCCGTCGGGGATCCCGGCGTCGCGCATGCACTCGGCCAGCAGCCGCCCGGTCCACGGCGTGTCGGTGGCCGGCTTGAACACGACCGTGTTGCCTGCGACGAGCGCGGCGCCGCTGGGGCCGCCTGCGAGCGCGAACGGGAAGTTGAACGGGCTGATCACCACCCACACGCCGTACGGGCGCAGCACCGAGACGTTGGTGGACGTGAAGCCGGTCAGCGGGTCGGTGCCCATCGGCTTGATGAAGCCGCCGTTGCGCTCCATCGAGTCGCAGGAGTAGTAGATGAGGTCGGCGGTCTCCTGCGCGTCGCCCAGACCCTCCATGCGGTTCTTGCCCACCTCGAGCGAGAGCACGACGCCGATCTCGTACACGCGCTTCTCGATATTGGCCGCGGCCTTGCGCAGCAGCCGAACCCGATCCTGCCATTTCATCGACGCCCACTTGGGCCAGGCGGCGTGGGCGGCGGCGAGGGCGTCCTCGGCGTCTTGCTTCGAGCCCTTCTGGAACGTGCCGAGCACCCAGTCAGTGTTGATCGGCGAGCGGTCTTCGAACTTGGCGGCCACGAAGCGTTCCTGGCCGTTGATCAGCATGCCGATGTCCTTGCCCATTCCGGCCTTGACCTTCGCCAACGCCTTGTCGTAGCGCGTGTGCATCTCCTCGGGCGGGTTGAACATCGTGGAGTAGGTCAGGCGGAAGGGCTGCGCCGCTGCTGGCTTGGCCGCGGGCTTGCGCGTGACCGCCGGCTTCCTCGCGGGGCGGGCCTTGGCTTTGGCGGACGGTGTCTTGGGCATGGATGTCTCCTGACGAACAGAAGTTGTGGTGTCCGGAATGGGCAGCCTTCATTTTGCCTCAACCGCACAGGCCCGGCAAGGGCGGACGCGCGGGAGCGTGCGAGTGTGGGAACGCTGGTGCGCGAGAGCGCGGAAGCGCCGGGACAATCGCAACTAGCATCGAAATGAAAGAACTGCAAATTTCGCCGCGAATTGCGCGAATGACGCGAATCGCCGCATCGTACAGCCCATTCGCGGCAGATCAACTGAACCGGAGAACATGATGCGATTGCGCCGACTCGCTCCCGCGCTCTTGCGCTCCCACGCCTCTCGCGCCCGCGCTAGAATCCGTTGTCATGGCCTTCTTCAGCCGCGCCGGGTTGCGTTTGCGGTACGAAACCACCGGGACCGGTCCGGCGGTTCTGTTGTTGCACGGGATCGGGGCTTCGGCCGACGATTGGGACTTTCAATTGCCGGCCCTGGAGCCCGGGCACACCGTCGTGCGGCTCGATCTTCGCGGACACGGGCGGTCCGACTGGCATCGGTGGTTTTGCATCGAGGACCTGGCGGCCGACGCCGCGACGTTGCTCGATCATCTGGCGCTCGGCCCGGCGCATGTCATCGGGCACTCGCTTGGCGGCGCCGTCGCTCTGGCCCTGGCTTTGGCTCGACCCGAACGTCTGAGCAGCCTGACGTTGGCCAACACCTTCGCCCGCTGGCGGCCGGCCGGCGCCGTCCAGGGCCGACGCGCGGTTCAGCGTCTGGGTCTTCTGGCCCGGGGCAGGCTCGTAGACCTGAACGGTTTCATCGTGGACGGGATGTTTCCGGGCGAACACCTGGCCACGCTCCGCGCCGCCGCTCAGGCGCGCTTGAACGGCAATGTGCGGCCCGATACCCGGGCCGTGCTCTGGCAGACCCTGCTGGCGATCGCGCGCTTCGACGTCCGCGGCCAGCTCGGGCGCGTGACGACGCCCACCCTCGTCGCGATCGCCGGTCGCGATACGACCGTGTCGCCGCTCTGTAGCCGCGAACTGGTCGATGGCATCCCGCTGGCGCGACGACTGATCTTGCCGTGGGCCGGGCATGGCCTCCCGATGGAGGCCCCCGACATCTTCAACGCGACCTGGCTCGCGTTCGCTGCCGCACACGCGAGCCAACCGTGAGGCCACTGCCCCGCCGGATCCGGTGTGGTACAGTCCCAAAGCCAGCCGCCTGGCGGCAAGAGTGGAGATCAAATGGCTGATACTCGGATCACGCGTCTCGCGCACGTTCTGTCGGATTACTGCCTGGATGTCCAGCCGGGCCAGTTGGTGGCGATCACGGGGACGCCCCTCGCTGACCCGCTGATCCGGGCGCTCTATCAACGCATCCTCGAACGCGGCGCGCAGCCGTTGTTGTTGATGAGCCTGCCCGGCCTCTCGGAGGTCTATTACAAGTACGCGGCCGATGCCATCCTGGATCAGCCGAACCGCCTGCAGCGGTTCATCTACGAGAACGTCGACGCCATCGCGCAGATCCGGTCGTCCAGCCACACCCGCGAACTCGTCGGGACCGACCCCGCGCGTCTGCGACGCTCGCGCGTGCCCGAGGCGCCGATCGTCAAGACGTTCATGGACCGCAGCAGTCGCGGCGAACTGCGCTGGGTGGTCACGCAATTCCCGACCGACGCCCACGCGCAGGACGCCGACATGAGCCCGTTGACGTATCAGGATTTCGTCTATCGCGCGTGTCATGTCGATGGCGACGATGATCCGGTCGCGTATTGGTTGAAGTTCAAGACCGAGCAGCAGCGTATCTGCGACTGGCTCAAGGGTCGGAAATCCGTGCGGTTGCAAGGCCCCAACGTCGATCTGACGCTGTCGATCCAGGACCGCGTGTTCATCAACGCCGATGGCCGCTACAACATGCCTGACGGCGAGGTGTTCACCGGCCCTGTCGAGGATTCCGCCAATGGCTGGATCCGGTTTACCTACCCGGCCGTGTACGAGGGGCGCGAGGTCGACGGCGTCGAATTGCACTTCGAACAGGGCAGGGTGGTCAAAGCCACGGCCCGGAAGGACGAAGCCTTCCTGCAGAGCGTGCTCGACACCGATGCCGGGTCGCGCTATCTCGGCGAATTCGCGATCGGCACCAATTACGGCGTCGATCGGTTCACGCGCAACGTGCTCTTCGACGAGAAGATCGGCGGCACGCTCCACCTGGCGCTCGGAGCCAGTTACCCCGACACGGGCGGGCGCAACGAATCGTCCGTGCACTGGGACATGGTGTGCAACATGCGCGACGACTCCGAGATCTCGGCCGACGGCGACGTCTTCTACCGCAACGGACGTTTCACGATCTGAGCGATCCCGTCCAACGCGCGCATCCCGACCGACACAAAAAGCCCCCGGACACCGGGGGCTTTTTGTGTCGGTCTTTTCGGTCGGCGGTCACTCTGCGAGGCGTTGACGAACCGGCTGCGCGGGCGGCTTCGGCGCTTTGAGCTGCGCCGTGATCGGCAGGGTGAAATAGAACACGCTGCCGCCGTCGGCCGGGCCTTCGACGCCGATCTTGCCGCCGTGGGCTTCCACGGCCAGGCGGCAGAAGGTCAGGCCAAGACCCGCGCCGGTCCGGCGTGGCTGCCCATCGTCTTTGCGCACCTGGTAATGCTTCTCGAAGATGAGCGCGCGCGCCTCGGGGGGCACGCCCTCGCCGTCGTCGCGCACCCAGACCAGGATCGAATCTCCGCGCTTCTCGGCGTTCAGGTCGATCGTGCCGCCGACCGGCGTGAACTTGAGCGCGTTCGTCAGCAGGTTCTCGATCACGCGGCCGATCAACATGCCGTCGGCGAGCGTCATCGGCAGATCCGGCGCGACGCCCACGTTGAGGGTCTTGCCTTCGCGCTCAGCCTGAGCCCGGAGCAGATCGGCCTTGTCGAGCATCAGTTCGCCGATCTGGAGCGCCTCGAGGTCGAGCTTGAACTCCCCCGCCTCCATCTTGTTGATGTGCAGCAGGTCGTCGATCATGCCCATCATGCGATGGCTGGCGCCGAGCGCGCGCCCGACCAGACGCGTGGTCATGGCCGTCTGCAAGGCGGCGGCGTTCGCCGCGTTGGCGTCGCCGCCGGCCACCTCGTTGCCGATGCCGCGGACCATCAACTCGAGATTGGCCGCGATGGCCGTGAGCGGATTGCGCAGATCGTGCACGATCATGTGGGTCAGATCGTTCCGCTGATTCTCCGACACCATCAGGTCGGCGTAGGCGCGCTCCAGTTCGCCGGTCCGCTCGGTGATCAGCCGATCGGCCCGGCGGACGATGCCGAGCAGCGCCAGGAAGAGCGCGCCCAGGCTGATCGCCGCGAGGGTCAAACCGATCAGACGCGACCGGTTCTCGGATCCGGCCAGGTCGGGGATATCGCGCAACGTGGTCAACACGCCCATCGTGTCGCCGGCGCCGTTGAGCACCGGTGTGTAGAGCAGGGCGTAATAGTGATCATCGGCATCGTGATATGTCGCGCCGCTGCCCGGCGCGAGCAACCGATAATCGGTGCCGCCTCGCGTCGCGCTGAGGAAGGCCGCGTCGCCGATGCTCATGATCGCGGGTAGGCTCGGCGCTTGCGTCTCGGTCGGATAGACGCGCATCCCCTCGAGCGAGTACAACGCGCCCGACTCGAGCACGTCGAAGTTCGTCATCTGCCCCTTCATCCAGGTTTCGAGGTCCGTGTCGACCGTGAGCGTCGCGATCTGGTCGGGGCGTTGCAGATCGAGGTAGGTGGTGATGTTGGCGGCCAACCCGCGGTTGATGGCGCTCGAGCCGGTCACCATTTCATTGACCAGGTTGCTGAAGACGATCCGGCTGTAGACCTCGCCCGAGACCAGCGCCAGCGCGGCGGTGATGATCAAGCTGGCGACGGCGTAGTAACGCGTCAGCTGGAACGCCCGCACCTGCTCGTAGTTGCGCCAGAGCATCCCCATCGTCACCAGCCAGGCGAGCAGCAGGACGCCGTGATGCAGCCACCAGCTCAGCTGGCCGATCGGGAAGGCGAACAGACTCACGACGGCGGCGAGGCCCCAGCCAGCATTGCAGACGAAGAGCCCGCTCAGCGCATCGGGCGCTCGCCACCAGGACCAGAGATGGGCGATCAGGGCCAGCCCCCAGATCCCGAGCGTCGTCGCGAACACGCCGCTCTTGAAGGGTTCGCCGCTCAGGGCGGAGAGGAGCTCGGGCGCGACCAGCGACAGGGCGATGAAGCCGAGCAGGGCCAGACCGCAGGCCGCCAGGGCAAGCTGAAAGATTCGAATGTCGCGGCGATCGGGGATGAGGGCGGCGCCCAGCAGGATCAGACCGCCGCCGAACAGCGTCAGCCAGGAGCTCCAGGTGGCGGCCGGGTGCGCGTGATGCAGCATGGCGCCCGGCGTCACTGCGCCATGGACCATGAACAACGTCGCCATCCAGCCGAATGCGAGCGCCATCAGGAGCGGTCGCAGCCGCGCTTCCTGCCCGACCGCGCTGACGACAAAGAACGAGATCACGGCGGCCACAAAGGCCGTGAAGGTGACCACGTAGAAATGCGTCAACGGCGCCTGGACGACGATGTCGTACTCAGGCTGAGCCGACAGCCAGCCCAACAGCGCCCAGGGCAGCGCCAGCCCCAGGCCGGCCAGGATCTTCCATCGCATATGAGGAGAGTTTACGGAAGTCGCGGGAGAATGTGTTAGAGCGGCGGATAAAAACAGTGTAAATTCGGTTAACCAGGACCAAGATCGGTTATAGCCTCAGCAAAAACACCGCCGGCACACTGCAAAAAAAAGCCCGCTCGACGCGGGCTTCAGCTCCTCGACCTGGATTTGAACCAGGAACCTACCGGTTAACAGCCGGTTGCTCTGCCGATTGAGCTATCGAGGAATAGCCTGAAAAGTATACCGGGTGGCTTTTAGGCTGTCAAGGTTACCGGGCCATCGCCATGTGTATTTCGGTGCCGCTGGTCTGCCGCAGACTCCGCGTAGGGATCTGCCATACGGCCGTTCGCATCACGCGCGACACAATGCGCGATGGGAGGACGGAGACGCGATAGCCCGGGTCAAGGCTATCGGGCATAGGGTGCGTATAATCGCCTCCATGGCTTCCTTCCGCGCGCTCGCCTCACGCTGGGCAACGACACAAACGGCCTGGGCTCTCACGCTGGCGGTGTGCGCGCTGGTCGTCGGAAGCTGGCTGGCGCTCACGCCAGAAGGCGTCCTCGGCAAAGCCGACGCGATCGGTTACGCGATCTGTCATCGCATCGACCTCCGATCGTTTCACCTCGGCGTCCGCGAGATGCCGCTCTGTGCGCGCTGCACGGGCATCTACTTGGGCGCCCTCGCCACGCTGATCACGCTGACCGTTCTCGGGCGGGGCAGGGTCGGCGGGCTGCCGCCGACGCCGCTCCTCGTCGTGCTGATCGTCTTCATCGGCACGATGGGCGTGGACGGCGTGAACTCGTACGTCGGGTTCTTTCGAGGACGGATCCCGCAACTCTACACGCCGAACAATGATCTGCGGCTCGTGACAGGCACCTTGTGCGGCGTTGCCGTGGCCTGTCTGATCTACCCGGTGTTCAACCAGACGTTGTGGCGCGGTTGGAGCGACAAGCCGATCGTCGGGAGCTGGCGCGAGCTGGGGCTCCTGGTGGTGGTGGCGGCGGGCGTCGTCGCCCTGGTGCTCACCGATCAGGTCGCGATCCTGTACCCCCTGGCGCTGCTCAGCGCGGCCGGCGTTCTGGTCTTGCTGACGATGCTGTACACCCTGGGCGTTCTGCTGGTCTCGCGCCGGGAGGCGACGCTCACGAGTTGGCGTCAGGCGGCATTGCCGCTATTATTGGGTTTTACGCTGGCGATCATGCAGATCGCCGTGATCGACGCCGTGCGGTACGCGTTGTTCGGCACCTGGGCCGGGCTCCCGATCGCCGGCTGAGTGACTTATCTAGGAGAACCGGGTCATGTCCTCATCTGGCAACAACAATCGCACCATCATCATCGTGGTCGCCGTCGTCGTGCTGCTGTGTTGCTGCTGCGCGGTCGTCGGCGTCGGCGGCTGGTTCTGCGGTGATCTGCTGACCGGCGCCGCTCAGAGCTGCACCTTCTAAGGTCGACCCATCCCGTCAGGTCGCGTCTTCGGCGCGGCGGCACTGCCAGGCCGATGGTCTGGCCGGTGTCGCCGCGTCGTTCGTTTTCCGCGGCGCCGGTCGTCCGTCCTCAACGACGGCGTTTCGCCCGGGGCGCTGCGGGGAGCGACGGACGCGGCAGGTCGATGCCCAGGACCCACCACAGGCCGTAGCTCTCGATCTGCCGGATCATGACGGCGAGTTGATCGAGCGGCGTCTCCGGGGCCACGAGCAGCCACCAGCGCAGCACCCCCAGGCTGGCGCCCGCGCAAAAGCTGGCGACAAGCGCGATCGGCACGACGGTCGGCCGTCCATTGGCTTGAACCAGCCGCTCGAAATCCGCGCTCGAGCGTTCGGTCAGGTAATCGAGGATGCGCGTCCAGAACGGCCACACCCCTCGCTCGCTGAGCATGGTGCGATACAGCTCGGCGTGTTGGGCGACGTGCTCCAGGTCGCTCGCGAAGAAAGCCTGCTCGGCCTCCGGCCTGGCGCGCAGGTCGGCCAGCGACAGATCCGGCCCCGGCCCGCGCAGCGTCTCGTAGACCTCCTGCAGGCTGGTCGTCAACAGCTCCTCTTTGTCTTGGAAGTGCAGGTAGAACGTCGCGCGGCTCAGGTTCGCGCGATCCGTGATGTCCTGCACCGTCAAAGAGTCGAACCCGCGTTCGCGGATCAACGCAAAGACGGCGTCGCGAAGCGCGGCGCGGGTTCGCGCCACGCGGCGGTCGGGTGGTGGGGTCGGGTCGTTATTTGACATACGTCCATTATTGTACACGGCGACCAATCTTATAATTGACACGGTGTCTAGAAATTGATACATCCTTTTCTACGACAAACGGCCCCTGACCGGCCGTTGCCGAAGAGGTTCCGATCATGACCATGACTGCTCTCACGACGCTGCCGGGGCCGCGTTTCGACGGGTTCAGCGGCCAGCTGCGGCTGGGGCGCGTCTTTACGCGCGACCTGCTGGCCGCGATCCGGGGGTGGCGCGCCGAATACGGCCCAAATTTCGCCCTGCACTTCGACGCCGACGCGGTGGTGTTCGTCACCGAGCCACAAGACTTGCAGACGGTGCTGGTCGAGCACGCCGATGATTTCGGGAAGAGCGAGGAATACACCGACGCCACCCGCGGCGTTCGCCGTTTCCTGGGCAACGGGTTGCTCATCAGCGATGGCGCTTTCTGGCGCCGACAGCGTCGGCTGGCCGCGCCGGCCTTTCATGCCCGGCGTATCGAGACTTACGCCGATCAGATGACCGCCCACGGCTCGGCCATGCTCGATCTCTGGACCGACGGCGCGCGGGTGGACGTCAGCGAGGCCTTTTCGGAGGTCACGTTTCGGATCGTGGCGCAGGCGCTGTTCGGGGCGTCGATCGATGCGGCCGGCGGCGGCATCCGACCGGCCGACGCGGTCCGCGTACATCGCGCGGTCGACGTCATGCAACGCTACTTCGCGGACAGGCAGTTCCTGCCGACCTGGGTGCCCACCCCGATGGAGTTGCGTGCTCGCCGCGCTCGCCGCGATCTGGACGCGGTCGTGTACGCCCTGATCGCAGAGCGCCGCGCGCGTGGCGTTGACGACACGGGCGACCTGCTCTCGATGCTGCTCGCCGCCCGCGACGAAGACGGCCAGCCGATGAGCGATGTCCAACTGCGCGACGAGGTCGTCACGCTGCTCCTCGCCGGCCACGAGACCACGGCCAACACCCTGAACTGGACGATGGCGCTGCTCGCGCAACATCCCGGGATCGAGTCTGCGCTCCATGCGGAGGTCGACTCGATCCTCGATCACGGCCGTCGCGCGCCGACCCTGGCGGATCTGCCGAACCTGCCGTTCACCGAGCGTGTGATCTCCGAGGCCCTGCGTCTGTATCCCGCGGCTTTCATCATCGGGCGGGTGGCGAAACGCGACGTGCCGCTCAGCTTCGGCGTCATCCCGGCCGGCACGCAGCTGAGCCTGCCGATCTACCTCGTCCATCGCGACCCGCGCTGGTACCGCGAGCCGGAGCGCTTTGACCCCGACCGGTGGTTGCCCGGACGCCAGCCGGAGTTGCCCAAACAGGCGTACCTGCCCTTCGGCGGCGGGCCGCGCATCTGCATCGGCAACAGCTTCGCGTTGATGGAGGCGCGGCTGCTGCTGGCTCAGATCGCGAGCCGGGTGCGGTTGCGGTTGTTGCCCGAGACCCGGCTCGTCGCGCGCACCGGCCTGACGCTGACGCCGCGTTTCGGTCTGCCGATGCAGGTGGCGTTGCGGGCCAGGTAAACGGCGAGGACGCGCGACGCGCGCAGAGTGGGACTACCTTCGCGCCCGTCGCGTCCTCGCGGTCTGTTTCACGTTGTGTGAGACGATGGAGCGATGGTCACTTCGACGCTTGCGCCGCTGACCGGCCAGGATCGCGCCGCCTTTGTCGCGTTGATGGACGCCGCGTTCGCGTCCGATCCGTGGTATGTCGCGCTGTTCGGGAGCGGAGTGCAACCGCGCAGGGCCGAATTCCTGAGTTTTCTTTTTGATTTGAGCCTTTGGACGGGTGCCGAGATGGTCGGTCTGCGGCAGGACGACCTACTCCTGGGCGCCTACATCCTCGACATGCCCGATGTCCGGGTCTGGGCGTGGCCCCGTGTGGTGTCGCGGGCGCTGAGCGGGCCGATCGGTCTCTCCTGGCGAAACGCCGGTGTGATCCGGAGGTATCTGGGCCACACGCGCGCGGCGCTGCCACGCGGGCGCACGCACTACCTGACGTTGATCGGCGTCTCCGCCGCGGTTCGCGGGCAAGGGCTGGGTCGACGTCTGCTCGAGATGCTCCTGACGCGCGTCGATGGCGACGGCGCGACACTCGGGATCGGACTCGACACCGAGAACGCCGCCAACGTCGATTTCTACGAACGGTTTGGCTTCTCGGTGACGCGGACCGCCGTGCTCGAGGGCATCGTCATCCACAGCCTGTTCCGGCCGAGAGGATCGGGTCACGCATGCGCGCGTTGAGGGTCTTCTTCCTGATCACGGATCTCGGCTTCATCGCGTACTGGTCGGTCACGCTGCTGGGTTGGATCCCGGCGGAGTGGGCGTTCAACGGTTACCACGACCCTGTGCTGGTCGCCTGGAACTGGTCGTTTATGCCGCTCGATCTGCTGGTCTCGGCGACGGGTCTGACGGCGCTGTGGGCGGAACGGACGGGTCGGCTGGACTGGCGCAGCCTCGCGCTCATCTCGCTGGCGCTCACATCGGCCTCGGGCCTGAACGCTGTCGCCTTCTGGGCGCTCCGCGCCGACTTTGCCTGGCAGTGGTGGCTGCCGAACCTGTACCTGTTGGTGTATCCGTGGGCGTTCCTGTTCGAGTTGATGCGCGGGACGTCTGCGAGCGCAAGAGGGACCTCGGGTGTCCGCCCAACGTGATCAAATCCTGCGGACTATAATGGTGACGTTGGCGGGCTGATACTGTTAGTTCTGAGCGTTGAGGTCGATGGTGTTAGGGTCCGGCAAGAGGGACCACGATGAAACCATACGTGTTTGTCGGGGCGCTCTTAACCGTGTGTCTGAGCGCCTGCGTCTCACAGTCACCACACGAGACCGAGACCGCGTCGCCGCCCGTTACGTCCACGTTTGGCGCGACCTTCACGCCACCGCGCCGCACACCAACTCGCACACCGACGCGCTTTCGCCCAACGCAAACCCCGCGCCCGACTGAGACGCCATCGTTTGTGTACGGCGAGCTGCCGACGCCTCCGGGCGCCGTCGAAGACCCTGGCGATCGGTTGAGCACGCCGAGCCCAGAGGCGCTTCTTGGTCTGATCGACTGGGTCAACAAGCAATATGGAATGGCTCAGCGGTCCGGATCTGACGATCCTACGTCGAATGGCCCGACGTTTGATGACCTGTATGCGTTGCGGGATGTGGTCGGCCATGAAATCGGCCGGCACTATCCAGGCGGTTTGCCCGATCCGGCTCTTGTCTTTTCGATGCCATTGACAAGCGACTGGTTCGCGTTCTATCCCGCACAATATGCTCAACTCCTGAGTAACGGCGCATTTCAGCTGATCGCCGCCCGCGGCCAGGAACTGGCCGACGGCCGCGAGCTTTCGTTGGGGGTTTTCGGCGCGACGGCGCGTGTCTATACGGTGGAGTTGGATCATGACGCCCGGGCGGAATGGCTGCTCCACGTGCACTGGAGCGACATCGGTGCGGTCACCTGGCTCGCACTCGATGACGACGAGGCCGGCGAACTCCGCCGCCTGGAGAACGAACTGCCGGATTTGGTCAACGCGTATGGCGACGACTCGTTTGCGCTCCTGGAGGATTTCACGGGCGACGGTTTGACCGACGTCATCGAAGTTGACGCTCGGTACATGATGGGCACCGACTTCGGCACGTTCTATGTGGCCCAGGGGACGCCACAAGGTTTTGTCCTTCGGCAATCCATCCATCAATCGATAGGCGGCTATCTTTCCGACGGACTGCAGTATGAGGTGATTCGCCCGGATGGGGCGGATCTCGCGACCTTCGCCGTCTCTGACCCGCATGACCTGAACTGGGGCTGCTACTGGAACACCGTGACGACCTATCGATGGCCGAATGGGCAACCAAGGCAGACCGTCACGGGTGAGAGCGCGCCAAATACGGCAGAGTGTGCTTTAGCGAAGGCGGTTGCCGTCGGGTCCGACCTGAACTATGAGGCGGCCATCTCCTTGCTCGAGTCGTCTATCAGTCGTCTCGATGCGTCTGATCCCGCCCAGGCGCCAAAGGCGTTGTTTGCACGATATCGGTTGGCGATCCTCGACGCGTTGGTCGGGCGAAGCACGGCTGCCCGAACGCACTGGACCTGGTTCGTCGAGCATTACACGGGGTCACAGACTTTCAAGCAGAATGTCCTGCAGCCGATCCTGGAACGTAACGACCTGAATGGTCTCGAGCTCTGTAGTCTGTTTACAAATGAGCTTGATGCCTTGCCGGAGGAGTGGGTCGGATTCGTCAACGCGACGGCCGCCTTGAATGCGTATCCGGCATCCTGGGACGTCTATCCCCCGGCGGTGTGCCCATTGCCGGATCTGCTCTACGAACGGTTGACGCGGATCCCGAAGGGGATCGTGGGGTCGCCGGAAGACGCGCTTCGGGCGGCCGGCCTCGAGCCGACGGAGGTGCGTGAGTATCGCATCGGCGGGAACAACCCATCGGCGTGGTTTGCCCTTGTCAGCCAGGAACCGATGTTCCTCGTAGGGTACGTGCCGGCGGAGTCGGGATATGCGTGGAAGCTCCTGACCGGATTCGCCCAGAACGACACCCTGGACACTGTGATCGACGGCGACGTCACAAACGACGGCGTCCCCGAGCTGGCCTATGTCTTTCAAAGGGAGGACGACTCGGATTGTTCCGCGGGCTTGAGCGGATACCGGGTATTCGTGTCGACGTTGTCGTCGGCCGGCGTTGTGTCGATGGGTCAGGACTTTTGCGTGACGGTCGACCAGGCGAAGGATGCAGACACGTTCCTCGCCGACCAGGATTTCGATGGAAGGGTCGATTGGGTGCAAGAGCGCCTCGAAGCGCAATACGGGGCTTCGAACTTGACTGCCGATCGGTCGGGCCCAGTCACGTGGTTTTCGCCGGAAGAGGTCATGTCCATGGCTCGACGGTCGTCGGAGCAAGTGCCCGACCTCATCGTCCAGCTGTACGGCGGCCAGGATCCCGGCGTCGTGCGGGAGCAACTGCAAGCCGAATTGGATGCGCTGCCGATTTCGACGGGTGCGGCGGCCTATGCACGACAACAGCGCGAGTATCTGATCGCCGTGAGCTATGAACTGGCAGGAGACGCTAACCAGGCGGCCACGGCGTTCCGCGATCTGGCCAGGTCGCAGACGCCCACGCTTTGGGCGTACCTGGCCAGGCTGCATCTCCAGGCCAAATAACCCGATTGCCGATCGCCGTTTTGGCCAAGCTCGCCTGAGGCTCATGACCATGCCCGCAACCTTGCGCTTGCTCCGCGGTGACATCACGACTCTGCAAGTCGACGCGATCGTCAACGCCGCCAACGAGTCGTTGCTCGGCGGCGGCGGGGTCGACGGCGCGATCCACCGTGCCGCCGGGCCCGAGCTGCTGGCCGCGTGTCGCAAACTCAGCGGCTGCCCGACCGGGCAGGCGAAGATGACACCTGGCTATCGATTGCCCGCACCCTGGGTCATCCACACCGTCGGCCCGATCTGGCGGGGCGGGGCGCGCGGCGAGCCGGAGTTGCTGGCGTCGTGCTATCGCGAGTCGCTGCGTCTTGCGGCGGACCACGATCTGCGCACCATCGCGTTTCCATGCATCAGCACCGGGGTCTACGGTTACCCGCACGAGGCTGCCGCCGAGATCGCGGTGAGCGTCACGCGCGCCGCCTGTGTCGGGACCAGCCTGGAGGCCGTGATCTTCTGTTGTTTCCTCGCCGAGGATGAGGCGATCTACCGCCGACTGCTCGATACGGAGAGTCTGGGCTAAACTCGGCCCATGCTCGAAAAGCCCACGCTCGACGAAGCCGCGCTGATCGAGGCGATCCGTGACCAATACAGCGCGGCGATCGCGTCCATGTCGTTTCTGCCGCTCGGCGCCGATCCGAATACGGCCGTGTATCGCCTGACGGGCGACGACGGCGACCTTTTCCTCAAGCTCCGTTGTGCGTTCGATCCGCTTTCGGTTGATGTGCCCTACTGGCTGAGTACTCACGGTGCGCCCTTCATCATCGCGCCGATCCAAACTCGCATGGGCACCTTGTGGGGAACGTTCGAGCGGTTCACCACCGTGCTGTATCCATTCGTCGAGGGCCGCGATGCGTGGAAGACGGGCCTGACGGCGCATCAATGGCGGGCGCTGGGCCTCGCCCTGCGGCACGTGCATACCCGCGCCATTCCACCTGATGTGGCCGCGCGGATCCGTCGGGAAACCTACGACCCGAAATGGCGCCGTCTGACCCGCGCTTTCCTCGAACGCGTCGAACGCGATAGCTGGTCCGAGCCCGTGGCGGCGGCCGCCGCCGCGCTCTTGCACCGGCACAGCGGCCTCATCCTGGATCTCGTGCATCGCTCCGAGCGGCTGGCGCGCGATCTGGCTGATCGTCCCCGCGAGTCCGTGACCTGTCACGCGGACATTCACGCCGGCAACGTCTTGCTGACGGAGGGTGGGGCGCTGTTCGTGGTCGATTGGGACGATCCGATCCTGGCGCCCAAGGAACGCGATCTGATGTTCATCGGCGGCGGTCTCTTTGGCGGTCACCGTCCGCCGGCCGAGGAACAGGCGTTGTTCTATTCGGGTTATGGTGACACACAGGTCGACGAGGTCGCGCTGGCCTACTATCGCTACGAGCGGATCATCGTCGACATCGCCGTTTACTGCGAAAGCCTGCTCGACACCGAAGCCGGCGGCGACGATCGCGCTCCGTCGCTGGGTTTTCTGGCGTCGAACTTCGAGCCGGAGCAGACGATCGAGCTGGCGTACGCTTCCGATCGCAGCGGGCTATTCGACCCGGACACTGGCCACGGGCTCGGTTGACGCGTTGTGGCTGGGGCGGCCGCGGCACGTCGGCCTGGGCATCGAGGCCGCGCTCTATCTGCAGGGGCCGACCGACGCGATCAACGCCGAGATCTATCGTCAGGTTTCAGGCATCGCGGCAGGCGCTGCCCGAAACGCGCTCGCGGATGCACATCGCGCGTTGCTGGCGGCGTTGGAGCCGTTGTCGTCCGGGGATCTCTATCGGCGTTATCGCAGCTACCTGCCGGACGAGCCCGGTGACGGTGACGGGCCGCGGGCCATCGATGTGGTCCTGTCCAACTCGGCCGAGCATTACCGCGAACTCACGCCGTGGGTTTTGGCCCTGACGGGGGCACAGCGCCCGGCAGACCCTGAGGCCTGAAGGGCACCGGTCGGTCTGCCGATCAACGGCGGGATCACGCCGCCGGGATGAAGGTCAACCGGGCCGGGTCGAGCGCCACCGTCAGTGTCTCGCCGACGCCGGGCGTTTGATCGGCGCGCAGGATCAGCGTCGCCTCGGCCGCGCTTACGCCCCCCTCGAGCGCGAGCTGGACTCGCACACCCAGCGGTTGCGTATGACGCGTCAACACTCGCCCGGCCAGTCGCGCCGCATCGGCGGGCGGGTGGCCCGCGCCCGCGTCGGTGCGGATCAAGACATGCCCTGGCGTCCCCGCCGGTGACGTCACCGGCGCGATGGCCCAGGCCCCCCATGGGGTCTCGGCGCGATCGGGTGCGATCAGACGCGCGGCGATGAGCGTGCCCAACCCCAGAAACTCGGCCACAAAGGCGTTGGCGGGCTCGGCCACGAGCGCGTCGGGCGCCCCGATCTGCTCGATCCGCCCGGCGCGCATCACGGCCACGCGATCGGCCAGCGCGAAGGCTTCGCCCTGGTCGTGGGTGACGTACACCACGGCCGGCCGACCCTCCCAGGCGTGCAGGATGTGGTCGATTTCTTCGACGAGTTGTTCACGCAAGGCGCGGTCGAGCGCGCCCAGCGGCTCATCGAGCATGAGCACCCGTGGCCGCGGCGCGAGCGCGCGCGCGAGCGCCACGCGTTGCTGCTCACCGCCAGACAGCGTGGCCACCGCGCGATTGCCGTAGCCGGCCAACCCGACGGTCTCGAGGGCCTGGGTCACGCGTGTCACGACGACGTCGTGCGGCAATTTCTGCATGCGCAGACCGAACGCCACGTTGTCGAACACATCGCGATGCGGAAAGAGCGCGTAATCCTGGAACATCAAGCCGAAGCCGCGCAGATGCGTCGGCACGGTCAGCACACTCGAGCCGTCCCAGCGGACGTCGCCGGAATCCGGGACCTCGAGACCGGCGACCAGACTCAGCAGCGTCGACTTGCCGCAGCCGCTCGGTCCCAGCACCGCCACCACGTCGCCGGAAGCGACGTTCAGCGACAGTTCGCGGACCGCCGTCTTGGTCCCGAAGGTCTTCGTGAGATTCTGCAACGCCAGCATGGGGATCGCTAATGTCCGAACAAGCGCGATATCCAGATCGAGATCTGATTCCACCCGACCATCGCCAACGCGAACAACGCTTCACGGAAGTTGTAGACCGCCATAAGCACACCCATCGCAATCAACACGCGTGGCTGGTTGAAATTGGATGCGTTGCCATCAGCATACACCACGGCTGACCGGCTCGGGTTCAACAGGCGATTGACTGCCTGGTTGACCCGCTCGAGCGAGACATCGGTTGAGTTCCATTCGACCGGCCCCTCGGGGTGGACCGCCCACCCATCGATCTGACGGATCACCTCGTTCACGAGCGCCTCGGACGACGTCAGGGACTTGACCCGCGTTCGGGCCTTGGCCAGGGCCGCCTGCAGTTCGACTTCCGCAAAGCCAAATCGTTGGACCTTTTCGATCAGGCCGTTGACCTCGCGGAGCAAGGTCTTGCCGCCGGCGGGCGGCGCTTCGGTGTAAAGGTAAAGCCTGCCCCAATCCGGTCCGCCGTGTTGCGAGACGTGCACGTGATAGGTCAGCCCGAGATCGTTTCGCAGGGTCTTGTCCAGCCGAACCGCGATCATCGCGGCGATAAGCGACAGGAGCGGCCAATCCGGATCTGCCGTGCCGGCCGTGCGCGCGCCCAGTTGGATGTAGGCGCGCGACCCGGCCTCCGAGCCGGTTCGTCGGATCCGGCGCCCGATGCCGTGGCCGTCCCGCGCGGGCGGGAGAGGGGGTGGTTGTTCGCCAGGCGTCACGCGGGCGAATGCCTCGGTCACGGCCTGAATGACGACGTCTGAAGCGCCGGGGCCGGCCACGACGACGGTCGACCGACCACCTACATAGTGCTCGGCGTGCCAGGTCTGCAGCAGCGCCAGCGTGATCGCTGCGCGCGTCGACTCGTGACCGATGACGGCGTCGGCCAGCGCGGCGTCGCCGAAGAACGCGCTCTCGAAATCGAGCCGTTTGTGGACCGGGACCGACGGTCGATATGGGTTCTGTCGGTCGGCCTCGCTGGTGATGACGCCCAGTTGACTGCGCAGGGTCTCCTCGGCAAAAACCGGGAAGTACAACGCGCGGCTCAACCAACCCAGTGCGCGGGCGAGCGCATCGTCCGCCGCGTTCACCGCGTAGATCGTCTCCTCGTGCGTGGTCCAGCCGCCCTTGACCGCGATCTTGCCGTCCTGTGACCCATACAACAGGGGCTGGCCATCCGCGCTTGGCAGGTAGACCAGGACGTGTTCGAGCACGTGGGCCAGACCGCGCTGCGGCGGCGGATCGTGGCGTGAACCGGCCGCGATGCGAACCCCGATGGCGTAGCCGGGTGAAGTGGTTGGGATGTGAACGACGGTCAACCGATTATCGAGTGTGCGAGTCTCAAAAAACATGTTGTTTATGCTAGCGGCCCGTGCCGACGGCGGTCAGGATGGGCCGGTTGGAATAGGTTGAGCCACTAAACGTCCAGGCCTTCTCCGCCGAGGCCTTCGATCACCACGATCGCCAGGCCGCAAACCGCCATCAAGATCGTGCTCATCGCCAGCGCCTGGGCGTAGTTCAGGGCGCCCGGCTGGCCCAGGTAATTGTAGATAACCACGGGCAGGGTGGGAAAGTCGGGTCGGGTCAGCAACGTTGTCGCGCCGAACTCACCCAGCGAGATGGCAAACGCGAAGGCGCCGGCCACGATCACGGCCCGGCTGATGAGGGGCAGATCGATCTCGCGGACCACGACCCACGGGTTGGCGCCGAGCACCGCGGCCACCTGCCGCAGTCGTTGACGGACGCCCTGCCAGGCGGGCAGCAGGCTGCGCACGGTGAACGGAAACGCGATCAGCGCGTGCGCGATCGGCAACAACCAGGGTTCGCTGCGCCACGCCGTCGGCGGACGGCTGTAGGCGAGCAGATAGCCCAGACCCAGGCTGACCGCCGACGTGCCCAACGGCAGCAGCAACGCGGCATCAAATCCGCGCCCGATGGCGCCGCCCCGGCTGATCACGTATGCGGCGGGAAGCCCCAACGTCAGCGCGATCAGCGCCGTGACCCCGGCGACCCCGAGCGAGTTCACGAACGCCTGTACCGGCGTGACGTAGAAGGCCGAAGCACGCCGGTTGATGAACAGCTCGCTGTAAGCGTTGAATGTCCACCCGTCCGGGCTCAGCAGCGAGCGCCCGACCAGCGCCAGCAGCGGCGCACCCATCAACCCCAAGACGATGACCAGCGTGAAGATCATCGCCGCCCGACCCGCCATGCCGCGCAGTGTGCGCAATCGCGGTCGCGCGCCGCTGGCGCCCGCGTTGAGGCCGCGCTGCGCCGCTGCCGCCGAGAGTCGGTTATAGGCCAGCGCCAACCCCAGCGTCAGCACGAGCTGCAGAAGGGTGAGTACGGCCGCGCCCGGGAGGTTGAACAGGCTCATGGCCTGCCGATAGATTTCGGTCTCGAGCGTGGCGAACTGTGGGCCGCCCAGCACCAGGATGACGCCGAAGCTGGCGACGTCGAAGGTAAAGACGAGCAGCGTCGCGGTGCCCAGGCTCGGCGCCAGCAGCGGCAACGTCACCTCCCAGAACGCCCGCGCCGGTGACGCGCCGAGGGTGCGCGCGGCCGCCAGCGGCCGTGGGTCGAGCCGCGCCCAGGCGTCGCCGACGAGCCGAATGATGAGCGTGGTGTTGTAGAAGACGTGGCCCAACACGATCGCGCCAAGGCCGCCAAGCACCTGGATCGGCGGCGTCGTCAACCCGAACAGCGCCATGAGCGCCTGGTTCGCGAGGCCGCGATCGCCCAACAGCGCACTGAAGCCGGCCCCGACGACAAGCGTCGGCAGCACGAACGGCACGCCCGATAACGCGCGCAACCAGCGCTTGCCGGGGAAGTCGTAGCGCCCGATCAGGTAAGCGCCCGGCAACCCGACCAGCACCGTCGCGACTGTCGACAGCACGGCCTGCCCGAGCGTGAACGCGACGACTCGCCATGTCGCAGAGCGGTTCAGCACCGCCAGCGCGGGAGCCCAATCGAAAGCGCCATCGGGAGCCAGGCTCCGGGTCAACACCGCCGCAAGCGGCCAGACGTAGAAGACGGCCAGGAAGGCGACGGGCAGGAGGAGGGGCGCGGCGCGAAGTGCGTGAAGCGTCGAGCGCAGCGCTCGCTCCACGCGCGACGCACGACGCGCCACGGTGGCTGGGCTCATCGCAACACAACGTCCGTCCAGGCCTCGATCCAGGTCTCGCGCTTGGACGCGATCTGATCCGGCTGTAGCGTGGCCGGCTCGGCCGGGATCTGGGCGTAGCGCACAAAGTCGTCGGGCAGGGGCGTGCCCGAGACCACCGGGAACACGAACATCTGCAGCGGCAGGTCCTTCTGGACCTCGGGGCTGAGCATGAAGTCGATCCAGGCCTGCGCCAGATCGAGATTGGGTGTGCCCTTGAGCACGCCGGCGAACTCGATCTGCCGGAAACACGTGCCGGGCCCGATGACGCTGGCCGTCGGCGCATCGGCCGGACGTGGATCGGCGAAGATCACTTCCGCCGGCGGGCTCGAGGCGTACGACACCACCAAGGGCCGCGGGCCTTTGCCGCTCGAGCCCGAGAAGTCGGTGTAGTACGCCGTGGACCAGTCTTCGACGACTTTGACGTCGTTCGCGCGCAGGCCGCGCCAATAGTCGAGATAACCCGCATCGCCATAAGTGGCGATGGTCGCCAACAGAAAGGCCAACCCCGGCGAGGAGGTGGCCGGGTTCTCGACGACCAGCAGTCCCTTCAGTTCGGGCTTGAGCAGGTCGTCGAGCGACTGCGGCAGGCTCAGACCGCGCTCGACGAAATAGGCCTTGTCGTAGTTCAGACAGACATCGCCGTAGTCGATCGGCGTCGCGCGGTGCGATGCGTCAAGCTGGAACTCTGCCGAGACCGAGGTGAGCGCGACCGGTGTATAAGCGTCGAAGATGTCGCCAGCAAGCGCGCGTGAGAGGAAGGCATTGTCGACGCCGTACAGCACGTCGGCCAGCGGTGTCTCGCCCGCCAGCACGGCCTTGTTGACCAGCGCGCCGGCGTCGCCGCTCTTGAGCACCGTCACGGTGACGTTATGGGTTTGCTCGAAGGCCTTGAGGACGTCCTCGCTGAGCGCGAACGAGTCATGGGTCATCACGCGCAACGACCGTGGGCCGGTCGGCGTTTGTGTCGCGCTGGGCGTCGCCGGCGTGCAGGCCGCGAGGGCCGCCGCCACGCTGACGAGGATCAACCGTTTCATAGTGACATCTCCGTGAGGATGGGATTTCGGGTCTGCGTCGTATGCACGACGACAAGGCGGCCGGCGCCGAGCGTGATGCGCGCGGTCGATCCAGCGAACACGTTGCTCACGCCGCGCGACGTCCCAAGCGGCAGCCGCGCCGAACGGAGCGGGTACACGAGGCCGTCGAGCGTGACGTCGACGGCGTCGCCGCCGATTGGCAGGAGCGATAACGTGTCGCCCGTGGCGCCCGCGAGCGTCAGGGCGCCCGGCCCGCGCAACACGCGCAACGTCTCTGGCCCGTCGCACAGGGCCAGATCGAGCCCGGCCAGCGCGTCTTCGGCGAGCAAGAGCAGATTGGCCAGCGCCTGATCGTGCCGGCCGCCGAGCGCCGCGACGACGCGGATGCGTTCGGCGCCCAGTCGTTGGGCAAGCTGAAGGGCCAGTTCCAGGTCGGTCGCGTCCTTGGCCGGTGGATGGCGCTCGACCCGGGCGCCGGCGGCCGCGAAGGCGGTCAGCATGGCGGGGTCGAGCGAGTCGAAGTCGCCGATCAGCCAGTGCGGCCGAAGACCGAGCGCATGCAGGTGCGCGCCGCCGCCGTCAGCGGCGATCACGAGATCTGCAACGGCAACAAGGCGGCGAAGTTGTTCGGTGTCTGTGAGCACGCCGTTGGCGACGATCACGGCGTCGTGGGGTGGATGCGTCATGGCCTCGACAAAAAAAAGGCGCCCCGGCGGAGGGCGCGTTCGGTGTCGAGCTTGTTCCCTCCGCCGGCATTACCCGTCAGGTTCGAGCGGTCGGTGCGCTTACGCACCCTCTCAGCCGGGTGATCCCCAGCTCCCGCATGGCGCTTGGTTGTCTGCAAAGTATAGCGTAGTTCAAGGGCGCCGGCTGAAACCGCGCGACAGATGGCAACGCCGGCCTGCGCCGGCTCAGGGTTTTGCCGCAGTCGGCGGCTTGAGCCGGAAGGCTATCGCATCATCTCCCCGGCGTTGGCGATCTCCCGTGAAGTGATGATCGAAAACCTTTCGCGACAGCTGCTCAACCTGCGGCAAAGACCCGCGTTCGATCAGTCGAGATGCGCCGGCCCCAGGGTTCTGCCGAAGTCGGCGAAGGCCGACTTCGCTCGTTGGCCGCGCGGATCTAGCCGGCGCGCCGACGCCACCGGCCTCGGTTATCATCACCTCGAGCGTGCCGTCCATCGGCCCGCTTGGGTAGGGGCTATGCCAGAAACTGCCAGGATCGATGCCTTGATGCAGGCCCTTCGCAAGGCCGTCCAGGGCGACGTGCTCGCCGACGACGTCAGCCGCGTGCTGTACAGCACGGATGCCAGCATCTATCAACTCAAGCCTCTGGGCGTCCTGATCCCGCGCACGATCGACGACGTTCAGACCGCGATCGCGCTGGCCGCCGAGCATCAGGTACCGGTCCTGCCGCGTGGCGGCGGCACCAGCCTGGCTGGCCAGGCCGTCAATGCCGCGCTCGTGATCGACACGACACGGCACCTCGATCGCGTCCTCGAGATCAATCGCGAAGAGAAATGGGTGCGCGCTCAATGCGGGATCGCGCTGGGCACGCTCAACGCTCAGCTGCGTCAACACGGCCTCAAGTTCGGCCCCGACCCGGCCAGTGCCAGCCGTGCCGTGCTCGGCGGCATCGTCGGCAACAACTCGTCGGGTTCGCACTCGATCCTGTACGGCATGGTCGCCGACCACGTGCTGGGTCTGGACGTGATCCTGGCGGACGGGTCACGCGCCGCGTTCGGCCCGCGCACCGAGACCGAGCTGACCGCGCTGCAGGGGCAGACCGGCTTCGAGGCCGAGATCTATCGGCGCATGCTTGCGCTGGTCCGCGACCCGGCGAATCTCGAGGTCATCCGCACTCGCACGCCGCGCCACTGGCGCCGCTGCGGCGGCTACAACCTCGACCGCCTGACGGACGGCCAGGGCCTCTCCTTCCGCTGGCCGTACGATCCGCGCTTCAATCTGGCGAAGGTCATCTGTGGTGCCGAGGGCACGCTGGGGTTCATGACCGAGGTGACGCTAAACCTGGTCGATGTGCCGAAGCGCACCGGCCTTTCGGTCGTGCACTTCGACGCGCTGCGGACGGCGCTCGACGCGGTGCCGCTGATGCTCGAGGTCGGCCCGACCGCGATCGAGCTCGTCGACCGAACGTGGCTCAATCTCGTGACGAATGCGCCGCAGTACGCGCGCCTGGTCGACAGCTTTCTGCAGGGCTCGCCCGAGTGCATCCTCATCACCGAGTTCTACGGCGAGACAGAAGCCGAGATCCGCTCGCAGCAGCAACGTCTGGCCGAACACCTGCGCCGCCACGGCGTGCCGGTGACCGCGATCACCGATGTGCTCGAGCCCGAGGCGATCGAGACGGTGTGGAAGGTGCGCAACACCGGCTTCGGCATCCTCATGGGCATGCGCGGCGACGTGAAACCGCTGACCATCGTCGACGACGCCGCGGTGCCGCCGGAGCATCTCTCCGATTACGTCACCCGGCTCGAAACGTATTGCCGCGAGACGCTCGACCATGAGGTCTCCTATTTCGCACACGCCAGCGCCGGCTGTCTTCACGTCCACTCGCTGCTCAACGCCAAATTGGCGACCGACGTGGCCAAGCTCCCGCAGATCGTGAGCTACGCGGGCAGTCTGCTGCGCCAGTACGGCGGCGTGTTATCGAGCGAGCACGGCGACGGACGGCTGCGCAGCTGGCTCAACCCGGAGTTCTTCGGCCCCGAGCTCTACGGTCTGTTCGAGCAGGTCAAGACGATCTTCGATCCGCAGAACCTGTTCAACCCGGGCGGCATCGTCCGTGCCCCGGCGATGACCGACCACCTGCGTTTCGGCCCGGCTTACCGCGCCCTGCCGCTCCAGTCCATCCTAGATTTCCGCGCCGATCAGGGTTTTGATCGCGCTGTCGAGATCTGCAACGGCACGGCCGCTTGCCGTCAATTGACCGGCACGATGTGCCCGACGTTCCGCGCGACACGCGACGAACGCCTCTCGACGCGCGGACGGGCGAACGTCTTGCGCGCCGCGATCTCTGGCGGGCTCGACTTCGACGCACCCGGTGTGTACGACACGCTCGACCTTTGCGTGAGCTGCAAGGCCTGCAAGACCGAATGCCCTTCGACGGTCGACATGGCCCGGCAGAAGGCCGAGTACCTTGGCCACTACTACACGCGTCACCCGTTCCCGTTGCGGTCGCGTTTCTTCGCGCACTTCGACGACCTCAGTCGGCTGGCTGCCGGCGGGCTGGCGCCGCTATCGAACGCGATGTTGCAGAACGGCCTCGTCCGCGGCCTCGTCAATCGCGTGCTCCAGCTGGCGCCGCAGCGCCCCTTCCCGTCGTTCGCGCGCGAGACCTTCGATGCCTGGCTGCGCCGTCGCCGACGCCCGACCACGCCGACGTCGCGTGGCCCGATCGTGCTGGTGGTCGACGTCGTGCATACCTACAACGCGCCGGACGTCGCGCGCGCGGCGTTGCGCGTCCTCGAAGCCGTGGGCTATGCCGTAACGGTGGCGCCCTTCCATGACGTTGGACGGGCGGCGATGTCGAAGGGCGCGCTCGCTATCGCGCGCCGGCGCGTCTCCGCGGCGCTCGACTGGTTGGCGCCGCATGCGCGCGCCGGGACGCCGATCGTGGCCCTTGAGCCCAGCGACGTCTCGATGCTCGTCGACGATGCCCGGGCGTTGCTGCCGGACGATCCGCGCGCGATTGCCGTGACCGGCGTCACGTCGTCGCTCGAGGAGCGGCTCTGGCAGGATCTTCAGGCCGGTCGCCTCGCTGGCGTGTTCGCGCTGCAGCAAGACGCGATCCTGCTGCATGGGCACTGCCATCAGAAGGCCGCGACCGGCACGAAACACGTCGAGGCGTTGCTGGCCTCTCTTGGGTACCGTGTCACCGAAGCCGGCTCGGCCTGCTGTGGCATGGCCGGCTCGTTCGGCTACGAGGCCGAGCATATCGAGTTGTCGCTGGCGATGGGGGAGGTGACGCTCTTCCCGGCCGTGCGCGCGCAGCCCGCCGAGTCCCTGATCGTGGCTGCAGGCGTCAGCTGTCACGAGCAGATCGCTCAGGGGACGGGGCGTCGCGCCCTGCACCCGGCCGAAGTGCTCGAACGCGCGTTGGCCTGAGTCATAACAAAAAGGGCCGGAGCAGCGCTCCGGCCCTTTTGCGTTCGGGTCGTGCAGGTCAGTCGGCGGAGCCGGGGAGCGGGGCCGGGGCGGCGCCCACGTTGCCGCCGCTGGTCGCCCAGCCCGGAACCTGGTTCTCGGGCGCGCGGCGCTTCCGCGGATGCGGCGACGGGAAGATCCGGTCGAATTCCACGGCGTCGATGGTCTCGATTTCGATCAAGCGATCGGCCACCGCGTCCAGCTTGCCGCGGTACTGCGTCAGGATCTGGCGGGCGCGGTCGTAGGCCTCGCTGACCAGCGTCCGCACCTCGGTGTCGATCTGCTCGGCGACGGCGTCGGAGTAATCGCGCTGTTCCGAGATCTCGCGGCCGAGGAAGATCAATTCCTCTTTGGCGCCGTACACCATCGGGCCCATCTTGTCGCTCATGCCCCAGCGTGTGACCATCGAGCGCGCGATCTTGGTGACGCGCTCCATGTCGTTCGACGCCCCGGTTGTGATGTCGCCGAAGACGATCTCCTCGGCGGCGCGGCCGCCCAGTAGACCGACCAGGTCGTCGCGGAACTTGCGCTTCGACGCCAGGGTGCGATCCTCATCGGGCAGGCTCAGCGTGTAGCCGCCGGCCATGCCGCGGGCGATGATCGACACCTTGTGCACCGGGTCCGAGTGCTCGAGCGCGTGCATGACCACCGCGTGGCCCGCCTCGTGGTAGGCGATGACGCGCTTCTCTTCTTCGGTGATGATGCGGCTCTTGCGCTCGGGGCCGGCGATGACGCGCTCGATCGCCTCCTCGAATTCCTTGTGTGTGATGGCCTTCTTGTTGCGGCGAGCGGCCAGGATCGCGGCCTCGTTCACCATGTTCTCGAGATCGGCGCCGGCGAAGCCGGGGGTCGCCTTCGAAAGCACGGCCGGGTCGACGTCGGCGGCCAGCGGCTTGCCACGCACGTGCACCTTGATGATTTGCTCGCGGCCCTTCATGTCCGGCCGGTCGAGGATCACGCGCCGGTCGAAGCGGCCGGGGCGCATCAGGGCGGGGTCGAGGATGTCGGGCCGATTGGTGGCCGCGATCACGATGATGTTGGTGTCGGTGTCGAAACCATCCATCTCGACCAGGATCTGGTTGAGCGTCTGCTCGCGCTCGTCGTGCGAGCCGCCCAGCCCGGCGCCGCGATGGCGGCCGACCGCGTCGATTTCGTCGACGAAGATGATGCAGGGCGAGTGACGCTTGGCCTGATCGAACAGGTCACGCACACGGCTGGCGCCGACGCCCACGAACATCTCGACGAACTCGGAGCCCGAGATCGAGAAGAAGGGCACGCCCGCCTCGCCGGCCACGGCCTTCGAGAGCAACGTCTTGCCGGTTCCGGGCGGGCCGACCAGCAGCACGCCCTTCGGGATGCGGGCGCCCAGGGCGATGAACTTGTCGGGCTCCTTGAGGAACTCGACCACTTCCTTCAGCTCTTCCTTGGCCTCTTCCACGCCGGCGACGTCGTCGAACGTCACGGTCGGGTGGTCGCTGTTGAACATGCGCGCGCGGCTCTTGCCAAAGGCCATGGCCTGGTTGTTGCTGCCCTGGGCCTGGCGGAGCATGAAGTAGATCGCGCCCATGACTAGCAGCGCGGGCAGGAATAGCCCGGCGATATTCAGCAGGCTGCTGTAATCACTGGGCCGGGCGAACTCGATCTTGCTGATCTTGGCAAGCTGGTCCTGCGTGACGCCCATGGCCAGCAATTGCTCGAGCAGGGGGCCGTCCGAGTCTTTGCGCGACTCGGCGTCGGCTTTCGACTGATCGACATATTCCACGCGGATCGTGTCATTGTCGATGATCAGGGCGGAAACCTGACCCGCCTGGATCTGTTCGGCCAGTTTGTTGAAGGTGAGTGTGTCGCTGGCGCGCCCTGAATTGTTGTACGTCACGACCAGAACGACGATCGCGACGATGATCAGGATGTACATCAGTGCGCTGCGCACTCGGCTCGAATTCACATGTGCCTCCCCGGGGTTCTCGAAGGAAAAACGAGGTGTCCGTAAGGTTAAATGGCATTATACCATTCGGACCCGTAAGAATTTCATTACCGTTCGCTGCGTCTGAGCTAAATGTTTGCTAAGCACGCGCCACTTTAGCCCAGAATCGCCCCTTGGCCACGATTCGACATGCACGAGCTGTGCCGTGACCGCGGTTATGGAACCCAAACCTGATACACCCATACCCACAGTGGGACGAGCCCGGCGACGGCCAGGAAGGCAACGAAACCCAGCAACAACGCGATCCAGTCGATGGCGTCTTCCTGAGGCACGGGCTCGGGCGCAGGCTCGGCCTGCGCCGACGACCCCGCAGAGGGTCGCGTCGTCGCAGGGAGTGTCGCCGCGGTCGGGATCGGCCGGGCCGCGGGACTGCCGGCCGGTGGTGTGGCGCTGGAAAGCGGGCCGGTGTGGCCGTCGCCTTCCTGACGATAGGAGATGAGGATCCGGCCCAGTTGATCGGCGGTGCGATACCGCGCCGCGGGTTCTTTGGCCAGCACCTTGTGAACGATGAGCTCGAGCGTGTCCGGGATGTTGGGATTGAAGAGTGAAAGCCGGGGCGGCTCTTCGCGCAAGTGCATCATCGCCAGTTGCTGCTGCGACGAGGCCACGAACGGCAACCGCCCCGCTAGCATCTCGAAGAGCACGACGCCGATCGAGTACACGTCGGAGGCCGGGGTGGGGTGCTCGCCCGCGGCCTGTTCGGGCGAATAATACTGCGGGCTGCCCCAGACCACGTCCGTGATCTCGCCGGGTCGGATGGTGGCCAGTGCGCGCGCGATGCCGAAATCCGTGATCTTGATCCGCCCGTCGGGCGTGACGAGCATGTTCTGCGGCTTGATGTCGCAATGCACGAGCCCGGCGCGGTGAGCGTACCCGACGCCGGCACAGATTTGGATCGCCAGATCCACGGCCTGATCGACGGTCAGCGGCCCGTGTTCCTTGATGAAGGACTTGAGGTCCTTGCCATCGATGTGCTCCATCACGATGTAGTAGCGGCCGCCGTCGCGACCGAAATCGTGCACCGTGACGATGTTGGGGTGGGCCAGGTTGGCTGCGGCGCGAGCCTCTTGCTGGAAGCGCGCCAGGAACTCGGCATCGCCGGTCAGGTTCTCGCGCAGCACCTTGACGGCGACCACGCGGCCCAGCGATAGATCCTGCGCTTTGTAGACGACGGCCATCCCGCCCTGGCCGATCGGCCTGAGCAGCTTGTAGCGTTTGTTGAGCAGCGGCGCTTCCGCGGCGGCGGTCATAGCGCGGATATTTTAGCCGAGATTGTCAGATGAGACACCGGGAGTGCCCCGATGTATCCCGATATGCCCCGATGTCGACCGGGTCCGCCGCGACATCGGGGCACTCCCGGTGTCTCATGTAAAATCGCACACATGAAGTTCCTCAAACACGTCAAGCCGATCCATTACATGTTGCTCGCGCTCCCGGCCGTTTTGATCGCCGAACTGGCGCACGCGGGGCCGATCCTGCTGTTCGTGCTGGCCTGCGCCGGTCTGATCCCGCTGGCCGGCCTGATCGGCGAAGCCACCGAAGCGCTGGCGCACGTCACGGGGCCGCGCATCGGCGGGTTGCTCAACGCAACCTTGGGCAACGCGGCGGAGTTGATCATCACGATTGTGGCGATCAACGCCGGGCTGCTCGACCTGGTCAAGGCCTCGATCACGGGTTCGATCATCGGCAATCTGCTGTTGGTGATGGGCGCGAGCCTGCTCCTGGGCGGGTTGAAGAACGGCACGCAGCATTTCACCCGCTCGCATGTCGGCAACAACGCCACCATGCTCGTGTTGGCCGTGGTTGCGCTGGCGATCCCGTCCCTGCTGAATCACACCCTCGAGGGCGACCTGTTGCCGGTGGCCACGCTCGAGCAAATCAGCCTGGGCGTTGCCGTGGTGATGATCGTCCTGTACGCCCTGGGGCTGTGGTTCGCGTTCCGGGGCCTCAAGAGCGGCGGCGCGATGGCGCACGCCGGCGGCGCGGAATCCGAGGCGCCGGCCTGGTCGGTGCGCACGTCGATCATCATGCTGGCGTTGGCCACGATCGCCACGGTCTGGCTGTCGGAGGTGTTGGTCGGCGAGGTCGAGGCCGTGACGACGCAATTCGGTTTGAGCGAGTTCTTCATCGGCATCATCCTGGTGCCCATCATCGGCAACGTGGCCGAGCACCTGGTGGCGGTCCAGGTGGCCTTGAAGAACAAGATGGACCTGAGCCTCGAGATCGCCCTCGGCTCGAGCCTTCAGATCGCGCTCTTTGTCGCGCCCGTGTTGGTCTTCGTCGCGCTGCTCTTCGGCCAGCAGCTGACCCTTGTCTTCAATCAGTTCGAGTTGGTCGCCCTGATCGCGGCCGTACTGATCACGGCCCTGGTCTCGTCGGACGGCGAGACCAACTGGCTGGAGGGCGCGCAATTGGTCGCCGTTTACCTGATTCTGGGCGTGGTTTTCTTCTTTGTGCCCGGTTAGAGACACGGCGAGACCTGCTGGTATAATGCTCCGTTTGGAGAACGTACCGTATGCAGATTCGTGACTATCTTGACATCGCCTTGATCGTGGTTTCGATCGCGCTTGTGCTGGCGATCATCCTGCAGTCGAAGAGCGCAGGCCTTGGCGGCCTGTCCGGCGGCGACAGTGGCGGCGTTTTCCGCGCCCGCCGCGGCGTCGAACTGCTTCTGCTGCGCCTGACGATCGCCGCCAGCGCCGTCTTCTTCATCCTGGCGATCGTCTCGACCATCTGGGTGCGCTGAGCGCCGGGCCAAAAGCCCTGATCGGGCGGGGGATGTCGCGTCGGACGCGGCGCCTCCGCCTTTCGTTTCCCTGAACCCATGATGCGTTCCTTGCGCTGGTGGCAGATCGGGCTGGCCGTCGTGGCCGTGGCCGTGGTCGTCGCGCTGTTGCTGCGACCGCGGCCGCAAGAGACGGTCACGACCGTGCCGGTCGAGGGCGGTGGCACGTACACCGAGGCCCTGGTCGGCGCGCCGCGTCTGCTCAACCCGCTGTTCGCGGCCCTCAACCCGGTCGACCGTGATCTGACCCGCCTGATCTTCAGCGGCCTCACCCGCTCCGACAGCCGCGGGCGCGCCGTGCCGGATCTCGCCAACTGGATCGTCTCGGCCGATCAAAAGACCTACACCTTCATCCTGAAACCCACGGCCTCGTGGCACGACGGACAACCGTTGACAGCCGACGACGTCGCTTTCACGATCAACCTCATGCGCGACGCGGCGTCGCCGCTCAGCGAGGATCTGCGCAACCTGTGGGGCAGCGTCGGCGTCGTCGTCACGGGCACGCAGACCATCGCGTTGACGCTTCCCGAGCCTTTCGCGCCGTTCCTGGACTACACAAGCTTCGGCGTCCTGCCCAGGCACGTGCTGGAGAACACGCCGGCGGCCGGTCTGGCGCAGGCGCCGTTCAACCTGCAACCCGTCGGCAGCGGGCCGTTCCAGTTCCAGCGCTGGCGCGTCGGCGACGACAACGTGGTCAACGGCATCGAGTTGACGGCGTTCCCGAACTACATCGCCGGAAAACCGGCGATGGGCGGCGTGAACTTCCGTTTCTACCCGGATAGCGACGCCGCTTTCCAGGCCTATCGCGACGGAGACGTGCAGGGTCTGGCGCAAGTGCCCGACGATAAACTGGCCGAGGCCGCCGGCCTGCCGGACCTCAATCTCTATACCGCCTACGAGCCGCAGACGACCATGATCTTCATGAATCTGCGGGACGAGACGCTGCCGTTCTTCCGCGAGAAGCGCGTTCGTCAGGCCCTGTTGCTCGGCCTGAACCGCGACCGCCTGGTCGCCGACGTGTTGAACGGGCAGGCCAGCGTGGCGAATTCGCCGATCCTGCCGGGGTCATGGGCGCATGCCGGCGATCTGGCGCCCGCGCCGTACGATCCCACCCGCGCCTCCAAGTTGCTCGACGATGCGGGCTGGCTCTTTCCGGCGGACGCCGTGGCCGGCACAAGCACGTACGTTCGCAGCAAAGACGGCGTGCCGTTGAGCTTCACGTTGATCGTGCCCGATACGGCCCGGCATATGCAGATCGCGCAGATGGCCCAGAACGATTGGAGCGCAATCGGCGTCCAGGTGCAGGTGATGTCGGTGCCCGCGGCGACGCTGCGATCGCAATACCTGGATACGCGGGCCTATCAGGCGCTGCTGATCGACTTCAGCCTGGCGGGGACGCCCGATCCGGACCCGTATCCGTTCTGGCATCAGACCCAGGTCGAGAGCGGCCAGAACTACGCCGGGCTCGATGACCGCATCACCAGCCAGTATCTGGAAGAGGCGCGCATCACGACTGACCTCGGCGTGCGTGCCCGCATCTATCGCTCGTTCCAGAACCGGTTCGCCGACCTGGTGCCGGCGTTGCTGCTGTATTACCCGACCACCACCTACGGCGTTCGCAACAACATCGCGAACGTCTCGCTCGGCGCCCTCAGCGACGACAGCCAGCGCTTTTCCACAATCACGCGCTGGCAGGTGACCACGACGCGTGTGGTCTCCGGCGACGCCCCGACGCCGACCCCGTAACGAGGGGCAGATGCCCGACTTCCGCGTCCGAGTCACCAAGGACTACACGGTCTTTTGCGCCGGGCACTTCATCACCTACGAGGGCGACCGGTGCGAAACCCTGCACGGACACAACTACCGGGCGGCGGCGTCGCTGGAAGGCACACTCAACGCCAACCACTACGTCTTCGATTTCGTCACGTTCAAGAAGCTGCTGCGAACCGTGTGCGACCGGCTTGATCATCGCATGTTGCTGCCCCTTCACAATCCGTTGATCGTCGTGACTCCGGACGAACGTGAAGTGCAGGTGGTCTTTCGCGACAGGCGCTACGTGTTTCCGCGCGAAGACTGTGTTCTGCTTCCCATCGCCAATACCACGGCAGAACTCCTGGCCGAATGGATCGCCGGCGAATTAAAGGTCGAGATCGCTCGAAGCGGCACAACCGGGTTGACGACGCTCGAGGTCGAGGTCGAGGAGACCGTCGGCCAGACCGCGTTTTGCCGGGTCGCGCTGTAGCCGCGCGACGAACGAAGCCCGACCCGTTGCGCATGCAGACCTGCCGGGCCGGCGTTTGTTTGCCGCGAATGACGCCCATTCGCTGGTTTCGGTGCGCACCAATCTCGACGTTCGCGGTCAGCCATCGCGCCCGCCCCCTTGCGCGCCGCATCGCGCGGCGCGCCCATCGTATTCGTCCTCAAAACATGCGACAATCACCCCATGCTGAGTGAGATCGCCTATCTGGCGTTGGGGGCGAACCTGGGCCATCGGGCCGATACCCTGCGCCGGGCCGTCGCCGCGCTCAATGACGTCGCCACAGTCACGGCGACATCGCCCGTGTACGAGACCGAACCGGCCTACGTGCTCGACCAGCCCAGGTTCTACAACCTTACCGTCTCGGTGGAGACCACGCTTGGCCCCTACGCGCTGTTGCGCGTGTTGAAGTCGATCGAGAACGAGCTCGGCCGACGACCCGGCCTCCGCTTCGGCGCCCGCGCCATCGACCTCGACATCCTCGTGTTCGGCGACATCATCATGGACACGCCCGACCTTAGCGTGCCGCATCCGCGGATGGGGGAGCGCGCGTTTGTGCTCGCGCCGCTGGCCGACATCGCGCCGGGTCTGGTGGTGCCCGGGCGCGACCAGACCGTGTCCGAGATGCTCGCCGCTCTGGGCGACGTCTCGACCCAGGCCTGGCGCAAGGGTCCGCTGGCCACGCTCGATCTCGACCCGGAGGCCGACGCATGACCCCCGCGGATTTCGCCTGGGGCGCCAAGACCTACGTGATGGGGATCGTCAACGTCACGCCCGATTCGTTCTCGGGGGACGGTCTGTTGCAGGGTGAACAGCGGATCGACGCCGCGGTGCGACAGGCGCGCGCCATGGTCGCCGCCGGCGCCGACATCCTCGACGTCGGCGGTGAGAGCACGCGGCCGGGCGGCAGCCCGGTCGGGTTGGACGAGGAACTCGAGCGCGTAGTGCCCGTGATCACGGCGCTGCGCGAACAGGTCGCTGTGCCGATCTCGGTCGACACCTACAAGGCCGAGGTCGCCCGCCAGGCGCTGGCCGCTGGGGCCGCGATCGTCAACGACGTCTGGGGTCTGCGGATGGACCCGGCCATGGCAGGCGTCGTCGCGGCCGGCAACGCCCACGTCGTGCTCATGCACAACCGCAGCCGCCCGCGCGATGCGGTGCAGGAGGCGCGTCTTGGCGGACGCTACGTCGGGATCGAGTATGTCGACTTGATCGCCGATGTCAAACGCGAGTTGCTCGAGTCTGTGTCGTTGGCCCACGCGGCCGGCGTGCCAGATGACCGGATCATCCTCGACCCGGGCATCGGTTTCGGCAAAACCGTCGAACAGAACCTCGAGCTCGTCGCGAACTTCGGCTCGTTTCGCGGGCTCGGCTTCCCCGTTCTTTCGGGGCCCTCGCGCAAGTCGTTCATCGGCTACACGCTCGACCTTCCGCCGGATCAGCGCGCCGAAGGCACTGCCGCCGTCGTCGCGCTGTGCATCGACCGCGGCGCCGACATCGTGCGCGTGCACGACGTCGCCCTGGTGAGCCGCGTGGCGCGCATGGCCGACGCCATCGTGCGCAGAAAACGCCCGCTGCCGGCCTGAGTGCTGCGCCTCGACCCCGGCGATTCGCCGGATGGCGGGCTCCCACACCCTAAATTCCTCGAGAATTTCCGCGACGGCCCTCGCCGAGTGCCCGGCGTTTGCATAAAATCACGCCATGGTTGTTGACCCAACGAAACGAGTCGTCATCACCGGTGCCGGCGCGATCACGCCTGTCGGTCTCACCGTCGTTGAGGCGTGGCGCAGTGTCCTGGCCGGGCATTCGGGCATCGGCCCGATCACGCTGTTCGACACAACGCCCTTCGCCGTCAAGATCGCGGGCGAAGCTCATGGCTTCGACCCGCTGACCGTGATGTCCGCCAAAGAAGCGCGCCGCGCCGATCGCAACGTACAGTTCGCTCTGGCCGCCGCGCATCAGGCCGTCGAACACGCCGGTCTGCGTATCGGCGACAACGCCGACCCGGATCAGACCGGCGTGTTGATCGGCACCGGCGCCGCCGGTATCTGGACCTACACGACTCAGCAGAAGGTGATGGATCAACAGGGGCCGAGCCGCATCAGCCCGCTGCTGATCCCCATGATCACGGTCGACTCGGCCTCGGTGCAGGTCGCGATCCGTTTTGGCGCGCGCGGTCCGAACTTCGGGGTGGCCTCGGCCTGTTCGACGGGCGTCGATGCCATCGGCGAAGCGCTCGAGATCCTCAAGCGCGGCGACGCCGAGGTGATGCTGGCGGGCGGAGCGGAAGCGGCGGTCACGCCGTTGGGCATCGCCGGGTTCGACCAGCTCGGCGCGCTCTCGCGGCGAAACGACGCGCCGGCCGCGGCGAGCCGGCCGTTCGACGCAGACCGCGACGGCTTTGTGTTGAGCGAAGGCGCCGGTGTCGTCGTCCTCGAAACGCTCGCGCATGCGGAACGCCGTGGCGCCGTCCCGATCGCGGAGGTGCTGGCATATGCTTCCACTGCGGACGCCCAGCACTTCACGCATGCGGATCTCGACGGGGCCGGCGCAGCACGTGCGATCAACCGGGCGCTGGTCAAGGCCGGGCTGGACGCCGCGGCGATCGACCACGTGAACGCGCACGCCACCGGGACACCGGGCGGCGACCCGGCCGAGGCTCGAGCGTTGGCGTCCGTGTTCGGGTCCCGTCTGGCTGCGATCCCGGTCAGCGCCACGAAGTCGACGACGGGTCACCTGTTGGGCGCGGCCGGCGCCGTGGAGACCATCTGGACGGCGCTGGCGCTGCGCGATCAGGTCGTGCCCCCGACGATCAACCGCGAAACGCCCGATCCGGCCTGCGTCCTGGATGTCGTGCCTGATAACGCGCGCTCGGTGACGGCGACGTATGCCCTGACGACCGCTTTCGGCTTCGGCGGACACAACACCGTCCTGGTCTTGGGGCGGATCGCCTGAGGCTGAAACGCAACGCGGCGCCGCGCTGCGTTTCCGTGAGATGGGCGTCAGTTGACGACCGTGAAGGACCAGTTGAAGGTGCGCTGCACGTTGTCCACAAGCACGGTGACGGTGACGCTGTAGGTGCCATTCACCAGCGGGTCGGTCGGGATCATGACGACTGCATCGCGTTGATTGAGAAGCAGCCGACCAGCCTCGGTCGCATCGGCGTCACTTGGGATCGTGAACTCAGACTCGCTGAACGCGCAGTGATTGATCGGGCTTCCGTTGATGCGGACAATCGTCGGCGTCTGGGTCGTGAGGCTCACGCTCGATGAACCCAGCCCGACCTGCAGGATGATCGGAAGACCGCGCACATTGGCGCAGTTGGGATACTGGAGCGGGTCCGGGTTGTCGGAGCCGGAGTACGTCTTCAGGTTGATCGTCGAGCCGGCGCCCGGCCAGAATACGGGATAGGCCACCGGTGGGGCCGGGTCGAACCCGCGGATGACATCCAACACGGCCGACATGCGATACACACCGCCGGAAGGCGATCGATAGCTGCCATAGCCGGTCGTGTTCCACTGCGGATCGAGGATGCTCAACGCCTGGAACGGGCTGCGCATCCAGAAATCCACGGCCTGCAGATCGGTATAGCTCTCCGATGTCTGGCCGAGTTGAAGGCTGAAGTTCGCCGCCAGATTGCCCTCGGGCGTGTAGAAGGGCGACAGCGCGTCCTCATAGGGCAGCAACGTGCTGGTGCTCACGTTGTAGCGGGCATGCGCCAACGCGCCGACCGACCATTCGGGGTTTTCCGTAATGGGCTGCAGTCCGCTGGCGAGCCGGAACGTGTTGATCCGGTTCAGCCACGCCAACGTGCTGATGAACTTCATGATCTGGGGCAGGGGAAGCCGATGTGTGAGGGCCTGGTCGAGCACCTTCGGCGCCGGACCGTGCGCGGACGAGGCCGAGGCGACCTGGCCCGAGAACATCAGGGCACTGAACAGGCTCAGGCCCACGACGGCAAAACCCCAGTTGGCAGGCAGTTTAGATCGGCGCATGGCGATTCACGTAACAAGAAGCGTGCCGGAGCCGTGTGCGGGCCGGCGCTACCGACAGGGTCATTTTACGTCGAACTGTCCCGACCGTCAGCCGCTGGGTCAGGCGGGGGCACACCGTGTCGTTTTCGGCCTGGTGTTCGGCCGCCTATTTCGGAGGTCCTGCGATCCGCGTTTCTCGAGCGATTCGCGGCGAAAACCTGTTGGACAACTCACGGTGCGAGTGCCGCGCCATCATCTACGCGCCAGCGCACGACTAGGCCGCGATGACGTCTGTGCCCGACGCAGGCCGGGTCACGGCTCATGCAGCGTCGGTGTGCATGCACGAGTTGTCAGAGGCTTTTTGCCGCTGATGACGCTGATTACGCGGATTTTGACTATTGGAGCCCTGCTGGCATCGGTCCCGTTTCCGTCAGCGAAATCCGCGTCATCTGCGGCTGGATTCCGCGCCTGACAACCCGCTCGTGCATGTCAGCGCCCTTGAATTCGCCTAAAGTCGATCGTTTCGCGTTAAAATTCCTTCATCACAACTGACGGATTGCCAGGCTGTCCTTGATGACAGGAGACACGATGCCGACCAAGCCCTGGATTTCGCAGTACGACACACAGATCCCGCCCTCGCTTGCCCCATACCCGTCGCACGGCTTCCACGTGTTCCTCGAACAGGCTGCGTCTCGTTTTCCCAACCGACCCTGCACGCTGTTCAAGGGCCGGGTGGTCACGTATCGGGACATGAACGCGCAGGCCGATCGTCTGGCGGCGGCTCTGGCCGACCTTGGCGTGAAGAAGGGTGACCGGGTCGGTTTGCTCATCCCGAACACACCGCAATTCGTCATGGCGTTCTACGGCGTCCTCAAGGCTGGCGCGATCGTCGTCGCGACCAATCCGCTGTACACGCCGCACGAGATGGAACACCAACTGCGGGATGCGGGCGTCGAAACCGTGATCGTGATGAGCAACTTCTACGCGCGGATCAACGCGATCCGGACCAACACCGCGATCAAGCGCGTGATCGTCACCAACCTCAAGGAGCAACTCCCGGCGCAGCTTGCGATGATGTTCACGCTGGTGCGCGAGCGCCGGGACGGGCATCGCGTCGAGAAGCTCGAGCCCGGTGACATCTGGCTGAAGGACTTGTTGGCGCGCTATCGCCCCGAGGATCGGCCGGCGGTGTCGGTCGATGGTGATGACATCGCGATCTTCCAGTATTCGGGCGGCACGACGGGCGTCCCCAAGGGCGCGATCGCCCTGCACCGCAACCTTGTGGCAAACACCGTCCAGAACGCCGCTTGGATCCACGTCATCCGCGAAGGCGAGAGCCGCACGCTGATGGCGATCCCGCTCTTCCATGTGTACGGCATGGTGGCCGGGATGGGGCTGGCGATCAGCCGCGCCTGCGCGTTGATCATGGTGCCGAACCCGCGCGACATCGTCGACGTGCTGATCAACATCCACAAGTATCAGCCTCAGCTCTTTCCGGCCGTCCCGGCGATGTTCAACGCCATCAGCCGCCATCCCGATGTGGTGGCGGGCAAGTACAACCTGCGCTCCATTCGAGCCTGCATCTCGGGCTCGGCGCCGCTCCTCGCCGAGATCAAGGAGCGTTTCGAGCGCGTGACAGGCGGCACCGTGGTCGAGGGTTTTGGCATGTCGGAGACCCCGACGGCCACGCATTGCAACCCGCTTGGCGGTCGCAACAAGGCCGGATCAATCGGGCTTCCGTATCCGGATGTCGAGGTGCGACTGATCTCGTTGGCGGACGGGGTCAGCCCGGTCGGGCCGGGCGAGGACGGTGAACTCGTCCTCCGGGGGCCGCAGGTCTTCGCCGGCTATTGGAATATGCCTGGCGAGACGGCCGTGACGCTGCGGCCGGATCCGCAAGGCGAGGGCGAACCCTGGCTGTATACCGGCGACATCGCGCGCATGGACGAAGACGGGTACTTCTACATCGTCGACCGCAAGAAGGAAGTGATCAAGGCCGGCGGTTTTCAGGTCTGGCCGCGCGAGGTCGAGGAAGTGCTGATCCAACACCCGTCGGTGCGCGAAGTCGCCGTGGCGGGCGTGCCCGACATCGACGGCAACGAGCGCGTCATGGCCTGGGTCGTGCTCAACGCGGGCGCGGAGGCCAGCGAGGAGGAGCTCCGACAGTTCGCGCGTGCGGAGTTGACCGGTTACAAGGTTCCCAGACACATCGCTTTCCGCAAGGAATTGCCGAGAACGACGGTGGGCAAGCTGCTGCGCCGCCAGCTGGTTCACGAAGAAACCGAGCGCCTGCGGCACCCGGCCGGGGTGGAAACCGCAAGCTGAGCCGGGCAGGCGGCACCGCGCCGGTCGTTGGCAGACAACCGCCGCGGTTTCTCTGGCATCTTCTTTCAATCCTCGGCCGTTTGGACGGCCGTCTCGACCCGTTGCTCGATCAACAGCACAAGCGGCGGGCGTGCGGCGGTCTGACGGGCGACGGCGGCCTCGCGGATGATATCGAGCAGGGTTGCGTAATCGTCGGGTGACCGCTCGGCCAGGGCGGCGCTGTGGGCAAGGATGAAGGCCGCGCCCTCCGCCGGTCGCTCCTGGGCACGGAGCCAACTCAGATCGGTGAGCACGTCGCTCAACGCATCCCAGTTGAAACCGAAGTAGCCCGGGAAGCAACCGGCCTGATACAACGCATGCAGCAGCGTCGGCTTGTCGAAGACCGGCGCGCGATCGACGCGGGCCGCGAACCAACCGCGGCGCGTCAGACCGGTGGTCAGCGCTGTCTGCTCGAGGAGCACGCGCGGGGCTTCCCAGATAGCGGCGGCCTGGGGCGCGGTGACCCGGCGGATCAGCGCGGATAGCGCGTGGGGCGAGGTGGGTGTCGGGTTCATCGGATGCGCGTGAACGTCGCGTAGTGGTCGGGCGTGTAGTACACCTCGCCGTCGGCGCCGAGGATCAGGCGCTGTGGCCCGACCGAATCGAGTCCCGGCGTCCGCACGACGTACTCGTGGTAATAGCCGGATTTCTCGTGGGGAAGCAGGCCCTCGCGATTTTGAAAGACCGCGCCGTCGTTGGCGTGCGGGTCCGATTCGCCGCGGGCGATCCGGTCGAGCGTCGGGCCGAGGTCGACGTCGCCCTGATAAGCCAGGTTGCCGTCGAGATCGTAGATCGACACGTCGTGCACGACGAGGTCCTCGGCCGGTTGGGCCGACTCCGGCGTGGCGAACGTAGTCGCCGCTGCTGATGGCGCAACCTCGGTTGCAGGCGCGGGCAGGGTGGGTTCGGGCGCCGCCGCCGTTGGCGTCGATGTCGCGCGGTCAAGGCTTTGCCAGGCGCCGATGATGGCGAAGATCAGGATGAAGATAATGCCCGAGATGCGCATCCAGGATGGCATCGGGTTGGGGTCGATTCGGCGGCGTGTAGACATTGGGCCATTATACGAGGCGCCCGGTTGCACGGATCGATGCCGGGATTGTTGGGCGGCCAGTAGGGGTGGCCCTTGTGGCCACCCTTACTGGCGCCCGCCGCGTTGCCGGACGTGGGCGAGGGTCTGCCCAACGGCGGGGTCTTCGGCGTCCCAGGTCGCGATCTCGGCCCGGACGAGCGCGCCGTGTTTGCGAGCGATGTCGCGCAGGGCATTACCGGCCGAGCGACGCACGTAGTCGCTCGGGTCGGCACGCAGGCCGCTCAGACGTCGGATGGCCTCCTCCGGACGGTCCTTGAAGAACGGTCGACCGGTCCAGATCCGCAGGCCCTCGGAGACGGCGCGGCGCACGTTCGGATTGCCGTGCGCGAGCCAGGCATCGATCGTGGGCAGCGCCGCCGCGTAGCCGACCGCGGCGCAATACGCGTCGAAGGACTTGGCCAGGATCTCCTGAACGCGCCAATCGTCGTCCTTGGCCACGACGTCGCGCAGGAGCTTGAGCGCCGGGGCGGATCGTGACGCCAGGTCGCCGAGCATGAACGTGCCCAGCGAGCGCACCTGATGGGATGCATCGCCGATCAGTTGTTTGGCGAGCGTCAGACGAGTCGGTGTGGCCAGACGCATGCCGGCTTCGTCGGCGGCCTTCCGGATGCCGACGAAGCCGTGTTCGACTCTCTTGACCCGCGCCGCGAGCTGAGCGATGAAGACGACGTCCGTTGCCATGTCAGGGCGCGCAAATCGTCTGCAGACGGGCCGCTGCGTCGGCCTCGGTGATCTTCTTGGCCGTGCCCGATCGGATCGCGAGCGGCTGGAACGGCGGCGTCGCCTGGAAACTCGGGTTCGAGAGGTGCAGGGTGTAACACGCCGCATAGACCTGTTTTTCGCCCGCGGCCGTCTCGGCACGGAGGATCAGCGGCACCTGGAAGTAGTACTGTCCGGCGCCGGCGTCTGGCGTCACGGCGCCGAACTCGAGCGTCACGTTGCGGGTGTCGGCGTACCCGGCGGCGAAGTCGTCGAACGGTCGCGATTCGGCGCTGGTGGCGTCCCAATAGCCGTAAGCTCGCGCATACTCCTGCCGATTGATGGCGTTGAACATCGAAGACAGCAACAGCACGGGATCGCTGCGATCGTCAAGATATCGAGCCGTGCCGATATCGGCGGGATCGAAGGTGGGTCGCGCTTCCATGGGGCCACCGGCATCGGCCGGGCAGGCGGTCGCCAGGGCGTTGGCGGCATTGTCCGACTCTGTCAACGGCCGGCTGGTGAGACGTTCGATCCCGAGCGGGTTGAACGGCGGCACGGCCTGCAGATCAGGCGACGAGATATGCAGGTAAAAACAATCCACGTCGACGCCGTTGCCGTCGGTGGTCTCCATCGTCACCAGGGCCGGGACCGCAAAGTAGCGCTGGCCGGCGCCGGCGTCCGCCAGGATCTGGCCGATCTCGACCGACGCGCCCGTGAGGTTCTGGTTGGCGGCTTCCATGTCGGCGAAGACGGGCCGCTCGGGCACGTCGCGCCAGTATCCATGGGCGCGGAGCGGCTCATGGCGGGCCAGCGCGTTGACGTACGACCAGACCAGCGATTGCGCATCGCTGCGATTGTCAAAGTAGACGTCGCTGCTCGGTCCAGATGCGGGTCCGGCAGCCGGGGTCGGTGTGGTTGTGGAGCCCGCCTCCGGTGTCGCCGAGGCGTCGATGACGGCGGCCGTCGGCGTCGCGGTCTCAGTCGAGCCGGCCGCCACGGTCGGTTCGGGCGTGCTTGTCGCCACCACCACGGTTGGGGCTGGCAGTTGCGTGGGCGCATCGGCCGGCGTTGGCGTTCCCGGCAGCTCGGTCTGAGCGCAGGCCAGCCCGGCGGCGCTCAGCGCAACCACGACATTCAGTATTCGAAAACGCATGGCACTTCCCTCCCGGAATGACCAATCCATGAATCATACTGCTATCAACGTTCGTCTTCACCGATCAGTTCCCTGTAGGGGCCCGATCGCCCCCGGCGCGTCCAGCCGCCAGCATGTCGACCCGCCCGAGGGTCAGGCGGCCGACCCGTGTCGCAATGGGGCAACTCAAGCTGAGCGACTCGTGATGCAAACGCGGACTGGCCTGCGTTAATGCAGGTGACGATTGCCAGCCAGCGGCGATAGCCGCATCCCACCCATCCAGCCTAGGAGCCGTCTTATGCCCATCATCTCCACCTCTGCCATCATCAACCAGCCCGTCGAGCGCGTGTTCGCCTATATCGTCGCCGTGGAGAACCACACCGCCTGGCAGGCCGGGATCAAAGACGCGCGGATTACCCCCGACGGGCCGGTCGGCGTCGGCACCACATATGTCTACACGACCGAGGTGATGGGGCAGCGCATCCAGTCGCAGATGCAGGTCTCGGTATTTCAGGAGAACAAACTCTGGGCGGTCAAGACGGTCGGCGTGCCCAACAGCGTCGAAACCGCCTATCGGTTCGAACCGGCAGGCGCCGGCATGCAGTTGACGATCTCGATGGATGTCCCGGCAGGCGCCTATCCCGCCGCGGTTGAGGGCATGGTCAAGCAGCAGATGCTGAAGTCGCTGGAAGAGCAGGCGCAGAGGATTAGTCGGCTGGTCAAATAGTCAAGCAGTCGAGTAGTCGGTCATTTCATCCGGCTTCTCGACTGCTTGACCACGCCACTAATTGAGCGCCGCGTCGAGTTGAGCGCCGTGCTCGTCGTCGAAGTGCCCGGGCGTGATTTCGACGAGCCAGCCGGCGAAGCGGCGGTAGAGGTGTTTGCGACGCGTGACGAAGTCGCGCGGCAGGGTCTCGGCCAACAGCGCGGTCTCTTCCTGGGCCAGCGCCAATTCGCGTCGAAGGGCGGCCAGCGTCTTGAACCGCGCGACCACCGCGTCGACGCGCTGTGGCGTGTTGGGCCGCATCTCGACGTCATCGCCGGCTTCGCGGTCGTTGAGCATCTGCGCTGCCCAACTCTGGATGTCGCGTTCGGTCAGGATCAGGTGCGCGACGATCTGCTTGACGCTCCATTCGCCCTTTTTGGGTTGACGAGCCGCATGGGCTTCCGAGAGCCCGCGAGTCTTCTTGGTGAGAACCGCGTTGATCCGCTGATGAATGCTGCGGGCCTGTTTCGCCAGGGCCCGGCCCGTGGCCGGGATCCGGGGCAGAGGGAAGTGCCCGAGCGTCAACTCACTGCGGCCACGTTCACCGGCTCGGACAACTTCCACGGCCACGACGTCGCCGGCTTTGCGGCGCGTGACCAGTGGCGTCAAATCCTCGAACCGTGTCACGGCAGCGCCGTCGAAGGACACCAGGACATCGTCCTTCTGCAAACCGGCGGCCTCGGCGCCGCTGCCGGACGCAGTCCCCTCGAGCCGGATGCCCTGCGCCGGTGAGCCGAGCTTCTTGGCGATCTCGGGCGTCAGTTCCCCGATGAAGATCCCCAAACGCGGACGCCGCGCCACGCGCAGATCGATCCCGTCGCCCAGATGCGAATCCAGGTTCTCGAGCCCGGCGGCCCATGCGTCGCGCAACGAAGCCGAGGTTTTGCCGACGCCGAGATGGGTCACCGTGACGCGGGTGCCGCCCTTGGCCGTGGTGAAGCGAACGTCGATCGAGGTCCGACCCGCGTGAGCGGTGTGATCCCAGGTGAATGCGAGGCGTTTCCCGGGCTCAAAGGTCGTGTAGGCGCCGCGCGCCGTGTGGCCGTCGATCCAGGTCAGATAGAAGTCACCACCGGGGCGGGCTTCGACGTGGGCTGTGTTGCACAACCAGTCTCGCAATGCGGTGGCGTGCGTGAACGCGCGAAAGGCATCAGCCGGCGCGCCGCGCACGGTGCGGGCAACGGTCAGCGCAGATTTGTCCGCCATGTGTCCTCCCCGATTGGATCAGGCGCCGCCCGGCCAAAGCCGGGATCGGCAGGGTGCGAATCTGGTGCGGGCCAACATCGCGTCGCGTGTAGTTCGTCTCGTCGCCCAAGCATGTCCGCATGTGTACGCTTGTACAACGTCCTCGATCGAGAGAGCGCAGCGGTGGCGCGTCCGCTCACGTTGACGGGTAGAGCCGGCGCATGTGCCGGACCGAGGCCGTGATGAGCTTTTGGAGCACCTTCAGGTCGACATCGTCCAGCGACTTGAGGTACAAGCAGGCCGTACCGGTCTTGCACTTCCCCAGTTGTCGCATGAGCGTGTCATACGTGTCAAATCCACCGAGGATGTACAACGTCAGGGCGCCCTTTCTCGGGGAGAAGCCGGTCAACGGGGCGTCGCCTTCACGACCGCTGGCGTACTTGTAATGGTAGCTCCCGAAACCGACGATGGATGGGCCCCACATCCTGGCCGGTGCCTTTGTCGCTTTTTCCATCAGCGCCGCGACAACGCGACTGTCGTCCCGGCGCTTTTTGTCGGGGACACTGGCCAAAAAGGCCGCGACGCTGGCGCGTGTGGGTTTGGTCTTGTTCTCGGCCATGCCGTCCTGCTCGATAATCGCCGCCGGCTAGGCTTTGGCGACCTTGACCGCCGCTGTGATGATCTTCTGCAACACCTTCTGGTCGACATCGGCTAGGGCCTTGATGTAGAGACAGCCCTTGCCGCGCTTGTGTTTTCCGAGCGCGTCGTACAGCGCCTCGATCTCCTTGTTCCCGCCATGGACGTAGAGCGTCAGATCACCCTTGCGCGGTGCAAAACCGATGAGCATCCACTCGGCCTCGCGCCCGCTGGCATAGGTCATCAGCCGTGTGCCGAAGCCGACGATGCTGCTGCCCCACATCTTGGCGGGAGCCTTGGTCGCCTTTTCCATCATCGCGGCGATGGCGAGGCAGTCCGCGCGCCGCTGCTTGTCCGGGATCGCGTCCAGAAAAGCCTTGGCGCTGGATTCGGTCTTTTTTGTCTTCAGCTCGGCCATGGATATCTCCTCGTCAGGTATGAGGCGCCGGGCCAGGCCATCCGCGGCCCTGGCCCGACGAAAACGACTCAAAGATCATCGCTCCAAACGCGCCCGTCAACCCCCGGCCATCGCACCGACGATACGATAGGGCTGTCCACCGGAGACAACCGGTTCGGGCAGCGGCGCGTCGTCCGGTTCGTGCGACAGATCCTGCCCACAGGCGAAGAACCGGATAAACGCTCGCCGCTCGTGTGTGCGCTGGTCGCGGATCGTGCCGCGCAGCATCGGGTAGCGGGCTTCGAGCGCGTCGAGCACGGTCGCCTGCGTCACGGGCGCGGCCACCTCGAGCGCAACCTCGCCGCTCGTGCCGGCGAGGTTGCGAAGGTGATAGGGCAACGTGACCCGGATCATTTCAGGATCTGGACCTCGACCGAGAGCACGGGCGGCAAGTCGTGGACGATAGCCGTCCACTTGTCGCCGGCGTTGGCCGAGGCATAGACCTGTCCACCCGTCGTGCCGAAGTATATGCCGCACGGGTCTAGTTTGTCGACGGTCATCGCCGAGCGCAGCACATTGACGTAGCAGTCCTTCTGCGGCAGGCCGTCGGTCAGGGCTTCCCACTCGTTCCCGCCGGCGCGGCTGCGGTAAACGCGCAGCTTGCCCTCGGGCGGGTAGTGCTCCGAGTCGCTCTTGATCGGGACGACGTAGATGGTCTCCGGTTCGTGGGCATGCACCGCGATCGGAAAGCCGAAGTCGCTCGGTAGGTTGCCGCTGACCTCGTGCCAGCTGTCGCCGGCGTTCGTGCTGCGCATCACGTCCCAATGCTTCTGCATGTAGAGCACGTCGGGGCGGGTGGGGTGCAGGGCGATGTTGTGGACGCAGTGCCCGACTTCGGCGGAGGGGTCAGGCAACTCGCTGCCGGAGTTCAGGCCGACGTTGATCGGCCGCCAGGTCTCGCCGCCATCGTCCGTGCGGAAAGCGCCGGCCGCCGAGATCGCCACAAACATGCGCTGCGGGTTCAGCGGATCCTGCACGATGGTGTGCAGACACATCCCGCCGGCGCCGGGCTGCCACAGGTTGCCCTTGACGGCGCGCAGACCGGGCAGCTCCTGCCAGCTCTGGCCGCCGTCGCGCGAGCGGAACAGGGCGGCGTCCTCGATGCCGGCGTAGACGGTCTCGGCCTCGGTCAGCGACGGCTCGACGCGCCAGACGCGCTTGAACGCCCACGGTCGTTGCGAGCCGTCGAACCATTGATGCGTGCCCGGGTCGCCGACGTAGTCGAACTTGTTGTTCACCGCGGTCCAGGTCGCTCCGCCATCATCCGAGCGCTGGATGATCTGGCCAAACCAGCCACTCGATTGCGAGGCGTAGATGCGATCGGGATTTACCGGCGAACCCTTGAGATGGTAGATCTCCCACCCGGCGAAGTGCGGACCGCTGACGGACCAGCGCTTGCGTTTCTCGGTCGAGGTCAGGATGAAGGCGCCCTTGCGGGTGCCGACCAATACGCGAACTTTGCTCATCTCAAACTCCTCTCGGTTTCAGTGACGATCGGTTAATTGCCGGGTGTTTCGAACTGCAACGGCAGACTCAGTTGCCAGGAGACGCCGAAGCGGTCTGCGAGCCAGGCGAACTTCCGGCTGAAGGGGTACGCCGCCAGCGGCATCATGATCTGGCCGCCTTCGGATAGCCCGGCGAATAGCCTATCGATTTCGACTTCGTCGCCGCACTTGACGAAGATCGACATCGACGGCGTGAACGTGAATGCATGCACGGGATTGCTGTCGATGGCCATGAACTCCTGTCCGTTGAGCGAGAACGTGGCATGTTTGACGGTGCCTTCGACGCCGTCCTCGCCGGAGCCATAGCGGGTGAGGCTCAGGATCCGCGAATTCGCGAACAACGACGCGTAGAGCGTGATCGCGGCCTCGGCCTGGCCCGTGAACATCAGGAACATGGTCAATTGCTGCATCGGCAACTCCTTAACGCCAGCCAAAGCTGACGGACTCCCAGGTCAGCAAGTCGCCCTCGATGTGGTCGTTCACCCCGAGGCGTTCCATCAGGAACATGATCTGGGCGCGATGGTGCATGTTGTGCGTCAGGACGTGCCCGATGCCGCCGCCGAACGTCTTGCGGACCGGCGGTTGGTCGAGCGTGTCCCAGAAACAATCGTCCTCGCGACCCTCGGCCGCGACGCGACGCGCAATGTGCGCGAACTCGCGACTGATCGTGCTCAGGCGTTCAAGCAGAGCGGCGATCGACGCTCCCGGGCGGTCATGCGGCTCTCGCCCGGCCATCAGGTCGGTCCAGGTCTCCATGTTGCCGACCAGGTGCTCGAACGTGTGCCGCAGCGAGCCATGATCGATGGTGAAGACGCGATCGAGCGCCTCATCGGGCAAAGTCTGGCAGGCTACGAGCAGTTGCCGCGTGGTCCAGGCGTCGTGTCCGAGCAAACGGTCGAGCAGGTTCATGACAGTACGTGTGTGATCGGGCGCGCGGCGCGTCGATGGCCGGCGTCGCCTCGGTGATGGCTAGTTGGGCCCGGCCGCGACCCGGTCGCGCACACGGACGAGCGCGTCGGCGTAGCTCAGCTCAGGCGATGGCATGCACGTCCACATCGCCTCGAGCCACCAGGTGGCGCCGGCCTCGGCGTACGGCGCGCGGATCTCGGCCGCTCGCGACGGATCGTCGGCGGGCGTCACGCCTTCCACGACCACGTCGAACGGCGCGTCCGACGTCCGCAACGCGCGCAGGTGCGTCAGCGCGGCCTTGATCTGCTCGGGCGCGGCATCCGCCATCCTGCCTTCGGCGTTGCGCGCGGACGGGATCAGACCGTCGTACCGGGCCACGCGGGCCAACGACCGCGGGCTGTCGCAGACGCCGACCACCCAGATCGGGATGCGCGGTTGCTGGACGGGCGGGGGCGGCGGCATAAAATCGCAAGGCGTCACGGTGAAGTGCTTGCCCGCGAAGCTATAGGGCTGGCCACGCCACAACCCGGTCAGGATCTCGAGTGCTTCGTCGGTCAACTCGGCGCGCGTCTTTCGATCGGTCGGTTCGCCGAAAGCCGCCCAGCCCGTGTCTGGCGCGCCAAGACCGACGCCCAGGGTCACGCGACCGTTCGAGAGCCGGTCGACCGTGGACGTTTCGCCGGCGAGCTTCCAGGGGCGCATGCGCGCCACAGGCGTCAACATCGTTCCGAGCCGTATCCGCTCGGTGCGCATGGCGGCCGCCGTCAGCGTGACCCAGGCATCGATGCCCCAGACTGGCTCCCAGACGAAGAACCCGTCCCAACCGGCCTGCTCGGCGAGCACGGCCAGCTCGGCGGCGTCGCGCGCATCGGCGTAGGGCAAGACGAAACCGTGTTTCATGTTGGGTGTCGGCTGGTCGACTAGTCGGCGGGTCGACCAGCCAACCAATTACGGATGCTGATCAGATGCTCACTGTAGTGATCGAACGTGTTGTTGGCGATGATGTCCCAACCGGGTGTGTTGAAGAAGCGCGCGAATCCGTCGGGCGCGAACAGATCGCGCTCCGAGAGCCCGGCGACGATCTCGCGCATCTCGGCGCCGGACGCCGCCCAACCGGCCCAGATCTGATCCCAGCTTTGCGAGCGGCTCTCGGCATGGATGTCGGCGTTGAGGCGATGGATCCAATCGTCGCCTTCGCCAGGACGGCGCAGCGAGGGGGCCTTCTCGCCGGCTTGCGCCGCGCGGAGCAGCGTCAACGCCCGACGCTCCCAGAACAGCACGTGCGCCACCACGTCCTTGAGCGCCAGTTCGCCCTCGACGCCGGGGATCTCTCGCCGATCTGCCGGGATCGCCAGCACGGTGCGTTCGAACAGGTCGCGCCAGGCTTCGATGGATTGCAGCAGATCGTCCCGCGCCGATACCGGCTGCCAGAGCTCAATCCGATTGCCCTCGGGATCCTGACACCAACCGAAACGCCCATACGGTGTGTCTTCGACGCGCGTGTCGACGACGACGCCGGCCGCGCGCAGCTGCGCGAGCATCGCGTCCAGATCGCGCACCTGAAAGTTGATCATGAACGGTGCCGTGCTCGGCTGGAAGTAGTCGGTCGACTGCGGAAACGGCGACCACACCGAGTACGTGGCTGCATGCGGCTCGTCGATCCGCATCCAGCGGAACAACACCGATGGATCCGATCCGGCGGGCTGCGGCAGCCCGAGTTTGTCCACGTACCAACGGGTCAGGGCCGCCGGATCCGTCGACTTGAAGAACACGCCGCCAATGCCGATGACTTGTTCCATATCTGCTCCGTTGTAACAAACAAGATAGATATAGTCCAGATACCACTGATACATCGTTCAAGCCTGCCTCAAACCGAAAGACGGCGGGTCGGGTCAGGGCCTTGTGTCGAACGATGTGTCGGAGCGTCGAGACAAGCTCAGTTGGGTCGTGAGCCGACCCACTCGACGTCGATGGATCTGGCGCCGAGGCGTTGCATCAATTCGCCGATGTGCTGTTGCAGGTGGCGAATGGTGTAGAGCTGGAGTTCGAACTTGCTGAACTCGAGCCAGAAGAAACCCGAAGCGGCCGTGAGATCGAGATGCGGCACCTGCGCCGTGACCTCGCGACGGCAGAAAGCGACGTATTCCAACACGGTCGATTTCGAGCAGATGGTCGCGTCCCACAGCGAACCGTCGCCGGCTTCCGAGCTACGGTCGAACAGGTATTCGACGCGATGCTTCTCCCAGGGCGTGAAGTCGTCGCGGGTGGGTTGCAGGTACAGGTGGGTGTAAAAGAGCGCGTGATAGGCGACCCGCCAGAACCGGTTCGCGCCGTCGGCGTCGTTCCAGAGATCGTCCGGGCAGCGTTCGATCGCGACCCCGAGCATGTCGAGCGCGGCGTTGTATTGTGCGACGATCCCGGCATGTAAACCCATGCGCTCGATCCTTTCCTGGACGTGGCCCGGCGTGGCTCAGGAGCCTGGGGTGAGTTCGCGCTTCAAGAATTCGAGCGTGCGGTCCCAGGCTTGCGTTGCGGCTTCCGCATTGTACGCGTCAACGCGGTCGGGCTCGAAGAACCAGTGCCCGGTGCCCGGGTACGTGTGGATCGTCGCTGGGCGGCCGGCCTGTTGGAGCACCTGGGTCAGCGCCGCGACGTTCTCCGCCGGCTCGTATGGATCGTTCTCGGCGAAGTGGCAGAGATAGGCGGCCCGTGCGCGATCGTATTCGAAGGCCCCCGTTCCGTAGAACGCGGCAACGGCCCGGACGTACTCGGGCGCCGCATTCGAGGCGTCGAGGGCGAAATACGCGCCGAGCGAGAAGCCGACGACGCCGACCCCGGCGCCCCCGGAACGGCCAGCGAGAAAGGCGAGCGCGGCGCGGATCTCGGCTTTGGCGTCGAGATGTCGCCCATCGAGCGCCTGAGCCAGCGACTCGGCGCCGGGAATAGTGTCAGTCACCTGGCCGTGATACAGATCGGGGGCAAATGCCACAAAGCCAGCCTCGGCCAACCGCAGGCAGAACGCCCGGATCGTGTCGTTCAGACCCCACCAGGCATGCAGGACGAGCACGGCAGGTCCGGATCCCGTGTCAGGGAGCGCCAGGTACCCTCGAGTAATCGCGTCAGTCATCATTGGACTCCCTGTTGTCACGTACGTGTTGGATCGCGGTCGGCGCCCAGCGGTTGTCTGACCGAGACCGGATCATGCTGCATCGGCAAACGGGGGCAGGGTGATATGCCCAAAGAGACCGCTCAACTCGAACGCCTCGATCCCCTGCAGGCCGAGCATGAGCGAAAGTTCGCCACCGTGATGCACGTCGTGGGTCAAGATCCGCCACAACGTCCACTGGCGCGACACCGCATACACGCGGCCGTTCCACTTGTGCCGATAGGTCTGCGCCAGATCATCGACCGCCCAGGCCGCCAGCGTGGTCGCGATCATGCGCCAGCTGAACTCGAGCCATTCGACCAGTCGAGCGGCATCGTCCGTAATCTTCAGCGCGCTCTCGACAATATCGCGATTGCCGTCGGAATCCTGTTCCCAATCGCGGATTCGGTTGGCCACCTCACCGCTGCCCGGCGCGCCCATTCGCACAAACCAGGTTATCCGGCCGAGGCTGATATGTCGCACGACCTCGCCGACCGAATTGGCCGTACGCGCCGGGCGCCAGCGCAACTGGTCGACCGTCAACGGGGCCACCGCGTGAACCAGGCTCGTCTGATAACCCTGCCAGCCGTCAAAAACGTCTTGCAATGATTGCATGGTTGCGTGTGCGTGTGTGTTCGGAGCCGCCGCGCTCTGATCCAACCGCTGCGGCGCGTCGACAGTGGCGCGGCGAATAGGGTCGACCCTTCAGCAGATCGGGCCGTTGTTGGTGCGCGTTTCCGTCAGCATCGTTTGAACGACGTCGAAGTCGATCTTCTCGGGCCGGCTGTAACGGATGCAGCCCTTGCCGATGCTCAGACCCTTGAGCCGATCGCGATGCCCGTCCAGCACTTCCTTGCGCAGGATATACAACGAGATGTATTGGCGCTGGCTGGCGAACGCTACCTCGACAATGCCCTTGCGACTGTAACACGGCATGCCGTACGCCATCGACTCGTCGTAACCCTTGAGGTTCGTGCGGCAGAGCTTGCGCAGCCGATCGAGCGCCGCGCGCCGATCTACAGGCGCCTGCTTCAGATATGCGGTGACGTCCCTGGCGTTGCTCTACATGGAATGGTCAGGTAGTCGAGTGGTCGGGTAGTCGGGTAGTCGACCACTCGACTACCCGACTACCCGACGATCAGACCGATATCAGTCCAGCTCCGGCTCCTCGCCATCGTCTTCGTCGGGCTTGCCGGCCGGTGCGGTCGCGGCGCCGCTGGCCGCATGCGCCGCGCGGACGGCCACGTCGATCTCGGTCAGGGTCTCGGGATGCTCGCGCAGGTACTGCTTGGCCTGCTCGCGGCCCTGGCCGATGCGGACGTCGTTGTACGAGTAGAAGGCGCCACGCTTGGTGACGATTTCCATCTGCTCAGCCAGGTCGAGGACGTCGCCTTCGGTCGAGATGCCCTCGTTGTAGAGGATGTCGAACTCGGCCTCGCGGAAGGGCGGGGCCACCTTGTTCTTGGTCACACGCACGCGCGTGCGGTTGCCGATCACCTCGCCGCCGTCCTTGAGCGCCTGGATGCGGCGGACGTCGAGGCGGACGCTGGCGTAGAACTTGAGCGCGTTGCCACCGGTGGTCGTCTCGGGGTTGCCGAACATGACGCCGATCTTCTGCCGGAGCTGGTTGGTGAAGATCATGGCCGTGTTGGTCTGCTTGATGGCGCCGGTCAGCTTGCGCAGGGCCTGGCTCATCAAACGGGCCTGCTGGCCCATCGTGGCGTCGCCCATGTCGCCCTCGATCTCGGCCCGCGGCACCAGCGCGGCCACCGAGTCGACCACGACCACGTCGATGGCGCCGGAACGCACGAGCGCCTCGGCGATCTCGAGCGCCTGCTCGCCGGTGTCGGGCTGCGAGATGTACAGGTTGTCGACGTCGACGCCCAGCTTGGCGGCGTAGACCGGGTCGAGCGCGTGCTCCATGTCGACATAGCCGCACACGCCGCCCTTCTTCTGGGCTTCGGCCACGATGTGCAGGCACAGCGTGGTCTTGCCCGAGGCCTCCGGGCCGTAGATCTCGATCACGCGGCCGCGCGGCACGCCACCGATGCCGAGCGCGATGTCGAGCGACAGCGCACCGGTCGGAATCGCCTCAACCGCCATATGGTTGGCATCGCCCAGTCGCATGATCGCGCCCTCGCCGAATTTCTTGGTCAGATCCCCCAAAGCCTTGTCGATCGCGGCTTTGCGCGCCGGCGACAGCTTGGGCTTGCCGTCCTTGGCTTCCTCGGCCGCCGCCTTTCCGCGCTTGCGGGGCTTGGCCTCGCTGTCGACGGGCGCATCCAGCACCGCCACGGCCTCGGCGCCATCGAGTGCGCCGTTCAGGGTCTCCAGTTCGTCGTTCTTCTTGCGTGCCATGTTGTCTCTCCTGTGTCGGGCGACCGGCCGGGGAGGGGCGCCCGGATCAGTCAAACAGATGTTTGGAAAACTTGTTCTGATTATAGGAAAAGTGTTCTAGTTGTCAATACCCCAATATAGCGGGGGTAGGGATCGAAATCTGGGCCTACGGCCCGCATATAGCGGCCCCGGCAAAGGCCGCCGGCAGGGATTCTTCCGTCGAGGGCCCGCGCCGGAACGCGGCACGGCTTACAACCGGCTTACAGGCCACACGAATGGCGCTGACAGGGCCCGGGCAAAATCGGTTCATGAACACGCGAATAGCCGGGCACGGCTCGGGCCGCACGAGCCTCAATCGACGCGGATTTCTGCGAACGGGCGGTGTGCTGAGCGTGTTGACGGCGCTGGCGGCCTGCGGTCCGCGCCCTGAAGCGCGGCTGGCTCCCCCGACTCCGATAAGCCCCGGATCGGGCGCGCTGCCCGCCACGGGTCGCAGCAGCGAAGTCGCGCCGGCGTCGGCCGCGCTGCCGCACCTGCTTCGGCGGCTGACCTTTGGCCCGACCTCCGCCATCCGTGAGGAAGCCGAGCGGCTCGGGCCAGCGGCCTGGCTCGATTCGCAACTCGCGCCCGACCTGTCGGCCGGCGACGAGGTCACGACGCGGCTGGCGGCGTTGACCACGCTGACGATGACGCCCGCCGAACGGGCAGCGCTCGAGCCAAAGACGCAATCGGCCCAGGAACTGGTCGCGGCGACCTTGATCCAACAGCGTTACAGCCGGCGGCAGGTCTCCGAGATGCTGGTCGACTTCTGGTCCACGCACTTCAGCATTCACCTGGCCGGTCAGCCCGAGATCTTTCTCAAGACGGACGACGACCAGCTGGCGATCCGACCGAACGCGGTCGGACGCTTTGGGGATCTGCTGCGCGCGTCGGCGCACAGCCCGGCGATGCTGACGTATCTCAACCAGGCAGAAAGCACACGCGTGGCCCCGAACGAGAACTACGCGCGCGAACTGCTCGAGCTCCACACGGTCGGCGTCGATGGCGGTTACACGCAGGGCGACGTCGAGGCGCTGGCGCGCGTGTTGACGGGTTGGTCGATCGTCGCGCCGCGTCGACGCGCCGGCGTCGGCGAGCCTGGCCGCTTTCTGTTTCGAACGGACGACCACGACGACGCAGCCGCGCAGGTGATGACGCTCGCGATCCCGGCCGGCGCTGGTCAGCAGGGCGGGGAGGATGTGCTCTCCTTTCTCGCCGCGCATCCGGCGACCGCGCGCTTTATCGTGACCAAGCTCGCGCGGCGATTCGTCGCCGATACGCCGGCGCCGTCCCTGATCGATGCGCTTGCGGCGGTCTTCACGACCACCGCCGGCGACACGGGCGCCGTTCTGCGGGCGCTTGTGTCGTCGTTGGATTTTGCTGAAGCGGCGTGGCAGAAACTCAAACGGCCGCTCGAGTTCGTCGTGTCTGCGTTGAGGGTGACCGAGGCACAGACGGCTCAACTGAAACCGATCGTCGCCGTTCTACGCGGGCTGGGTCATGTGCCGTTCGGCTGGGAGGCGCCCAACGGGTTTCCGGACGTCGCCCCGTATTGGCTGACGACCAGCGGCTTGCTTGGGAGGTGGAATTTCGCGCTCGATCTGGTCGCCGGTCACGTGAAGGACACGCATGTCGATCTGGCCGCGCTGACGCGTGACACCGGTTCCCCAGAGGACGTGGTCGACGTGCTTGCGCTGCGCTTCATCGGCGAGCCGCTGCCCACGGCGGCGCGCGCGATCCTCGTCGACGTGGCGCGCGGCGACGCGCTCGAGCGGCGTCTGCCGCTTGTGGCGGGCCTGATCCTGGCCTCGCCCTTCTTTCAGCGCCGGTGAGGAGGACGATATGAATCGCAACCGACCCCAGACCGCGGAGCGCAGGCCCTCGACGCCGCGCACTCGTCGTTCGTTTCTTCACGCAAGCGCAACGGCGTTCGCGGCCGCCGCGCTCCCTGGCTGGATGCCGCGCCTGGCCTTCGCGCCCGCCGGCGCCGCGCCGGGGGGCGATCTGCTCATCTGCGTTTTTCTGCGCGGAGGGATGGACGGGCTAAGCGCCGTCGTGCCGCATGGCGACCCCGAATACTACAGACGCCGACCGTCGCTGGCCGTGCCTGGGCCGACCTCGGGCGATGACGCCGCCGTGGTCGACCTGGACGGGTTCTACGGTCTCAACCCCGCGTTGCGTCCGTTGAAGGATCTGTGGGATGCCGGGCATCTGGCCGTCGTCCATGCAGTCGGTTCGCCTGACCCGACGCATTCGCACTTCGACGCGATGGACACGATGGAGCGCGGGACGCCGGGCGAGAAGAGCATCCCGACCGGTTGGATCGGCCGGCATCTACAGACCGCGCCATGGCACAACGCGTCGCCGTTACGCGCCATCGGGATGGGCGGCGTCGCGACAGCCGCGCTGCGCGGCCCAGTGCCGGTGACCACGCTCAAGTCGATCGCGGACTTTCATCTGTCGGGCCGCATCGATGGCCTCGAGGAGGTCCAGCAGGCGCTCAACCGGCTGTACGAGTTGACGCCCGAATTCACACCGGCGACCGTCGACACTTTCTCGGCGATCGAGACCCTGTCGAAAGTGGATGTCGGCGGTTACGCGCCGACTGGCGGGGCAGTTTACCCGGAGGGGGAGTTCGGTCGAGCCCTGCAGCAGGTCGCCCAGCTCGACAAGGCAGAAGTTGGGCTCGAGGTCGCGTGCATCGACGTGGGCGGCTGGGACACGCACGCCGACCAGGGTGTCGCCGACGGTCGACTGCCGACGCTCTTGACCGAGCTCGGCCAGGGGCTGGCCGCACTGTATGCCGATCTGGGCGAGCGCAGACAGCACGTGACCGTGATCACGATGTCGGAGTTCGGGCGCCGCGTGGCCGAGAACGGCAGCGGCGGCACCGATCACGGCCATGGCAACTGCATGTTCGTGATCGGCGGCGGCATCCACGGCGGACGAGTCTACGGGCAATGGCCGACGCTGGCGACCGATGCGCTGTACGGGCCGGGCGACCTCGCGCTCACGACCGACTATCGCGACGTCCTGGCCGAACTCGTCGCGGCGCGGCTTGGAAACCCGTCGATCGACGCGGTCTTCCCCACATATACGGCGCAGCCGCTCGGTCTGGCCCGGCCGCGTTGAAGCGTGAGACGGCTTATCCGGCCACCTGTTTGATCCGCAGGACCTTGCTCTCCTGGTGTCCGAGCGTCACGGTCAGACCGGCGCGCATCCAGGCGAGACCGGAACGCGCGGCGCCCTGGCCCGTGATCTTGTAGCGCGCCGTCGGATCGAGACCCTGCAGCTGGAGGGCTGCCGGTTGACGCGGGTCGATGGCGTGGTAGCCGTCGAGCATCGCGTCCGCGCCGCCGCCGATGCGCCGGAAGACGAAGAGCACAGACTCGCGGCGGTCGGCGCCGACGTACTGGGTCGCCACATACGGCGAGCCGTCGTTCGGGCCGATCAAGCGATAGAGCTCGCCGTTCTGGACGATGGGCCGGATCTCCTTGTACAGCGCGACGTGTTTGGCCGCGCGTGAGCGCTCGGCCGGCGTCCAATGGTTGAGATTGCCGCCGATGCCGAGCACGCCCTGCATGGAGACGTGGAAACGAAAGTCCAGGCTGATGCGCCCGGCGTTGACGTCCGTGACCCAGGCCTCCATGGTGTCGGCGGGCAGCATCTGCGAATACCCGTGCTGGATGTGCAGCCGCGACAGCGCATCTGTGTTGTCGCTGATCCAGACCTGGTCGGCGAGACGCAGGATCCCGAGGTCCGCGCGGCCGCCGCCGCCCGAGCACGATTGCCAGACCACGTTCGGATGCCGTTCGCGCAGCGTGCCCCAGACGCGATACAGGCCCTCGACGTAGCGCACCCAGAGCTCGCGCTGCCGATCGCCCGCCTCCGGCCAGCCGGGTTCGCTGACGTTGCGGTTCATGTCCCACTTGATGAACGTGATGTTGTGGTCGCCGAGCAGCTTGTCGAGCACGGCGATGAGGTAGTCCTGCACGTCGCCGCGCGCCAGGTTGAGGATCAGCTGATTGCGCGACTCGGTGCGCGCGCGGGTGGGGAAGTGGATGACCCAGTCGGGATGCGCGCGATAGAGATCGCTGTTGGGGCTGACCATCTCGGGCTCGAGCCAGAGCCCAAAGTCCATGCCGAGCGCATTGACGCGCGCGATCAGGGGGGCCAGACCATCGGGGAATTTCTTCGGGTCGGGCCACCAATCGCCCAGACCGGCGTCGTCGCTGTTGCGGCCCTGGAACCAGCCATCGTCCATGACGAACAACTCGGCGCCCAGTTCGGCTGCCAGTTCGGCCAGACGGCTCTGCGAGTCGACGTCGACATTGAACGTCGTGGCCTCCCATGAGTTGTACAGCACCTTGTGTGGGTTGCGCCCGTGCGGAAGGACGCAATCGCGCGTATAGGCATGCAGGGCCCGGCTCGCGGCGCCGAAGCCGGCACGCGTGTATCCCCCCAGGCTGGCCGGCGTCGTGAAGCTGTCGCCGGAGCCGAGCCGCAGCGCAAAATCCCAATCGTTGACGCCCAGGCTCAGACGGGTCCGCCCGAAGTCGGTGACCTCGGCCGCCAGCTTCCAGTTGCCGCTCCAGGCGAGCGCGCCGAACCACACCTCGCCGTGGGTTTCGGTGGCGTGGTCGTCGAGCGCGAACCAGGGGCTGGCGTGGTGGCTGGTGGTCAGCCGGCGGCTCTCGCGCACGAACACGCCGGGCGTGAGCGGCTGTCGGTGCAGTTGAAACTCGTCGATCCAGCGACCGCTCAGATAGCTCAAGCGATACGCGCGGCCGATCGGCATCTGCCACTGCGCCGAGAACGCGCGCTCGATCGTCAGCGGCGCGCCGTCGTTGCGCACGACGGCCCGGCGTTCGATCAGATCATGCGCGGCGTGCACGCGATAGTGCAAGGCCACGGTGAGCGGGTAGTGCGCGTCACGCAGCGTGAGGACGAGCGTGTCGCCTTCGACGGCGCCGCCGACGAGTTGGAACACGAGATCGCGCACGCCGTCGGCGAAGGTCACCTTCAGCGCGGGCTCGACGTACTTGAGCCCGCTCAGACCGGCATACTCCTCGGGCCACATATGTCCGGGTCCGGTGAACGAGGCATGGAAGATCGCATCCGGCGGCGTCGGGTAGTCGCCTGGGTCGGGCAGACGCTGCCCCCAATAGGCCTGTACCAGGGCGCCGGCCGTGTTCACGCCGACGACGTAGGCCGTATGTTCAGTCTCGAGAATCCACGTGTTTTCTAGGGCCCGAATCGACATGCGCCGATGATCGCACAGGCGCTGGGGGCGTGCAAGGCGCGGGGAAGCGGGAGCGCGGGAGCGGGGGAGCGCTTCATGGGCGAAGCAGGAGCAGCAGGCCGATGAGCAGAGGCGGCACATAGTGAAAGGCGGGCAGGGTGTCGCCGGTGACGAGCAGGTGGATGAGGAGCGCGATGGCGGAGACAAGCGTCAACCAGGCGGCCCAGGCCGGAACGATCGTGAGCTGAAGCAGCGACATGCCGTAGGTCGCCAGGGCCAGGAACCCGACCACGGCATAGGCGAAGAACACGGCGGATCCCTTTCGGGCCATGGGCTCGTAGCCGGCTGGCATGGCATCCGTCGAGCTCAGGTCGTGAGCCGCGCGGGTCGTGACGATCGCCCGAAACGCCGAGAAGGCCACCCACAAGGCCGTGGCTACAAGCCATCCGGTCAGGCCGAGGCGCGCAAAGACGCGCTCGTTCGCGGCCTCAAGGCTCGCGGTCAGCAGGCCAAGGCCGATGAGAAGAACCACGGCCGCCGCGCCCATCAAGACGTTGGCGAGGCGCCAGATGGTCGCGTTGCGGGCGACCGCCCAGAGGTGTTCCCTGCCGGCCAGGGCATAGAACCGCGGGTTGCCCTTCGCGCCCGCAAGCGGCAGTGAAGCGCCGATGGCGAACAAGACGAACGCCGCGATCAAGGCGAGACCCGTTGCCTGAGGAGGAAGATCGAAGGGCATGGATCAATTCCCTACGAGTCAGGCGGCGCGGTCGCCTGCGAGCGCAGCGGTGTGCTCGTCGAGGTGCTCGGCCGGGGTGTGGAAGAGCCCCTCGATCGTGTAGAAGCCATGGCCATAGAAGTTCGCTCCACGTTCCCATTCGTCGTCTGCGATGCTGTTGAGACTGACGAGAGCGGCGTCGATGGCGGCGTCGTAGCGGCGCAAGACTGACTCAGGCGTCTGGCCGCGAGCACTCCAACGGTTGATCCAGTAACTCCCCGGGTCGGCGATCCAGGCTGGATAGTTGAACATGCCTTTGCCGCGCTGCGCACTGGCCACTTCGGAGGGCAACTGCTCGAGCGCCCAGGTCAGATGCACCATCACCTCGCAGGCCGTCCAGGCGCTGCCGGGCCAGGGTTGGTTCCACCGGCCTGGCGAGATGGCCTTCACAAGCGCGTGGAAGCTCGCTTGCGTGGCGTTGAGTTCAGCGCGGATCGCTGCGCGATCGGCGGGTCTGCGAACCGAAGCGGTCGTGGTTGTCTTCAACATCTTGTCCACCACTTTCCACTCTCGTTTTCTCACGGTCCCTCGACCGGAGGCAGAGTGCTGAGATAGGCATACATGGCCTTGAGTTCGGCGTCGGTCGTGGCCGCGCGCACTTCGTTCCAGGGCATGCGCGGTGTGGAGAACCCGCTGGCGAGTACCTCCATCGGAACGGTCGCGCCGTTGGGCATCATGCCCGTGTTGAAGAAGGTCATGAACTCGGCTTCGGTCCACGTCGGCACGATGCGGGTGAGGTTCGGCCCTGAGGGTGGGCCGGCTTGGCCGGTGTCGACCTTGCCCTGCAGATGCTCGCCGTGGCAATCGCGGCAGCCGACGATGTCGACCATGTACCTGCCGTAGGCCAGCGTGTCCGTGGTCGGAGGCGCCGTGACGTTGCCGACGGGAGCCTGAACGGTGCGCAGGTCGGCCAGGTTGAGGAACAGCGCGCCGAGGAGGTTCAGCTGGTTGCGCGGCGTCGGTCCGCCCGTCGCCGGCTGCGATCGCAGATAGGCCACCAACGCCTGCACGTCGCCGTCACTATAGTTGCGTCCGATATTCGACGGCATGATCAGCAGCGATCGGCCGTCGCGATGCACGCCCTCGCGGATCGCGCGGATGACCTCGCCGTCCGTCCAATCGTCGATGTCGCCGCCGGGGGTCAGGTTGGGCGCGTAGAGCGTGCCCATCGGCGGCATGTCGAATCGGGTGACAAAATCCGCGCCGGCCAGCGGCAGCTCGCCATTGGGCGAGTGGCAGTTGATGCACAGGTGAGCCAGCTGCTCGCCGCGGGCGAGCTGCTCGGGCGTGCCTGCCACTGTCACGGCAGCCACCGGGACGTTGTGCTGTTCGTTGAGCAAGTAGTAAGACCTCAGGGCCAGGCCGAGCACCCCAACCACGATCAGGGCCAGGACGCCGGCCAACCCAGCGCCCACCCACCGCAGGAGGGTGTTCTTGATCCTCCAGGCGCGGGCTGCCAGGAAGCCAAAGAGGACCATCAGACCCACAAGCGTGAGCACACCCAGGAAGTCAAACATCGCGCGCCTCCCGACGACAGTGATCGAGTGTCGGGCGATCCACCCAAGCTTCGCTCGACGGCCCTCACCCTAAGGCGGATGAGTTCCCGGGCACCAGAGGGCGGCGCCCGATTGACCCGGGAAATTCGCCCGGGAAACATCGACAAAGCCGCCGGGATGGCGGTCGTCGTTTTCCCGGGCAGGTAGGGGGCTGGCCCTCATGACACCGGGAAGGCGAGTTGGCTATGGTCATGGTCGAGCGCAAGTCGTTGAGGGGCGTGAGCCGCCGGGATGCTGCGTCCGCGGCGCCTTCGTAGAAAGGACACCGAGCATGAACCTGCTGAGGTCAGAACGAACGATCGTGTTGTTGTCGGCCCTGAGCCTGATCGTCTTTATCGAACGGGTCTTTGTTGACTTCCGGTATGTGGCGCTCGAGATGGAGGCCATCCAGGCCTACATGCCGTTCACGCTTCCCTATATGGTGGCTGCGTTTCCGTTCTTCGGCGGTTGGGTCTGGGCGCTCATCGGCGCGGCCCGACACTGGCGAGCGGCGCGGGTCGCGCTCATGGGTTACAACATCATGGGCATTGTGTTCGCCGTGGGCACGATGACGACGCTCTGCCCGTTGCCCTGTCAGACCGCCTGGCCGATCTCGGACGTGCTGATCATCGTTCAGCTCATCATCAGCGTCCTCGCCGTCGTATCGATCCTGGCCGGGTGGTCGGAGCTGGCGCGGCGACGCGACAACGCGACGGTCGGCGCGATCAGGGCCTGACGGTGATGGCGCGGCTGCAAGTCCTTCCACCGGCGGGGTCGGCCACCGTTGAGGCGCTGGCGAAGTTCACGTTCGTGGCAGCCACACGATCGGGCCTCGCGTGCGTCGCGCAGGACGTCGACGGGGCTTGGGCGATCGATGCGGTGATGGACGGCGTCGACGTGCGCGCTCTGGCCGTCGATCCCCTGAGACCCGGCGTCGTCTACGCGGGCACGGCCAACAGGGGCCTCTTCCGATCGACCGACGGCGGGCGCACGTGGGGTTTCGCCGGGCTGCAGGGGAGCACGATCCGATCAGTGGCCGTCAGCCCTGCGCGAAGCGGCATGGTCGTCGTCGGGACCAAGCCGCCAGGTGTGTTCGTCTCCTTTGACAGCGGCGATACCTGGCGCGAGTTGCCCGCGTTCCGGCAACGCCGAAAGTGGTGGTGGTTCACACCGGCCGAGCCGGGCGCGCCCTACGTGCAGGCGATCGCGCTCTCGCCCACCGATCCCGACGTGATGCTTGCCGGTGTCGAACTTGGCGGGGTGTTGCGCAGCGACGACGGCGGCGCCACCTGGTCGAACCATCTTAAGGGGGCCATGCTCGACTGCCACACGCTACAGTTTCATGCCCATGACGAACGCTGGGTCTACCAGGGCGGCGGCTCCGGAAGCGGCGCTGCCGTGAGCCAGGACGCGGGCAGGACCTGGGCCCAACCCCGCCGCGGCCTTGCGGCCCACTATGGTTGGGCCGTGGCAGCCGACGCCGTCCATCCCGAGGTCTGGTACATGGCCGTCGCGGCCAATCCGGCCAAAGCGCACGGGGGCGGCCCGGCCATGGCCCACATCTACCGGGCGGCGGCCGGGGCGAACTGGGAATGGATCGCGGGCCCACTCGACGGGATGCCGTACGCGCTGATCACCCACGCGGCGCTGCCGGGGTATCTGATCGCAGGGTTGGGCAACGGCCGGATCATGCTGTCGGCGAACCAGGGCGACACGTGGGAGATGCTCCCGTTCGAATTGGGTTCATTGGCGCGGAACCTGGTCATGGTTCTACGACCGATGTGATACAAGTTCACTGCGCTGTTTTCGGTTGTTTGCCCTACACTCATCGGAGCGAACGGAATCGCCGCACCTTGTTTTGCCGCGAACTTTTCGCCACCGGGGCGCGATGACGAAACGAACCGACCGCTCGACGCTGCTGGTGCTGCTCGTCGCCGTCGCGAATGTCGTCCTGTTCGTGACGTTCACGGGCCTGCGCGTCTCGCGCCCGTCGGATGGCGCGCGCCTGCAGCCGGGCGAACCGGCCTTCCAGCACGACGGCGTGATCGTGACCCCCCTCCAGCATGCGCCAGGGGACCTGCAAACCGGCGATCTCGTCGTCGCCATCGAGGACCGACCCCTCGAGGCCTGGGCTGCAGCTCTGCTGTGTTGGCGTCCGGTGTGCGACTCCCCCGAACGGCCGATCCATGCGATCGGCGACCGTGTGAACTATTCGGTCGTTCGCGACGGCCAACCGCTAGACGTGTCGGTGACGCTTGGCCCTTATCCCTGGGCGGAAAACCTGCGGCAGGATTGGGGGGCCTTCGCGTACGCCCTGGCGATGTTCCTCACGGGCGCGTTTGTGTTCGCCAGGCGGAGCGACGATGTCGCGGCGCGCGCGTTGTTCGTGGGCGGTTCGGCGATCCTTGGCGCGACCACCTGGTCGCTCGGGCTGCAGGCGCTCGATTTCGTCGATCCGCTGCTCTTCTGGGTCCATCGGTTGACCACCGGCGGATCCTTCCTCCTCTACTGGGCGTGCGTTCTGCACTTCACGCTGGTCTTTCCGAATCCGCATCCACTCGTTCGACGGCATCGCTGGCTGATGCCCATGCTGTACGTCCTGCCGTTCGCCGTGTGGGCAGTGACGTCGTGGTGGACGGGTCTGACGGCGGGCGGGGTGCTCGACGCGCTTGCACAGCAAGGCACCTACCAAAGTCTGACCGTCATTGTGTATCTGGCGTTCAGCCTGGCGGCGCTCGTGACGAACTATCGCAACGAGCCGAGCTCGATCAGCCGACAGCAGATCAGGGTGGTGATCTACGCGATCGTCGTCAACGCAGCCCTCGCCATCCTGCTGTGGCAGATCCCGCAGCTCCTGCTCGGTGAGATCTGGCTGACCTCCAACACGATCGCCGTGATCGGCCTGATCCTGCCGTTGGCGCTGGCTGTGTCGATCCTGCGCTATCGCTTGTGGGACATCGACGTCTTCATCAACCGCACAGCGGTCTACGGCGTGCTGTCGATCCTCATCGTGGGGTTGTACAGCGGCTCGGTGAGCCTGCTGGGAATGTTGTTCGAGCAACGCGGCAGCGTGGTCCTTCCGCTGTTCGCCACGGCCGTCATCGCTCTGGTTTTCGAGCCGTTGCGCGGGCGGCTGCAGCAGGCCGTCAATCGCATGATGTACGGCGAACGCGACACGCCTTATCAGGTCATCTCGCGGCTGGGGCGCATGCTGGAGATCGGCGCGGCGCCGGAGGATCTGCTCGACGTGATCACGCGCACGATCACCGAGGCGCTGAAGCTGCCGTTCGCCGGCATCGCGTCGCTCGAGAACGGCGCTCTGCGGATGCAGTCCGAATACGGCCGGCGACCGTCCGATCCGTTCGCCCTGCCGCTGGTCTATCAGCGCGAGGTCGTCGGCCAGCTCAGCGTCGCGCAGCGCGGCCCACACGATCCGCTCAACGAGTCGGACATCCGCCTGCTTGAAGACGTCGCCCATCAGGCTGGGGCCGTGCTCCACACCGTGCAACTCAACCGCGATCTGCAGTTGTCCCGCGAGAGGCTCGTGATCCGCGTCGAAGAGGAACGCCGCCGCCTGCGTCGCGACCTTCACGACGGGCTGGGCCCGACGCTGGCGAGCTACACGCTCAAGCTGGACGCCGTCCTCGATCGGATCGACACGGACCCGGCCGTGGCTAAACGCCTGATCGAAGAATTGAAGGACCAGACGAAGGAGACGGTGGCCGACATCCGCCGCCTGGTCTACGAGCTCCGTCCGCCGGCGCTCGACGAGCTCGGGCTGGTCGACGCCCTGCGCGCGCATCTTGAGTCAGCCAACCATGCGAGCGGCGCACCCAATGTGACGTTGGTCGCGCCGTTAGAAGGATTGCCGCCGCTGCCCGCCGCGGTGGAGGTGGCCGCCTATCGGATCGTCATGGAGGGCGTCACCAACGTGCTGCACCACGCCGAGGCCTCGAACTGCGTGGTGCAGATCCGGGTCGAGTCGAGCGTACGGCCGGCGCTGTCGATCGAGATCCGCGACGATGGCGCCGGCCTGCAGGAGGCGCGGCGCACCGGCGTGGGCCTCGTTTCGATGCGTGAACGAGCGCTCGAGTTGGGCGGGACGTGCGTGATCGAGAATGCTTCGACCGGCGGCGTACAGGTAAGGGTGGCGCTGCCGTTCGGCGAGCGAAAGGGTTGACCATGATCCGAGTCGCCGTGATCGACGACCACACGCTTTTCCGCGAAGGCCTGACGGCGCTACTGGCCGCCGCGCCAGGGGTGGAGGTCGTCGGCGAAGCGGGCAGTGGGGTCGATGCGGTCAGGCTCGCCGCCGAACAGTCGCCCGACGTCATGTTGATGGACATCATGATGCCGGACCTGAACGGCATCCAGGCCACGCGCCGTATCCTCGAAACGCAGCCCAGGATCGGCATCGTCGTACTGACGATGCTCGAAGACGACGACTCGCTGTTCGCCGCGATGTGCGCGGGCGCGCGTGGCTACATCCTCAAAGGCGCTGACAAGGCCGAGGTGTTGGCAACCCTCACAGAGGTGGCCGCCGGCCGGGCCGTCTTCGGCCCGGCTATCGCCGCGCGGCTCACGCGCTTCTTTCGTCAGATCGAGGCCACGCCCCGTCAGGCCGACATCGCCTTCCCGGATCTCACGGAACGTGAGCGCGATGTGCTGACCTTGATCGCCGATGGCGCCGACAACCAGCAGATCTCGGATCGCCTGGTGATCAGTCCGAAGACCGTCAGTAATTACATCTCGAGCATCTTCAACAAGCTTCAGGTGGCCGACCGCGCCAACGCCATCATCAAGGCGCGCCGGGCCGGCCTGGGGACAGACGCGTGAGAGCGGGGCAGCGCAAGTCGCGGGGGAGCGCAGGTGGCAATCGCTCCCGCGCACGTTCGCTGCCGCGCTCCTACGGCTTGTAAGGGGCCGGGTCGGTCATGGTCGGCACGGGGTTGACGGCCGGGATCGTCAACTCGCCGACGCGCAGGATCACGTAGGTGGTTTGGCCCGAGACGACGTCGACCGTGCCGGTCAGTTCGGTGATGGTCTGTTCGCCTTGCGGGACGGACGTCTCGGTCGGCAGCGGCAGCGGCGTGGCCACGGGTAGAGCCGCCGCGCTATCGAGCGGGTTCGATGGGATCTCGGGACCCTGTGTCGGGTTGGCCGTCTGCAGCGACGGGTTCGGCGCCGGTATGTCGGCGCCCACGAGGGCGCGCAGGTAGTAGCGACCGGCCGGCAGGTCCGAGATGGCGAAGTTCTCGCGGATCGCGTCGTCGGCGCGCACCACGCGTTCGGCGTATGTGTAGACCGTGTAGACCCAGTTGCCCTGTTCGTCGTAGATCTCGATCGGCGTGTTGTTGATGACGTGGCCGTTCGTGTCGACGAGCCGCCCGGTCAGAATGCCCCAGCCCGCGTAAGGCGCGATCCACAGTTCGGGATTGCGCGTGCTGTAGTAATCGTTGCGGCCGACGCGCACTTCGAAGTGCACGTGCGGGCCCGTCGAGTTGCCGGTGCTGCCGACCCAGCCGATCACGTCGCCCGTGTTGACGTGCTGACCCACATACGCGACGTTGGTGGCCTCCATGTGCGCGTACAGCGTGAACACCGGCTGATTCTCGTAGCCGAAATCGTGTCGGATCGCGACGGCGATGCCGTACGGATCCTTCTGGTTGTTGGGGTCAAAGCTGAACAGACCCCAGCCGGCCCAGATCACGGTGCCCGGCCCGGCGGCGACAATCGGTGTGCCGGGCGGCGCGTCGATGTCGATGCCGGCGTGAATGTTCATCGCGCCGAAGTAGGTCGATCCGTACCGGTAGGTGCCGAGCGGCCAGTTCACGCTGTCCGACGCGACAGGCCGCGACATCCAGAAGTGATCCTGCGGCCGCGAAGCGAGCGGGACTTGATCGAGCGGCGGGCGCCAGTTCACGGGCGTCGAAAACGCCACGGGCGACGGGAAGACGAAACTTTGCGGCTGCACCCGCGGCATCTGCGCGATGGGCTGATAGGCGGCGCCCTGTCCCGGCAGGCTTTGGGTCGGCGCGACGATCTGCTGGGCCGATTCGACCGCGGGCGCCGCAAACGGCGTGTACGTGGCCAACGGCATCGCCTGCAACCGCGTCAGGCCATCCTGCGAGCCGAAGAGGCCGGCGTCGCCGTTGACGGCGCAGCCCGTGACGATCGCCGTCGGCAAAAGCACGAGCGTCGCGCTGCGCAACAGGCGGAGGAAGGGCTGGCGGCTCATGGCACCGTCCCGGTCGTGGGTGTGGCCGACGGCGTGCGCGTGATCGTCGGTGTGCGGGTGATGGTCGGCGTACGCGTGATCGTCGGCGTGCGCGTGATCGTTGGGGTCCGCGTGATCGTCGGAGTCCGCGTCGGCCGCGGTGTCTTGCTCGGCTCCACGGTCTCGGTCTCGGTCGGCGTCGGCGAAGGCACGGGCGTGAACGTCGCGAACTGATCGCCCAGATAGAGCTCGCGCATCGCGTCCGACCAGCTCAGACCGTCGGTGTGCTGGAAGCGCCAGTACAGCACCCCTTCGAAGAACGAGCGCCAGTTGCTCTGCGCCGGGACGCGCGTCCAGCCATAGGCCTCGGCCAGGGCCGTGAAGTCGACGAAATACCCGGTCGGAATGCCGCTCAGGAATTCGCCGCCGGCGTCGTAGGGCGCTGGGCGTCCCGAATAACGAGCGTTGAAGTCCCAGGGCATGGTGCGAAGCGGCTCGCCCATCGTGCCGTCCTGCACGTAGGCGCGCACCCACACACGCCAGTAGGTTCGATATCCCCGATCCTCGCGGGTCACCACGACCCAACCGGCCTGATTCGCGGCAGCGATCACGTCGAACCCGCGACCGGCTTTGAGATAGCTGTCCGGGTCCATCGAGGGCGGGGCCGGCGCGCGCGGCGCGACGAGCATCTGATCCACGGTCTCGAGGAATTTCCAGCCGGCCTTCTGCCCGATCGCGTCGCTCAAGGCCAGGAAGCTTTCATCGACCTTGTCGGAGAGGCGCGGATCGGGCGCGCGCACGCCGGGCACCTGAACCAGGGCCACGGTCGGGTCGCCGCTCAACGGCTGGCTGATCGCGATGCGGTACGGGGCGGCGTCGGCGGTCTGCGGCACGCCCGCCAACGGCCCGGGGAGCGTTGCGGGCAGGGTCGACGCGGACCACGTGGCCGAATCGATCCGATTGGTCTCGGAGCGATACAGGATCCGGGTTTCACCGGGATGTCCGATCGCGGCCCAGGTCAGCGTGTCGGAACCGTCTTCGCCGTGCAAGACCGCGATGTAGCCGTCTTCGACGCCGGTCCAGGCGGGCGAGTCGCCCTGGCCCGCATCCAGCACGCCTTCGTCAAGCGCGTTCAGCTGGAGCACGTACGTCTGGTTGAGCGCGGACGCCGTGTCAGTGAAGAGCAGCCGAGCTCCGTCCGGGCTGAACGCGGGCTCGGCCGGATGCACAGCCCCGTCGCTGGTCAACTGAACGGCGTCGCCTTCGTAGGGCTTGTCGAGCGAGCGCAGCCACAGCTCCGGCTTGCCGGTACGCGTCGAGATATACGCGATCGTCCGTCCGTCGGGGGCCCAGGCCGGCTCATAATCGCCGTTCGCGTCGGCTGTCAGGAAATGGTTTTCGCCGCTGCTGATGTTGAGCAGGCGGATGTCGAGGTTGTTGTCGCGGTATTGCTCGAAGACCAGCCACTGATCGTCCGGGCTCCACGCGGGGTGCCCTTCATATTCAGCGCCCGTCGTGAGTTGGCGGGTCTCGCCCGTGGTCAGGTCGAGGAGTTGCAGGTTCCAGCCGTCCTGACGACGCGACGCGTACACGATCTGGCGACCGCTATGGCTGACGGCGGGGTCGCGGTCTTCCCAGGGGCCGTTGGTCAGGCGCACCGGCGTTTCGGCGCCCGGGCTATAACTCCACAAATGCGTGGCCGTCCCCGAGCGTTGAGTGAACACGATCTGGCCGGCGCCGTTCGCGTCGGTCAAGGGCGTTTTCCCACGCGGATCTGGGGATTGCGATAGGGCGATGGTGGGCAAGGCTTCGGCGGTGACCTGCGGGCCCACGGTCGCCGGCGCCAGCGTCGGCATCGCCGTGATGATTGCGCTGGCGGGCAAGGGCGGTTGCGTCGGGGCGTTGGCGATGGCCCCCCCGAAGGAAGATCCAAAAGCCAGGCCAAGCCCGACAAGGAGACAGGCGTTGAGGCCCAGCAACCCGATGATCCAGGGCCAGTGCCGGGCCTTGATCGGAAAGCGTGAACCGGCATCCCGCCGCGGAGTGGGGGACGTCGGCTTTGGGGCCGGCTTTTCCTGCCGGGGCGTAGGCTTACGATAAAGACTCATGTCGCAGAGACACTATGTCCGGTTGGCATGATAGCACGAGGCCATCATGACTTACGTTGGGTTATGTTGTGGATGGTTCGTTTGTCCCGGTTTTTTACAAACCGTTTACTCACCGTAACGGCTCCGGGACCGGTCGCCCGATCGAGTGTGAGAGACAGGTTGGAGGTGTGTCGCGCTCAGCGCGGTGACGGGTCATGTGGGGGCCTGAGCACTAACTGTGCCAGTCCCCAGGCGGCGGGGCACCCGATGCCGGGCATCAGGCCGCTCTGCATTAATGGAAGGATGGTCGCCACCGGATGCAGTTCGAATTCGAGGTTTTCGGTGGCGTCCAGGTGTTGAGTATGCGTGCGGGTCAGGCCGCGCGCCAGGAACAGATGCGCGCTGGTTCGCGAGCGGTTGGTGTCGAGGGCGTAGGCGCCCAGCGGCGTCCACTCGCGCGCGGTATAGCCGGTCTCCTCGCGCAGTTCGCGTTGGGCGGCCGAGAGCGGATCTTCGGCCGGCGACTCGAGGTAACCGGCGGGGAAGTCGAGCACGACGCGCTCGACGCCATGTTTGTACTGGCGCACCAGCACCACCTCACCCGTGTCCGTGATCGGCACGATCATGGCGTAATCGCGCGCCGGCGTCAGCAGATAATCCTTGATGCGCTCGCCATTGGGCAATTGGACGTCCTGCCGGATCACGCGCAGCCATGGCGAAAAATCGATGAGGGATTCGCTGTCGAGGACGGTCCAGGGTTCAAGAGACATGGGCAATGGAATTGGGTGAGTGGGTGAGTGGGTGATCGACGCCTAATCACTCAATCACCCATTCACGCACTCAATAGGGTGCGGCGATGTCGAAGACGACGTCGTGTTGGGCCACGATCTGTTTCTCGTCCGGGCGATCGTCGCTGGCGATGTAGAAGAGCTGCAGGTGCAGGGTGTGCGCGCCGACCGGCACGGGGCCGCGCAGGTGGAGCGTGAACTCGAAATCCTGCTCCATGGCTTCGATCAGGCTCATCATCGCGACGACCTGGCCCGACGCATTGGTCACCCAGGCGTCCACCGATGGTCTTTCTTCGAAGAGCGGCAGCCGAAAACGCAGTCGCACCCGGCGGCCGTCCGCGTACGGATCGGCGGCCACGGTCTCGAAATGCATCTTGTCGCGCGGCAGCGGATCGGGCACGTCGTCCGGGCTGTCGTAAAGTGGGATCTCAGACATGGCGGCGATTATAGCGAAGCCAGGGATGAACCGCGACGACGCGAAGCGCCGTGGGCACGGGTGAAAAGGCAGGCAGGGATTCTTGCCACGAATTTCACGAATTGGTCCGAATTTGCACGAAAGAACGAATAACGCCTGACGCGCACCATTCGTGTCAATTCGTTCCAATTCGTGGATTTCGTGGCAGAGGATTCTGCGCGGCCGGCGTGCTACGCAAACCAAGCTGACAAATCGCGCTCGCACACCGCTGTGGCACGCGCAACAATTACGCCGCGAATTACACGAATTTCGCGAATTGTCATGTCACGCAGCCCTTTCGCGAAATTCGCGGCAACTCTATTGAACCCGGGAAAAAGATGCGATTGCCCGCCGCAACAACACCGCGACGAGAAGTGGTACATTTGGCGATCTATACCGCTTGACCCAGGGAGTTGTGCGATGCCGTTCACTGGCCTGGACTTCGACCCGAATACCGGTTTGATCGCCGGCGCCCCACCGACGCAGAAGCGGTTGAGCGCGTTGGCCGGCTGCTGGGCGGATCCCGACGCCTACGCCCGCGTCTGCGCGGCCGGCGATCCGGTGGTCTATCACGTGACGTCGGCGCCCGATGAGCCGGCCGCCGGCGGACTCGGCTATGGGCTGGGATGCGTCTTCCCCGGCCGGGTGGGCGACGAGTACTTCCTCACCCGCGGTCATCTCCACCAACGCCGCGAAGCAGCCGAGGTCTACATCGGGTTGCGCGGCATGGGTCTCATGTTGCTCGAGGACGAGCGCACGGGCGCGTGCGGCGCCGTCGCGCTTGCCGCGGGTACGACCGTGTACGTGCCGGGCTACACCGCGCATCGCACGATCAACACCGGCGACGAGCCCCTGATCTACTGGGGCGTCTATCCCAACGACGCCGGTCATGATTACGGCTTCGTCGGCGCGCGCAATTTCCGCCAGGTCGTCGTCGCGGTCGACGGTCGACCACGCGTGATCGACCGTGCAGCGTATGAGAGACGATAACGTGAACTACGTGACGAAACCCATCCCGTCCGAGAAGCCGCCTGTCGATTTCGTGCAGCGACCGTGGGGCGCTTTCAAGCAATACGCGTTCAATCAGGACGTGACCGTGAGTCTGATGACCGTGAAGCCCGATCAGCGGTTGAGCCTCCAATCCCACACGGGTCGCGCCGAATTGTGGATCGTGCTCGACGACGGCGCCGAGGTCACCGTCGACGACGAGGTGCTGCGACCGGCGGCCGGTGACGAGATCTGGATCCCGGCCAACGCGCGGCACCGCCTCGCCAGCACCGGCCCCGAAGTGCGCGTGCTTGAGGTGGCCTTTGGCAACTGGCAGCAGGCCGACATCACGCGCTACGCCGACGATTTCGACCGCAAGGCCCAGGGCGAGTAGATGGCATCCTCCTCTTCATTTCGCAAGACGACGCAGCACCTGATGCCGGCCGAACGACCCGACACGCCGGCGGGCGCGTATGATCTGTACCCGGCGCACGATCTCGGCCCGGGCAAGATCCGGCGCGGCTATGCGGCACTGGCGGCCGCGCTCGCTGGCGCGACACGCGGCGCCGGCCCAGTCACCATTGACGGTTACCCGGGCGTGCTATGGCCGGATCTGCGCGCCGGCCTGGGCGAAGCCCTGGCGGCGCTCGGTGTTCGCGCGTCATGGACCGACGTGAGCACAGCCCTGTTGCCCGAGGATGTGCTGGAGGACGTGCTCAAGGCCTACCTCGGCGGTGACGACCCGGTGTTTGGCCGGGTCTTCCGTGGCGATCTCGAGTCGTTCTTCGACGCGACCGCGTTGGCGGCGCTGCAGCCGGGCGACGGGCCAGGGCTCCACATCGTCTACGGAGTCGGCGCGGCGCTGACCGGGTGGGGCGGGCCGCTCGTATTCGTCGACGTGCCCAAGAACGAGATCCAGTTTCGCCAGCGCGCGAAATCCGTCATGCCGCTCGGCGTGCGCGGCGTGCTCGACCCGAAGCCGGCCTACAAGCGCACCTATTTCGTCGACTGGCCCGCCGCGAATCGGCACAGGGCGGCGCTGCTTCCGCGCGTCGACTGGATGGTCGACAGCCAGCGGCCCGATGACCCCGCGTTCGCGTCGGGCGCCGACCTGCGCGCCGGGTTGAGCACGATGGCCGGCGGCGTCTGGCGCGCGCGGCCGTGGTTCGAGCCGGGGCCGTGGGGCGGGCAGTGGATCAAGGGCAAGATCCCGACGCTGGCCCAGGATGTGCCCAACTACGCCTGGTCGTTCGAGTTGATCTCGCCCGAGAACGGTCTGACCTTCGCGAGCGACGGCCTGATGCTCGAGGTCGCGTTCGATACGCTGATGGCCCATGACCCGGTCGGCGTGCTTGGCGATTTCGCCGAGGCATTCGCGCCCGAGTTCCCGATCCGCTACGACTTCCTCGATACCGTCGCGGGCGGCAACCTCTCGGTGCAATGCCATCCGCGGCCCGAGTACATCCGCGTGCACTTTGGCGAGCGCATTACCCAGGACGAGACGTACTACATCCTCGATTGCGCCCCCGGCGCCGAGGTCAACCTGGGTTTTCAGGCGGGCGTGGACCCGGCCGAGTTCCGGGCCGCGCTCGAGACGAGCTTTCGCGACGCGACGCCGATCGACATGACGCGCTTCGTCCAGGCGCTGCCGGCCGAGAAGCACGGCCTGTACCTGATCCCAAACGGCACGATCCACGGCTCAGGGACGGGCAACCTTGTGCTCGAGATCAGCGCGACGCCGTACATCTTCACCTTCAAAATGTACGACTGGCTGCGGCTCGATCTCGACGGAAAGCCGCGCCCACTCAACATCGATCGGGCGTTCGAGAACCTCTATTTCGAGCGCCAGGGCGACGCCGTGGCGCGGGAGTTGGTGTCGCATCCGCGCGAGGCCGCGCGCGGCGAAGACTGGGTCCGGATCCAGCTGCCGACCCATCGCCAACATTTCTACGATGTGAATCGCTACGAGTTCACGGGCGCCGTCGAGTTGCGCACGGCCGGCTCGCCGCATGTGCTCAGCCTGGTGGAGGGCGAACGGGTTCGGGTCGAGACGCCCGACGGGCGGGTGCAGCACTTCAACTACGCCGAGACGTTCGTGGCGTCTGCCGCGGTCGGCAGGTATCGACTGGTCAGCGAACGCGCCGCGCCGCTCAAGGTCGTGGTCACGCACATCAAACCGCGCGGCGAATGGGCATCGAACGTCGTGGAAGACGTCGCCTGATCGGCCGGGCTCATTCGTGGGAACCATGATCATCCCCAACGCATATCTGGGAATCGACGGCGGCGGGACGCGCACACGGGCTGCGATCGTCGATGACGAACGTCGGATCCTCGGCACGGGCGAAGGCGGGCCTTCGAACATCGACGATGTTGGTGAGGCGGCGGCGCGCGACAATATCGCCGATGCCGTCGACGCCGCCCGCGATCGCGCCGGTCTGCCGCGTGGACCGCTCGCCGCGGCGTTTCTGGGAATGGCCGGCGTCACGTCGGAACACGACCGCGCCGTGATCCGACGGATCGCGCTGACGTTGTCGCTGGCGCCAGCGGACCGCATCGACGTCGACCACGACTGCCGCATCGCGCTGGCCGGCGGCCTGTCGGGCCGCCCAGGCATCGTGTTGATCACGGGCACCGGCTCGTCGTGCTACGGCCGCACGGCCGACGGCGCGCACTGGCTGGCGGGCGGTCGCGGCCACCTCGTCTCGGACGAGGGCAGCGGCTACTGGTACGGCCTGCAAGCGATCCGGGCGGCGGTGCGCCACTTCGACGGGCGCGGGCCGCTGACCACTCTGCACGACCAAGTGATCGACGCCCTGGCGATCCCGGACATCGATGGCCTGATGCATCGCCTGTACGTGATCGGCGTCAGTCGGGCCGAGATCGCGTCCCTGGCGCCGCTTGTGATCAAGGCGGCCGAAGCCGGCGACGCCGTCGCGCAGGCGCTCTTTCGTCAGGGCGGGCGCGACCTGGCCGAGTGCGTGGCGGCCGTCGCGCGCCGGCTGGATTTCAGCGGCGTCTTCGAACTCGCGTTGACCGGCGGCCTCAGCCAGACCGAGACCGCGCGTCAGCCGCTCATCGACGCCCTCGCGGACGTCTTGCCGGCCTGCCGCCCGGTGCTCGCCGAACAACCGCCCGTGGTCGGCGCGGCGTTATTGGCCCTCGCCCATTCGGGACGATAACGGCCGAGATACATAGCACGACGCTCAGAACTCGAAAATCCGAATGATTGGCGTCTTGTGCCGGACGTGGGCGGCCAACCGAAATGGGAGTGGGTGATCCGCGGTGCGCCCGAATATAATCCCACTCGAATCCATAGGTGCCATCAGCAACCCTCTACTCACCCATTCACCCAATTTCTCAATCACCTAATCACCCATTTCTTCCATGCATATCGAATCCCTCGCCATCCACGCCGGGCAGCAACCTGATCCCAGTACGGGCGCCGTGATGACGCCGATCTATCAAACCTCGACGTATGTCCAGGCCGGGGTCGGCGAGAACCAGGGCTACGACTACGCGCGCACGGGCAACCCGACGCGCACGGCGCTCGAGGCCTGTCTGGCCGAGCTCGAAGGCGCCGCGCATGGGCTGGCGTTCTCGTCGGGCATGGCCGCGATCGATACAGTCCTCAAGCTGCTCGACCCCGGCGATCATGTGCTCGCCAGCAACGACGTCTACGGCGGGACGTTTCGTCTGTTCGACAAGCAATACCGCAAGTACGGCATCGACTTCGCGTATGCCGAGCTGACCGACCTCGACGCCGTCAAGGTCGGGCTGCGGCCCAACACGCGCTTTGTCTGGATCGAGACGCCGACCAACCCGCGGCTCAAGGTGGTCGACATCGAAGCGGTGGCGGCCGTCGCGCATGCCGTCAACCCGGCGATCAAGGTCGTCGTCGACAACACATTCGCCACGCCGTACCTGGTGCGACCGCTGGCGCGCGGCGCCGACGTCGTCGTGCACTCGACGACCAAATACCTGGGCGGGCATTCCGACGTCGTCGGCGGCGCGATCCAGACCAGCGACACGGCGCTCTTCGAGCGGCTCAAATTCCTGCAGAACGCGGCCGGCGCCGTGCCGGGTCCGATGGATTGCTTCCTCGTCCTGCGCGGATTGAAGACCCTGGCCGTGCGCATGGATCGCCATGGCGAGAACGCCCTGGCGGTGGCGCAGTTCCTTGCCGACCATCCCAAGGTCCACGAGGTAATCTACCCCGGTCTGGACACGCACCCACAACACGCGATCGCGGCGCGTCAGATGCGCAACTTCGGCGGCATGATCTCGTTCACGCTCAAGGGCGGGGCGGCGGCGGCGCATCGGTTCGTGGCGAGCACCCATCTGTTCGCGCTGGCCGAGTCGCTGGGCGGGGTCGAGTCGCTGATCGAATTGCCGGCCGGCATGACGCATGGCTCGACCAAGGGTTCGCCGCTCGAAGTCGGCGCCGAATTGATCCGCATCTCGGTGGGCCTCGAGCACAAGCAGGATCTGATCGACGATCTGGCGCAGGCATTGGCCGCGCTCGACTGATTGGGGGGGAGATGCGCACGCCTCGACCGAAGCTCGCGCCGATGTCGGTGTTCCTGCGCCGGATGGCCGTCGCCGTGGGCGTCGCCCTGGCGCTGCTGCTGGCGACGCTGGCGATCGGCGTCGCCGGTTACCACTGGCTTGCCGGGTTCCGCTGGATCGACTCGCTCCTGAACGCGTCTATGATCCTGGGCGGCATGGGGCCCGTCGACCACCTCGACACGGATGGCGCCAAGCTGTTCGCCTCGGCCTATGCCATCTTCTGCGGTCTCGTCCTGATCGGCGTGATGGGCATCGTCATCTCGCCGATCATCCACCGCATGCTTCATCGATTCCACATCGACGAGCAAGACCTGGATCACTGAGCAACGTCGATGACGTCTTCACTTCCCGCGGCATGGCCTGTGCGCCCGCAGCCGGCCGTGCTCGTAGCGATCCTCGCCGACACCCACGCGCTCGGTTTCTCGATGGCGTGTGAGCCCGAGGTCGGTTCGCTGCTCGCGACGCTTGCGGCGAGCAAGCCCGGCGGGCGCGCGCTCGAGATCGGCACCGGCACCGGCGTCGGAACCGCCTGGTTGTTGCATGGGCTTAACCGCGACGCGCGTCTGTTCAGTCTGGATCGAGATCCACAGGTGCAGGCCGTCGCAGCGCGACACCTCGGCGCGGATCCGCGACTCGCGCTGGTGACGGCCGACGGCGGTGATTGGCTGACGGCGCATTCCGGTGACAGGTTCGATCTGATCTTCGCGGATTCGTGGCCCGGCAAGTACACGCATCTCGACCTGGCGCTGGGCTGCCTTGCGCCCGGCGGGATCTACGTCGTGGATGATCTGCTTCCGCAACCCAACTGGCCGACCGGCCATGCGGCGAAGGTGCCGGTGCTGCTCGAGACCCTCGCCGGCCGCGCTAACCTGGCGGTCACGACCCTGCCGTGGTCGAGCGGGGTGGCGGTCGCGGTGCGGTTGGCCTGATCGTGCCAAACAAAAACGCCGGCCCACGGGCCGGCGTTTTTGTTTCTTTGAGCCACCTCAGTTGACGAGGATGGGTTGGGTCTCTTCCAGCCCGAGGCGCAGGGCCTTGATGCGCCGACGCTCGGCCGCGAGCGCGCGCCGGACGCCGCGGACCGTGCGACGGGCCGCGGGCTCGAGCTCGGCCGTCGCCGCGACCTCGGGGGCCAGGTCCGCCAGGCGGAGCAGGGCGGTCCGCAGGTAGACGGCCAGGTGCTCTTCGGCGGCATGCACCGCCGGGTACGTGCGGCTGAGCGCGCGCAGGGCCAGCGTCTGGCCGTTGCGGTCGACGCCGGTGCGGACGGCCGGGCGCAGGCCGCGCTCGATGTCGAGCCATTGGCTCACGCCCACCAGGCTCTTGAGTTCGCGGGCCAGGCGCTCGTGGCCGTACGTGGCGGCCACGCGATCCAGCCGGCCGATCGTGAGGCGCAGGGCGGTGTCGAGCGGGTCGAACGGCTCGCCCAGCCGGTTCGCCGGGGCATTCCAGCCCAGCGGGACGGTGTCGCCGAAACTAACGCGGTTCCAGTAAGTGAGCATGGTGGCGTCCTCCCTGATGACGACTTAACGCGGGGAGGACGGTTTTTGGGGACGGCGGACCCAGGGTGGCGCCCAGGGTCCACGAGTGGCCTCTCGGTTGGAACAATCGGACGAAATTGTTGAATACGGTCTTTCAACTGCCGTGATACGCCTGAATTCCAGACCGACCTGTCAGGTCGAAGGTTAGATTCCCTCTTGACTCTCACGTTGCGTGAGCCTTTATCATCCTGGGCATGCGACAGCGACGACCCACCTCTCCAGAGACCGCCGCGCCGACAGCGCCGGTCCGATACACGGTCAAGCAGTTGTCAGCGCTTGCCAGGGTCAGCGTGCGAACCCTGCACTACTACGACGAGATCGGCTTGCTAAAGCCCGCGTCCGTGGGCAGCAACGGGTATCGCTACTACGACGACCCGGCCCTGCTGCGGCTCCAGCAGATCCTGTTCTATCGCGAACTCGACGTCGATCTGCCCCAGATCAAGGCGATCCTGGATGACCCTGACTTCGACCTGGTGACGGCGCTCCAACGCCACCGCCAGGCGCTGCAAAGCCGGATCGATCGGTTGGGTGTGTTGATGCAAACGGTGGAGGCCACGATCCTTCATCATCTGGGCGAGGTGAAGATGAGTTCGAAGCGATTGTTCGAGGGGTTCAACGAGGAAACACAGGCGCGTTATCAGGCTGAGGCCGAACAGTTGTGGGGGGATACGGTCCGCGAGAGCGCCCGATTGTGGAGCAGCTACGGCAAGGACAAGCAGGCCGCGATCCTGGCCGAGGGCGGGCAGATCTATCAGGAGCTGGCGGCGCAGATCCCGCTTGGCCCGAAGAGCCCCGAGGTCCAGACCACGCTTCAGCGTTGGCATCAACACCTGCGCTATTTCTACGAGCCGACGATCGAGGTGCTGGCCGGCCTGGGCGATGCATACAATGACCATCCGGACTTCAACGCCACGTTCACGGCCATCCATCCCGATCTGCCGGCCTTCCTGCAGCAGGCCATTCGCCAGTACGTGGATGTGCTCGAGACGGCCTGGCTCGAACGCGAGCTCGGGATCTTGAAAGAACAGGTTGACGCAGCGCCATGACAGACAATGACACTCCCGCCGTCCCTCGTCCGGTGCCCGAAGGTCGCGTCGTGCCGCCGCTCGGCGCGCGCGGATCTGACGACTCGGCCCGGCGTCTCGAGGCGTTCGTCGTCGAAACGCCTATCCGCCGCCTGGCTGACCTGGTCGTTCCGGATGCAACGCGCCAACAACTCAACGCGCTCCTGACGAAGATCCGCCATCATCACACGCTCTACGAGACGTTCGGCCTGAGCGAGATCGATCCGTACGGCGGGCGCACGGCCATCAACCTCTACGGCCCGCCCGGCACGGGAAAGAGCTTCGCGGCCGATGCGATCGCCCGCGAGCTCGGTCTGGGTATCATCCGCGCGAATTACGCCGAGATCGAATCGAAGTACGTGGGCGAGACGGCCAAGAACATCAAGGCCGCGTTCGAAAAGGCCCGGGAGTCGAACGCCGTGCTGTTCTTCGACGAGGCCGACTCGATCCTCGGGCGACGCCTGTCCAACATCACGCAGAGCACGGATCATGCGGTCAACGTCAGCCGGTCGGTGATGCTCCTGGAGCTCGATCGCTTCTCCGGCGTGACGATCTTCGCCACGAATCTGGCGTCGAACTACGACACGGCTTTCGTCCGCCGGATCCTCGGTCATGTCGAGATGCCGTTGCCCGATGCCGCGGCGCGCGCACGGCTCTGGCGCGCGCATCTGCCCGAACGATTGCCCATCCAGCTCGACGCAACCGACTGGCAGCGCCTGGTCGCCGAGACAAACGGCTTGTCGGGCGGGGACATCTTGAACTGCGTGATCACGGCGGCGTCGGCGGCGCTCGAACGCGAAGGACCAACCTGCCGCGTGACATTGCCCGATCTCCTCGAGGCCGTCGCCGCGACCCGACGCGCGCATCAGGCCATCGGGGCGCGCCCGCACCCGGCTAAGCGGACGCGGAAGTCGGCCTGAGTAGGTCGTGCTCGAGCCAGGTCGTCACCTCGCGCGGCGTCCGCAATCGCACCACGGTCACGTGCGGATACGTCTGGGCGACCAAGGTCGGTAGCTCACGTCGAAAACGCGCATGTTGTTTGACGGCATAGGGGAACAACGATTCGCGGCTGAAGAACGCCTCGCGCCAGGTCTCGTGATTGCCGCCCCACAGCGTTTCGCGTCGGATGACGCGTTTGAGGGTGCGCCGCAGTAGCCGCCACAGGATCAGGGGTAGGGGGAGATCGAGCCAGACAAGCGTGTCGGCCCGCGCCCACAGAACGTCGCGCGTGGAGGTGTAGTTGCCCGCCGCCACCCAGGCGTCACCGGCGACCGTTTCGGACACGCGTGCGCGAAACTGGTCGACGGGCATCGCGGTCCAGTTCGGGCCCCAAAAGATCTCATCCAGTTCGATATGCGGGAGGCGCAGTCGAGCTGAGACGGCCCCGGCCAGCGTGCTCTTGCCCGAGCCCGCCGCGCCGATGACCACGATACGGCGAAGCATTGGGCGAGTCGGTGACTGGGCGAGTGGAGGATTGAGCGTGGGGAGCTGGCCAGTCGCCGGCACTCACCCACGCGCCTGATCCTCCACCCGCCCGATGTCGTCACGGCTCCAGACGCTGGTAGGCCGGGACGGTGAGGAAGTCGTTGAAGGTGTCGGCGATGACGAGTTGATCGAACAGCTCGCTGGCTTCGGTGAAACGGCCGGCGGCGAAGGCGGCATCGCCCACGAGCGCCTTGACCTTGGCCAGTTCTTCGGGAATGAGTTGCTCCACCAGTTCGCGTGTGATCTTGCGGCCATCCGCGAGCACGCCATTCGGGCTGTGGATCCACTGCCAGACCTGAGCACGCGAGATCTCGGCTGTGGCCACGTCTTCCATCAGGTTATAGAGCGCCACGGCGCCCGAGCCGCGCAGCCACGACTCGATGTACATGATGCCGACGTTGATGTTGAGTCGCAGCCCGGCCTCGGTGATCTGGCCGCCGGGGATGCGGAAGTCGCGCAGTTGCTCGGCCGCCACGGTCACGTCCTCGCGCAGCCGTTCCTTCTGGTGCGGCTTGTCGCCAAGCTTCTCGTTGAACACGGCCGTCGCGACGGGGACGAGGTCGGGGTGCGCGACCCAGGTGCCGTCAAAGCCGTCGCCGGCTTCGCGCAGCTTGTCCTCGCGGACGCGCGCGATGGCGATCTCGTTGACCTTCGGGTCCTTGCGGCTCGGCACGAACGCGGCCATGCCGCCCATCGCATGCGCGCCGCGCTTGTGACAGGTGCGCACGAGCAATTCAGTGTAGGCGCGCATGAATGGCACGGTCATGCTCACCTGCGCGCGGTCCGGGAAGACGAAGTCCGGCCGATTGCGGAACTTCTTGACGACGCTGAACATGTAATCCCACCGGCCGGCGTTCAGACCGACGATGTGGTCGCGCAGCTCGTACAGGATCTCGTCCATCTCGTACGCGGCCAGGATGGTCTCGATCAGCACGGTCGCCTTGATCGTGCCGATCGGCAGGCCGAGCAGCGTCTGCGCCTCGACAAAGACATCGTTCCACAGCCGCGCCTCGAGATGGCTCTCGAGCTTGGGGAGGTAGAAGTACGGGCCGCTACCCTTGGCCAGCAGACGTCGTGCGTTGCGGAACAAGTACAGGCCGAAGTCGAAGAGCGAGGCCGACATCGGTTCCCCGTCGACGACCAGATGGCGTTCGATCATGTGCCAGCCGCGCGGCCGCGCGAGCAACAGCGCCACGTCGTCATTGAGCTTGTAGGCCTTGCCGGCCTCGTTGACGAAGCTCAGCGTGTGCTCGATGGCCGCCGTCAGGTTCAACTGACCCTGGATCATGTTGGCCCAGGTCGGCGCGTTCGAGTCCTCGAAATCGGTCATGAAGACGTCGGCGCCCGAATTCAGGGCGTTGATCACCATCTTGGCGTCGGTCGGGCCCGTGATCTCGACATGCCGCCGCTGCAGGTCCGCCGGGATGTTGCCGACGTGCCAGTCGCCCTCGCGGATCGACCGGGTCTCGGCCAGGAAATCCGGCAGCTGACCCGCGTCGAGCGCGGCCTGACGGGCCTCACGGCGCGCGAGCAGTTCGAGCCGACGCGCGTTGAATTTGCGTTGCAGTTGGACGATGAAGGCCAGGGCCTCGGCCGTCAGGACCTCGGCGGCCTCGGCGAGCTCCGGGCCGTTCAGGCTGACACCGGTGGGCAAGGGAAGGTGCGACATGGGACCTCTGTGATACTTTTGGGGGTCAATCGTGGCGCGAGTATAGCATGCGGTCCGGCGAATATGGCGTTTTTGGGTCGGTATAAAGCAATTCTTTATACCCTCAGATTCGGGCCAATATCGCGCACCGTTTCACATTCGTGAGCCCTCTTGCGGTGTCTGACATTCCGGCCCGACCGATTTGACGCCGACCCGGTAAGTTGAGATACTGACGCCGCCTGCGCGTCACTATGACAACTCAACACACCTCCCGCTCCGATCAACCGGTTGCCGCCAACCGCTTCTTTGTGGCGCGCGCCTGGCTGGTCCACCTGTATACGGCGCTCGGCAACATCGCCGCGTTCGGCGCCCTGGTCGCGATCACAAGGCAACAACCGCGCGATGTGTTCATCTGGCTGGCGATCGCGATCTTTATCGACTCGACCGACGGCGTCCTGGCGCGCCGATGGGAAGTGTCGCGCTGGATCCCACGCTTCGACGGTCGCAAGCTCGACGACATCACCGACTATCTGACGTACGTCTTCATCCCGATGTTTTTCGCCTACAGCTACGGCCTCCTCGACGGGGTCGGGGTCCTGGCGATCGTGGTCGTCTTGTTGGCAGCGGCTTTCGGCTTCTGCCAGGATTGGGCCAAGACCGACGACGGCTTCTTCACCGGGTTTCCGAATTATTGGAACATCGTGGTGCTCTATCTGTACTGGCTGAAACTGCCGATCGAGGTCAACGCGCTCATCCTGCTGGTCCTGGCGGCCCTGGTGTTCGTGCCGATCAAGTACGTGTACGCCACCAAGACCGTCTTCTGGCGGCCGGCGACTCTCGTGCTCGGCGTGGTGTGGGGCGTCATGCTTGTCGCCCTGCTGAGAGATTTCGAACACCCGAACGCGCTGCTCCTTGGGCTGTCCTTCCTTTATCCGGTCTACTACACGGCCCTGTCGCTCTACCTGCACTTTCGCCCAAAGCCGAGATCTGCATGAGCACACAACGCCACGTCTTCGTCATCGACGATGATCCGTCGATCCGTCGGCTGATCGAACTGATCCTGCGCCATGAGGGCGTTCGCCTAAGCCTGTTTGGCACGGCGCAGGACATCCTCGCGCAGGCGCGTGCCGACCGACCGGACCTGATCATCACCGATCTGATGATGCCGGGTCTCAACGGTCTGCAGCTCCTACACGCGCTCAAAGCCGAGCCGGATCTCGAATCCATCCCGGTCATCCTGGTGACGGGCGCCGGGCAGCAGAACCAGGTCGACCTCGCGCTGGCACTTGGCGCTGCAACGTGTCTATATAAGCCGTTCGCACAGGCCCGATTCCTGGCCGCCGTTCGCGCCGCGATCGCCGGCGACGAGACCACAGCCGACCATGTCCGCAGCGATTAGCGCCGCTCGCCTCGGTCCCGAGGCCGATCCGGGGCGCTGGTTCGAGCGCCTGACCGGCCGGGCCGCCACCTGGCAGCCGGCCGAAGCCGGCGCGCCGTCGGACGCGGCCGCGTTGTCGCTCGAGTACGATGACGACCACCTCGGCTGGCTCTCGATCGACGGCGTCACGACCCAGGCCGAACTCTCGGGGCTGGAACGGGTGTCGCTTCAGCTGATCGCCGCGGCGTTCGGCGAGCGGCGCGTGGCGGGCGGGCTGGCGGACGAGGTGTTGACCGCCTGGAACCAGATCGCCTTCTTATATGAAGCGCTCAAGATCGGCACCCTGAATAGCTCGGTGTCCGTCGTCGCCGAACGTCTCGGCGCTCTGATGCAGGCGACGTTCCGGTGCGACAACGCCTTCGTCGTCGTGCGCATGGGCGGCGATTACGTCCGCCATACCGCACGGCCCCTGACCGAAGACGCGCTTCTCAACTGGCTCGAATTGCTGGCGCTCAGCGACGGCGTGGTCTTGCGCAACGATCATGTTCCGCCCGTGCTGGCGGTGCGTGTGCCGCTCGACACGGGCGGCGAGGTCGCCTTTGGCCTGGCCGGGCCCGAGTCGGGCGCCTTCCTCGCGCGTGAGCGGCAGCTGATCGAGAACCTGGCCGGGCAGGTGGGCGCATTGATCGACTCGATCGCGCTGCAGCGCCGTCTGTTGGCGAGCTCGCGGCTTCGGCAGGAACTCGACATCGCGGCTCAGATCCAGGCCAGCCTGCTGCCGGCGCAGCTGCCGCAACCGGCCGGGTGCGAGATCGCGGGCCTGATCGTGCCCGCGGCGCAGGTCGGCGGCGACTTCTACGATGTGGTGGCCTGCGCCGATGGCTCGTACGGGGTCATGATGGGCGACGTCGCGGGCAAGGGCATGCCGGCGGCGCTGCTCAACTCGCTCGTGCGCGCCGAGCTGCGCGGGCAGGTGCTGGCGCTCCCGTCGGCCGGGCAGGCGCTGGCCCGCGCCAACCGGGCGCTGCGCAGCGACCTCGAGCGGCTGTCGACGTTTGCCACGGCCACGCTGGTCGTGCTCGACCCCAACACCGGCCGGCTCTCGCTGGCCAGCGCGGGGCATACGCCGGCCTTGTACTGGCAGAGCCGCGCGCGCGTGTCGGCCGAGATCGGGAGCACCAACCTCCCGCTGGGCCTCGCGCCCGAAGTCGCGCTGACCGAACAGGCGCTGGATTTCATGCCCGGCGACATCCTGATCCTGTACAGCGACGGCATCACCGAGGCCGAGGACCCCGAGGGCCGGCTCTTCGGCTGGCATGGCCTCGAGGATGCGCTGCTGGCCGTCCACGCGGCGCCGGCCGACGTCATCCTGCAGACTCTGTTGCAGGCCGTCGATGCCCACCGACGCGGGCAGGCGATGCGCGACGACATGGCCTTGCTCGTCATCCGACGCCAGCCTCGCCCGGCGACGGTCGAGCCGGCCTCGTATCGCTCCTTTGTCATCCCGACGCGCTTCGGCGAAATCGAACGGACTCAGGCGCTGTTGCTCGAATTGCTGACACCGCGCGTCGATTTGCGCGAGCACGAGACGTGGCTGCACGAGACGTCGTTGGCCGTGGTCGAGCACCTGACCAACATCATCCGGCACGCCTACGGCGAAGACGCGCAGGGCATGATCTTCGGGCTGCTCACGGTCGTCGGCGATCTGCTCGTGGTCGAGACCGTGGATCGCGGAGGGGCCGTCTTCGACACCCTGATGCTCGATCGGGCCATGGCGATCCGCAACGCGCTGGAACAGGCGCGTGAAGGCGGTTATGGTCTGGCCGTCATTCGCACCGTGATGGATGTGTTGCATTACGAGCGCCTTGCGTCAGGGCGCAACGTCTGGCGTCTCGAACGCCGAATGCCGGCTGCGCGTTAGTCGTTCGATCCAATCGAACGGTCAAAAGGTGGGGCGGTATGGAAATCGTGACCGAGCCGCGGTCGGCTCAACAAGTCGTTGTGCGAGTCGATGGGCGCGTCGATGCCGAAACCTGTCACTTGCTGCGTCAGCACCTGCTGGACCTCGCGACGCAGCAGATCAGCCGCGTCACGCTGGATCTGAGCGCGGTGACGTTTCTCGACTCCTCCGGTCTGTCGGTGCTCGTCGCCGGGCTCAAAGCGTTGCGTCAGGCGGGTGGGGGCCTGAACCTCGCCGCCACGCGTTCGCAGGCCCGCACCGCGCTGCGTCTGACGCTGCTCGATACCATCCTGCCCATCTTCGACACCGTCGACGAGGGCGTCGCCGCCCTGGCCGCCTAGCGAGCCGGTCGTCACCCGCCTCGCGCTGTTCGCGACAAGAACCCGCCATCCACGGTAGAAAAGGCGAAAAGGAGATGCTGCCTGCGCCGGGCGAAGCCCGGCGCAGGCAAGGCATCTTTCTGCACATTTTCTTGTCTGACATGCGCGCAAAGCCACGCCGAGTTCGGGCCGAGTTCTTCATACCTGCTCTCCAAGTCGGCCGGGTGATCGCGGGCGCAAAACGGCGAAAGCCGTGGCGCGCTCGAGGAAAGTCCGCGCTCCATAGAGCACGACGCCGGGTAACGCCCGGTGCGGGGTGACCTGCAGGTACAGGGCCACAGAGAAGCGCATTGCCGGGGCAACCCCTCGGTGAGGGTGAAACGGTGAGGTAAGAGCTCACCGGCGTTCGTGGAAACACGGGCGGCCAGGTATCCCCCGTCGGGAGCAAGGCCAAGCAGGGGTGAGCTGCGGCTCGCAGCGTTTGAGCCCCGGGTAGGCTGCTAGAGTCGTCCAGCAATGGCCGGCCCAGAGAGATGATCGCCTAAAACAGAACGCGGCTTACGGGTCGACTTGGAATGCACATGCCGGGGCCTGAAGAAGGCCCCGGCGCCATATTGTGAAGGCGGGACCGGGCGTCACGGTAACCAAACGGTGACCCACCCCGGATCTGTCCGTAACCGCCGTCCGCGATCCTGAGCGAAGCGCAGGCAAGTCGCCTGCAGCGTCGCCGAGGTCGTGACGGGATGTTTGCCAAACAAGTGCTGAGCACGCTATTGTTCATGTTTGTGCTTGCCGCCGGGGCCTACGGCCCACACCCGTTGTCTCTCTGCCCGACAGCTCCGACACCCGTGATGGGCACGGGTCGGTTGACCGAAGCCGCGCTCGCCGCCGACGCGCCGCGTTTGGCTTTCGGCCTGTCGGGCGGTGTGCTCCTCGCGGACCGCAAGACGTTGACGGGCACCTCGTTCTGGCCGATGAAGCGCGTACAGGCGCTCAGTTGGACGCCGGATCGATCCGTGCTGCTGGCGCTCGATGGCGAAGGCGGCCTGCATGCGGTCGATGCCGCGGCCGACCGCGCGCTGTGGTCGACGACGGTCCCGGCATCGGACGTCGCGGGGTGGCTATTCAAGCCTGACCTGGGCCTTGTCGCTCTCTCCAGCCGCACCACGGGGCTGCACGTGTTCCGCCTGGTCGACGGCGCTCAGGTCGATGACCCGGGCCTGACGTCGGCCGCGTTCTGGGTGGATCATCGATGAAGACGCACAACCACCCGATCCGTCGCGCTGCCCTGGCCGTCCTCGGCGCAGCGCTCGCTGCCTGCAGCGCCGAGCTCGCGACACCGGTCCCGGCAGCCGCGCCGACGTCGAAGCCGACGCTTGCCGCGCACGTCACCGCCGTCGCGCCGACCGATCTGCCGCTGCAGCCGGTGGCGGTCGAGTCGACGCCGACCATGCCCCCGGCCGTGCCGTCGACGCCGACTCCCGCGCGCACGCCCAGCCCCGTGGCGCTCGCGGAACGCGTCCCCGTGATCGAGTATCACTACACCACGTATGCGTCCGGCGAGCAGACCGAGATGCGCACCGAGTGGTTCCTCGAACAGCTCGATTGGCTGCAGGCCAACGGCTATCACACGCTGACCGGCGAAGCTTTTGCGGCGTACGTGCGCGGCGAAGCATCCGTGCCGGAACGATCGGTCGTGCTCCGTTTCGACGTCGCGCAGAGCCACTTCAACGACTACGCCGACGTGATCGTGCCGGCGTTGCGCGCGCGCGGGCAGCACGGGCTGTTCTTCATCCTCGCCAGTCGCACCAGCGACGACTGCGACGGCGAACACGCCTGCTGGCCCACGCTCAAGGCCTGGGCCGACGAGGGCGTGATTTCGCCCGAGAGCCACAGCCTGTGGCATGTCGATTACGCGACGCTGCCGCCCGAGCAGATCGTGCTCGACGCGCAACGCTCACGCGCCCTGATCGAAGCCAAGACCGGACACACCGTCCACGGTCTGTGCTACCCGTTCGACTCGGTCTCGCCGGCCGCGATCGGCATCCTGCGGGACCTCGGTTACGACTTCGCCGTCGCCGGGTACACGCGTCGCGAACGGGGCGTGCTGTTCTCGGACCCGGATCCGTTCGCGCTGCCGAGCGTGTATCCCTATTCGAGCGACGCCGCCTACCCGGAGCTCACCAGCCACCCGGGTCTGACCTTCGCCGAGCTGCTGTCGACCTTTCGCTGAGGCCCGCCGCGCCGTTCACCTATAATCGTTCGTGTCGAGGAGGCCGCCGTGGCCCACAAGATCCTGATCGCCGACGACAACCCGAACATCACAGCCTTCGTGCAGCCAGCGCTCGAGCGTGAAGGCTACGCCGTGCTCGTGGCCGGCGACGGCGCCGAGGCCCTGTACAAATGGGAGACCGAGCACCCGGCGCTGATCGTGCTCGACATCGAAATGCCCGAACCCAACGGGCTGGCGGTGTGCCGCAAGATCCGCGAGAGCGGCGACGCAGTGCCGATCATCTTCCTGACGGTGCGTGACAGCGTCAGCGATCTCGAGCTGGGCTTTAGTCTGGGCGCGAGCGACTACGTTGCCAAGCCCTTTGACATTCGCGAATTGATCGCACGCGTAAAAGCGCGGCTGCCGCGGCCACAGCAGGAGGTCGGCGGCTACCTGCGCATCGATACCGCGCGACGAACGGTATCGGTGCGGCGCGGCGACCTCTGGGGCACAGTCGACCTGACGCCGCGCGAATTCGATCTGCTGGCCTATCTCGTCAACAACGCCGGGCGGCCGATCGGGCGCATGGCCCTGCTCGAGGCGGTCTTCGACATCCCCGGCGATAGCGATATCGAAACCAAAACGCTCGAAAAGCACGTGTGGGCGTTGCGTCAGAAGCTCGAGCCGGACCCGCGTGACCCGCGCTACATCGTCAACGTTCGTGGCGTCGGCTATAAGTTTGAGGGCGATTGATTTTCGCCGCGGAAGCCGTCCGCGGTTCGAATGGCAACATGTTCGACCAACTCCTCTACTTTGGAATCCCGGAATTCATCGGCGTGGCCGTGGTCCTGGCGGCGTTGGGTGCCGCGGCCGTCTGGGTCTGGCAGCGCGGTCGCGTGGCGGCCGAGCGTCGCGCGTTGCTCGATGGGCTACCGTATCCGGCGTTGATCTTCGCCGAGCGGAGGGTCGCGGCGACGAACTTGCAGGCGGAGCCGTGGCGTGAGACCGCCGAGCTCTCGGCCATCGTCGCCGACTCGCTGCGCTCCGGTCAGAACGTCGTTCGAACGATCCCGGCGGTCGAGGGTCAGGCCTATCAGGTGCGCGCGCTGCGCCTCGATCGCGCGACGACGCTGGTGTTGCTCGACGATCTGTCGGCCGCCGGACGACAACAGGCCTTCTATCGCAACTTCATCCAAAACGTCAGCCACGAGTTGAAGACGCCGCTCACGGTCATCCAGGGTCACGCAGCCAAGCTCGGGCAGGACCCGGACGACAAGGCCGGTTGGCAGGCCTCGGTGCGCATCATCAGCGACGAGGGCAAACGGCTGACACAGCTGGTCGACAACCTGCTCACGCTTGCCCGGCTCGAGACGCCGTCGTTTCAATTGGAACGCGGGCCGCTCAGCCTGGGTGCCGTGCTGGAAGACGCCGTCCTGCAGGTCGGCGATCTGGCCGAGAGCCGGGGCCTGGCGCTGAGCTTGAACCTGACGCCGGGTCTGCCGCGGCTCAACGCCGATCGGGCCCGCATCAAGCAGGCCGTGCTCAATTTGCTCGACAACGCCTTGAAGTACACGCCATCCGGCGGCGCCGTCACCGTTGGCGCGAAGGTCGAGGAAGGCCACGTGGTCTGCACGATCGCGGACACGGGCGAGGGCATCCCGGCCGACGATCTGCCGTTCATCTTCGACAAGCTGTTCCGCGCCCGGCGCAAGAGCGGCCGTCCGGTCGAGGGCTCCGGCCTTGGTCTGACCATCGTGCAGCAGATCATCCGCGCGCACGGTGGTGAGATCACGGTTGCCTCCACGCCGGGGCAGGGGACGGTGTTTTCGTTCTGGCTCCCGGCTGCGTAAATCTACTGCAGCCGGCGAGGCAGAATCGCACACGACAATGAACGAGGAGCAAGACGTGCGGCGTGCAGGGCGTGCCAATACAGGCGTTGACCAGAGACAATTAGCCCCCTCCGTGGCAACGCGCGAGACGAGGGTGCGCGACGCTGCGTAAG
>JBGAJV010000008.1:0-116523 GCA_044224715.1 Anaerolineales bacterium | reverse complement strand
CCCGCCCGGGCACACCCGTTTTTCGCCCAACTTCCTGCTGGTTGAGCCGTAACCGGAATTCTTTGAAATGATCGATCTCCGTAATTGGGTTGCGCTTGCCCTGGTTTTGCATCGGGCAAGCGCACCGCATGTTTCGAGGTAGTCGATCGATGGCGCACGGACTGCGCGACACCACGACCGCGCTTTCTCCAGGCAGGCAGGCCCACACAACCGGCTCGGGTGCTACGAACGGGACGGATCCGCGCACCCCCGTGGCGAACGACTGTGCACGGTTGCGCCGATCCGTTTCCTGCAGGGCGCCATCAAGACGGCGTTACTGAACTCCGTTGCAGCGTTGCATGGCCGGCAAATAGAGGCGCGGCAGCAGGGTCGGATCGGGCGTCGGTGTTGGGCCGGCGGTCGGCGCGATTGACTGACACTCGGGCTGCAGCCAGGCCACCGGCAGGCCAGTGCCTAGCGTTGTCACATATACCGCGCCATCGGCGCCGAAGAAGAGCCGTTGAGAATCCGCAGTGACCATGAAGCTCGAGACCGGTCCCCCGCTATCAGGCAGGAGAGATTCGTTTCGTGTACCGCTCAACGAACCCGCGAGTTGTACGCTGTAGACCTGGCGTCCTGCCAGATAGACCAGCTTCTGGCCGTCATGGGTCACCGACGCGGATGCTTGGCCCGGCGTGATCGGCTGTGTCGCCGAAGCGGGCCCACCGACCGGCACCGACCAGACCTGTGTGGAGCCGATATTCGTATAGGCCACATGTGTCGTCGGCCAGTAGACGAATTGTGTCGGTGTACTGAATGAAACGGGGTAACCAACGGCGAGTTCGACGGCAGCCGACGACGGCCCCTGGCTCTGGCCGCTATACAACGTGAAAGAACCGCCGCTGGGTCGCGCAAACGCCACGACCCGCGACCCGTCCGCGGAGAAGGTGACCCCCAGCATCTCGATCCGAGGGACCGAAATGACCTGTACTGCCGCTGCCATCGGCCCCCCGATCGGCACCACATAGTATTCGCCGTTCATCGTACCGCCGTTCTCCCAGCCATAGACGACGCGGGTCGAGTCAGCGCTGACGGCAAGGGCGCTAGTCGCCCCGGCTTGGCTCAGCTGCGCGCGATTGCCGCCGTTGAGATCCATGCTATAGAAGCCCGAATCCGGGATGATGACGCGTTGACTGTCTGGGCTGATCACGGGATCGCCATAGTAAACAGTGCTCGAACCGTTTTGGTTGAGTTTGACACTGGCCGAGCCCGGGCCGGCGACAGGCGCGCTGTAGACGTTGACGAGGTTGTAATTCGAATTTGTGATGATCTGGGTGAAGACGACGTGGCTGCTGTCAGGCGAAACGATGTAACTATGGATCTCGAACGTCATGATCGGCGGAGGATTGAGTTGCACAGGCGCAGCGCTTCCCGCAGTTGCCACGCTAAAGAGCGCTTTCGATGCATTGGTCGGCGTTGTCGTGTAGAGGAAATAGGATCCATCCGGCGTGAACTTCGCCAGCTGTATTCCGCCGAATTGGTCGGCCGAGGCGCTCAACACTAACCGGCTGGTCGTCCCATCGGTCGCGGCGAGCCATAGCTCATAACTGGCGCCCAGGTTCATGAAATATGCGACATAGGCGCCATTCGGGCTGAGCACAGAGCGTATCAGGAGGTTGGCGCTGGCGGTGATCAGCTCATCGGCGTGATTCGACACGCGCACCACGCGCAGTTCATTGCTGTTGGTTCGATAGAGGACCACCGAGCCATCTGGGCTGCTCTCCCAGGAGGTTGCACTTCCGGCCGGTAACAGCGCCTCCGGCAAGGCCGAGGTTACAGGCGCCGGCAGGATCGTGAACACCAGGAACAGACACGCGAGCAACAAGGCCCAAAAGTCGAGACGCTTTTTCATTTGTCACCCAATCTAGGAAAGCACCGACGAAGCTATGGCGGGGACCCTGCAGCATTTAAACGGCGGACAGAAGTTACTGCTATTCGCCGAAGATCCGGCGTCATGCTATTCGCGATCGGCCAATGCAAAAAACAAGTGTCGGGGTGGTCAGACTTGAACTGACGACCCCCGCGTCCCAAACGCGGTGCGCTGCCATCTGCGCTACACCCCGAACGGAGGGATTGTACCTCATCGCCTGCAACACATATACTGGTGCAAGCGCAAGTGTGCACGGGTGAGCTGTCAGGCACGGGATCCAGCCGCTGGTTGCGCGGATCTCGCTGAAGGAAACACGACGATGCTGGCCAGGCACCAGGTGTTCATCTCCGCGACATCCGTGTCATCTGCGCACTCAGCGGCAATAGACCGCTGACAACTCGCGCTTGCTCACAAGTCAAGGGGAGACCGGAGGCCACATTTTGGTCAGTTTCATCGCGACGGCTTTCGCGCAATGGCGGCTCCGCTTTCCCAGGCTGACCGCCCATGGCGAAGTCATCCTCGGCATCGGCGTGATGGTGTTGCTTTTCATGGTCGCCCAGAACTGGCTGCGCGGGGTCACCCATCTCGCGCAGGCGGCCTATGCCTCCCCGATTATCCTGACCGAGCTTGGCGCCACGACTATCCACAGCCAGCTCGGCATAGCAGGTCTTGCGATCATCGCCGCAGCCCTGTTGTTTCGGGGGCGTTGGATCCTTCGCCCCTGGTCGGCCTTCGAGCACGGCACCGCTCTGCGCCCTCTCCTGGCGGGTGTGATCGCCCTGTCTGCCTGGTTGGTCGCCGGGTTCGATCCCAATCCATACTTCGCCCAGGCGCACTGGCTCGATCGGATCGTGTTGATCGGACTGGCGCTGGCGGCCTGTCTGCGGCCCGGCTTCCTCCTGGCCTTCCTCTGGCTGGCGTATGCGCTGCTATGGCAATTCGACTACCCGTTGCCGTTTGGATTTGTCTGGACTGAGGTCAATCTGCCGCTGCGCATCCTCATCCTGTACATTGTCGTCGTCCTGCTCGAGAGCCTCACAAAGCGGGGCTGGGCCAAGGCGTTCTTGGTGACGGTCGTCAGCCTGGTGGCGTCGTCGTATTGGTTTTCAGGCATCAACAAGGTGCTGCTCAACTGGCTGGCGCACCCGCACATCTTCTTGCTCGTCCCGGACGGTTACGCTCAAGGCTGGCTGATCTTCCTCGACCCGGGCCAGATTCGTGCCCTGACCGATGCCTGGAGGGCCGTGACCGTTCCACTCATGGTCCTCACGCTCGTCCTCGAGTGCGGCGCGGTGTGCGTCCTGTGGGGGCGTCCTCTGACCATCGCCCTGCTCATTGGTTGGGCGCTGTTCCACCTCGGGATCGTCGCGGCCAGCGGCATCGCCCTCTGGAAATGGCTCGTGATCGACCTCGCCCTTGCCGTCTGGTGGGTGCGTCGCGCCGAGATCACCCGCACCGTGTATTCGGTTGCCAATGTGGCGATTTCCTCGATTCTGATCGTGGCGAGCCCGATCTGGCTCAGACCAGTGTCGTTGGCGTGGTACGACACACCGATGACGTACACCTATCAATTTGAGGCCGTGGGCGACCAGGGCCAATCCTGGGTGGTGCCGATCCGCGCCTTTTCGCTGTATGCCGACATGCTGGCCTTTGGCAATTTCTCCTATCTCGACGCCGAACCGCGGCTGAACAACCAGATCTGGGGGTCCACGTTCAACGAGGAAACGGCGACGGCGCTCGACGAGGCGACGTCATTGGCCGACCTTGAGCAGGCCGAGGCCACGTATGGCAGCGTGGAATTCGACCCCGTTCGGGCTGGGCAGTTCGACCGATTTGTGACCTGCGTCTTCGCTCGAGGAGCTCCAGCGGCCCCAGCCTTTTCGCTCCAGGCGCCCGGTCACCTGTGGGCGTCTTCGCGGGGTGAAGCACCTCCCGCCGGGACCCCCATCAAGCTCGTCCGTGTCCACCGTCTGACGTGGCTTTATGATGCGACACGCGGCCCGGCTGTTCTTAAGGACAAGGTAGTGCACGAGGTCGTCATCACGCCAGGGCCCTGCTGGGATAGCGCGCGCTAACGTGCCCTTGGTTGGGTTGAAGCCGCGTGATCGGCGCATCGCCAACCGTCCCATACCGAACCTTCCATAATCAGCCGTGCTATAGTAACCGCATGGCAAAACCGCTGGAGCGCATTTTGGTAGCGGAGGGGGATCCGGCTGCCTTGGAGACGATCGCCGAACAGGTGCTCGGCCCGATGGGGTACACCCTGTTTACGGCTCGAAACGGCCACGAAGCCCTCGAACTTGCGCTCGAGCACCAGCCCCACATCGTCTTTGCCGCCCTCGATCTGCCCGGCGTGACGGGGTACGACCTGCTGGCCGGGATGCGCAGCCGCGGCGTGATGCCGTATTCCATCGTGTTGGCGCCAAAGGGCGCGGCCGAGGCCCAGTTGCTGCGGGCTTTTCGGCTTGGCGCGCGCGATTACCTAATCCGCCCGGTGCGCGAAGCCGAGCTGGTCAACACGCTCGACCGCGCGCTCGAAGAGATCAACGTCCGCCGAGATCGCGATCAGCTCAGCCAGCGCCTGGGCTCGGCCAACCAGCAGCTCGAAAAGCGCGTGCGCGAGTTGACCGTGCTCACCAGTCTGGGCAAGGCCGTCACGTCGCTGACCGATCTGGCCCAGCTGTTCACGCGGTTGATGGACGGCGCCGTGCTGGCCTGCGAGGCCGACCTCGGCTGGCTGATGCTCTCCGAGGAGGCGACGACCGACGGCACGCCGCCCGCGCTCGTCGCGCGCGCGGCCAAGAACATGCCGGCGCTGGCCGGGCTCAAGCTCGGCGCTCCGTGGGATGACGGCGTCTCGTCGCTGTTGTTGCAGTCCGGCGAGGCGCTTTCGTTGTCCGGTGAGCCGCTCGGGCGGCTGCGCGCCGGGCAGGCCGCGAAATCCGTCGCCGCCGCACCGATCCGAGCCAAGGACCAGGTGCTGGGCGTGCTGGTCGTCGGGCGAAAAGCCGATCACGCCTTCACCGAGCGCGAGCTGGCGCTGCTCTCGTCGGTCTCCGATTACGCCTCGATCGCGCTGGTCAACGCGCGGCTGTTCCGCGGTTTGGAAGCCCGCGCGACCCGGCTCCAGCGCTCGTACACGGATCTCGCCACCGGCAGCCTGACGCTGTCGGTCGGTCGCGAACTCACCATCCAGCTGGCCGGCGCGCGCTCGGCGCTCGAGCCCCTTCTGAGCGGCGCGCGTGGCGCGCTCGGCCAACGTCAGATCGAAAGCACGAAGCAGACTCTCGAACACGTCGATGCCGCGCGCCGTCTGGCCGATGACCTGACGACGCTTGGCGAAGCGCCGCAACGACCGGCCAACCCGCGCCCGCTCGACCTCTCCGCGCTCGTGCAGCAATCGATCGCGCGGAACGAGTCTGAGGCGCGTCGGCTCGGCGTGGCCCTGCACGCCGACCTGCCGCCGTTCGTGCTCAAGGCCGCCGGCGATGGCGCCCAGATCTCGCGCGCCATCGACCGATTGGTCGAACGGGCGATCAAGGTTTCGCCGCATAACGCTCAAGTGTGGGTGCGGGTGCGCAATAACAACGACGGGATGTTGCGTCTCAGCGTTCAGGACGTGGGCGGATCGTTCTCGGCCGAGCAGGTCGCCGGCGCATTGCGTGGCGCGCCCGGTCAGGTGTCGGCCCGCGACCCCGGCGCGTTGTCGTTGGCCGTGGTTCGGCAGATCATCGAGTCGCACGGCGGCAAGATCTGGGCCGAATCCGACCCGGCATTGGGCGCCATCGTCCATGTGGGGTTGATCAAACTGTAAACGCCGGCGTTCCAGGTCGACCCGGCGCGCCACGCGGATCAGGCGCGCCGAACGTCTCGTCTTCTGGCAAAATAGGGGATCCATGACTGCGCCCAAAACGGTGCTGGTGGTTGACGATGCGGCCGAGATCCGTGACCTGCTCGCGGACCTGATCCTGCGGCCGTCGGGCTATCGCGTGTTGACCGCCGACAGCGGGACGCGCGGCCTCGAGTTGGCGCACGCCGAAGCGCCCGACGCGGTCATCAGCGACATCAAGATGCCGGACCTCACCGGCCTTGAGTTGACCCGGCTGCTCAAACGCGAACGACCGACGCTGCCGGTCATCCTGATCACGGCGGAGGGCTCGGAAGACGTGGCCCGGCAGGCGCTGCGGGTCGGCGCGAATGACTATTTTCCAAAGCCGTTTGAACCGGATGAGTTGCTTGACACACTGGAGCGCCTGTTGGGCGATCCAGTGCCGCCGGCGCCAGTGCTGCTGGCCGAGCGTGAAGCGCTCGCGCGCCGCGTCGCCGAACTCGAGACCTTGATCGGCTTGGGACAGGCCGTGGCTCAGCTCGACCTCGACCGGGTGCTGACCCGGGTCGTCGAAGCGGCCGTCGGGCTGATCGGCGCCGAGGAGAGCACGCTGCTGCTGCTCGACACGGCCAGCGGCGAGCTGACCGTGCGGGCCGCCAAGAACCTCGACGAGCGCACGGCCCGGACGTTGCGATTGCGCTCCGAGGATTCGCTGGCCGGCCAGGTGGTGCGGACCGGCGAACCCGTGATCGTCGACGAGAACACGCCGACCAAGATCGTCACGGCGTATCTCGTCAAGAGCCTGATCTACGTGCCGTTGCGCGTCCGCGGGCGCGTGATCGGCGTGCTCGGCGTCGACAACCGGTTCAAGCGCGCGACCTTCGACGCGCACAGCCTCAAGCTGCTGCAGGCCCTGGCCGACGAGGCCGCGATCGCGATCGAGAACGCGCGGTTGTACACGGCCGTCGAGCATGAACGCACGCAGCTCTACACCATCCTGAACGAGACCGAAGACGGCGTGATCGTGATCGACCACGAGAACCGCCTGATCCTGGTCAACCACACGGCGCGCAGCGCATTCAAGGTCGGCGACGTCGACGTCGTCGGGCGCCCGATCTTCGACGTGATCCATGACGACGAGCTGCGCGACCTGCTCGAACGCCCGAAGCGTCAGAGCGACATCCGGCTCAACGACGGCCGCACCTTCAACGCGCACGTCACGCCGATCACCAACATCGGCCGGGCCGTGATGCTGATCGACATCACGCATCTCAAGGAGCTCGATCGCATCAAGGCCGATTTCGTCACGACCGTGTCGCACGACCTGCGCTCGCCGCTCACCGCCGTCCTGGGCTACGTCAACCTGCTCGATCGGGTCGGCCCGCTCAATGAGCAGCAGACCGACTTCATCCAGCAGATCCGGATCAGCGTCAAGCAGATGAACACCCTGATCTCGGACCTGCTCGACCTGGGCAAGATCGAGGCGGGCTTCGACACGCAAAAGGAGCCGCTCGACACAAGCCGGCTGGTCGAGCGCGTGATCGGCGACATCCGGCCGCAGGCCGAGGCCAAGCACCAGGCGTTGAATCACACCATCGCGTCGCCGCTGCCGTCGCTGTTCGGCAATCCCCTGCGGTTGCGCCAGATGCTCTCGAACCTCGTCGAGAACGCGATCAAGTACACGCCGGAGGCCGGGCGCATCCAGGTGGATGCCTATGCCGAGGGCGGCTTTGTCGTGCTTTCGATCGCCGATACCGGCATCGGCATCCCGCCGGCCGATCTGCCGTACGTGTTCGATCGTTTCTTCCGCTCCGACAACGCCAGCCTGAGCCAGGAGGGCACCGGCCTGGGCCTCTCGATCGTCAAATCCATCGTCGAGAGCCACAACGGCCGCGTCTGGGTGAACTCCAAACCCGGGCAGGGCACGACCTTCACGGTCATGCTGCCCGAGCATGCGACCCGGCTGGCCACGCGCGAAGCCAGAGAGTGACGGTGCGGGAGCACGCGCTCTCGCTCCAGGCGCCGCGCCTCACGGCCCTTATAATTCCCCCTGATGGACGCACTCAAAGACGGCGCGCGGGCGCTGTTGGGGATCGAGCTCACGGCCGGCCAGATCGCCGCGTTTCAGACCTACGCCCAACAACTGGCGGAGTGGAACGCGCGCTTCAACCTCACCGCGATCAAAGAACCCCGAGACGTCGAGATCAAGCATTTCCTCGACTCGTTGACCGTGCTCAAAGCGCTGCCGGCCGGGCCCTTGCGCTTGATCGACGTCGGCACCGGCGCGGGCTTCCCGGGCTTGCCGCTGAAGATCATGCGCCCGGAGCTGCGTCTGACCCTGGTCGAGGCCACCGGCAAGAAGGTCAAGTTCTGCGAGCACGTCGCGACCTGTCTGGGGCTCGAGGGCGTTCGGGTGGTGCATGCCCGCGCCGAAGACGTCGGCCAGATGCCCGAACATCGTGAGCACTACGATTGGGCCGTCGCGCGCGCCGTGGCCGAGATGCCCGTGCTCTCGGAGTATCTGCTGCCGCTGCTCGTGCGCGGGGGCGCCTTTGTCGCCCAGAAGAGCAAGGACGCGCCGGCCGAGGCGCACGGCGCCGACCGCGCATTGGCCAAGTTGGGCGGGGCGCTCGAGCGCCTGATCGAGATCGAATTGCCCGGCGTCGTCGATCCGCGTTATCTCGTCGTCGTGCGCAAAACGGCCGCCACGCCGCGCGCCTATCCGCGTCGGCCCGGGTTGCCGACGAAACAACCGATACAGTGAGCGATTGGGTGAGTGGGCGATCGTGCGATTGTGCGATTGGCCAACCACCCAGTCAACCAGTCACCCAATCACCTACTTTCATGTCTTACGACCTCCTCGCCCGCTACTACGACCTCGAGAACGCCGGCTTTGACGCCGACCTGGATTTCTGGCTGGGTCTGGCCGAGGCAACCGATGGACCCGTGCTCGAACTGGGGTGCGGCACCGGTCGCGTGTTGCTGCCGTTGGCGCACGCCGGGCATGCGGTGACCGGCGTCGACAACGCGCCGGCCATGCTCGAACGTCTGCAGGCGCGGCTGCGCGCGGCCGCGCTCGACCCGGCGCCGCGGGTGCTCCACGCCGACCTGGGGGACTTCGCGACGACCGAGCGGTTCGGCCTGGCGATCGCGCCGTTCAATACCTTCATGCATCTGTTAACCGTCGAGGATCAGATCCGCGTGCTCACGCACGTCCGTGGCGCGTTGAAGCCCGGCGCCCTGCTCGCGCTCGACGTCGTCAATGCCGGCGCCGCCTATGCCAGCGTCGAGGGCGGGCTGCACCTCGAGCGCTCCTTTACCTTTGGTGATCGCACAGTGCAGCAGTTCTCGACGCTCACGATCGACCGCGCGGCGCAACGGGCCGAGATCCTCTACTTCTACGACTCGATCGGCGCGGGCGGGGGGCTGCAACGGTTGACCGTTCCGATCACGCTGCGGTACGTCTTCCCGGGCGAGATGCGGCTGTTGCTCGAACGCTGCGGCTTCGTGTTGAAGAACCTCTACGGCGATTACGACCACAGCCCGTTTGACGATGACGCGCCCCGGATGCTGGTGGTGGCTGAAGCCGTTTGATCGGCGCGTCGAGGCGTCAGTCGACGCCTGGGTCTCTACGCTAACGTTGTCTGTCGCCCGACCTCGCGACAGCGAGTCGCCCGACCTCGCGACAGCGAGTCGCCCGACCTCGCGCTTGCGAGTCGATAGTGTTGGGGGATCATGAAAGGCCGATTGCTTCTCGCTCTTGCCGTTTGCCTGGCGACGGCCTGTACGCCCACGCCGGCGCCGACCGTCGCGCCCAGCCAGACGCCGCCACCGCCGACGCCCACCATCGTGCCGCCGACAGCCACGCTCACGGCAAGCCCGGCGCCGTCTGCCACGGCGACCGAGCGCCCGACGCGTGCGCCGTCGCCCACACCGGCTGACACCGACACGCCAGAGCCCAGCGCCACGGCGGCGCGCCCCACCGCGCCGCCAGTTACGGCCGTGCCGACGGCCACAAACACAGCGGCGCGTTCCGAGGCCCCCGTGTTTCCGGAAACGGAGATCGTCGCCTGGGACTCGGCCGATTTCCGCAATGAGCTCGGTGAGTTGCTCCTTTACACGCAAACCTTTCGCAATCACTTGCAGGCCGTGCTGGACGGAAGAGCTCAAAGCAGCTGTCGTCTCATTCTTCTGTACGCCAATGAGATGTACTTCAGCCAGAAGGGCTATCGGGATGTGCCTGACACCTGGCACGGGGCGTACTATGAGTACCGGATCCGGATGAGTGATGTCTTTGCGATCCTTGGGCCGGTCGCCGCCAACTGCCCGCCGATACGCGATTCAAATGACGCACAATTCAACGCCGAGGAAGCGGCCAAAGCCATGACGCTGCTCGACGGTATCCTGAGTCGCGTACCGCAGATCTTGAACGAAACGGCCGGGCTACCGTGATGCCGCGGCGCGTTACGGGACGACGGTCAGCGGCGGCGTGGGCAGCAGCGGGCTGTTGACGCTTCGTAGATAGAAGACGATGACCGTCGCGGCGAGGAAGAGGAGCGGCCCGGCGACGACGATCACGGCGAGTTGGAACTTGTCGAGGCGTGACATGGACGTCCTCAGGCCGACCCGGCCAGCTCGCGCTCGAGTTGTGCGAAGAAGGTTGCCAGGAACGCGCTGCGTTGCTCGGCCAGGGCGCGGCCGGTCGCCGTGGTCAGGCGGGCCGGGATGCGCGAGAGCTTGACGATGAATTCGTGTTGGGGCGTGTGGGCCTCGGCGTCGCTGAGTTGCCCCGTGGCCCGAAAATGATCCGAGACCGGGCCGGCGAGCGGGTTGTCGTGGCGGGCCGCGTAGCCGCCGGCGCGCAACGCCCCGATCGCGCCGATGGCGTCGAGTTTGTCGGCGTCGAACAGCGCGCGCGCTTCCGCGGTGGCGGGCGCCTCGTCGCCGCGAAAGCGATGCGCGCGGATGCAATGCTGCACGGCCGCGATCCGGTCGTTCGCCCAGCCCTCGGCTCGCAACACATCGGCCGCGAAATCGGCCGCCCAGAGGTGGTGGCGGGCGCGCGCCTCGGGCGTCGGCGGGGCAGGCACGTCGTGCAACAGCGCCGCGGCGCGCACGATCTCGGCGTCGGCGTGCTCGGCTACCGCGATCCGCTCGGCCAGCATCGTCACGCGCCGGACGTGGGACCAATCGTGCACCGGATCCGCGCCGGTGTACCAGGCCTCGGCCTGCTCGAAGGTCGGCATGTCGCTTACTTGCTCTCCTCGGGCTTCGAGCCGATCTCGACCAGCTGGATCTGAGTCTGATAGCGCTTGCCGTCGATCTCCATCTTGCCGTTGGCGTAGTACCCGCGCGAGCCCGTCTTGAAGACCTTCTCGGGCAACGTGAACGTGCCCAGCAGCTTGCCCTCGGCGGTTTTGACTTCGGCGATGATAACCATAGTGGAGTGCCTTTCTTTCGATGCGTGAATAGCGACCGCTTCTGGCGGTCAGTCAGGGTCCGGTCACGACCACCACAGCCACGGCGAAGCCCTGACTGTGGCTCAGGCTGACGGCGACCTCACGGCCACCCAGCACGCGCAACCTTTCGGCGGCGGCGCCATGCAGAACCAACGCCGGCGCGTGGGCCGCGTCGCTGACGACTTCGATCTCGCGCCAGGCGATGTCGCCCAAACCTGTGCCGAGCGCCTTGGCCGCCGCCTCTTTGGCCGCGAACCGCGCGGCCAAAGAGGCCATGCGTGGCCCGGCCGTCGCGCGCTCGGCCGGCGTGAAGATGCGCGCGAGGAAGCGCTCGCCGTGTTTGGCGATCGCTTCCTCGACGCGCTTGATCTCGATCAGATCGATGCCGGTACGGAGCATGTCGTGGAGCGCGGAGCGCAGGACGTGGAGCGCCAGTCGGCTCCACGTCCTGCGCTCCACGGGTTCAAGGTCCGGCGGTTGCCAGGACGTAATTCTCGGCGCTCAAGAACTGTCGCGCGGCGGTCAGGACGTCGTCGCGCGTGATGGCTCTGAACATGGCCGGGAAGCGCACCAGATAGTCCAGCCCGAGGTCGAACAACTCCATCGAACTGATGGTGCTGGCCACGCCCTCGTTGGTCTCGAGACCGAGCGGCAGGCGCCCGATGAACTGGGCCTTGTTGTCGTCGATCTCTTGCGGCGTGACCTTGCGCGACAGGAAGCGCGCGATCTCGCGCTGCATCAACCCGACCGCCCGCTCGACGTTGTCGGGGTTGACGCCGGCGTAGGCGTACCAGGGCCCGGGGCCGTAGCCGCCGGCCAGATTGCAGGCCGCGTAATACGCGAGGCCGTTCTTCTCGCGCACCTGATTGCCGATGCGGCCGCCCATGCCGAAGACGCCCAGGATGTTGTTCGCCAGCCGGGCCTGCAGGAACAGCGGGTGGCTGCGCGCCGGGCCGGGGACGCCGAGCACCACGTCGGCCTGGGCCTTGCCGGGCAGCGACACGTGCGCGCGGCGCGGGGCCGTGATCGGCGCGAGCGCGGGCAGCGCCGGCTCGGGCGGCTGGGCCGGGTTCGTCCAATCGCCGAAATGTTTGGCGACCAGGTCGACGGCCTTCTCGACCGTGACGGCCCCGACCACCACCACGACCATGCCGCGCGGGCCGAAATGCGTCTTGTGAAAGTCGATCAACTGCTGGCGCGTGAGCGCCTTGACCGTCTCCGGATAGCCTTCCTCGACGATCGCATAGGGGTGGTCGGGGTAGGCCAGCTCGTAGAAGGCCTCGAGCGCGCGATCGCGCGTGTCGTTGGCCGTGATTTGCAACCGGGTCAGGATCTCGCCGCGCAGCCGCTCCACCTCGCGCTCGGGGAAGACCGGGCGGCGCAGCGCGTCGGCCGCGAGGCCGAGCATGAGATCAAGATCCTCGGCCAGGCTCTTGATGTAGAAGCCAGACGTATGCGTGCCCGCCGACACGCTCAGGCTGGCGCCGACCGACTCGATCTGCTCATAGATCTCGGCGAAGGCCAGACGTTCGGTGCCGCGCATGAGCGCCGAGCCGGTGAAGTCGGCCAGGCCGGCGACGTCGCGGCCGTGCCAGAGCGCGCCGGCGCGCAGATCGGCGTCGACCACGACCGAATGGCTGCTGAAGTTTTCGCGCGCAAGCACGATGACGCCGTTCGGCAGTTCGCGCCGCGTGATGTTCTCGGGGCCGGGCAACGATGGGGCGAGTTTCTTGGCCATGTGCGCCTCACCGTTCCGCTTGGGCCGACGACGCGGGCTGCGCCGGGGCCTGGGTTGGTTCCGCCGGAACGAACACGCCGACGACGCGGTTGCCGGGCGCCAGGTATTTCTGCGCCACGCGCTGGATGTCGGCCACCGTGACCGCGCTCAGCCGCGGCAGGTAGTTGTCGAACCAACGGTAGTCGCCGAGGATCTCGGTGAAGCCGAGCCAGAAGCCCTGGTTGGTCACCGACTCGGCGCTGTAGGCGAACATGGCTTTGGCCTGTTTGATCGCCTTCTCGAGCTCGGCCTGGCTGACCGGCTCGTTCCGCACCCGGTCGATCTCGGCGTCGATCGCGCGTTCGACGGCCTCGGGCGTCTGGCCGGCGCGCACGGTCGCATAGAGCGTGTACAGATATGGGTCCACCGTGGGCGACAACCCGCCCCCGACGTTCGCCGCCAGGCCGGTCTGCACCACCGCGCGGTACAGACGCGATGAGCGGTTGCTTGTGCCGCCGCCGCCGAACATGTTGAACGACGAAGCGCCGGCCAGGATGCTGTCGAGCACGGCCATCGGGAAGAAGTCGGGGTCGTTGGCCGACGGGGCGTGGTAGCCGATCTGGATGTAAGTCGTCTCGCCCTCGCCGCTCAGACGCAGACGGCGCTCGCCGCGTTGCTCGGGCTCGGGTCGTATCAGGGGCTTCGGCAGGGTCGCGGGCTTGTGCTTGCCGAAGAGCGTCTTGATGCGCGCCAGCATCTCGCGCGCGTCGAAGTCCCCGACCGCGACGGCGATGGCGTTGTTGGGCGCGTAGTAGTTGCGATAGTGCCCGTACAGGTCGTCGCGGGTCATGCTGTGCAGGTCGGCCATGTCGCCGATCACCTCGTGGTGATACGGATGGACGCGGAAGGCCGCGGCCTGCACTTCTTCGCCGAGACGGAACGACGGCTCGTTCTCGTTCATCTGCCGCTCGGCGATGATCACCGTGCGCTCCGATTCGACTTCCTTGGGCGGGAACAGCGCCCGGCGCATACGATCGGCCTCGAGCTGCAATGCGAAGTCGATCTTGTCGGCGGGCATGGTCTCGAAGTACGCGGTCCAGTCGATCCAGGTCATGGCGTTGCGGAACCCGCCGTCGCGCGCGATCATGCGATCGCCGACGCTGGCCGGGAAGGCGCGCGTGCCCTTGAACATCATGTGCTCGACCCAGTGGCTGATGCCGGTGACGCCGGGGCGTTCGTACCGCGACCCGACCCGGTACCACACCCACCACGACACGACCGGCGCGATGCGCACTTCCTTGAGCACCACGGTCAAACCGTTCGGCAAACGGGATTTGATTACCTTGGGCTGCTTCATGCGGAGATTATAGTCGATCGACTTTCATCAGTCCGGTCCCGCAAACGCAAAACGCCGGGCAAAGCCCGGCGTTTTGCGTTGACGCGTGTCGTCGCCTTATCGGTTGTTGTACCCGCGGCCCATGCCGCGATAGGTGAAACCGTAATGCTGCATAACGGTCGGGTCGTACAGGTTGCGGCCGTCGACCATGATCGGCGTCTTCATCACCGACTTGAGCCGGTTCAGATCGAGTTGCTTGAACTCGTTCCACTCGGTGACGAGCACAAGCGCGTCGGCGCCCGTCGCCACTTCATAGGCGTCGCCACCCATCTGGACGCCTTTGGCGTAATGCGCGGCGTGCTCCATCGCCACGGGGTCATAGGCCTTGACGGTGCCGCCCTCGCTGAGGATGGCGCGCGCGATCTCGACCGACGGGGCCTCGCGCATGTCGTCGGTGTTCGGCTTGAAGGCCAGGCCGAGCAGACCGACCGTCTTGCCCTTAAGCGACCCGCCCAGCATCTCGCGCAGTTTCAACAGGATCTGGCGTCGCTGGTACTTGTTGATCTCCATCACGGCCTGGAGCAACTGCGGGTGCTTGCCCTGTACGGTGGCCATGTAGGCCAGCGCCTTGACGTCCTTGGGGAAGCACGAGCCGCCGTACCCGAGGCCGGCGTCGAGAAAGCCGCGGCCGATACGCGGGTCGTAGCCCATGCCCGCGGCAACCTCCTTGACATCGGCGCCGAGCGCCTCGCAGATGTTGGCGATCTCGTTGATGAACGAGATCTTCGTGGCCAGGAACGCGTTCGACGCGTATTTGATCATCTCGGCCGTGCGCAGGTCGGTGACCACGATCGGGGCGCGCAGCGAGAGGTGCAGATCGGCGACCTTGTGGGCCGCGTCCTTGTCGAGCGAACCCAGCACGATGCGGGCCGGGTTCATAAAGTCGACGATGGCCGAGCCTTCGCGCAGGAATTCGGGGCACGAGACCACGTTGAACGCCACGGGGGCCGGCTGGCTCGAGGTGATGATGTCGGCCACCCAGTCGCCAGTGCCGACCGGCACCGTCGACTTGTTGACGATAATGAGCGGCTTCTTCATATGCCGGGCGATCTGTTCCGCCGCGGACCGCACGTACTTGAGGTCGGCCTCGCCGTCCACGCCCTCGGGTGTGCCCACGGCGATGAACGCGATCTCGGCGCCGTCGAGGGCCTCGTCGTAGTCGGTCGTAAAGCTCAACCGGCCGGCGGTCACGTTGCGCTTGACCATCTCCTCGAGCCCGGGCTCGTAGATCGGCAGGATGCCTTTGCGCAGATTGGCGATGCGTTCTTCATTGATATCCAGCGCCGTCACCCGGTTGCCGAGGTCCGAAAAACAGGTCCCGGTCACCAGGCCGACATAACCGACGCCGATCACACAGATCTTCCGCATGTTTCCTTCTCCGTAACTGCCTGCGTGGCAGAAAGTCAGCAGATCGTCAGCGTACCAGGTTCGATTCTCACTGGTTTCAAGGATTATGCCATACCGCTCGGGTAGGGTCGCGGACGCGCGAAAACGGGGTGTGTGCGCCTGTTCGGCTACACCCCGAACCGGCGCACACACCCCGTTTTCGCCCCCGGCGCACACCTTGAGGCCCGGCTTGAGACCGACTTTACCCGAAGCCGCGTTCCCAGAGCTCGTCTTCGTCCAGGCCGAAGAAGTGGCCGAGCTCATGGACGAGCGTGATCCAGATCTCCTCGCGAAGCTCGGCCTCGTCGGCGCACATCTCGAGCAGCGGGCGATAGAACACCGTGATCTGATCGGGCAAGCGGCCGACGTCGCCATCGGCGCCGCGCTCGACAAGGGGCACGCCTTCGTACAGGCCGAGCAGGTCGCTGTCGCCCGCCGCGGCGTCGGGGTCCTGCTCGGGCGTGGCGGCCAGCGCCGTATGCACGATCACGCCGGCCGCCAGGGTGCTGAGTTCCGGCGCCAGACGGCCCAGCACGTCGACCCAGGCCTCGTCCACGAGCCTATCAAATCGCGAGCGGGAGATAACCATGGAATAATTGTACCGATCGCATACTGTTCAGTCACGGGGGAAGCTATGTTTTCGTTCGAGGCCCAAAGTCGTATGAGTCTGTCTTTCACTGGCGCGCGGCGTCTGGCGGGGTATCGCCGCGCGGGCCTCGGGTGCGGCCTGATCGTCGCCGTGCTGCTATCGGGCTGTGGGCCGACGCCCGAGCAGATCGCAGCGCAGACGGCCACCGCGCAAACGGCCGTCGCCGCCGTGCAATCGGCCACGGCCGCGGCCTGGACGAGGACGCCGACGGCGACACCCAGCGCCACGGCGACCGCCACGGCCACCGCGACCGGGACTTCCACGCCGACGGCCACGGCCACGCGCACCGCCACGTCGACGCCGGCGGCGACCGACACGCCGACGGCGACGCGCACGTTGCCGCCGCCCCCGCCTACCTCGACGTTCACGCCGAGCCCCGTGCCTCAGGCGCCGGTGTTCCCGGGCACACCGATTAAGCCCTGGGGCGTTGCCGATTTCCGGAGTCAGGTATATGAGGGGCGACTCAACGTTGAGCGTTTCCTCCTCTATTTCCGGGATCAGGTCGTCGGAGCGGGCCGCGGGGGTAATTGTAGGGAAGTGTATCCAACCTATCAGGAGTTGACCCAAAAGCGCGCTGGTTACGGTTCCGACGTGCCAGGCGATTGGTACGCCCTGTATTACGAGTACCGTGTGCTGCTTCAGGACGCCGCAAGCTACATCGAACCGATCAACGCGCTTTGCAACAAGGGCGGTGGATCACTCAGCGATGATCTTGATCAACGGATCATCGCCGGGCTCGAGAACGACTACCTGCGCCTGGTCGACCTTGAGGCGCGCGTCAACGCGAAGAACTAGCCGGTCGGTGACGAACGTGCCATCCTCCCTATAATGGGGCCATGGCCTATCAGCAGTTTCGACGGATTCGCCAGCGCCGCCGCCGCGCCAATCGACTCGGTTGCGCGCTGGTGAGCCTGATCGTCGTCGGGTTCATGGCGCTGGGCGGGTGGATCGCCTGGCGCGAGCCCGCGGTGCAGGATCGTCTTGCGCCGCGTCTGGCCGCGCTCGATGAGGCCTGGCGTGCGCTGCAATATGGCCCGCAACCGGCGGCCTTGCCCACCGCCGCGGTCTCGCTGGCCGCGCCGCCGACCTTCGCGCCGGCGCGGCCCACCGACACGCCCGCGGCGACGGCGACGGTCGCGGCCACGCTGGCCGTCACCGCCACACCGGCGCCGCCGACGTTCACGCCAACGCCCACGGCCACGCTGGCGCCGATCCCGGCGTCCGTGAAGCTCAAGGGCGCGCGCTACGAGCCGCAGCTCTTCAACAACTGCGGCCCGGCGACGCTGACGGCGGCGTTGGTGTACTGGGGCTGGCGCGGCGCCGAGGCCGATTCGCTCAACTGGTACGGCAACGGCGTCGACGTCCGCTGGCAACGCGACATCGCCGCGGTGGTCAAGCCCGGCACGCGCGACAAGAACGTCTTGCCCGAAGAGTTGATCGCGTTCGCGGCGGAACGCGCCGGGCTCGCCGCGGCGCTGCGCTTTGGCGGCGATCTCGATCGGCTCAAGCGCCTGATCGCGGCCGGCTATCCCGTGATCATCGAACGCGGCTTCCCCGAGGACGAGCACGGCCTGAAGGACAAGGGTTGGGAAGGCCATTACGGCCTGGTGACCGGCTACGACGACGCGACGGAGACCTTCACGACTCAAGATTCGTACATGGGCGCGAATTACCACCGCGCCTACGACCTGATCGCGCGCGATTGGCGCGCCTTCGGATATCTGTACATCGTGCTCTACGCGCCGGTGCAGGAGGCCGAGGTGCTCGCCCTGCTCGGCGCCGACGCCGACCCGACGGTCAACCTCGATCGCGCGCTGGCGGCTGCCCAGGCCGACGCACAGCAACTGCGCGACACCGAACAGCTTGCGCTGGCCTGGCACAACATCGGCGTGCTGCTGTTTCGGCAGGGGCGCGTGGCCGAGTCGGTCGTGGCCTTCGATCAGGCGCGCAGCTACGACACGCTGCCGCGCCGATTGCTCTGGTACCGCCACGAGATGTACGCGGCCTATTTCGCCGCCGGTCGGTATCAGGATGTGGTCGACCTCGCCGACCTGATGTTGCAATCGCCCGGGCTCGAGGAGAGCTTCTACTGGCGCGGCAAGGCGCACGACTCACTCGGGGATCGCGACGCCGCGGTCGCGGATCTGCGCGCGGCGCTGGGCGAACACCCGGGCTGGACCCCGGCGCTTGATCAACTCAGTGCCTGGGGCGTCACGCCGTGAAGCGCGCCGGAGTCCAGCCGGTCACACCGAGTCTGACGATGAGTAAAAAACGGGTGCTCCGTGTGTCGGGGCGAAGCCCCGACACACGGAGCACCCGTTTTTTTTCCGTGGCACTAGCAACAGGCAGTGTGATTCTGCCATCAAAAGCCTTGAGGCGAATGACTCAACCAGGAGACGACCCGGCATGGAAGCCCTGACACGACAGAGACCTCTGCACGCAATACTGCTGAGCGTGTTGCCGGCGGCCGTCCTGGCCTGTGCCACGTTCATCCCGGTCGTGCCCGCGTTCGAGTGGAATCGCGCCGCCGATCGTGGCGTGATCTCCTACGGCTGCTACGGCGGGATGATGCCGCAGGAGGCGCTGGCGAACGACATCCCGACCTATCGCCTGTGGGGCGATGGTCGCGCGCTGTGGGTGGAGCAGCAGTCGGGCGGCGGGCGCCGGGTGCTGACCGCCACACTCACCGACGATCAGATCAAGGGCCTGCTGACCGAGATGGCGCAGCGCCGCTTCTTCACCATGGCCGACTCGTACGAGCCCAGCTCCACCGTCTATGACGGCGTCGCGTGCGTGATGCAGGTGTCGCTGACTGACACGACCAAATCCGTCACCGCCCTCACGGGTGGCGAGCCGCCGGATGATTACTGGACGCTGGCCAGTTGGCTCGCGGGCGGCGGCGGCGTTTCCGGCGTCGACTACATCCCCGAACACGGTTATCTGTTCGCGACACCGGTTTCGTCGACGCCGACGCCGGCCACGCATACCTGGCCGGCCGCGGGCATCGACGGCGTGCGGCTGGCCGACGCCGGCGGCGGCCTCGCGGTCGAGGGCGAGGCGCTGCGCGCCGCGTGGGATATCGTCAACGCGGGCATCTATTCGGCGGTCGAGTCGGACGGCGTGGTCTACCACCTGGCGGTCCAGGTGGAAGGCGTGACATCCGATTGGCCGAACCGATAAGTATCCGCGGCGGCGGGATCAAAATCTCGTTTCAGGACGTCTCCACTGCCATGCACAAGCACCTGCTCCCGATCGCGGCGTTGAGTTGCGCGGCGCTCGCCTGCGCCACGCTGGTCTCGAACGTTCCCCCGTTCGCCTGGCAACCGGATTTCGACCATGTGCTGGTCGAATACGCGTGCTATGGCGGCCTGGTGCCCACCGGTTTCTACGACAACTACATCCCGCCCGTCCGTCTCCACGGCGACGGCACGTTGATCTGGGTCGAAAGCGATGGACCGGGCCGTCGCGTGCTCGAGGCGACGCTGTCGGAGACCGAGGTGAGCGGCGTGCTGCAGCATGTGGCCGACGCCGGCTTCTTTGGGTGGAAGGACGAGTACCCGGCGTCCGAGATGATCTACGACGGCACCGACTGCCGACTGAACGTGCACCTGGATTCGACTTCGAAAACGATCTGGATGCGCGCCGGCAGCGAGGCGCCACCCGGTTATGCCGATCTGGTCGCCTGGCTGACGAGCGGCGCGGGCGCCTCCGGCGAGGACTACGTGCCGGAGCAGGGCTGGTTGTACGCCATCCCGACGCCTCCATCAGAGACGCCGCCGGTGTTGATCTGGCCGGACGACGGCATTGATGGCATCCGTCTGAGCGAAGCGATCCAGACGGTGCCTGTGGAAGGCGAAGCGCTGGCCACGGTCTGGAGGATCGTCAACAGCGATCGTTACGCCCAGGTCGAGTACCTCGGCCTGCGCTACCAACTCGTCGTTCAGGTCGCGGGTGTCACCGATCGCTGGCCTGGGTCGCCCTGAACCGCCGCCGCGTTCAAGCCGAAGGACCACCATGTCGTTTCAACGCAATCCCCGACGCACGCTGACGGTCGCGCTGGCGGCGCTTGCCCTGGCAGTCGCCTCGCTGGCCTGCACGACCGTGCTGCCGGCGCCGGTTCCTGAACTCATCTGGGATCCGGCGGCCGATGCGCTGGTGGTCGATTACGAATGCGGTGGCGGCATGGTGCCCGCGAACGTCTACGCCAACGCGATCCCGCCGCTGCGGATCTGGGGCGATGGCCACATGCTGTGGACCGGCTCCGACGCAGCCGGCGGGCGACGCGTGCTGACGGCGCAGCTCTCACCCGACGAGATGCGTGGCGTGTTGCAGCACATGGCGGACTCCGGCTTCTTCGGTTTTCGCGATGAATACATGCCGGCCGAGCCCGTGATGGATGCGGGGGGCTGCAGCCTGTCGGTGCAGCTCACGGGCGCGAGCAAACGCGTGAGCGTCAACGACTTCGGCGAGCCGCCGGCCGCGTATGTCGAGTTGGCGAACTGGTTGATGCAGGGCGCAGGCGCGGTCGGGAGCGACTATGTGCCTGAGCGCGCGTATCTGACGGCCTTCTTGATCCTGGATCAGCCGGGACAGGCTGGCGCGGTGTGGCCCGCCGAAGGCATCGACGGCGTCCGGCTTACGCAGGCGCAAGGCGGGTTGATGGTCGAAGGCGAGGCGGCCCGCGCCGCCTGGGAGATCGTCAATCGAGATCCCAATACCATCGTAGAATCTGGGGGCGCTTCGTATCTGATCTCCGTCCAGGTCGAAGACGTGACGACCCAATGGCCGACTGTACCGTGATGACCTCAGCCACACGAGAGACGCCGAAATGAAGCGCTGGCGCGTGATTCGAGTGGTTGTGACCGCGCTCCTGTTCGTCGCGCTGGGGCTGCCGTTCCTCATCCCACTCGACAACGCTGGGCTAAAAACGGCCGTCGAACTGGCCGATGCGGACGGGCGTTTCGTCGAGGTCGCCGGTCTGCAGACTTACGTGCTCGAGCGCGGCCCTGCGCAGGCCGCGCCCGTGGTGTTCGTGCACGGCCTGTTCGGCTCGACTTTTAGCTGGCGCTACAACTACGATGCCGTCATCGGCGCCGGCTTTCGCATCATCGCCTACGATCGCCCGGGCGCCGGGCTGACCGAGCCGCGCGCCGATTTCGATTACAGCGTCGGGAACCAGGCCGAGTTTCTGGCGGCGCTGCTCGACCGGCTCGAGATCCGGCAGGCCGCGTTCGTCGCGCACAGCGCCGGGGCGAGCGTGCTTGCCGAGTTCGCGCTGCGCTATCCCGAGCGCATCACGCGTCAGGTCATCGTCGACGGCGCGATCCTGTCCGGCGCGCCCCCGATCGACATTGGCCCGCTCGTGTCGTTCGAACCCTTCAACCGCTGGGGGCGGTTGGCGCTGCGCGCGTTCGCCACGCCGGCCAACGTGGCCGCCGCGATCCGCGGTCTGCAACACGATGCCGGCTTCTGGACAACCGTCGACGACGCCGGCTACGGTCGCGCGATGCAGATGCGTGACTGGGAGATCGGTTTTCTCGGCCTCGTGCGCGATCGCGGCAAGACGGCGCCGGCCAGTGAGGCGCAGTTGCGCACCATCACGGCCCCGACGCTCTTGATCTGGGGCGAGGCCGATACGGCGACGCCGATCGATCAGGGCCGGCGTCTCGCCGAGTTTCTGCCCGGGTCGCGCTTGATCGTCTACCCCGATGTCGGCCATCAGCCTTTTGAAGAGGCCGCCGCCGCGTTCAACCGTGACGTTGTAGCGTTTCTGACGGAGTGACGCCCGGCGGCGGGCTGCGACCGACATTGACAACCTCTCCCGACTGTGGGATATCCTCCGCATCCCCAACATCCCTGGAGACGATCATGGCCCTCAATCCGCAACGCACCGTCGACGAGCTTAAGGAACTGCGCGCGCTGACCGGTGACGAGAACGGCGCTCAGCGCGTCGCCTGGACCGAGACCTGGGCGCGGGCGCGCGCGTGGCTGCGGCAGAAACTCGACGCGCTGCCGGTCGAGGTCCACAATGACGCGGCCGGCAACACCTGGGCCACGCTGCGCGGCGCCTCGGAGAAGACGCTCATCCTCGGCGGCCATATCGATTCGGTGCCCAACGGCGGATGGCTCGACGGCTGTCTCGGCGTGTTGGCCGGTCTCGAAGTGCTGCGCCGGTTCGCGGCCGAGGGCAGGCCGCCGGTCACCGTAAGGCTTGTGGATTGGGCGGACGAGGAGGGCGCGCGCTTCGGCCGGAGCCTGTTCGGCTCGAGCGCGGTCTCGGGCTATTTCGATCCGGCTGTGCTGGCGCAACTCAAGGATCGCGAAGGGCGGCCGCTGCCGGCCGTGGTGCGCGAATACGGCGTCGACATCGAAACCGCGCGCCAGGCAGGCGGCGAACTCAAGAACGCGGCCGCGTATCTCGAGCTGCACATCGAGCAGGGGCCTGTGCTCGAGGATCTTGGCCTGCCGCTGGGCGTGGTGATCGGCACGTACGGCGTCGAGCGCCACCGCATCACGTTCACGGGCCAGGCCGCGCATTCAGGCTCGACGCCGATGCACAAACGTCGCGACGCACTGGCCGCCGCGGCCAAGCTTGCGCTCGAGATCCGGCCGATTGCGATCCGCAACGGCGGCGTGTGCACGATGGGCTCGGTGACGACGAAGCCCGGCATCCCGACCTCGGTGGTGGCCGAATGCGAAGCGATCCTCGACCAGCGCCACATGGACGCCGACGTGCTCGCGCGGATGCTGGCAGAGGCACAGGACGCGAGCGCGCGTTTCGCCGCCGAGGAGCACTGCGAGGTCGTCTGGGAGAAGCTGTGGACGATCGAGCCGATCCCGTTCCATCCGAAACTGATCGAGTTCTGTGAGGCCTCGATCCGCGCGACGGTTGGCAACGTGCATCATCTGCCCAGCGGCCCGTTGCACGACGCCGCCGAGGTCGCGCGCGTGGGCGTGCCGACCATCATGATGTTTGTGCAAAGCCTGCGCGGGATTTCGCACAATAAAATCGAGGACACGCTGGAAGAGCACCTGCTCCTCGCCGTCGCCGCGCATGATCGGCTGGCGCGCGAGGCCCTGGGCTGGGTCGCCGGAGCCTGACAGTGGGGAGGCCGTCGTGCGCGGCTCGTCCTCGGGTTGACACCGGTTCCAATCGGATCAGGCACGCCGCGTCGGCGGCTCATGCCCCGATCCTGGAACCGGACACCGCGCCCCGGCGTCAAGTCCAGGAAGCACGCTCTCGTTCAACGGGCGGAACTTCCCCATGTTGTCTTCAACCTCCAAACCGGGTGTCGGCGTTCGCCTGGCGCTCCTTGGCTTGATCGTGGGTCTGGGCGTCGGCGCTTGCACGCCGTCGCCGCGCCCGACCGCCGGTCCTGGCACGATCGTGGCCGCCTCGAGCACGCCCGTCCTGACGCGACCGGCCGGCGCGACCACGGCGTCCGGATCACCGACGCCCACGTCCACGCCGACCGATACGCCGTTCCCGACGACCGTGCCCGCCACGGCGACGGCGCTGCCGACGGCCGTGACGCCCATGGTCACCGTGCCGCCCGGCGGCTGGGATGTCACGCTGACGGGAACGACCTTCGCCGAGTTGCGCGACACTACCTGGGTGGCGACCGCGCTCATCGGTGGGCCCGTGCTCGGCATGACGCGCGTGACCCTGGCGATCACGGCCATCGGCGTCGGCGGCCACGACGCTTGCAACAGCTACGGCACCGAGGTTCAGGTCACCGGTGCGACGCTGCATCTCAACTCGCCCTTCAGGACGATGATGTTCTGCACGGGCCCCGAAGGCGATATCGAGGCCGCTTACCTCAATGCCTTCGATCAGGCGCGCGAATGGTGGGTCAGCAACGCCTACCTGGAGTTCCGTGACGCGGGCGGACGCGTGCTGGCGACGTTCGCCAAGGAAAGGAACCCGGTGCAGACGGCCACGCCCGAGACGCCGCTGCCCCCCCCGACCAACGTCGTCACGCCGACGATCAAGTCGTTCACCGTGTCACCGACCACGGCCCAGCGCGGTCAGACGTTGACGCTCGACTGGATCACGACCGACGCGCTCAGCGTGACCGTGCAACATCGTGATCCCAACAGCTGGTGGGGCACCGAGATCCCCGGAAACTATCCGCTGAGCGGCAATGTCGTGATCACCGACACGGCCAAAGACGAAGGAGTCACGGCCTTTATCCTGACAGCCTATGGCGCCGGCGGTGGGTGGGCGCAGCAGGAGGTCACGGTCAAGTTTCCGTGTCTGAACGCGTACTTCTTCACGACCCAGGAACTGAGCCAGTGCCCGCTGGGCCCGGCACGCACGAACAGGATCGTCCTGCAACCCTTCGAACATGGGTGGATGGTCTGGATCGGGTACGACACCGGGGGAACGGTCACGGTGCTGTACGACGGCGGTCGGATCGCCACCTACCCCGACATCTGGACCGAGGCACAGCCGGCCAACGATCCGACGCTGACCCCGCCCGCCTATCTGTTGCAGCCTGTGCGCGGCTTCGGCCTGGTCTGGCGCACTCAACCGGGCGTTCGCGAGGGGTTGGGTTGGGCCACCCTGGCTGAAGGCCCCTATGAGACGCAGATCCAGAATCGTTCAACAGGCGGGGACTGGAAGGCCATCAACTACTATTTCCGGCTCTGGGATGGTCGGATCGTGCATGTCACGGGGCGAACCATGCCGGGGCAGTGGGAGTACATCTCACCCTAGACGTCCTGACGGTTGAGGAACGCAAAACGCCGGCGCACGCGCCGGCGTTTTGCGTTCCTTGACGCTCTTCTCGATTTAGAACAGGTTCCAGAGGTACTGGTTGTAGACCTCGTGGTGGTATTGCACTTCCTGCGGCTTGACGAACGTGCCCAACTGGCGCGGGCACCGATCGGCCGAGGCCTTCTTGAGTTCGACGTAGCGGCCCTTGACGTCGGCGCCGAGCAACTCGGTCGTCCACTCCGCCTTCTCGAAATTGGCGATGGCGTCGTAGACGTTGTCGGGCAGATAGCGCTGCGCCTGGCGCAGGTTGCGATCGCGGCTGATCGAGCCCTGCAGACCGGTCTTGAAGACCGAGAGCATCACCATGTACGGGTTGGCATCCGGCCCGACCGAGCGAACCTCGACGCGCATGCTCTTCTCGTTGCCGATCGGGATGCGCACCATCGAACCGCGGTCGGTCGCCGAAGCCTTGATCTGATTCGGGGCCTCGAAGTGCGGGTCGAGGCGGCGATACGCGTTGACGCTGGCGTTGAGCATCAGACAGATGTCGTTGCCGTGGGTCAGGACGCGGTCGACGAAGCTCCACCCGAACTTGCTCAGGTTCTCGACGCCCTTGGCATCCCACATCAGGTTTTTTCCGTTCTTGCTGACCGAGACGTTGGTGTGCATGCCGTTGCCGTTGATGCCGACCACGGGCTTGGGCAGGAAGCTGGCGGTCATGCCGAGCTTGGTGGCGACCTGGCGACAGATCAACTTGTAGAGCTGGATGTTGTCGGCCGCGGACACCGCGTCGCTGTAGCTGTAGTTGATCTCGAACTGCGACGGCGAGACCTCGGGATGGTCCTTCTCGTTCTGGAAGCCCATCGCGCGCTGGACCTCGGCGCTCGTGTCGATGAAAGCGCGCAGGGCATCGCCGGGCAGCGAGTGATAGTAGCCACCGGTGTTGACGAACTCGAACTTGTTGGTCTCATGGAAGCGGCGCTCGGCGTCGACGCCTTTGAACAGGAAGCCCTCGATCTCGTTTGCGGCGTTGAGGGTGTAGCCATCCTTGTCGAAGACACTCTGCGCAAAGCCCTTGAGCACGCCACGCATGTCCGCCGAGTAGGGCGAGCCGTCCTTGTCGATCACCTGGCCGAAGACCAGCACCTTGCCCGGTCCGAAGATGTCGGCTGGCGCCCAGTAGAACGACGGCCAATCTAGATACAGGCGCAGGTCGCTCTCGCGCTGGGCCGTGAAGCCGCGGATCGACGACCCGTCGAAGGTCAGGTTGTCGTGGCTCTTGAGCAGGAACTTCTTGTCGTAATCGAGCATGTGCAGACGACCTTCTAGGTCGCTGAACAGCACGGTGACGGCCTTGATGCGCTTCTCGTTCGCCAGGTACTGCAGGCGCTCCTCGGCGATCTGCTCGGCGGGCACACGGGCGACACGCTGCGCCTTGGCTGCGAGGTTGAGCTCCTCCAACTCATCGTAGGGAAGCTCAAGGAAGGTGCGTAGTGAATCGGACATAGCTCTCCTCGACTGTTAACAAAAAAAGACGTGACTAGCCCTGGCTGGGGCCATCACGTCCGGGTGATGTGGCGATTGCCGAGGTTCATTATAGGGTGGGGGCCGATGCCGTCAAGGTTCTACAGCGGGTCAGGGTGCACGAAAAATATCTCCCCCAGTTTGGTGACTCGGTTGTAAGGTGTTGAGTCGCCTACGGATGGGGAGATTGGGGGCGGTCCACGGGATGGACCACCCCCCGGCCCCCTCCACGATCCGCGCCGGGCGGGTCGTTCGTGTCAGACGCACTTGGCGCGGATCGCGGAGGGGGCGAGGTCGTCAGGACCGGAGATGAATAAGGCCATGAGTGTGATGCCCTCTGGTGTTCCCGTCGGCGCCGAGCGGGTCGTTCGCGTCAGGCGCTCTTGGCGCGGATCGCGGAGGGGGGGCTAGGTCATCAGGACCGGAGATGAATAAGGCCATGAGTGTGATGCCCTCTGGCGTTCCCGTCGGCGCCGAGCGGGTCGTTCGCGTCAGGCGCTCTTGGCGCGGATCGCGGAGGGGGCGAGGTCGTCAGGGCTGGAGATGAATAAGGCCATGGGTGTGCCGCCCTCTGGCGTTCCCGTCGGCGCCGGGCGGGCGAGGCAGGGTCGGGTTGGGTTACGTTCCATTCCATGGGCTTGCGATCCTCTGGCCCCCTCCGCGATCCGCGCAGAGGCGTCTGTGCCCAAAGAACTGTACCAGCGCGGATCGCGGAGGGGGTTGGGGGTGGCCCAAAACCCGAAAATGGTAAACTGACCCGGCCGCCATGCGCATCCAACAACTCTCGTTGACGAATTTCCGGCTGTACGCCAGGCTCGAAGTCGATCTCCCCGAAGGCGCGCTGATCCTTGTCGGGGCCAACGCCCAGGGCAAAACGGCCCTGCTCGAGGCCCTGTACTTCCTGGCGACCGGTCAGTCGCATCACGCGGCATCCGAACGACAATTGATCAACTTCCTCGCCCTACACGAGCCGCAACCCTTCGCTCGCGTGGTGGCCGAGGCGCGCACGGCGCGCGAACGTCTGCGCGTCGAGTTGCGCGTGATCGCCGAGGCCGGCGGCGAGGGCCGCTTGCGCAAGGACGTGCTGCTCAACGGCGCGAAGAAGCGCGTGGCCGATCTCGCCGGGCGCATCACGGCCGTGATGTTCCTACCGCAGGACATGGCCATCGTCGAAGGCTCGCCCGGCGAGCGCCGCCGCTACCTCGATCTCGCGCTCAGCCAGGTCGACCCCGTCTATCAGCAGACGTTGAGCGAGTACGGCAAGGTGCTCTCGCAGCGCAACGCGTTGCTCAAGCAGATCCAGGAGAGCGGCGTCGCGCCGGACCTGCTCGAGTTCTGGGACGCCAAACTGTGCGAGTTGGCCGGCTCGCTCCAGGCCGCGCGCACACACGCCGTGGCCGAGCTCGAGTCGCTGGCATCGCCGATTCATCGCGAGTTGACGGCGGGTCGTGAAGGATTGCGCCTCGCTTATCACCCGTCGTTCGACCCGGCGGCGGCGGTCGCGCCAGACGGCCAGCTCGGCCTGCCGCTGGCGACACCCGCGCATCCCGTCGGCGTCAGCGCGGCCGAGATCGAAGCGTTGCTGCGCGAGCGGCTCAAGTCTGTGCGCGGCGAGGAGATCGCGCGGGGTCAGACGTTGTATGGGCCGCACCGCGACGAACTGCGCTTCGTGGCCAACGGCCTCGACGTCGGCGTGTACGGCTCGCGCGGTCAGGTGCGCACCGCGGTGCTCGCGCTCAAGCTGGCCGAGACCGAATGGATGCGCGGCCGGACCGGCGAGTGGCCGATCCTGTTGCTCGATGAAGTGCTCTCCGAGCTCGACGGTCAGCGGCGCGCCGACCTGCTCCGCCGCTTGAGCGCCGCCGATCAGTTCATCATCACCACGACCGATCTGGCGCCGTTTCCGCCCGAGTTCCTGGCGCGCGCCGCGGTCTGGCGTGTGCAGACGGGCACGATCGCTCCCCAGTGAGGACAACATGCCGGCGTTTCTGATCGCTGAAGTTGACGTGCACGATCCCGTGGCTTATGAAGCGTACAAAACCCTCGCCGGGCCGGCGGTGGCCCGGTACGGCGGCGAGTACATCGCGCGCGGCGGATCGGCCGAGTTGCTCGAGGGGTGGCCGACGCCTCGTCGGGTGGTCATCATCCGATTTCCCGACGTGGCCGCGGTCAAGGCCTGGCATGCCAGCCCCGAGTACGCGCCGGCGCGCGCCATCCGCGATCGGGCTGCCACCAGCCGCCTTCAAGTCGTCGAAGGCCTGTAAGCCGACTGAAACGAAAAGCGCCCGGGGCATCTCCCCGGGCGCTTTTGATTCCGCTGCTCAGTTCTGCGGCCGTTCCCCGAGCGTGACGGTCAGGTCGACGCGCTCGGTCTTGCGCAGCACGGTCAGCGTCACCGTGTCGCCGGGGCGCTTGTTGTAGTTGATGTAACTGATCAGATCCTCGAACACGTTGACGGGCTGACCGTCGATCGCGACGATCAGGTCGCCGTCGCCGCGGTACGCCGTGTCACGCGTAGTGGCGGTGTGACCACATACACCCCCGAGGGCTGGGCCAGCCCGAGTTCCTGGGCGGCCTGCAGCGTGATCTCGGGACCGCTGCTCATGCCGAAGTACGGGTAGACGAAGCGCCCTTCGGCGATCAGCACAGGCACGATCTGGCGCACCGCGTTCGACGGCACCGCGTAGCCGACGCCCGAGCCCGAGCCCGTCTCGGTCGCGATCGCGCGGTTGATGCCGATCACCTCGCCGTTCATGTTGAGAAGCGGCCCGCCCGAGTTGCCGGGGTTGATCGGCGCGTCGGTCTGGATGATGTCGGGCGAGGTGAAGTGTGAACCAGTCTGGGTGCTGGTGCGGTTGTCGCTGAGCGAGCGGCCCTTGCCCGACACGATGCCGAGCGTCATCGAGCCAGCCTCGCCAAAGGGGTTGCCGATCGCGATCGCGCGCTGCCCGATCTGCACGGCGTTGCTGTCGGCCAGCGGCAGCGGCACGACGCCCTCGGGCACTTCGTTGATCTTGATCACGGCCAGGTCGGCGTCTGTGTCGACGCCCACGACCTTGCCCTCGGTTTTCAGCCCGCTCGGGAAGTCGACCTCGATGAACTGCGCGCCCTCGACCACGTGCTGGTTGGTGACGACGTGGCCCTCGGTATCGTAGAGGAAGCCCGACCCCTGCGCGGCGTCGATGCCCAGGTTGACCTGGATCGACACCACGGCCGGGTTGACGCGCGTGTACAGGTCGATCAGGGCCTGCTCCTCGCTGCTGGTGAGGATGTTGGTCGTCACCGGAGCCGTGGTGTTGGTGTTGTTCGTCACGGGCGCCGCGATCGGCGCGGCCACCGTCGGGAGGGGTTGCTGGGCGACGGGGTTGGGCAGGGCGCATGCCAGCGCCCCGACGAGCAACGCCGCGGTCGGAAGGAGGAACCTGGGATTCGTCATGTCTTACCTTTTCTTCAATGGATCCACCACCTCACCTTATCCGGCATGAGTAAGGCAAGGCTGAGAGCGACCTTAGGCGAAGGCAAATATCCGGCATAAGAAAAGGCGCGAAATCCGACCGAAAGCCGGATTTCGCGCCTTTTCGGCGTGATCGCTCAAGCCTGGCCGCCCCTGCGCAACTGCGCCAGCTCGTGGAACAACTGCCGTTCGCGCTCGCTCAACTGCGTCGGCACACGCACGGTGATGCGTGCCAGCAGATCGCCATGGGTCTCCGGGTCGCGCAGTTTGGGCATGCCGCGCCCCGACAGACGGAAGGTCTTGCCGGACTGTGTCTCGGGCGGGACGGTGAGCACCACGTCGCCCGACAGAGTGGGCACACGCGCCTCGCCGCCGAGCACGGCCGTGTACAGGTCGATCGGCACCTCGACGCGCAGGTCGTCGCCATCGCGCGTGTAGCGCTCATCGGGTTGCACCGATACGACCAGGAAGAGGTCGCCCGCGGGCTGCCCGGGGCCGCCCTCGCCCTTGATGCGCACCTTGGTGCCCGTGCGGGCGCCACGCGGGATTCGGCCCGTCAGGCGCCGGCCGCCCTTTGTGAGCGTGCGAGTCGCACCGGCATAGGCTTCGGCCAGCGTGATCTCGATCGGCTGCTCGACGTCTTCGCCGCGGGCCAGCCCCTGCGACCCAAAGCCGCCGCCGAAGCCGCGCGCGCCGCCGAACAACATATTGAAGAAGTCCGAAAACCCGCCCCGGCCGAGCATGTCGTTCAGGTCTTGATACTCGACTCGCGGCCCGGCCCCGCCCTGACCACCGGCGTACTGCGACCATTGACCCCAGTCGAAACCGCCGCCCGGTTTGCCCGACCGTTCCCACTGCGAGTAGCTCGAGCCGAGTTGATCGTAGCGAGAGCGCTTCTGGGCATCGCCAAGGACCTCGTAAGCTTCGTTGATGTCCTTGAACTTATCCTCGGCGGCCTTGTCGCCCGGATTCTTGTCGGGGTGATACTTCTGAGCCAGCTTCCGGAAGGCGCTTTTGATCTCCTTCTCGTCGGCCGTCTTGCTCACGCCCAGGACCTTGTAGTAATCCTTGTAATCCATGCTTCTTTCGCCGCCTCAACTGTCGAGCGTAACACATCAATTGTAGATGCATTGTTAACGGACGCCGTGACCTGACCGGCACGCTCGGCCGAGACGCGGATGCGAACACGCTGACAACCGAGCGGGGCCTTCGGCGGATATCGGTGTCGCCGTGCTCGAAGGCCGTCGCGATGAGACGCTCATCGGAACAACGCACCGAAAACGTTGCGTTCCCCGTCTATAATCGCCAAATGATGCTGGACGTGGCCTTCATGGCCGTGCCGCTCGCCGAGATGCCGGCGCTGGCGCAAGCCGCCGAAGCGCTTGGCTTCACGGGCGCCTGGACCAGCGAGACGCAACACGATCCTTTCCTGCCCCTGGCCCTCGCCGCCGAACACACCCATCGCCTCCAGCTCGGAACCGCCGTCGCCATCGCGTTCGCGCGCAGCCCGTTCACGCTGGCGCAGACCGCCTGGGATCTGGCGGCGCAGTCGGGCGGGCGGTTCATCCTCGGTCTCGGCACGCAGGTGAAAGCGCACATCGAACGGCGCTTCGGCATGCCGTGGCCCGAGTCGCCCGTCGCGCAGTTGCGCGAACAGGTGCTCGCGATCCGCGCGATCTGGCGCGTCTGGCAAGACGGCGAACGTCTGAACTTCCGCGGCGAGCGCTACAAGCTGACGCTGATGACGCCGTTCTTCGACCCGGGACCGATCGCGACCCCGGCGATCCCGGTTTTTCTGTCGGGCGTCAACATCGGCCTGGCGCGTCTCGCGGGCGAGATCGCCGACGGTTTTCACGTGCATCCGTTTCACACGGCGGGCTATCTTAACGAGGTCGTGCGACCGGCGCTGCAGGCGGGACGGGATCGCGCGGATGAAGCCCTGGCGTCCGGCGGAATGCCAAAGCTCTCGGCCACGGTTTTCGTGATCACGTCCGACGCCGAGCGCGAGCAGGTGCGCGCGCAGATCGCGTTCTATGCGTCGACGCCGTCGTATCGCGCCGTGCTTGCCCATCACGGCTGGGCCGCGATCGGCGAGCGCCTGTCGGCGCTGGCCGCGCGCGGGCGTTGGGACGAGATGCCGGCTCTGATCGACGGTGACTTGTTACGGGCGTTCGCGGTCGAAGCGCCGCTCGGCGACCTCGCGCCGTTGTTGCGCGAACGATACGCCGGCCGGCTCGATCGCCTCACGCTCTATCGGTCTTTTCGGCCCGGCGACGACGATGCCGGCTGGAACAAACTCATCCATGATTTGTGATTGCAATTGGGCGCCGCCGCGCCGAACTTCGCCAATCACCAATCACCACTCGCGAATCACACATCATCATGCGTCGACTCTCGGTTTGGACCAAACTCGCCTTCGGGGCCGGAGACCTCGGCCCGGCTGTGTTGACGGCCATCAACGGGTTCTTCCTGCTCGAGTTCCTGGTCAACGTCGCCGGGTTGCGACCGGGGCCGGCTGGCACGATCTTCCTGGTCACCAAGATTTGGGACGCGGTCAACGATCCGATCATGGGCTGGCTGACCGATCACACAGTCAGTCGCTGGGGGCGGCGGCGACCGTGGCTGCTCTTTGGCGCGATCCCGTTCGGGCTGGCGTTCTGGTTGCACTGGATCGTGCCGCCGTTGGATGCGACCGGGTTGTTCTGGTACTACCTGGTGATCGCGCTGCTGCTGGACACGGCGCTGACGATCGTCGGCGTGCCCTACACGGCGCTCACGCCCGAGTTGACCGGCGACTACGACGAGCGCACCAGCCTGAACACCTACCGGTTCGGGTTCTCGATCCTCGGCGGCGTGTTGGCCGCCTTCTTCCATAACCAGATCGTCGCCGCGTATGCGCCAAACCGCGCGCTTGGGGCCGCGGTGAGCGCGGGCATCTGGGCCGTGTTGGGCGCACTCGGCCTGTTGTGGACGTTCCTGGGCACGCGCGGTTACGCCGAACGGAACGTGCCGAAGAGCGCTGAAAACGAGGTCGGCTTCTTCGACGGGATGCGTCAGGCGTTCGCCAACCGCGCCTTCAGGCTTGTGACGCTGACCTACCTCGGTGCGTGGTTGACCATCCAACTGGTGCAGGGCAACCTGTTCATCTTCGCGCGCGACTGGCTGGGCATGCCCGACGGAGATTTCGGGTTCGTGTTGTTGACGCTGCAGTTCACGGCCTTTCTGGCGATGCTGGGCTGGGCGCGGATCAGCGAGCGGATCGGCAAGCGCAAGGTGTATCTGATCGGCGCCAGCATCTTTGCCGTGACCCTTATCGGGCTGTCGCTGTTGCCGCGTGGCGCGACGACGGCGCTGTACATCCTGGCCGTGTTTGGCGGCGTCGGCGTCGCAGTCGGGTACCTCGTCCCGTGGAGCATGCTCCCCGACGTGATCGATCAGGACGAGCTCGAGCATGGGCATCGCCGCGAGGGCCTGTTCTACGCCTTCTTCGTGTTCCTGCAGAAGATCGGGCTCTCGCTGGGTTTGTTCGCCTCGGGCTGGCTGCTCGACCTGGCCGGCTATCTGCGCGTGACACCCGGTGAAGCCGTGCCGACGCAGCCCGACAGCGTCTTGCTCGTCCTGCGGGTGCTGGTCGGGCCGGCCGGCGCCATCATCCTGCTCCTGAGCCTGTTGGCGGTGTATCGCTATCCCATCACGCGCGAGAAGCACGCCGAGATCCGGGCGGCGTTGGATGCGCGTGGGGGACGCGGGAGCGCGTGAGCGCGGGCACGTGATCGCACCCGCGCTCCTTGCGCTTCTCCCGGCCGTCTTATAATCGCCATCTATGCCTTCAGTCATCGTCGATGCCCACCAGGATCTGGCCTGGAACGCGGCCGCGTTCGGCCGTAACTACACCCAGAGCGCGCTGACGCGGCGAGCGCACGAAGCCGCGAACGACAGCCTCGGTATGAAGATCAACGGATATTCGATGCTCGGCCTGCCCGAGTATCTGCGCGGCCGGATCGGTGTGATCTTTGGCACGCTGTTCGCGTCGCCCAAGCGCAGGCAAAGCGGCGAGTGGGAGGCCAACGTGTGCTATCGCGACGCGCAGGAAGCGCATCGCGTCTATCGGGCCCAGCTCGACTACTATCACCGCCTTGCCGACGAATGCCAGCGCTTTCGCCTGATCGGGAACCGCGCCGACCTCGAGGCCGTGCTGGCGACGTGGGACGGGCCGGAGGCGACGCCCGATCCCGATCCCATGGCGCCGCCGCCGTTGCCCGGCCCGGCGAACGCGCAGATCGGGTTCGTGCCGCTGATGGAAGGCGCCGACGGCATCCGCGAGCCGCGCGAGGCCGAGGACTGGATGGAGCATGGTCTGCGCATCGTCGGGTTGGCCTGGACCGGCACGCGCTACGCCGGCGGCACCCGGGAACCCGGCCCGCTCACGCCCGAAGGGCGGCGGCTGGTCAAGACCCTCGGCGACCTGGGTCTGATGCTCGACCTGGCGCACAGCTCGGACGAGTCGTGGTTCGAGGCGCTCGATCTGTTCGAGGGCGCCGTGATGTGCACGCATGCCAACCCACGCGCGTTGTTGCGCAACCCCGCCGTGCCCGAACGTCATCCCTCCGATGACATGATCCGGCGCCTTGTCGAACGCGGCGGCGTGATCGGCGTCGTCCCTTACAATCGCTTTCTGAAGGCCGACTGGCGCGACGGCGACAACCGCGCCGACGTGCCCCTGAGCCGCGTCGCCGACGCCGTCGACTACATTTGTCAGTTGACCGGGAGCGCCGCGCACGTTGGGTTGGGCACCGACTTCGACGGCGGTTTCGGCGCCGAGACGGCGCCCGAGGGTCTTGACACAGTCGCCGACCTGTCCAAGATCGGCGACCTGCTGCGCGAGCGCGGCTTCACGGCGGCCCAGGTGCAGGGCGTGCTCGCCGACAACTGGTTGGGCTTGCTGCGTCGCGGATTGCCCTGAGGCTTATGAGTTCTTCCAACCCGAACCATCGACCGGGATGGCTGGCGCGCGGCGGGATCACGCTTGTCGCCGTCAGCTTCCTCATCTTCTTGCTCGGGCTGTGGCCCGAGCTGTTCGGCGCCGACTTCACACCCGACATCGGGGTCCTGCAGATCTTCGTATTCCTGCTGGGGCTGACGGGGATGACGTTGGGCGCTTACATCTACCTGTACGCGACCCGGCATCGCGCGATGCCGCGCAAGCTGCGCGAGGACATCGGCGTCCGCTTGATGGCCACCGGGCTCGTGGTCGCCGCGACCAACGGCCTGGCCGATGTAATCGGCATCGGCTCGAACTTCGGCGAGCAACGCCCGCTGTTCGGACCGGTGCAGGCCTGGGGCGTGTCGCTGGGCGTGATCGTCATCGTGGTCGGCATTGCGCTGTACGCGCAGCGACCCAAATAACATGACCCCCGCGCGCGTCTTCGAGTGTGTCGCGCGGTACGGTCCGGCCGGGTTGCTCATGGCCGTGATCTTCGCGTTTTCGGCGACCCCCTCGCGCGATCTCCCAAATCTGGGCGTGTGGGATTGGCTGGCGAAGAAGGGCGCGCACGCCACCGGGTATGCGCTGCTCGGCGCCGCGTATGCGCACGCGCTCGCGCCGGGGCGCCGCCCGACGCTGCGCCAGTGCGCGCTGGCGATCGGCCTGGCGGCGCTGTACGCGCTGAGCGACGAGTGGCATCAATCCTGGACGCCGGGACGTCATCCCGCCCTGACCGACGCGGGCATCGACACCCTTGGCGCGACACTGGGCGTCGCGGCCCTTCAGCGCTGGCGCAAGTAGTCTGACGATCGTGCGAAAAAAAGCGATGCGGCCGGTCTCTGGCTATTCCAGAGACCGGCCGCATCGCTTTGTCGCGAGCGTCGCGGGTTCAGGCGGCCGGTTCGCTCGGCGTCAACGTGGTGAGCGGCACGAGGCCGGTGCGGATCGCATAGAGCGCCGCCTGCGTGCGCGAGTTCAGCCCAAGTTTGCTGAGGATGTTCGACACGTGCGAATGCACGGTCTTGTCGCCGATCTGCAGTTCGAGCGCGATTTCTTTGTTCGACTTGCCCTGCGCGACCAGCTTGAGCACTTCGGTCTCGCGCTGCGTCAGCGCTTGCGGGTTGTCGGGCGTGCGCACGTCGCGCATCAGCCGCGCAGCGGCTTGCGGCGAAAGATGGACCTGACCGTCCGCGGCGGCCTTGACGGCCTTGACCAACTCGTCGCTCGACGCGTCCTTGAGCACGTAGCCGATCGCGCCGGCGCGCACCACCTCGGTGACGATGTTGTCCTCGAGCAGGCTGGTGAGCGCGACGATCTCGGTCTCGGGCAGCTCGCGGCGGATGACCGTGATGGCGGAGAGCCCATCCATCACCGGCATCATCAGATCCATCAACACCACGTCGGGCCGTAATTCGTGGGCTAATTTGATGGCGTCGACGCCGTTGCTGGCCTCGGCCACCACCTGAAGCGTGGGGTCGAGGTTGAGCAGCACTTTGACGCCCTGGCGCAAGACGGTATGGTCATCGACCAACAAGATACGCACTGTCATGCGCGCAAGTATACAACGGCGGACGCGCGCGGCAAACTCAGATCGTCGACGGTATGCACGAGTAAGTTGTCCGGCGCGGGATCTGGCCGCGAATGACGAGAATTGGAACCCGCACATCCGTCACGGCGGATCCAGCAGTATTCGCGATCCTTGCGTCATTCGCGGCAAAGAATCACCGGCCACTCGTGCTTGCACACGCGTCGACCTCACCGCGGAACGGATGATGGATGAGACAACGGATCCAACGATGGAACGGACGGACGCCTGACGGCCCGCGTTCGCCACGGCCGGCAAGCGGCCACGACAAACGCGCGGCGATCGGCCTGTGGGCATGCTGCAACCACGCGCGGTCAGCTCGGATCCGACGTATCGCGACACCGGCGTCGGCCTGGCGCCTGGTTGCAGTTCGGACTCACGTCGGTATTTGTACTGAAGACCGGTGACGTGGTTTGTAGGATGCGGTGACGCACGTGACTCGCTAAGATGATAACGAGATTGGTAATTGGTTTGAGCCGGAGGGGCGTGAGACGCGACACCGGGGCCGCGGGGGACCCAGCCCAGCGTCTGGCACGTGCCGTCGGCTCGCAGTAGCAGCGTATGCGGCGTGCAGGTGCTGGTCGCAAGAGGTGTTGAGGATGATGCTCCCCCGACGATGGATACAAGCCGCGCTGGCCGGCTGGCTGGTGCTGCAGACCGCGGTTGTCGACGCGCGACCGGCTCGCGCTCAGGAGACGCCGCCGCAAACCGAATCGACCCAGGCCGCCGTCGGCGATTGGCCGCAGCTCGGCCAGAACGCGCAGCGCACCAACGCGAGCGCCCAACAGGTCAACGGCCCCTACTGCTACGCCTGGAAGTGGTACGGCATCCCTTTTGCTTCGCGTGCCCAACCTGTGGTTGCAGCCGGGCGTCTGTTCCTGGGCGGCATGGACGGCGTGCTGTACGCCCGCGACGCGACGACCGGCTCCCCCCTCTGGCAGTTTCAAACCGGCGGTCCGATCCGGCATTCAGCCGGCGTGGCAGGCAACGTCGTGATCGTCGGCTCGCACGACGGCGCGACTTACGGCCTGGACGTCGCCACGGGCGCGCAGCTCTGGCGCACCGTGACCGGCGCGACCGTCACGGCGCCGCTCATCGACGAGACGCGCGGCTGGGCCTACGTCGGCGCGACCGACGGCGTCCTGACCGCGCTCGCCGCCGCAACGGGCGTGGTCCAATGGACGTATCAGACCGGCGCGCCGATCCTGACCTCGCCGGCGCTCAGCGCCGATGGCAGCCGCGTGTACGTCGGCAACGAAGACATCCAGGCGATCGCGGTCAACGCGCAGACCGGCGCGCAGGTGTGGCGCGCGACGTTGCGCGGTCAAAGCCTGACCGACCGGTACCCGGTCGTGTTGGGCGACACGGTCGTCTTCCGCAGCCAGCCGCTCTATAACTTCCACAAGCTCTTGCTCGACGGCGACATCGTGATGGACCGTGCCGGCGGCGTCCGCGGCAGCATCGCCGAGGACTGGGCAGTGGTGCGCCCGCAGATCGTCAGCTACCTCAACGCCGAGCCCGACACCCAGACGTTCTTCGCGCTCGACGGCGCGACCGGCTCGTCGCGCGGCACGGCTCCCGTGCTCTACACCTATGGAAACAACGACACGCCGAGCGGCCCCGTGCAGGCGCCCAACGGCGTGTACACGGTCTACCGGCCGCGGCGCGGCATGCAGACCGACGGCGGCTCGACCCACGTGCGCACCGAGTACGACGCCGAGCTGGGCCGCATCGACCTCGGCACGCTCGACATCACCGGCGTGCAGCAGGCGAACTACCCGACCTTCGGGCGTGAGCTGCGCGCGACCTCCGACGAGCCGGCCGTGCTGACCGTCAGCGGCAACCTGTTGCTCGTCGACAACTGGGAACGGCTTGGCGGCATCAACCTGGCGACCGGCCAGCTCTTCTACGCCGGCAACGTCTCGAACGTGTGGCCCGAGTGCTACGACCCGTCGGGCGTGTGCGGGCCGTACGGCAGCATGCCCTTCTTCCCGATGAGCGGGTCGGGGCAGGCGTATCCGTTCCCGTCGCCGCGCGTGACCGAAGGGCGGCAACGGCCGGGCGCCGTCGTGGCCAACAACATGATCTACTGGCGCGTCATCGAGGGCGGCCTGGCCGCGTTCAAGACCGGCCCGTGCGGCGCGCCCATCCTGCACACGTCGCAGGCCTCGACCGTGCTCGATCGTCTGCCCGGCGACGCCGCGGCAGCGAGTGTCGCCGCGGCGTCGCTCGCCGTCGTCGAGCAGCCGGCCCTGGTCGGCGATCAACGCCTGTACCTGCCGAGCCTGGCGCGCATGCACGCGGTCTCGGCTCAATACCTGATCGGCGACCGGACTCAACCCAACCCGAACCCGCCGCAGGATCTCGTCGCGCGGGTGCGGTCGGAGGTCGCGGCGATGCTGACGCGCGCCAACGGCCAGCACCTGATGCCGTACTACCTCGAGCGCGGTTTCAGCACACCGTACGCCTGGCCGCACAACGCCCGCAATTGCCCGAACGGTCAGGACTGTCTGCCCGTGATCTCGTTCGTCGACTCCGGGATGTACGGCAACGTCTACTGGCACGACCCGGGTGAGTTGCTTTACACGCTGGCGATGACGTACCCCTATCTCGACGCGGGTCTACAGAGCCAGGCGCGCGCCTATATGGCCGCCGAGATGGCGCGCTTCTCGCCGTTGAGCGATCTGCCTTACGGCGGCACCGGGGCGCAGGACTGGCTTAAGGTCGGCGCGGCTCGCGAGAACTACGCCGTGCCGTTTCGGTCGCGGCTCAACAACTGGCCGCCGGTCGCCGCGAGTTTCTCGGCGCTGTACGGGCTTTGGCTGTGGTCGCGCAATACCGACGATTACGGCTACGCCTGTTCGCATTGGAGCGCGGCGCGCGGCCTGTTCAACGACCGCAAGAACAGCGTGCTGTACTACGGCGACGTCGCCGGCGCGATCGGCTACGCGCGCCTGGCGCAAGATCTGCGCGCGCGCGGCTGCACAGCCGTCACGGCCACCGAGCCTGCGGACGCCGAGGCCTACTCGACTCAGCTGATGCAGGGCCTGATCGGGACCGCGTCGTTCAACGCGTTCGCGGATCGCGCCGATCAGGCGTACGTCGACCCACGTGACATGACCACGGGCTGGTCGGCGCCAGTCTTCTTCGGGCTGACACCCGAGGTCGGCGCCTTCCTGCGCGATCAAACCGACGGCGCCGCGCTCGCCTACCTGATCGCGCGTGAAAGCGGCGACGGCATGCGGTGGTGGTATCTGACCCGAGCCGGCGTGCAGCCCGAGGTGGGCGAGACCTCGTTCGTCCTGCCGGGCGCCGGCTGGGCGCATTTCCTGGCGCGGGCCTACATCGCCGGTGAGACGCAGGCGACGTTGCGCCAATTCCTGGACCGTCCGTGGGCTGTCGGCGATCTGTACTCGCTACAGCGGCTCGTGGCGACGATCCAGGCGCCGGAGTAGGAGTTTTCATGAACGACATCAACACACGGCTGCTTCGACTGGGTCTGACGGTGACCCTGCTGACCGCCGGGACCCCCGGTCTGGCTTACGCTCAAGACGATGCGCCCGGCGGCCCGACCGCCGTCAACACCTGGGTCTATCTGCCGGCGCTTTCCAATCGCGCATCGACCGGCTCGGTCAGCAATTACCCGCCGCTGCCGCGCGCCGTCAACGTGCCCTACGTGGCCGACCTGATCGGCGCGCAGGGCAATATCCAAAAGCTGCCGGAGATGGCGATCTTTTGGTTCGGGCAGGTGCAGGACAACCAGAACTACACCGACGTCCGCATCGCCACGAGCGACACGCAGCTTGTCGTGTACGTCGCATCGTTCGATCGCCACGCCTGGTACGACACCACGCCGTCGACCGCGGATCTCACCGCCTGGGATGGCGCGACGCTCTACCTGAACACGTCTGGGTTGACGGGCGGTCTGAGCGGCTCGTCGTATCGCTTCACGGCGCAGCTCAACAACGGCGAGACTGTCTCGAACGCGGGCAAGCTGAGCGAGCGCGGCACAGGCGGCGCCTGGGCGGCGAGCAACGTGCCCTTCGAGGCTTTCGCCGCGTGGCGTGGCCAGAACGTCAATGACGCGGACGACGACCGCGGCTGGGTGATCACCTTCCGCATTCCCTTCGCCAGCCTGGGCCTCAGCCGTCCGGCGGATGGCGCTGCGCCCTGGGGGCTGGCCGTGGTGGCGCACGATCGCGATAACGCCGGGGTGCAGCCCGACACCTATTGGCCCGAGACATTTCGGTCGTCCGACGCCTCGGTGTGGGGCGGCCTGCGTTGGGGCCAGCCCACCTACGCGGCGCCGCCGTCGTCGGCGGGCGGAACGGTCACGGTGCGCGAGGGCCTCAACGGCGCGACGGTGCCCGACGCCGACATCGGCGGCGTGGCGTCCAACCAGTGCTCGGGCGACACCAACTTCCTCTGGTCGGGTTGGGGCAACTCGAACTACGGCGCCGAAGCCAACATCAATATCCAGAACCAGTCGGATGTCGCCGATTGGCCGTGCTTCGCCAAGACCTATCTGACCTTCCCGCTCGCGCAGGTTCCGGCCGGCAAGGTCATCCGCAGCGCGACGCTTCAGTTGCATCAGTTTGGCGGCTCGGGCACGGCCAGCAACGGCCAACCCGGCGCGGACGCGTACGTCCAGGTCTTCCGGATCGGCGCCGACTGGAACGAATCGACGCTCACCTGGAACAATGCCCCGATGCCGATCGAGAACCACGGCGGCGCCTGGGTCGGTCAGGTGGTCGGCTGCGGCGCGCCCGGCGGCATCCCATGGCCGTGCGTCCAGCGCGACTGGGACGTGACCCGGTTGGTGGCCGAGTCGTACGCCGCCGGCGAACCCGCCCGGCTTGCCCTGTACAGTGCCGACAGCGACTACAGCACCGGCAAATACTTCACGGCCTCCGAGACCGGCGACTGGAATCAGACCGGTCGCCCGGCCCTGGTGATCGAATGGGGTAACCCGTAAGCACCGTTCGGCGACGCTGAGCCACGCGGCGAAAGGCCTGCTGCGGGTCGGGGACCTTGTTTCCCGGCCCGCCGCAGGCCTTTTTTCCCCCCACAAGCGTACTATCCAGCCGCCTCACAAATTCCACTACACTGCGGTTCGGCGCTCGGGAAACCGGCCCGGGAAGATGTGTCGATGAGCGAGCGTCAGAAAACCTCCGCCCTACAGGGCGTCGCCCTGTATACCGGCCGTCAGGCGGCAAGCCCCGGCCGCTACGTTCTTGAACAACTGCTCTTTGCCCTGGTGGGCTGGGTGCCGACGATCGTTGGCATTGCGTTGCGGGGCGTGCTGTATCGCCTGATCCTTAAAATGGATGGGCTCGCCGCGATCGAAGCGGGCGCCCGGCTGCGGTACGCGAGCCAGATCCGGCTCGGGCACGGGGTCTATGTGGATCAAGGCGCGTATCTGCATGCGATGCCGGGGGGCATCACGCTCGGCGCTGACACGATCGTCATGCACGGGGCCGTGCTGCACGTCTACAACTTCCGCGGCATGTCGCAATCGCACATCACGATCGGCAAGAACTGCCTGATCGGCGAGTACAGCGTCATCCGCGGGCAGGGCGGCGTGACCATCGGCGATCGGGTGTACACGTCGCCGTTCACGCAGATCATCGCCGTCAATCACGTCTTCGACGACCCGGCGCGTCCGTTCGTCGAGCAGGGCATCACAGCCGAGGGGATCGTGATCGAGGACGACGTCTGGCTGGGCGCGAGCGCCGTGATCACCGACGGCGTGCGCATCGGCAAGGGCGCCGTGGTTGCCGCCGGCGCGGTGGTGACCAAGGACGTGCCGCCGCACACGGTGGTCGGCGGCGTGCCCGCCAAGGTGATCAAGACCATCGACGGCTCGGTCACGCACGCGGGCCGGAAAGTGTTCCAATTCTAGGATGTGCCGGGGGGCGCATCGCAGTGTCGGTTGAGACCGCGTTTATTCAAGTGAGTGACACAACGACTATGACTGCTTTATCGATCGTGATCCCGGCGTACAACGAAGAAGACGGCATCGAGACCATCGCGCGGCGTGTGCTGGCCGTGCGCGACGACCTGAGCAAGGTGGGCGTCGACCTGGCCGAGCTGGTGGTCGTCGACGACGGCTCGCGCGACAAGACGGCCGAGATCGCCGGATCGATCGAGGGCGTGACGCTGATCAAGCACGTCAAGAACAAGGGTTACGGCGGCGCGCTCAAGACCGGCTTCAACGCCGCCAAGGGCGATCTGATCGGCTTCCTGGATGCCGATGGCACGTATCCGCCCGAGTACTTCCCGCAGCTGTGCGTGCGCGCGTTGGGCGGCGTCGACCTGGTGATCGGCTCGCGCATGGCCGGCGCCAAGAGCGAGATGCCGCCGATGCGCCGCATCGGCAACTTCTTCTTCGCGAACCTGCTGACCCTGATCAGCAATACCCGCGTCACCGACAGCGCCAGCGGCATGCGCGTCTTCAAGAAGGACGTGCTCACACGCATGTACCCGCTCCCCGACGGCCTCAACCTCACGCCGGTGCAGAGCACGCGCGCGATCCACGAGGGTCTGAAGGTCGAAGAGGTCGCGATCCCGTACAGCGAGCGCCTCGGCCGGTCGAAGCTCAGCGTGGTGCGCGACGGCGCCATCTTCCTGCAGTCGATCGTGTGGACGGCGCTGGCTTACAACCCGGTCAGCATCCTGGGCAAGATCGGCCTGGCGGGCGTGGCCATCGCGGCGCTGGCGGTGTTGGCCCTCGTCGTGGCGCGTTTCTCGGGCGTCACCAACCTGGGCGCGTGGGAAGTGGCCGGGCTGTTCGCGGCCATGGTCGCCGGCGTGGTCGGCGTCAGCGTGTTCGCGCTTGGCGTCACCTTCAATTATCTCGTGACCCTCTTCTACAGGCAGCCGGTGCGGCAGGGTCTGTTCGGCAACCCGATCTTCAAGACCCCGCTCGATCGCCACTTCGGCTGGGCCGGTCTGGTTCTGACCGTGCTGGGCGTGATCGTCGGCACCACCTCGGCCGCGCTCGGCGTCAGCGGGTGGGACGTGGCCCGACTGTGGCTGTACCTGCTCGGCAGCGCCATGCTGGTCGTCGTCGGCGTTCAGTTGCTGATCTACTGGGTGCTGCTGCGTGTCCTCGAGGAACTCAGCCAGCGCGACATCCGCGCCCGTGAGGACGTCGCCGGCTGATTGGTATTCCGTCAACTTGCGTGACCGGCGTCGGCCATGCGGAAAGATGGTCAAAACGGGTGCTCCGAGGGCCGGGGCGCCGTTTTCACCTTCGGAACCCGTTCTTTTCTGTGCCTTCCGAGCGAGCTGAGCCGTGACCAGGGGCGGGCAATAGGACCATTGTCAACTTCAGTTGTCCAAATAATTAGTAAGATAATGTTCTTGCTAATGAAACGCGGCGACTGACTGCCAGTCGATGCGGCGCGGCGCAAGCACCCTCGGGTGGGGCGCCGGTCGCGTCTCTTCATTCGACTACACCGGCGGTGAACGACCGGTCGCTGCGGCGAGCGGCGAGGAGAAAGAGCATGAGCGATCAACCGACTGAGAACACCCCCAAGAACCTGGGCACCCGGCGTATCGCCAACGTGCGCATGGCCGATTTCCCGAACGTCGACGACATCGTCAAGCAGGGGCTGCTGGAAGCCCCGCGTCCCCCGGAGGCCGTCGACATCCTGCTGGTGAACCCGCCCACGCCCGACGGCCAGCTGTGGATCCGGTCCCAGCACCGCGTCGGTCGGCGCACGCGCGAGAACATGGTGTGGCCGCAGGTCTCGCTGGCGCAGATCGCGGCCATGCTCAGCCCGGTCTACACGTTCAAGATCATCGACGCCAACGCCGAGCACATGAGCTGGGCCAAGTTCGAGGCCCTGATCGACAAGTACAAGCCCAAGTATTATCTGACCCAGGTGACCGCGCCGTCGTTGCAGAACGACATGTACGGGTGCTTCCTGGCCAAGGCCCGCGGCGCGAAGACGATCGCCTTCGGCACGCACGTCACGCCGATGCCGCGCGAGACGCTACGGCCGTTCCCGGCGCTCGACTTCATCCTGGTCGGCGAGCCCGACCTGACCATCCGCGACCTGCTCGACCAACTCGAGGGCCGCACGCACGAGCGCGACGCGCACATGAGCCGCGTCTTCGCCGAGCACGACGAGAGCTACGTGCCCGCGCGCCGCGCCGACGGCACAGTCGATCTGCACGCCATCAAGGGCATCGCTTGGCGCGAGGGCGACGAGATCGTGCTCAACGCGCCGCGCCCGTTCATCAAGAACCTCGACGACCTGCCGATGCCGCTCCACGAGCATCTGCCGCTGATGAAGTACCGGATGCCGATGATCAACGGCCCGTTCACGTTCATCGTCACCAGCCGCGGCTGCACGGCCGGCTGCACGTACTGCATCAAACATGTCTCCTACCAGTACAGCGTGCGTCTGCGCTCGCCGCGCCTGCTGGTCGACGAGATCAAGTACCTGACCACCCTCGGCGTCAAGCACATCCACATGTACGCGGACCTGTTCACGGTGTCGCGCGATCAGGTGATGGAGATGTGCCGGCTGCTGATCGAGGAGAACGTCAAGATCACGTTCACGAGCAACAGCCGCGTCGACTACGTCGACGAGGAGATGCTCAAGATGATGGCCAAGGCCGGCTCGATCCTGATCTCGTGGGGCATCGAGAGCGGCTCTGAACAGGTGCTCAAGCACGCGCGCAAGGGCGCCTACCCCGATCGCGCCAAGCAGGCGCTGGTCTGGGCCAAGAACGCCGGCATCAAGAACTGGGGCTACTTCATCATCGGCTTGCCGACCGAGACCGAGGAGACGATCCGCAAGACGATCGACTTCGCCAAGAGCCTGCCGCTCGACATCGCGCTCTTCCACGTCGCAGCGCCGTATCCTGGCACGCCCTTCTTCTTTGAAGTGATGAAGGAAGGCTGGTTCCGCAAGGGCACGCGCTGGGAGCAGGTCGACATGGACAAGGGCACGGTCCTCGACTATCCGGGGTTGCCGGCCGAACGCCTGCTGTACTGGCAGAAGCGCGCCTTCCGCGAGTGGGCCTTCCGGCCCGGCCCGATCTGGACCTACATCAAGATGCTGCTCTCCGACGTGTCGACCATGCGCACCGCGCTTGACGTCGGCCTGCAGCATCTGCGCTGGTCGACGGCGTCCGGCGAAGCCGGTCACTGAGCCCGACACGCGATCAGGGTCGCGTTTACGGGACGCCGCAACGGTCGGGATCGACCCCGTTCGTGCGGCGTCTCGTCTTGTCTGTATGCCACAGCGCTGGTTGACCATCGGTCTGCTCCTCTTCTTGCTCTCGGCCGCCCTGGCGGCTGGAGTCGCGCCCCAGCCGGCGCTGGCCTGGCCGCGCTTTGTGGGGCTGGCGCTCGCGGCCGCTTTGGCGATCGTGCTCGTGTTCATCCCAACGCGTTTTGCCCGGCGGGCTGCCTCGCTTTATCCGCTGATCGCCGCGCCGGTGACCGCGGCCGGCGTCACGCTGGTGTACGGCGTGTACTGGTCGCGCAACACCATCGGCGGCGCCGCGGCGCTGGCGTTGCCGTTCGCGATCGTGACCATCGCGCGCCCGGTTGGGCGTGTGTGGCGCTGGGCGGCCGTCGCCGCCGGGTTGCTGCTACTCGCGCTGCTTGGCCGATCCGGGTCGCGCGGCGCCTTGATCGGGCTTCTGGCCGCCGCCACCGTGTGCGCTGTGTGGTGGGCCTCGCGGCGCTGGGGTGAGCGACGGCTGGCGCTGTTCGGCGGCCTGATCGGCGCGCTGATCGTCGGGGCGGCCGTCGGGTTGAGCCTGGCGTGGCCGTGGGTGGCGCCGTTGATCGACGGCGTGGACGTCGGCGGCGTCGACATGGGCCGGCTGAGCATCTGGCGCGAAACGGCCTATCTCATCGGCCAGGCGCCGTTGACCGGCTGGGGGCCCGAGGCCTTCGAGGGCGCGTTTTCGCTGTACGGGCGCCTGATCCGGGTGCCGCTGTACAGCTATGCCCATCAGCTGTACCTGGGCCTGGCGTTCGAACAGGGCCTGGGCGGCGTCGTGATCTGGATCGGGCTGCAATTGGCCGCGTTGGCCGCCCTGTTGCGCGCGGACGTGCGCGCCGGCGGCAGCGATCCGTATCGGCTGGCCGCGCTGGCCGCCACGGTCACGCTGGCCGTGCATGGCCTGGTCGATGACCCGGTGTATGCCGGTGGCGCGGTGCCGTTTCTCTTTGTGTGGTTGGGCCTGGCGGCGTTGTTGAGCCGCGAGGACGCGCCGTCGAAGCCGACCGGAGCGCCGCGGTCGATGTTCCAGGGCGGGAACGCCGCGCCGTGGGTGATCGCCGGCGCGATGCTCGTGGTGGTCGCCGGTCTGGGCTGGCTGGCGCGCGGCCCGCTCGTGGCTGCCTGGTCGACCAATCGCGCCGTCCTGGCGCTCAACGCCCAGGAACTGGCCGATTGGCCGACGATCGACCCGGTGACGTCGCCGGCGTCGCCGCTCGCCGATATCGAGGACGCGCTCCGTCGCGACCCCGATCAGCTCGCCGGTCGGTTTCGACGCGGCCTGCTGGCCCTTAACACCGGCGACTACACGGCGGCGCTCGCGGATTTGGAGCGCGCTTATGCAAATGCCCCGAACAGCCGCGCGGTGATCAAGGCGCTCGGCTATGCCCGGCTGTGGTCGGGCGACCTCGACGGCGCTCAGCTTCTGTTGAGCCAGCTGCCCGAGATCCCGGGAGAGTTGCAGGCGTATGCCGCGTACTGGGAAAGCCAGGGCCAAACCGCGTTAAGTCAGGCAGCCCAACACCTGACCGAGCGGTTATCACCCTGATCGGCGTCCGAGACGCTTAACACCCGCTCATCTGCCCCGTATCGGCTAGTGCTACGGTCACATTGGAGAACGCCTTTTGGCGGGTTATCGTAGTGGAATGAGTGCGTCCAGCATGCAAGATATTCGTGTCGGTGTCATAGGTGTCGGCCGGATGGGCCAACGGCATTGCCGTGTGTTTTCGAATCTGCGTCGCGCGGAGTTCGTGGGCGTATATGACGCTAACGCCGCGGTCGCGGCTCAGGTGGCAAGCCAGCACGACGCGCGCGCGTTCAGCGAGATCGACGCGCTGCTCGACGGTGTCGATGCGGTCAGCATCGCGGCGCCCACGCCCCTGCACTTCGAAATCGCGGAGCGCTGCATCCTGCGCGGCGTGCATGTCATGATCGAGAAGCCGATCACCGAAACGGCCGAGGAGGCGGAGGCGTTGATCGCCACCGCTCAGCGACAGTCGGTCGCCCTCGGCCGCCCCGTGATCGTGATGGTCGGTCATATCGAGCGCTTCAACACGGCGTACATCGAACTCAAGAACGTCATCGAGAACATGGCGCCGCTCGCCGTCAACTTCCGCCGCCTGAGCGCGATCGGCTCGAGCAACACCGACGTCGACGTCGTGCTCGACCTGATGATCCACGACCTCAACCTGGCGCTCGACCTGCTCGGCCGCGCGCCCGATCGGTTCGACGCCAGCGCGTTGTCGATCGTCACCGATGGGCTCGATCACGTCACGGCGCAACTGCATTATCCCGGCGGGCCGCTCGTGGCGTTGACGGCCTCGCGCGTCACCGAGAACAAGGTGCGCGCAATCGAGGTCACCGCCCGCGAGGCGTACCTCGAGTGCGATTTGCTCGACAAGAGCATCCTGGTGCATCGCCATACGGTCGGCGAGTACCTGAACCACAATCACCGCGGCGTTAAGTACCGACAGGAGAGCATCGTCGAGCGCATCCAGGTCCCGATCTTCGAGTCGCTGTTCCTCGAGTTGCAGCACTTTCTGGATTGCATCGCGGATGGGTCCGAGCCGCGGACCTCGGCGCGCGATGGTCTGGTGACGCTGCGTCTGACCGAAGCGATCCGTGACGCCGGCCGCGATTACCTGGCCTGGTCCCGGTCCTCGCGCATGGCCGTACGGTAAACGCGTTTCGGAACCGATCGGTTTGACCGAGGCACGCGAAGAGGCTGACTGACTTTCATGAAGACCACCACGGGCCTACAGCCTTCGACGACCCTGGCGGTCGCGGCCGACCCGGTTCCGGGTGCCGCGCCGTTGGTGGCGGCGCTGTCGATCGTCATCCCGGTCTACAACAGCGCGGGCAGCCTGAAGGCGGTGTTGGCCGAACTGGCAGAGGCGTTGCCGGCGCTGGCCGAGCGCTACGAAGCTGTGATGGTCGACGACGGCAGCCGCGACGAGAGCTGGCGCGTGGTCGAAAGCCTGGCAGCCGAGTACCCGTGGGTGCACGGCATCCGGCTGATGCGCAACTATGGGCAGCACAATGCGCTGCTGTGCGGGATCCGCGCGGCGCGCTACCCGGTGACGGTGACGCTCGACGACGACGGCCAGCACCCGCCGGCCGAGATCGCCACGTTGCTGCGCGCGTTCAATGAGGGCTACGACGTGGTCTATGGCTCGCCGCAGCAGGAGCAGCACGGGTTGTTGCGCGACCTGGCGTCGCAGTTGACCAAGCTCGCGCTGCAAAGCGCGATGGGCGCGGAGACCGCGCGCAGCGTCAGCGCGTTTCGCGTCTTCCGCACCGATTTGCGCGAAGCGTTTCGGACCTATCAGGGCCCGTTTCCGTCGATCGACGTCATGCTGACCTGGGGCACCACGCGCTTCACCGCGGTGCGGGTGCCGCATCGCCCGCGTCAGGTCGGGACGTCGAACTACACCCTGATGCGCCTGATCACGCACGCGATCAACATGGTGACCGGCTTCAGCGTCGTGCCGCTCCAGCTGGCCAGCCTGATCGGCTTCGGGTTTACGGTCTTTGGGTTTCTCGTGTTGACCTATGTGATCGGGCGCTATCTGATCCAGGGCAGCAGCGTGTCGGGTTTTCCGTTTCTGGCGTCGGTGATCGCGATCTTCTCGGGCGCGCAACTTTTTGCGCTCGGGATCATCGGCGAGTACCTGGCCCGGATGCACTTTCGAATGATGGAGCGGCCGACATACGCCGTCAGGGTTCATGCCGTGACGGGGGAGGCCCGGGATGACGACGCTCGCGTCGGCTGAGCCGGCCGTCCTGCTCGCGTGGGACACGGCTTTCTTCGGTCGGCGCATCGGGCGCGTGGTGGGCGATCGGTTCGACGCGGAACTGGCGCGGTCGGTCGACGACTGGGCGCGACGCAACGCCGTCGAGGCGTTGTACTTCTTGGCTCGGCCGGACGACCCGCTGACGACGGCCATGGCCGAGGCCGCCGGGTTCCGCTTCGTCGACATCCGTTTGACGTTCGCGCTCGAGCGACCGACGCCGTCGGGGCCGCTGCGACCCGAGATCCGGGCCGCGCGCGCGGACGATCTGGCGGCGCTTCAGGCGCTGGCGCGCGTCAGCCACGGCGATACCCGGTTCTTCTTCGACACGGCGTTCGCGCGCGAGCGCGCGCAGGCGCTGTACGCGGCCTGGATCCAGCGCGCCTGTGAAGACGCGGCCGGCGTGGTCTGGGTGCCGGTTGACGAGCGAGACCGACCGTTGGGCTATTTGTCGTGCCACTACGACGCGGTCGAAACGGCCGGCGAGATCGGCCTGGTGGCCGTCGACCCGACCGCGCAGGGCAAGGGCCTGGGGCGCGCCTTGATCGATGCCGGGCTGACCTGGTTCGCCGAACAGGGCGCGACGCGCGTGACCGTGGTCACCCAAGGACGCAACCGCGCCGCGCAACGACTGTACCAGCGCGGCGGCTTCCTGACGGACTCGTTGGCGCTTTGGTTTCACAAGTGGTTCATCACCGGAGAGGGCGCCGATGCCTGACTATCCGATCCCGTTCAACCGCCCGTGCTTTGCCGGCAACGAGCAGACCTATATCGCCGAGGCGATCGCCAACGGTCAGATCTCGGGCGACGGCCTTTTCACGCGACGCTGCCGCGAACTGCTCGAGGCGGAGCTCGGCGTGCAACGCGTGTTGTTGACCACATCGTGCACGCATGCGCTCGAGATGTCGGCGCTGTTGCTCGACATCGCGCCCGGCGATGAGGTGATCGTGCCAGCGTTCACGTTCGTGTCGACCGTCAACGCCTTCGTGTTGCGCGGCGCGACTCCGGTGTTCGCCGACATCCGCCCCGACACGCTCAACCTCGACGAGGCACAGCTCGAACGGCTGATCACCCCGCGCACGCGCGCCGTCGTGCCCGTGCATTACGCGGGCGTCGGCTGCGAGATGGACGCGATCTCGTCGATCGCGGCGCGTCACGACCTCGCCGTGGTCGAGGACAACGCACACGGGCTCTTTGGCAAGTACCGCGGCAAACTGTTGGGCACGTTCGGCGCGCTGGCGACGCAGAGCTTTCACGAGACCAAGAACTTCATGTGCGGCGAGGGCGGGGCGCTGTTGGTCAACGACCCACAATACGTCGAGCGCGCCGAGATCCTGCGCGAGAAGGGCACCAACCGCAGCCGGTTCTTCCGTGGTCAGGTCGACAAGTACACCTGGGTGGACCTCGGCTCGAGCTACCTGCCATCCGATCTGCTGGCGGCTTTCTTGTACGCGCAGCTCGAAGCGCGCGACCGGATCCAGGCCCAGCGTCGGCGCGCCTGGGAGTACTACGCCGCGGAACTGGCCGGTTGGCTGCCTGAGCACGACGTGCGTCTGCCGATCGTGCCCGAGCACTGCGACCAGCCGTACCACATGTTCTATCTGCTGTTCCCGTCGCTCGAGGAACGCCAGGCGGTTATCGCGCATCTGAAGTCGCGCGGCATCCTCAGCGTCTTTCACTATTTGCCGCTGCACCTCTCGGATATGGGCCGTCAGTTCGGCGGCCAGCCGGGCGACTGTCCGGTGACCGAGCGCGTGAGCGACCAACTGCTGCGGCTTCCGCTGTTCAACGACATCAAAGAAGAAGATCAAGCACGAGTTGTGGCGGGCTTGAAGGAGTTCTATGGCTCGGGGTCGGGCGCCCCAAGCGGACTCCGCCGTCAGACTCAGAGCGCGTAGCGTTCGGGGGAGCGCGACGTCAGTACCGAGGAGATCGTCGCCATGAAAAACTTCGCGAGAGCCGTGACCATCCGCAGGAAAGTGTCGCGTGCTTTGCTATTGTCGCTTGTCGGCCTGGCGCTGGCGATGTTCGCCTATGCCGGGCCGGCGCGCGCCCAAACCGGGACAGTTCAAGCGGGCGCCCTGGTGCTGGTCAACAGCGCCAGCGGCCGCTACAGCGACTATGCCCGCTATGTGCAGCCCTATCTCGAGAACTTCGGCGTGCCGTACACCACGCTGGATCTGGCGTTCAACCCCGTGCCCGCCAACGTGTCCGACTATGCCGTGATCGTCATCGGCCACAGTCAGATCGACGTCTCGGGCGCGGCGCTCAGCGCGGGCGAACAGACGCTGATCGCGAATGCCGTGTCCGCGGGCACGGGCCTGGTGAACTTCGACGGCGATCTCGCGACGGCGGGCGGGGCCGCCCGCTACGCCTTCGTGCAAAGCGTGTTCGGCTTCGGTTATGGCGGCAGCACGACGTCGACGGCCGTGTCCGTCAACAACGCGGCCTCGATCGGCGGCTACATCGGCGCGCTGCAAAACTCCGGCGCGAGCTATACGTTGCTCGGCAACGTCTCGATCCGCAACGTTACGCTGGGCGGGAACGCGGCCAGCGTCGCCACGTTGGGTGGTTCACCCTTCCTGGTGGCGGCCACGTCGGGGCAGGGCCGGGCCGTGCAATGGTTGAGCACCGATTGGATCCAGCTCAACACCTGGGGCCCCGCCCACGGCTTTGACGACCTGGTCTGGCGCAGTCTCGTGTGGGCGGCGCGCAAGCCCTTCGTGATGCAGGGCCTGCCGCCTTTCATCACGTTCCGCGTCGACGACGGCTCGGGACCCTATGATTGGGCGCAGACAGCGACCCAGCTGGGCTACAAGGTCTGGATCGGCTACTTCCTCGACGATCAGAGCGCCGCGGATGCGGCTCAGCTCCAGCAGCTTACCGGCAGCGGCAATGTGACCATCTCGATGCACGCCCGCAGCCAGAACAACTGGGCCTATTGGGGTCGCACCACCACTTGGGCGGATCTGCCGAACGCGGTGGTGGCCCAGAACTTCGCCGACGCCACGGCGTTCCATCAACAATACAACCTCCCGATCTCGAAATACGTGGTGCCGCACTACTACGAGATCGGCAAGAACACGTTCAGCTATCTGCATGACTGGGGCGTCGAGTACATCGGCACCGTCATCCCGGTCAGCACGCAGTATTCCGATGCGCCGCGCCTGGCGATCGGTCCGTACAGCCGCTTTGAGCAGCCCTGCGGCAACTGCAACAACCCGGCCGTCCTGGCCGACTTCCTGACCATCCCGACCCACCCGGAGTTCGACGGCCAGTTCTTCGCACTGATCACCGAGCCGCGCGATGTCACCGGTTACGAGTGGTACCCGGACAACGACGTGGCCGGCACCACCGCGCGCGGAACCGCGTACCTCAAGCGCGCCCTCGACGGCATGAACCTGGCGATGCTGATGACACACGAGTACTTCTTCTCGTCGATCACGCCCGCCAACTGGTCGGCCGCGCTCACCAACATCCGCAACAACCTCGCCGGTTACCAGCCCGAGTATGTGACGGTCGACTACGCGGGACAGTACGTGCGCGCCGTCACCACGTCGAACATCGCCTCGGCCGTGTTCGACACCAACGCCCAGGAGCTGACGGCCACCTTCGCGGGACGCACCGATCTTGTCACGCGCTTCTACCTCTTCACCGACAACGGCGGCGGCATTCAAAGCCAGTTCGTCGACGTGCCGGTCTTCAACGGTTCGACAACGGTGACCGTCGGCGCCTCAGGCCCGACGCCCGGACCGACCTCGACTCCGACCCAGACCGCCACCGCGACCCGTACGCCGACCGGGACCGCCACGGCGACGAATACCGCGGTGCCCGGCACGCCGACGCCGACGCCGACCGCCAGTCTCACGTCGACGGCCTCCAACACGCCGACCATCACGCCGACGCCGACGAATACCCTGACCCCGACGGCGACCCAGACCCCCACCGTGACGTCGACGCCCACGAACACGCCGACGCCGACCGCGACTCTCGCGGTGACGCCGACGCCGATCGTGATCAACGTCTACGAGGACACGCATCAATCGCCGGTGCTGACGACGACGACCAACGCCGGGGCGCTCGTGGCGAACGACAACCTTTGGACCGAGTTCCTGTGGGCTGGGCGCGGATACCCGGGCGTGTTCGCGGCGACGAGCGAGACACCGCCGTTGATGCGGTTCTATGGCACCGTGCCGAACGGCACGTACACGCTGGCCGCGAACCTGTACTGGAACCAGAACCTGCGTTACTACTGGGGCACGACGGCCGGCAACCCGACGCAGTTCTCGACCAACGTGACGAGCGGGTCGGCCGGCAACTTCAGCGAGTACACGTTGGGCACGGTGACGGTGACCAATGGCGTGTTCGAGATCTATGTGCAGCGCGCCGATGGCCTGGGCGGCGGCAGCACTTATCCGTTCTGGGGCTGGGCCTGGGTGCGCTTGACCTACCAGGGCGGCGCCGGCCCGACCAGTACACCCACGACGACGGCCACGGCATCGCCGACGGCCACGGCGACGCCGACCCGCACCGCCACCCCGACCGCAACGGCCAGCGCCACGCCTACCGCGACCGCCAGCCCGACGGCGACCGCCACGGCGACGGCGACCAGCACGGCCAGCTCCACCCCGACGGCCACGCTCACCGGTCAGCCGACCAACACGGCGACTGCGACGGCAACCGCCAGCGCGACGGCGACCGCCACGGCCACGGCGACGGCGACTGCCACCGCGACCCAAACCAGCACGATCACGCCGACGCCGACGGCTACGCCGACCAGCACGAACACACCGACCGCCACCGCGACGGCCACGGCGACGGCGACGCCCACGCCAACCCTGACGCCGACGGCCACGCTCACCGGCCAACCGACGAACACGCCAACGGCGACCGCCACTGCAACGGCGACGTCCACCGCCACGGCCACGGCGACCAGCACACCGACCGCGACCGCCACGGCCGCGGCGACGTGCCTGACGTTGGATTCGTTCAACCGGGCCAACGGCGCGATCGGCACCGGCTGGTCGGGGGCCACGGGCACCGGCCAATACCAGGTCGCGAGCAACGCCCTCGACGTGGTGGCGACTGGCGACGCCGGCGCCGTGTTGTGGAACGCCACGGCCTTTGGGACGTCGCAGCAGGCCTGTGTGCGGCTCGTGGCGATCGATCCGGCAGCGGCCGAGGTCGCGCTGGTGCTCAAGAGCCAGAGCGGCACCACCACCGACTCCGGGGCGATCGAGGTCCTGTACAACCCGCCAAATGCGCGCGTGCAGGTGTACACGGTCGATCCGGTCAACGGCTGGGTGCTGCGCGGCGCGGACATCCCCGCGACCTTCACGGCCGGCGATTCGCTCCGAGCAGTCGCGCTGGCCAACGGCACGGTCGAGATCTATCGCAACACGACCCTGCTGGCGACCCGCGACGTGAGCGCCTGGCCCTTCAGCGCTCAGGGTGGCTACATCGGGCTGTGGTCCTTCAACGGCCCGAACACCGTGTTCGACGATTTCGGCGGCGGCTCGACGTCCGGCGCGACCGCGACCCCGACGTCGACCGCCACGATCACGGCAACGGCAACGCGCACACCGACGGCCACCGCCACCGCGGGGCCCGGCACCGTGACGGTCACGCCGACCATCACGCCGACACCCACGATCACGCCGACGCCGACCGCGACTCTCGCGGTGACGCCGACGCCGATCGTGATCAACGTCTACGAGGACACACATCAATCGCCGGTGCTGACGACGACGACCAACGCCGGCGCGCTCGTGGCGAACGACAACCTTTGGACCGAGTTCCTGTGGGCTGGGCGTGGTTACCCGGGCCTGTTCGCGGCGACGAGCGAGACACCGCCGTTGATGCGGTTCTACGCGAACGTACCGAACGGCACGTACACGCTGGCCGCGAACCTGTACTGGAACCAGAACCTGCGTTACTACTGGGGCACGACGGCCGGCAATCCGACGCAGTTCTCGACCAACGTGACCAGCGGGTCGGCCGGCAACTTCAGCGAGTACACGTTGGGCACGGTGACGGTGACCAATGGCGTGTTCGAGATCTATGTGCAGCGCGCCGATGGGCTAGGTGGTGGTAGCAGTTATCCTTATTGGGGCTGGGCGTGGGTGCGCCTGACGCCCTGACGAGTCGGGACAAGAGGTAGATGAGTATCGTGTCATCAACACAGGGGGAGCGCCGGGGAGCTCAAGTGGCGGCGGCGGCAGGCTTTGAAGTCTGGGCCGAGCGTCTGCTGCTGGGCGCCGTGGTGGTCGTGGGGCTTTTCCTGGCCACGTATCGCCTGGATCGGTTTCCGCTGCCGTGGTTTGACGAGGGCTGGTGGTTGCAGATCCCGCGCAACCTCGTCGAATACGGCCAGTACGCCACTTACAGCGTCGAAGGGTTCCGGCCGTTCGACACGGTCGTGAGCGCGTCGCCGCTGTTCTTTCTGCCGGTGGCGGCGATGTTCAAGGTGGCCGGCGTCGGGTTGTTCCAGGCGCGGCTGGTGGTGGCCCTGCATTTCGTGGTGGCCGGCGCCTTCCTCTATCTGATCGGTCGACGGCTGTTCGGGCGTTGGCCGGCTCTGTTGACGCTAGTGCTGTATATCTTCATCCGTGGCGACGGCGATGGCTCGTCGGCGCTCTATCTCGGCCGGCACGTCATGGGCGAGATCCCGGGCATGGCCTACTTCCTGGCCGGGGGCTATGCCTGGTTGCGGTACTTCGACAAGCGGCAGTCCCGGTGGCTGGTGATCTCGGGGTTGCTGCTCGGGATCGGCATGGGCGTGAAGCCGCAGTTGATCATGGCCACGCCGGCGGCCATGATCCTCGCCGCCGGGGTCGACATCCTCTGGTGGCGCCGGCGTAGGTTCGCGGCTTTCATCGTGCCGCTGGCGTTCAGCGGCGTCGCCCTGGTGCTTCAATACGTCAGCCTGTACTTCCTGCTTGGCCCCGATAACTTCGCGCGCTTCTGGGCCGACTTCTCGGCCGCCTCCGGGCCTCAGGTGCGGGTCTTTCTGCAGCCCGAGGCTGTGTCTTCAGCCATCAAACTGCTGATCCGCGGAAGTTATTTCGTCTGGTTGCTTCCAGCCCTGGCCTATGGGCTCGCTCAATTGATGCGACGCGCCGGCGATCAGATCGGGCGCGCGTTCTTCCTCGCCTTTACGCTGGTCTGGTTTGGCTGGTTCGTCTTCGCCTCGGTCGGATGGGAACGCTACGTGATCCCTGGCCTGATCGTCGGCCATCTGTTCGTGGCCTATTTCGTGATCGAACTCGCCGGACCGGTGCGCGCTTCGTTTACGCAATGGCGCACGGCCTGGCGCGAGGACGGCCTGACCGCGCTGTTGCGCCCCATTGCCGTCGGGGCGCTTGTCGTGATGCTCCTGATCCACTCGTCGTCGAAGCTGATGGGCGAGATCGTCACCGCGCCCGAGACCGATGCGCGCTACTTCGCGGAGATGATCGACGCCACGGTCGAGCCGGATGCGCGTATCGAGACCTGGGAGTGGGAGATCGTCTTCCTCTCGAAACATCAGGCCTACCACCTGCCGCCGACCAGCCTCCTGAACGACCTGATCGCCTTCAAGAACCTGGGGGCGTCCTACGATCCGGCGTCTTATGACTACCAGCAATTCGATCCGGATTACGTGCTGGTCGGGCCGTTTGCCGACTCGACGGGGCTCTATGCGGCCTCGCTCAATGGCGCCGAAGTCGTGGCCCAGCGCGGCCCTTACCGTCTCTTCCGGCTCCAGGACCGGTGAACCCCGGCGGGTCGATGGGCGAAACGCCTGTCGACCCGCCGGCACACTCCTTGAGCCCCCGGGATAAATTCTGCGTGAAATCGGGCTGGCTCAGGTGGAAAACTTGATATTTAGGCCTATGGTGCCATTGGTACCGGTTGCGGGCGATGCTATTGTTGCCAACACCTATGGATCTTTCGATCGTCATACCCTGCTGTAACGAGGCCGACAACATTCCACGTCTGGCCTCGACCCTGCTGCCGGTCGCGGCTGATCTGGCCCGAAACCGCGCTGTCGAAGTCGTTTTTGTCGACGACGGCAGCGTCGACGAGACGTGGCTTGGCCTGAAAACCGCGTTTTCGCCCGACCGTCTGCCGGTCGGTGTGACCTGCCGCTTCGAGCGTCATCCCGTCAACCGTGGCCTTGGCGCCGCGATCCGGACCGGGCTGGGCGCGGCCGCCGGGCACGTGATCGTCACGACCGATGCCGACGGCACCTACCGCTTCGAGAACATCCCGGCCATGCTCGATTTGCTCAGGCCGGACGTCGACATCGTCACGGGGTCGCCGTATCACCCCAAGGGCGGCGTCGAAGGCGTGCCGGTGTGGCGCCTGGTCTTGAGCCAGGGCGCCTCGGCGTTGTATCGCCTGGTCGTGGCCTGGCGGATCCACACCTGGACTGCCCTGTTCCGCGCCTATCGCCGCCACGTGGTGGAGACGATCGCGTTCGAGTCTGACGGTTTCCTCGCGGGCACCGAGTTGATGGTCAAGGCGTTGTTGGCCGGCTACAAAGTGGTCGAGTTCCCGGCTGTGCTGCACACGCGCATGGCGGGGGCGTCGAAGGCCAAGATCTGGCGCACGATCCGCGCGCATCTCGGCTTCCAGTGGCGGGTGGTGCTGCATCGGATCGGCGTGCGGCGGCTGGTCGAGGCATCGGCGCCGCGCTTCGATGCCGCGCACACGCAGTTCGACTCACGGAAGGCCTGAACGTGAAGGTCGTCTCGATCGTGGGCGCACGCCCGGAATTCGTCCAGTCGGCGCCCGTCTCTCGAGCGCTGCGACGGGCCGGTATCACCGAGGTGTTGGTCCATACGGGGCAGCACTACGACTATCGCATGTCGCAGGCCTTCTTCGACGATCTGGGGATTCCTGCGCCCGATCACAACCTTGAAGCCGGGTCCGCCGGTCATGCGGCCCAGACGGCCGAGATCCTCGCCCGTCTCGAGCCCGTGCTGCGCGACGAGCGGCCGGACTGCGTGATCGTGCGCGGCGACACCAACTCGACGATCGCGGGCGCGCTGGCGGCGAGCAAGCTGCATCTGCCGCTCGCGCATGTCGAGGCGGGCGAGCGTAGTTACGACCGCCGCATGCCCGAGGAGATCAACCGCGTCGTCGCGGATTCGATCAGCGACGTGTTCTTCTGTGTCAGCGCGACCGCCGCCGCCCAACTGGCGGCCGAGGGCCATACCCGGCATGTGCATGTCGTCGGCGACGTGATGTTCGACGCCGTGCTGCACAATATCGAACTGGCGCGCGCGCGCAGCGGCATCCTCGCCGACCTTGGCCTGGAGCCGGGCGGTTATGTGCTGGCGACCGTGCATCGTGCGTCGACGACCGACGATCCGGCCCGGCTGGGTGGCGTGGTGGCTGCGTTCAACGCGGCGGCCGAGCCCGTGATCTTCCCGGCGCATCCGCGCACCCGGGCGGCGCTCGAGCGCCTGGGCGCGCGTTTCGCGGCGCATGTGCGCGTGATCGATCCGGTCGGGTACTTCGACATGCTGCAGCTCGAGGCGAATGCGCGTCTGATCGCGACGGACTCGGGCGGCGTGCAACGCGAGGCCTACTTCCTCAAGCGGCCCTGTCTGACGTTGCGCGACGAGACGGAGTGGACCGAGACGGTCGGTGCCGGATGGAACCGACTGGTCGGCGTTAAGTCTGAAACGATCCTGGCGGCCTGGCGCACGTTTGCGCCGCCGACGGCCCAACCGCCGATCTTTGGCGACGGCCACGCCGGCGATCGGATCGCTACGATCCTGGCGGCGACGCCGCCGGTGTTTGGTCAGTGCGTACAACGCGCGGCCTTGTCCTGACGCGGGCCTGAGGCTGCGCGGATCGGATGAAAGATAGAGAGAGTCTTGTATGACGGTCGGGATTGTCGGTGGCGGGATCATGGGCGTGACGCTCGGCTACATGTTGGCCAAGCGTGGCATGCCCGTGGAGATCTTCGAGGCCTCGCCCGTGTTGGGCGGGCTGGCCGGGCCGTTGACGTTGCCGGATGGCACGGCGGTTGATCGTTTTTATCACGCGATCCTTTCGAGCGACGCATACCTTGGCGGCCTCATCGCCGAGCTCGGCCTCTCCGATCAGATGCGTTTCGGCGAGACCAAGACCGCGTTCTTCTACAAAGAGAAGCTGCACTCGATGAACAACATCATCGAGTTCCTGCGTTTTCCGCCGCTGGGGTGGGTCGATCGATTCCGCCTCGGCCTGACCGTGCTGGCGGCGCAGTTCATCAAGGACTGGCGCAGCCTCGAAACCGTCAGCGTCGAGGACTGGCTGTTGAAGTGGGGCGGCAAGGGCACGTTCAACAACATCTGGCGCCCGATGCTCAACGCCAAGTTCGACGGCGGTTTCGAAAACACGCCGGCCACGTACATCTGGTCCCGGCTCGTGCGCATGAAGTCGACCCGCGGCGGCGCGAGCCAGAAAGAGATGGCCGGCTATCTGATCGGTGGCTATGCCACGCTGCTGCAGGCGATGGCCCGCGAGATCCAAAAAGCCGGCAACCTCATCCATCTCAGCACGCCGATCGACGAGATCGTCATCGAGAACGGGCGGGCCGTTGGCATCCGGGTCAACGGCGTCGTGCGGCGCTACGCGGCGGTGGCCGCGACCGTGCAGGCGCCGATCCTCAAGGCCCTGATCCCCACGGCACCGGCGGCGTATTTGGGCTTCCTCGATCAAACGCGATATCTGGGCATCGTGTGCCCGTTGATGGTGCTCGATCGGCCGCTGACGCCGTATTGGACGGTCAACATCACCGACACGCGCATCCCCTTCACCGGTGTGATCGAGACGACCAGCTACATCGACCCCGCGCACGTGGGCGGGCATCATCTGGTGTACTTGCCGAAATACACGGCGCCGGGCAGCGCGCTTCAAACCACTTCGGATGCCCAGATCCAGTCGATCTGGATCGAGAACCTCAAGCGCATGTTCCCGGATTTCGATCCCGCGCGCATCCGGTATTTCCGCGTGCACCGCGAAAGGTACGTCGAGCCGTTGCATGGGTTGAACGAGGCCCATCTGATCCCGTCGGTGGCCACGCCCGTTCTGGGGTTATATTTAGCGACCACGGCGCAGATCTACCCGGCCCTGACCAATGGCGAGTCGGTGTGTAAACATGCGGCCCAAGCTGCCGATACTATTATGAGCACAGTCCAACCGGCGACGGCCGAACGTACGGCCGCCCTCCCACGCGCCCTGGCTCAGCGTCGCTGAGCCGGGCGTGAAAGGTTGCGGATTCGTTCATGAGCGCGAATACAGTTGCAGGGGTTGACTCTCCGCGAACACCATCGACTGAAGAGATCGCCAACCTGGAGGCGCATCGCCGCACCACGGTGCTCCTGGCGATCGTCGTCGCGACCCTGGCCCTATGCCTGGGCCTGCTCAACCTCACGCTGTATCCGCGCACCTGGTTCGACGAAGGATCGCATCTGCACGTCCCCAAGGCGTTGATCACGCTCGGCGCCTATGCCGACTACAGCAGCGATGGGCTGCGCTACTACGGGCCCACGTTGGGCGTTGGGCCGACCGTGTTGCTGCCGATCGCGGCGGTCTTCAAGATCTTTGGCATGGGTCTGTATCAGGCTCGGCTGGTCATCGTCGCGTACTCCCTGATCGGGCTGGCGGCCTTTTACGTGCTGGCGCGTCAGTTCATGACGCCGCGAGCGGCCCTGATCGCCGTGGCGTTGCTGCTCACGGCGCGCGGCGTCGGCTATGTGGAATACGGGCGCCAGGTGCTGGGCGAAGTGCCCGGCCTGGTGTTCATGATCCTCGGCTTCTGGTACTGGTTCAAGGCCTGGACGGGCGCGACGACGCGCCGCGACAGCAGCCAGCGCAAGTACGCCAACGAGGCGCGTCTGGCGGCGGCCGGGCTCCTGCTTGGCCTGGCCGCGGTGACGAAGAATCAGTATCTGCTGGTGCTCGCGCCGACGTTGCTGATCGCCTGGATCGCCAACCTGGTGTACTACCGCCAGACGCCCCAACGCGTCTTCCTGATCCCCGGTATCGTCACGGCGAGCACGTATGTGCTCTGGCAGGTGATCCTGTTGATCGGCCTCGGGCCGGGCAACATCAGCGAGAACCTGGTCTTCCTGCGCGAGGCCACGGCGGGCGCCGCGCTCGTGTTCTCGCCGCAGCGCACCGCCGCCAGCCTGGCGCAACTGCTGAGCGCGCGCGTGTACCTCGGCGCGCTCGTGCCGGGCGTGGTGTACGGCGTGCTGCTGGCGCTGCCGCGTCGGCGCGACGCGCAGCAATGGGGCGTGCTCGTCCTGCTCGTCGTCGTCAACCTGGGCTGGTACGCGCTGGCCTCCATCGGCTGGATCCGCTATGCCTTCCCGGCGCTGGCGCTCGCCTGTCTTTTGGTGACACGTTTCTTCTATGACCTGACCATCGGTTTCTGGTGGCCTCCGCACTGGAACCTGCGCGGGCTGCGCAAGGGCGAGCTGATGCGCATCGGCCTGTTGATCTGGCTGGGTGGCATCCTGGCTTCGTCGACTGTGCTGACGCTGCGTGACGTGGTCGTCCCACCGCAGGACGACGCCGGGCGGATGGCCCACATCCTCAACGAAACCGTGCCGGTCGACGCGGTTGTCGAAACCTGGGAACCCGAGATGGGCTTCCTGACGGATCACAGGTATCATTACCCGCCGTCAGGCAGCCTCAACCGGGCGGTTGCCTACATCTGGCTCAGTGCCCCATCGCCGGCGGTGCCGTATCTGCCGGAGCTGGAGGCCGCCCAGCCGCCTTACGTACTTGAAGGCGAGTTCGCCCGGTGGGTGGGGATGTATCCGGCCGATTGGCTGTCAGCGCACTACACCCTGATCAGTCAAGCCGGCGTGTACCGTTTGTATGAGCGTAATCCTTGACCGTCGCCTTGTCGTTTTTGCCTTCGCACCTCGGACCTCAGAAGCAAAGTCCGCCGCGGTCGTGGGTGGAATGACCCGGCGCCACATGACGTTTTCGCCTCGGCTTCGATCGCTTGGTTGGATCGGAGCGATCGTCTTTGCGCTGGCTCTGGCGGCCCCAGCCCTGGCGCAGGGTCCCGTCGACCCGTGCGCCGCGCCGGCCAACGCCATCGTGGCCGAGAACTGCCAGCCGGGTGATCCGACCTGGAGACCGAGCGGCTATTCGCTGGCCGTTCAGGGCTACGCGTCGGCCACCAGCGTCGCCGCCGGAGAGACGTTGACGTTCTACGTCGACACCGAGGCGCCCGTCTTCACGCTGGCGCTCTTTCGCGCCGGTTACTACGGCGGCGCCGGCGCACGGCTGATCGCGACATACGACGACCTGCCGGGCGGCGCCCAGCCGAAATGCCCCGAGGACATCGCCACGGGTCGCGTCAGCTGCGACAACTGGCGCGCTTCGTACACCCTCACCGTGCCCGCGGACTGGACGAGCGGCGTCTACATGGCGCGCTTCGAGGCTGCCGGCGCGTACAACTTCACCACCTTCGTGGTGCGCGATCGAGATGACGCCGCGCCGGCGGACCTGGTCGTACAGATCCCGGTGACGACGTACCAGGCTTACAACAACTACGGCGGCAAGTCGACCTACAACTCGACGAGCGGCGATTGTCTTGTGCCCGAGTCGGGCAACGCGCGCGCCGTGGCCGTCAGCTTCGATCGCCCCTTTGCCAACACGTTCGACGACCCCAACAACTTCCTGCGCAACGATCACCTCTGGGTGCAGTGGCTCGAGGAGCAGGGCTACAGCGTCAGCTACGTCACCAATATCGACGTGCATCGCTGGGGGCTGCTGGGCGCGCGCAACGGCCTGCTCGGGCACAAGGCCTTTCTCTCGATCGGGCACGATGAGTACTGGTCGCAGGAGATGTGGAACGCCGTGATGGGGGCGCGCGACGCCGGTGTGCACATCGGCTTCTTCTCCGCCAACACCTCGTACTGGCGCGTCCGGCTCGAACCATCGACGAACGGGACCCCCGATCGCGTCCTGGTCACCTACAAGACCGTCGAGACGGGCAAGCCCGATCCGTCGGGCACGCCAACAAGCACCTGGCGCGACCCGGCGCAGTACGGCCTGCCCGAGAATCAGCTGATCGGCGCGTATTACACGGGCGACAACGACAGCCTCTTCTTCCCGATCCGTGTGACGAGCGAGATGGCGCGCGATCGGATCTACCGCCACACGGGTCTACAGGCGCTGCCGGCGGGCTCGAGCGCCACGCTCGGAAGCGAGTTGGTCGGGTGGGAGTGGGATTCGGTGGTCGCCAGCCCGCTCAGCCCGACTGGGCTCGAGATCCTGGCCGAATCGCCGGTGGCCGGCGCCCTTTTGACCGACGCCGGGGAGTACCGCAACAACCAGCTCGGCCTGGCCTACGCGCACATTTCGCGTTATGTCGCGCCAAGTGGGTCGCTTGTGTTCAGCGGCGGTACCATTCAATGGGGGTGGGGCCTGGCCGGGCGCGAGCCCAACGCCGTCATCCGCCAGATCACGGCCAACGTTCTGGCCGACATGAACGCGCAGCCGGCGACCCCGGCCTCGACCCTGATCATGGACGGCGACACGACCGCCCAGGTCTTGCCGGTCACGCCGGCGGCGCCGGCTGTCAAACCCGAGGTGTCGGACCTGGCCATCACGGCGGACGTCGATCGCGCAGTGATCACCTGGCGGACCAATGTGCCGGCGCGCGGTCAGGTGTACGTCGGTGATTCGATCGACCACATCCGCGAGCCATATGGCGCCGAGGTCGAGCCGACGATGACGCATCGTGTGGAGTTGACCGGCCTGACGCCGGGCGCGACCTATTTCATCCAGACTGTGTCGCTTGGGGCCGACAGCGCCATCACACTGTCGAGCCGTGAGCGCTTTCAAACGGCGCCTCCCGGAATACAGCGCGCCGCAACCGATTGGTTTCGGGGCCAGTGGGTCACTGCCAAGTGCGCCGCTCGCCCCGTGGCAGTGCCGCTTTCAGCGGCCATACATGATCATCCCATTCTGACGGGCGCCACACTTGTTGGCGGCTCGGCCGCGGTATTGTTGGCCGCCGGCTGGGCTATCCGTGCCCGCTTGCGTCGTTTGCGACGTCCACAGAGTGGGACAAGCGATGCGGCGCGACGCCTCCGCCGCGATCTGGGAGCAAAGCGTTAATGAATTCTTCGAAACTTGCCAGGCCTCTGGCCTGGTCCCTTGTCGTATTGTCGCTGGTGCTCGTCGCTGGCATGGCGTTCGCCGCTGTGCCCAACATTTACCTGCCGGTGATCCTGAAGTCGGCCGTGAGCGGCACCACGCCGACCCAGGTGCCGACGGGCACCCCCGGCCCGGGCGGCAGCGCCGCCGCGCTCGCCATCGGCCCAGGACACGCCGACACGACAACGCATCAGGTCATTCGCACGGCCGATGACCGCATTCTTTTGTTTGCCGGCCGGATGGCCAACAACGTCCTGCGGGTCTATCGGCAGTCGACCACTGGCCTGGCCACGTCGTCGGCCGAGTTTGCGGCGGGCGCGACGCTCACCGCGCCTTCAGGCAACGTGATCTCGGTCGATGCCGCCAGCGACGGCGGCGGGCTTGTGTACGTGGTGTTCAATACCTCGACCGGCGGCGTGTACCTGGCACCGTACGAAGTGGCCGGCGGCACCTTCCGGACGACGCTCACGCTCGCGACCGACGGCGGCGTGGTGGACGGCGCGAGCCTGTACGCCGGCACGCAGGGTCTATCGGTGGCGGTGGACCTGACCGGGAAGCTGCACGTCACTCACTGGACCTCCGGTTTCCGGCTGACGCACTGCGCCTACACGTATACGAACAACCAGGTCACGACCTGCACGCCCTTCACGATCGATGCCGGCGGCGCGCAGGCCACGCACCCGGCCAGCGCGATCTCGCCGTCCGACGGTTCGTTGACCGTGGTCTGGCAATCTGACCCGCTCACGAACCCGGCCGGCAACTCGCGTGTGCTGGCGCGCCGCCGCGCGGCCGACGGCAGCTGGGGGGCGATCGAGACGGTCAGCACGGTGCCGCCCTACTACGGTCGCGGCTCGAACGGCAACGAGATCAACGTCGATACCGGGCCCAGCCTGGCGATCGGCACGAACGGCGCGCGCCACCTGGTGTTCAACCAGCATTTCGACGCGACCGGCGACTATGGTCGCGTGATCTACGCCCGCGATTCCGGCTCGGGCTGGACGACGACCTCACTGGACTGGTATTCGCATGCGTCGGTCGTCGCCCTGGTCAGTGATGGGCGTGTCGCGATCGTCGGACACGGCGGGCCGCAAAGTACGAACGCGGTGAACGCCTGCAAGAACAATCGCAACATGTGCTATGCGTATTTGCCGGTCGGCGGTTCGTGGGGGCCGGCGCAGTTGCTTGTCGAGTACACGGGCGACCTGTCATACGACGGCAGCCCATCGACAAAGGGTGCGGCCGTCGGCCTGCGACGCCCCGAAACGGTCGAGGTTGCGTTCTTCAGCATCAACACCGTCACCGGGCAGTACTACAATCCGACCCTGCACTACGGCCGTTTGCCCTGAAGGATCGAGCGGCCGGGTCGAAAACGAACACGGCAAACGCGCGAGAGGCTCGTGCCTTTCGCGCGTTTTGCGTTGATCCGGTAACTATTCAGCCCAGCAGGAAAGGAAAGGGGCAGAAAACGGGGCGCTCCATGGGTCAGGGCGGTCAGGGCGAAGCCCCGACCCATGGAGCGCCCCGTTTTCTGCCAATCTTCCTGTTGGCAGAGCAGTAACCTGATATGTCTTATTTCCCATATCGGCCTGCTGGGCCGGATGGGAAGATCGATGCCGATTGCCGCATCGGCAAGATGGATTGGATCATGTCTGGATTTGCTCGCACAGTTGTTCGAAACTCGGCTGCCGGCTTTCTCGCGCAGTTCGCCATGCGCGTACTGTCGTTCGCATTCAATGTGCTCGTCATCCGTCGCCTGGGGGCCGAGGCTTTCGGCCAGTACATGGCCATCGGCGCCTTCGGCGAGTTATTCTTGTTCGTGGCCGACCTCGGCCTCGCGCCCTATGCGGTGCGCGAGTTCGCGCGGATGCGCGACCTGCCCGACGGCCTGGACCGCGCGCATCGGCTGTTCGGCAACCTGCTCTGGCTTCGGATCGCCCTGGGCATGGTGGCGGGCGCCAGCACCGTCATCGCCGGCGTCGTCACGCAACGACCGTTCGAGGTCGTCCTGGCGCTGACGATCAACGCCCTCTTCCTCTGGGTCTACGGCATCCAGGGCGCCAGCGAGGTCACCCTGAGCGGCTTCGAACGGCTCGACCTCTCGGCGGGCGCCAAGGTGCTCAACCAGCTGATCTTCGTCTTCGCCGGCGGCATCGCGTTATTCGCGGGCGCGGGCTACTTCGGCCTGATCGGCGCCAACCTGCTGGGCGGCATCGCCATGGCCGTGATCTGCTGGCGCGGCGTGCGCCGGCTGGGGGTTCGGCCGACGCCGCCGGTTCTGGCCGAGTGGCCAAAGCTGTTACGCGCGGCGCTGCCGTTCGGCCTTGTGACCTTTGCGCTTGGCCTGTCATACCGCTTCGACACCGTGCTGCTCGATATCTGGCAGGGCGACGTGGTCACCGGGCACTATCGCGCGGCGTACAACCTGATCTTCTCGCTCGTGATGTTCTCGAACGTCATCAACACGGCGTTGTACCCGACTCTGACGCGTCAGGCGGCGCGGAGCCCCGAACGGCTCGCGGAACTGACTACGCGTGTTCTGCGCTATCTGCTGACCGTGGGGTTGCCGTTGGCGATCGGCGGCTTCGTGCTCGCCGGTCCGCTGGTCGACGTCCTGTACGGGTCGCAGCAGTACGCCGACTCGGTCGGCGCGCTCTCGATCCTGATCTGGGTGCTGCCGTTCATGTACGCGTCCGAGTTTCTTGGCTATGTGATCCTGATCACCAATCGCGAGCGGTTCGTCGCACGGGCCGTGATCGTGAGCACAGCCGTGAATGTGCTCATGAACCTGCTCCTTGTGCCGCGCTTCGGTCTGCTGGCCGCCTCGGCCATGACCGTGATCACGGAGATCGTGCTGGTGACCCAGCACGTCTGGAACCTGCGTCCGCTGTCGCAGGAGATCGATTGGGGTCGCGCGCTGCTGCGCCCGCTCCTGGCCGCGTTGATCATGGGCGCGGCGCTGGTCGCCGTCGGGCCGTTCGTGCCGTGGTGGGCGGCGATCGCGATCGGCGTGGTCGTCTACGCGGCCGTTGGTCTACTGGTGGGGGCGTTCGGCCGGGCCGATCTCGACTTCCTGCGGCGGTCGCGCTCCGCCGGCGCCGAGGCGACCAAAGCATGAGGGCGGCATCAACGGCCGCGACCGGTCATCGAGGGACGGCATGCGTATCCTGATTGCGGTGCATCACTTTCCGCCGGCGTTCACGGCCGGGGCCGAATGGCAGGCCTTTCGCACGGCCAAGGGGCTGCAGGCCCGCGGCCATGACGTCTCAGTCGTCACCGTGGAACGCGTTGACGATGGGCCGCGCGACGGCGTGTCCTGGGTCGATGACACGTACAAGGGCCTGCCGGTTCGGCGCCTCAATTTCAATCGCGCGCTCTGCCCCGACGAGCGGCTTTGGGAGTATCGCAACGACTGGATCCGCGACCACTGCGCCGATTGGTGGCGGCAGGATCGGCCCGACCTGGTCCACGTCGTCAGCGGGTACCTGTTGACGGGCGGTCTCTTCGAGGCGACCGAGGCCCTTGGGCTGCCGACTGTGCTCACCCTGACCGATTTCTGGTGGCTGTGCCCGCGCAATACGCTCTTGCGCTCCGACGGCTCGATCTCGACCGTGCCCGAAGAGCCCTGGCGGTGCGCGCGGTGCGTCGCCGAGGAGCAGCCGCTCGCGCGGCGACTGGGTCGGCTGAGCCCGCGGCTTGCCGACGCCTATTGGCGGCGTCAGAAAGCCCCGATCGGGCGGATCGAAGCGCGGAACCAGTATCTCCAGGAACGCTTTAGCCGCGTTAACTCGATCATCAGCCCGTCTCGATTCCTGCGAGACGCGCATGTCGCGGCGGGCGTCGCGCGGGACCGCATTTCCGTCAGCCGACAGGGGATCGAGTTGATCGACAAGGGCCTGCACCTGAACGCGCGCAAGACCCCCTCCGACAAGCTTCGGGTGGCGTACATGGGCCAGATCGCCGAGCTCAAGGGCGTGCATGTGCTTGTGGATGCCGTGCGCCAGATCGATGACCCGCGGCTGCAGCTGAAGATCTACGGTGACATGGGCCGCTTCCCGGATTACTCCGCCAGGCTCAAACAGCAAGCGGCGGGCGACCCGCGTATCGCCTTCCCCGGACCGTTCGTCGGCGCCGAAGGACTGGCGGCCGTGTTGTCTGAAGTGGATGTGCTCGTCGTCCCCTCGCTCTGGTACGAGAACAGCCCCAACGTGATCCTGGAGGCGTTCGCGTTGAAGACCCCCGTCGTGGTGTCGGATTTCGGGGGCATGGCCGAACTGGTCGAGCCCGAGGTCGATGGACTGCGTTTCGGCGTCGGCGATCCAGCCGATCTGGCGCGACAGCTGCGCCGACTTTCGAGCGAGGCCGGGTTGCTCGAGCGCCTGACCGCCGGCACGCCGACCATTCGCTCGGTGTCGGACGAGATGAAAGCGCTCGAGGCCGAGTACGCGTCCGTGCTGGCGCGGTGAGATCACCATGCGAATCGGAATCGACGCCCGCTATCTCTCGCATGGCCTGGTGGGCGGCGTCCACCTGTACCTGCGACACCTGTTGCCCGAGCTGTTGCGGCAGAGCGGCGACCATCAGGTCGTGCTGTACGCCGACACCAAGCGCCCGTTCGAGTTGAGCGATCTGCCGGCCCACGTCACGCTGCGGCTGCTGCCGTACCGCAACGGAGTCTCGAGCCTCGCGCACGATTGGGTGACGCTGAAACGCACGATGGCGCAGGACGGGCTCGACGTCGCCCACTTCCCAGCCAATATCGGCTTCGCGCCGCCGGGTGTGCGCAGCGTGGTCACGCTGCATGACGAGATCAACATCCTCCCCTTGCTGGACATCCTGCGCGGTCATCGCAAAGACCTGCGCACGATGGCGATGATGACGTACCTGCACGTCACGTCGACGCGATCGGTGCGCGCCGCGGATCTGCTGTTGACGGTGTCGGGTTACGCCCAGCGTCAGATCGCGACATACAGCCGTCTGCCGTTGGAGCGGATCATCCCGATCTATCACGCGCCGACGCCCGATCTGCAACGCGTCACCGACGCGACACGGCTGGCCGAGGTACGCGCACGGCTCGGCGTGCCCGAGCGCTTCGTGCTGGCCGATGGGATCAAGAACCCGGCCGTGCTCGTGCGCGCCTGGCGGCGATTGCCGGCCGAGCTGTCGGCGCGTTATCGCATCGTGTTCTTCTCGCGCCGACCCGATCCGCCGGAGATCATTCATGAGGCCGTGGCGGCCGGCCAGGCCGTGCTGCTGATCCGTCCCGAGCGCCCCGATCTCGTGGCGTTGTTCAGCCAGGCCGCGGCCTTCGTGTTCCCGTCGTGGATCGAGGGCTTCGGCATCCCGATCCTCGAGGCATACACCTGCGGCGCGCCGCTGATCGCCTCCACGGCCGGCTCGATCCCGGAAGTGGCCGGCGACGCCGCGTTGTTGATGGACGCCGAAGACGATGCGACGCTGGCGCGGCACCTGACGCGGGTGTTGAATGAGCCCGAGTTGGCCGCCGATCTGCGCGCACGCGGTCTTGCGCGGGCTGCCGAGTTCAGCTGGACACGCGCGGCCCAGGAGACGCTGGCCGCCTACGTGCGCGCGGCGGCGCGTTAATCGGTTTGTGTGATTGAATGGCTCGTCGCGACCGGCGCGACGGGCGTTTGAGATGGCATGAAGATCCTGTTTCTTTCGCGCTGGTACCCATGGCCCGCCGACAACGGCGCCCGGCTGCGGGTGCTGAACCTGATCAAGGCGCTGGCCCGTCGGCACGAGGTGCTTCTCGTGTCGTTCGCCGATGGCCCGGTGGCGCCCGAGGCGCTGGCCGCGATGCGGCAGTGGTGCGCGTCGGTCGCGACCGTGACCTACCGGGGCTTTCGGCCAGGTGGCGCGCGGGCCCTGCTTGGCTTTTTCGATAGGCGGCCGCGCTCGGTCGTCGACACCTACAACGTCGCACTGCGCGACGCGGCCGTGCGCGTCGGCCGCGTCGACCTCGCGCTGGCGTCTGAGATCGACATGGTGCCGTACGCGCTGGCCGCCGATGCGCGTCGGCGCGTGCTAGAGGAACTCGAGGTGGGCGCGATCGCCGGCGCGACGGCCCACGCCAACGGCGCGCGCGCGAAGCTCAGGACCGGTTTGACGTGGTGGAAGCTGGCGCGCTATGTGCGCGGAACGTTGAAGCGCTTCGACGCCTGCACGGTCGTCTCGGCCGCCGAACGCGACCTGGCGGTCGGGCTGGCCCCGGCCGGCTACCCGATCGAGGTGCTGCCCAATGGCGTCGATATCGCCGCGATGCGCGCCGTGACCGCGACGCCGACGCCCGATACGTTGATCTACGCCGGCGCGTTGACCTATCACGCCAACTACGACGCAGTCGCCTATTTCCTCGAGGCGATCCACCCCTTGATCCGCGAACGTTGTCCCGAGGTGCGCCTGACCGTCACCGGCCGCACCGACGGTGTCGACCTCGGCCGGCTGCTGCCGCATCCCGGCGTGCGCTTTTCGGGCTATCTCGACGACGTTCGACCGACCGTCGCCGGCGCCTGGTTGAGCGTGGTGCCGCTGCGCGTCGGTGGCGGCACCCGGCTCAAGATCCTTGAGTCGCTCGCGCTTGGCACGCCCGTCGTCGCCACCCGCAAGGGCGCCGAGGGCCTCGACCTGGTCGACGGGCGTGATGTGTTGTTGGCCGACACACCCGCGGCGTTCGCGGAGGCCGCGGTTCGGGTGCTGCGCGACCCGGCGCTGCGCGCCCGACTGGCGGACGCGGGTCGGATCGCGGCATCGCGCTATGATTGGGGCATGATCGGTGATCGACTATTGACCCTGATCGATCGGTTCGACGACCCGGGAGGTGCTTGATGGCGACCCTCCGACCGCCGGCGTTTCTCGACCTCAGCACGCGCGAGTGGCGCATCACGGCACGCTGGCAGGTGTGGGTATTGGTCGTCCTGGCGTTGGCGTCTGCCGCCGGGCTGGCCTGGGTGGCGGCCTACGTGCATCCGCTTGTCGCACTTGGGCTGGCGGCGGCGCCGATCGTCCTTGTCGCGTTCGCCTTCGCCATGCCGCGCCGCGAGCTATACCCGTACATCATCCTCGGTCTGGCGCTGTTCGTGCCGCTGAGCCTGCCGACTGGCCGCGACAGCCGGCTCGTGCTGAGCCTTGTGTTCACGATCGCGTCGTTCGCGTTCATCGCGTTGTACGTGCTGGCTTTCCGACAGCCGTTGCCGTTTCTCAAAAGCCCGGTCAACCGGCCCTTTGTGGCCTGGTCGGTCGCCGTGGTCGTCGCCCTGATCTGGGGCATCGCCTTTCGCGACGTGCAGGTCTGGGTCTGGCCGTCGTTCCCCTTCGTGCAGGCGGCGTCCGCCGTGGTGATGGTCATGCTGCCGTTCGCGATGCTGCTGACCGCGCATTTCCTGACGACCGAACGCCATCTCCAGATCCTGGTCGGGTTGTTCCTGTTCGCCGGCGTGATCGGCGTGGTGCGTCGCTTCGAGATCGTCAACATCCCGGTGAACATCGGCGGCATGTTCAACCTGTGGGTGATCGCCCTGGCCGGCAGCCAGGCGCTGTTCAACGCCAAGCTCGCCACCTGGCAGCGCGCCGCGATGGCGGCGTTGGCGCTGGTCTACCTGGTCTGGGGCGTGATCCTGCACGTGTCGTGGATGGCCGGCTGGCTGCCGGGCGTCGTGGCTGTCGCCGTCATGCTGGTCAATCGCTCGAAATTCGCGGCGCTGCTCACGGCCCTGCTCGTGGCCGGCGTGCTGATCGCCAGCCTGGCCTCGGTCGACGAGATCATCGCGAACGAGGACGCCGAAAGCGGTTCGACCCGCCTGGCGGCCTGGGCGGCCAACTGGTCGATCACCAAAGACCATCTGCTCTTCGGCACGGGCCCCGCCGGGTACGCGGCCTATTACATGACGTATCTGCCGACGAGCGCCATGGCCACGCACAGCAACTACATCGACATCCTCGCCGAGACCGGGCTGGTCGGCAGCGCGGCCTATCTTTGGCTGTGGGGCACGCTGCTGGTCGTGGGCTTCCGCGTGTGCTATCGGTTGCGCGGACGCGGCGATTTCTTACAGGCGCTGGCCAACGGCGCGTTCGCCGGCGCGGTCGCCTGCGTCGTCATCATGGGCTTCGGCGACTGGGTCATTCCGTTCGCCTACACGCAGACCATCATGGGGTTCGATTACACCGTCTATAACTGGATCTTCGTCGGCACGCTGCTGGTGATCGACCGGCTGGTGCCCGGAACGCCGGCAGCGCCGGCGACGCCGACCGCATGAACTCCGTCATGTCCAGCCCCGACGTCTCGGTCGTCATTCTGAATTGGAACACGCGCGACCTGCTCGCCGAGTGCTTGCGCACCACGGCGGCGCAGTCCGACGGGCTGTCGCTCGAGCTCATCGTGGTCGACAACGCGTCGACCGACGACAGCGTGGCGTTGGTGCGTCGCGACTTCCCGCACGTGCGCGTGGTCGAGAGCCCGGCTAACGTCGGCTTCGCCGCCGGCAATAACCTCGGCGTGCGCGAGGCAGGCGGCCGATGCGTCTTGTTGCTCAACACCGACGCGTTCCTCAAGCCGGGCGCGCTGCGCGCCATGGTCGACGTGCTCGACGCGCAGCCGCGCGCGGGGCTGGTCGGCGCGCGGCTGGTGAACGCCGACGGCAGCTTCCAGGCGTCGCACACGGCGTTCCCGACTCTGGCCCGCGAGTTCTTGATCCTCTCGGGCCTTGGCCGGCTTATCCTCGGCGCGCACTTCCCCAGCCACGGCGCCGAGCGCGCGGCCGGGCCGCAATCGGTCGACTACGTCGAGGGCGCCTGTCTGATGTGTCGACCCGAGGCATATCGGCAGGTCGGCGGGCTGGACGCGGGCTTCTTCATGTATGCCGAAGAGGTCGACCTGTGCATGGCCCTCAAGCGGGCGGGCTGGTCGGTCTGGTATCAACCCGACGCCGAGGTCACGCATCTGGGCGGGGCCAGCAGCTCGCAGCGCAAGCCCGAACGCGAGGGCGACCTGTACGCCAGCCGTGTGCGCTTCTTTCGCAAGCATTACGGCCCGGTCGCCGCGACCCTGCTGACGGGGCTGATCTTCGGCTTTACGGCGCTCAAAAACGTGGTCCACGGCGCGCTGCGCCTGGTCACCGGCGGGCGCCGCGGGCGGCCCGTGGTCTCGCTCAGCCGGCTTTCGGCCAAACTCCGCGCGGCCAGGGCCTGATCGCCCACCCGACCTTCGGCCTATTCTCAGGCAGGACGGGCCCCGTTACCGTTAAGCCGATATGCAGGTATTGTTGCTGACCCAGGTCCTGCCGTTCCCACCGGACAGTGGCCCAAAAATCAAAACCTGGAACGTCCTGAAGTATCTCGCGCGCGAGCACGCGGTGACGCTTGTGTCTTTCGTGCGCGGCGATCAAACGGCGGATGTGTCGAAGCTGGCGCCGTTGTGCGCGGGCGGCGTGCACACCGTGCCGATGCGTCGCGGCGTGCTGCCCGATGGCCAGGCCTTCGCCCGCAGCCTGCTCACCGGCGCGCCGTGGATGATGGTGCGCGACGATCGCGCGGCGATGCGCGACCTGTTGATCGGCCTCGCGCGGACGCGCCAATTCGACGTGGCGCACGCCGATCAGCTCAACATGGCCCAATACGCCGAGCTGGTCGCGGCGCACAGCGCGCGCCGGCCGCGGCTGGTGATCGACGCGCACAACGCGCTCTGGCTGTTGTACAAACGTCTGGCCGCTACGATGTCGCCCGGCCCGCGCCGGTTGATGCTCGAACGCGACTGGCGCCTGCTCAAGGCCTACGAGGGCCGGATCGTGCGCGAGTTCGACGCGGTGCTGGCCGTCAGCGACGAAGATCGGGCCGCCCTGGCCGAGGCCGCCGGCGGCGACCGCGACATGACCGTGATCCCGATCGCGATCGACACCGACGAGCTCCCAATCGCGCATCGGCACCCGGGCGCGCGGCAGATGACGCACGTAGGCACGATGTACTGGCCGCCGAACATCGACGGCATGCTCTGGTTCATCCGCGAGATCTATCCGCTCGTGCGCGACACGCGCCCCGAGTCGGGCCTCGACGTGATCGGCGCTCGTCCGCCGCAGGAGCTGGTCGGGCTCAAGGGGCAGGTGCCCGGGCTCAACGTCACGGGCTACGTCGCCGACGTCGCGCCGTACCTGGCGCAATGCGGCGTGTTCATCGTCCCGCTGCGCGCGGGCGGCGGCATGCGCGTCAAGATCCTCGAGGCGCTTTCGCGCGGCCTGCCGGTCGTGACGACGACGCTCGGCTGCGAGGGCATCGCGGTCCAGCACGGCGAACACGTGCTTATCGCCGACACGCCAACCGACTTCGCCAAAGCCGTGCTCGCCGTGTTGGGCGATCCCGCGCTCTCGGCGGCGCTGGCGCGGAACGGTCGGCGTCTGATCGAGACCACGTACGACTACCGGGCCGCCTGTCGGCCGCTTAACCAGGCGTATGGCCTGGCCCCGGCCGCCTGAACGGACCACGCAAGATGTTGAAACGCCTCACGCCTGATTTGCGCATCGCCCTGGTGCTTGTCGCGATGTTGAGCGTCGCGTATGCCTACGTCTTCCCGCGCTGGGCCGACCCCAATCAGGATTCGCGGCTCAAGATGGTCGTGGCCATCGTCGACGACGGCAGCTTTCAGATCGACAAGTATCTGGGGACGACGGTCGACTACGCCCACGTCGGCGATCACTATTACAGCGACAAGGCGCCGGGTGTGGCCTTCCTGGGCGTGCCCGTGTACTGGACCCTGCGGCAGTTGCCCGTCTTCGATGCGCTCAGCGCGCGGCTGGCGTCGAGCAGCGCTTTCCAGGGCACGCTGCGCGAGGGCGGCGGCGGCGTGACCACCGACCGCGTCCGTTTCGCCGTGGCGCAGGTCGCGATCGCGTTCGTCGCCGGGGCCGTGCCGACCGCGCTGCTCGCAGCGCTGTTGTTTCTGTGGCTCGCGCGCGTGACGCCGGCGATCGCGCCGCGGCTTGTTGTCGCGCTCGGGTATGCGCTGCTCACGCCGGCGTTCGCGTACGCCAATTCGATGTACGGCCATCAGCTGGCCGCGTTCCTGCTCTTCGCCGCGTTCTTCTGGCTGTCGACGTCGCGACGGCTCTCGTGGCCCGGCGCCGCCGCGGTCGGCGCGTTGCTGGCCTACACCGTTGTGACCGAGTACCCGATGGCGCTGGTCGTCGCGGTCCTGACGGCCTATGCGACCTGGGCGCTGTGGCGCGCGGGGCGACTGAACGCCCTGATCCCGCTGCTGGGCGTGGCGGGCGTGATCGCGGCCGGGTGGATGGCGTACAACAACGCCATCTTTGGCGGGCCGCTCAACCTGGGCTACAGCTTCTCGGAGCTGTGGGTCACGCAACACGAGACCGGTTTCATGTCGCTCACGCTCCCGCGCGCCGACGCGCTTTGGGGGCTGTCCTTCGGGCTCTTCCGCGGGCTGTTCGTGCTTGCGCCCTGGCTGCTGCTCGCATTGCCGGGCTTCTGGGCCTGGTGGACGCAGCCCGGCATGCCGCGCGCCGGTCGGATCGAGTGGCTCGTGACGCTCGTCTCGGTGGTGCTGATCACGTTGTTCAACGCGTCGTCGGTGATGTGGTGGGGCGGCTTCGCGATCGGGCCGCGCTACATCCTCCCGGCCTTGCCGTTCCTGGCGCTGCCGATCGGTTTCGCCCTGGCGCGGTGGGGGCGCGCGCTCTGGCTGCGCGTCGGCCTGGGCGCTCTCCTGGCCTGGTCTTGGGTCGCCACCTGGGGTCTGACGCTGGCCGAACAGGCCTTCCCCTCCGACGCGATCCAAAACCCGCTGGTCGACTACGCGCTCCCGAACTGGCTGGCGGGCAACATCGCCCGCAACGCCGGCATCCTGCTGGGGCTCCGCGGACCGTTCAGCCTGGTGCCGCTGGTGCTGGTGCTGGCTTTCGGCATCGCCTGGCTGGCCTGGCTTGGGCGATCGCGTTCTCCGGCGGCGCGCCAGGTTTGAACCCATGACGTCATCGCAATCGACCCTTTCACGCGCGCGCGCCGCGACCGGCACAACCCCACCCGGCCGCGTCGCCGTCAGCGGCGCCGAATGGACGTTCGTCGCCGGCGTCATCGTCGCGCTGCTGGTCGTCACCAGCATCCCGTATCTGTACGCGTATCTGAGCGCGCCGACGGGTTGGCGTTACATGGGTGTGATGGTCAACGTGCCCGATCATGTGCAGTACTTCTCGTGGTACTGGGATTACACCCGCGCGAATCTGGCCATCGACCGGCTGACGCCCGAGCCCAACGCCCCGGTGTTCTTCAACCTGCTGTGGTGGATCCTCGGCCGACTGGGTGGCGCGTTGGGCGTCGGCTACGAGGTCATGTTCCAGGCGCTGCGTCTTGTCGCGACCGGGGCTTTCCTGGTGCTGCTGTATCGGATGATCGCCTGGTTCCTGCCCGAGCTGTGGCAGCGCCGCACCGCCTTCCTCACGGCCATCTTCGCGAGCGGCTTCGGCTGGATCCTGATCGGCCTGCGCGAGGTCTTCAACTTGCCGCAGTTGATCTGGGGCACGCCGGATTATCCGCTGCAGCTCAGCCTGCTGATCTTCACCTTCGAGCCCAATACGTTCTACAGCATCCTGTCGACGCCGCACCTCGTCGGCGCGGCGCTCTACATGCTTGCGTTCGATTTGCTGCTGCGCGGCGAGCTGGCGCGGCCATGGCGCGCCGCGATCGTGGCCGGGCTGTGGACGCAGTTCATGGGCTGGCAGCACGGCTACGACCTGTTTCTGGTGTGGGGCATCCTGGCCGCGTACGGCGTGCTCAAGGCGCTCCGCGATCGCGCCATTCCGTGGCGGTTGTTCTGGATGGGCGTGATCCTCGTCGGGCTCTCGTTCCCGCCGGGGTTGTACTCGTTCCTGCTCACGCGGCTCGACCCGATTTGGCGCGAGGTGCTCGGTCAGTTCGGCAACGCCGACGTGTATTCGCCGCTGCCGTGGTGGGTCTGGGTGTTGATGGGCCCGAGCTTCCTGCTGGCGCTGGCGCAGCAGGTGCGCATCGGCTTGTTCCGTGTGCGCGGGCTCGACGACAAGACGCTTTTCCTCAAGGCCTGGTTCTGGGCCAACTTCGCGCTGCTGTATCTGCCGGCTGATTTCCAGATCAAGATGCTCAACGGTTGGCAGGTGCCGATCGCGATCCTGGCCACGCAGTTCGTGTTCGAGGCGATCGTGCCGTGGGTCTCCCGGCGCTGGTCGGCGTTGGGCGCGCGGGCGCCCAGGCTGGCCGCGCTGGCCCTCGTGGCCGTGGTCGTGCCGACCAACCTGTATCTGTTCGCCTGGCGTTTCGTCGATCTCGGCCGGCACACGTACCCGTACTACCTCAGCCAGGACGAGGTGACGGCGCTCGACTGGCTGCGCGACAATGGCACTGGCGACGACGTCGTGCTGGCGTCGTTGGCCGTCGGCCAGTACGTGCCGGCGCTCAGCGGCGAGCGCGCCGTGCTCGCGCATTGGGCGCAGACCGTCGACTACTTCGGCAAGCGCGACGAGGTGACCGCGTTCTATGCCGCGGCGACGCCCGGGTCCGATCGGCGCGCGCTGCTCGACAAGTACAATGTGCGCTATGTGATCGTGGGTCCGGTCGAGCGCAGCGCTCAGCCCGCCGAGTACGCGCCCACGATCGGGGCGGAACCCGTCGCCGGCAGCCCAGAGCCCGATTGGGCGGCCGCCGGCCTCGAGCCGGTGTTCACGACCGGCACGGTGACCGTCTATCAGGTGAGGAGATGAAGTTGTGAGGTTCGATCCCCAGTCCCGCCGGCGTCTCTGGCGTTTGCTTGTCGGTCTGACGCTATTTGCGAGCATCGCGCTTTTGGCCGATGCGCCGATCGGCCTGGCGCAACAGGACGACGATCAGTCGTGGTCCGAGCCGATCCTGCTCTCGCAAGTCGGCCAGAGCTCATGGTTCCCGTTCATCCTGGCCGATCGCAGCGGTCGGATCCACGTCGTCTACTCGGCGAGCTTCGAGTCGCAGCAGAGCGGCTACGACCAGGTGATGTACACCACAAGCACCGACGGCCTCGAGTGGACGGAGACCAACGACATCGCCGCGCTGACGCAGGGTCCGAACCGAGAGTCCGAGGTCACGCGCCCGTATCTCTTCCTCGATCAGGAGAACGTGCTGCACATGACCTATCGCGGTCTGCAGACCTTCTCGATCTTCTATACGGACGTGCCGGTGGCGGCCGCCGCGTTGGCCCGGTCCTGGTCGCCGCGTCAGGAAGTCGGCGACGTCGGCTACTTCAGCGCTGTGGCAGTGGACCGCCGCGGCGGGATCAACGTCATCTACACCAGCAACATCACGTCGCGCCAGTGCCCGATCTGTTACCGCATCTTCTACCGCAAGTCGACGGACGGCGGCACGACCTGGTCGGAGCCGGTCGACATCTCGCGCGTGGCGACCGGCTCGGCCAAACCGCAGCTCATGCTCGACCCCGACGGTGGGATCCATGTGGCCTGGGAGTCGGCGCGCGGCGGCACGCTCGGGCGCGTCGAAACGCCGGCGCAGCTGTTGTACACGTCGTCGCTCGATGGCGGGGCCACGTGGCGCGAGCCTGTGCTGATCCAGATGCCCGAGAGCGAAGGCAGCCTGCGCGTCGCCCTGACGACCGACCCGCAAGGCCGGCTGATGATCATCTCCTCGGCCGTTCCCGGCAACGACGTGTTCTACAGCCTGTCCAACGATCGCGGCCAGACCTGGACTCTGCCGGCCACCGTGGCCGACCTCAAGGCGAGCCCGGTATCGGCGCTCGACAACCTGACGGCAGCCGTCGACGGCGCCGGGCGGGTGCACGTCGTGTGCAATTGCTCCCCCGAGATTCGCGACGGCATCTATAACCTGACCCACGTGACCTGGGATGGCACGACCTGGTCGGCGCCGGATGTCATCCGCCAGTATCGCGGCGACCTGCCGGAGTGGCCCGTGGCGACGGTCGGCCTGGGCAACCGCTTGAGCGTGGCCTGGTTCGTGCGCAACGAGGCCGCCATCTTCGATAGCGGTCGCGGGCAGTACACGGTCTGGTACTCGCAGCGCACGCTCGACACGCCGGCGCAGACGCCGATTGCCGAGCCGACGTTGCCGGCCACGGCGACGGCGCCGCCCGCGGCCCTGGTGTTCACGCCGACGCCGCGCCCCACGGCGACGTTGCCGCCGATCATCCAGGGCCCGGTCGACCCGACGCGGCCATACACCGAACAGGATTACATCATGCTGGTCGCGATCAGCATCCTGCCCGTGTTGCTGATCGTCGCCGCAATCGTCATCTACCAGCGCGTCATTCGGCGCTGATTTCCGGTCTTTTCGAGGGGACGGCGCTTAGGACCACCGTCCCCTTGAGCCGGTCTCGATCTTCACCTAATGTCGGGGGACATGCGCGTCTGGTATTTCGTCCCCTATCCGCCGAGCCTGATCCGGGTCCGGCCCTATAACCTGATACGACAGCTCGCTGCCCGTGGCCATGAGGTCACGGTGTTTACGTTGTGGGCCGACGAACGCGAGCGCGCCGACATCGAGGCCCTGCGCCCCGACGTGCACGCGATCCGCTCTGTGCGGTTGCCACGCTGGCGATCATTTGCAAACAGTTTGCTGGCTGTTCCTACGACGGCTCCGTTGCAGGCCTCATATGGGTGGGATGGGGCACTGCTTTCGGGGCTTTCGCAATTGCCTGCCCCCGACATAATCCATGTCGAGCATTTGCGTGGCGCACGCTACGCGCTCCGGCTCAAGGCCTGGCGATCTGAACTAAAGGCCTATGTCCCTGTCGTGTGGGATAGTGTAGACTGCATCAGTCTTCTTTTTGAACAGGCCGCTGGCCGCAGCCGACGCTTGTTCAGCCGGCTCATGACTCGCTTCGAGTTAGGCCGCACCCGACGGTACGAAGCCTGGCTTGCGGGGCAATTTGACCGTGTGCTGGTGACCTCACCCAAGGACCAAGACGCGTTTCGGGTTTTGGCGCCCTCCATTGTCGACACTGGGCGAGTGGAAGTTCTCCCAAACGGCGTGGCGCTGGATTATTTCACGCCCGATCCGGCGCAGCCCCGGGGCGTCGCCAACCTGGTCATCAGTGGAAAAATGAGCTATCACGCCAACGTCACGATGGCCATGCAATTCGCGCAAAACGTGTTTCCGCTCGTGAAGTCGGCCCGGCCAGACGTTAAGTTGGTGATCGTCGGCAAAGATCCGGCCCCTGAGGTTCGTGCGTTGGCCGCCGACCCGTCGGTGACCGTGACGGGCGGGGTGCCGGATGTTCGGCCGTATCTGCGAGAGGCCACCGTGGCGGTGGCGCCGATCGCGTACGGCGTCGGGATACAGAACAAGGTGCTCGAGGCGATGGCAGTCGGCACACCGGTGGTGTGCACGCCGCAGGCGGTGTCCGCGCTTCAGACCATCGACGGTCGGGATCTGCTGGTCGCCCAGACGGACGCGGATCAGGCGAACGCCATCCTCTCGCTGCTGAACGATCCGGCGCTGGCCGCGCGGGTCGGGGCGAGCGGCCGGGGCTACATCGAGCGCCATCACGATTGGTCGCGCATCACGGAGCGCTTGGAGGCGATCTATCATGGACACACCCTCCATGTTTGACGAAGTCATCAGTCGCGCAGCGGCTCGACCGGCTGTGGCCCTCGAGCGGGCGACGTCGCGCAACGCGTGGCGTCTATTGATTCTCGGGCTCGTGTTCGTGGACGCCGCTCTGATCAACCTGGCGTCGTTCCTGTCCTACTACATCCGCTTTCAAGCCGGTCTGCCGCTGTTCCAGGCGACGCAGCCGGATCTGTGGTTCTACCAGCAGCTCGTCGTCCTGGGCGTGACCCCGTCGTGGCTCGTGATCTTCGCGCTCGTCGGTCTGTATCGCCGGCGCAACCTGCTCGGCGGCCCGCGCGAATACGACCTGGTGCTGCGCGGCACCGCGCTCGGCCTGCTGCCGCTGGTCTTCCTCAGCTTCCTCGTGCCCGAATTCGTGATCGCCCGTGGCTGGCTCGTGCTGGCCTGGGTGTTGTCGCTGGTCTTCGTCGGCATCGGCCGGTTCTTCATGCGCCGTGTGGCCTACACGGCCCGGCGCGCTGGCTATTTTCTCTCGCCGGCCGTGATCGTCGGCGCCAATCAGGAAGGCCGCTTCCTGGCCGAGCAGTTCCTCAACGCGTATCAATCCGGCTTCCAGCTGGTGGGGTTCGTCGACGAGAAGGTGCCGGCCGGCACTGTGCTGTTCCACAACCTGCCGGCGCTCGGCTCGGCCGATCACCTCGACAAGATCATCAAGAAATACGGCGTGCGCGAAATCGTGCTGGCGACCAGCGCCATCTCGTCGCGTGACCGCATGCTCGAGATCTTCAAACGCTACGCCAACTCCGGCGAGGTCAACCTGCGCCTGTCCTCGGGTCTGTACGAGATCATCACCACGGGTCTCAAGGTCGAGGAATTCGGTTATGTCCCGCTGGTCAACGTCGAGAAGGTGCGCCTGACCGGCATCGATCAAGTCCTCAAGTTGCTGCTGGATTACTCGATCACTATCCCGGGGTTGATCGTGATCTCGCCGCTGATGCTGTTGATCGCGCTGCTGGTGCGGCTCGACTCGCCCGGCCCGGTGTTGCACCGCCGGCGCGTGATGGGTCTGAACGGCGCGCAGTTCGACGCCTTCAAGTTCCGGACGATGCACATCAACGGCGACGAGATCCTCAACCGCCATCCGGAGCTCAAGGCGGAGCTGGCGCGCCAGCACAAGCTCAAGGACGACCCGCGCATCACGCGCATCGGCAAGTTCTTGCGCAAGTACTCGCTCGACGAACTGCCGCAGCTGTTCAACGTGCTGCGCGCGGAGATGTCGCTGGTCGGGCCGCGCATGATCGCGCCGGCCGAGCTGGCGCAGTACAACCAGTGGGGCATCAACCTGCTCACGGTCCGGCCGGGCCTGACCGGGTTGTGGCAGGTCAGCGGCCGCTCGGATGTCGGGTACGATGAGCGCGTGCGGCTGGACATGTTCTACGTCCGCAACTGGACGATCTGGCAGGATCTGTCGATCCTGTTCCAGACGCCGACGGCGGTGTTTAAGGGGCGCGGAGCGTATTAGTCGTCGACAGGCGTCAGACATCAGGCGCGCGTAGGGGCGGCCCTTGTGGCCGCCCCGGCCCTTGTGGTCACCTTGGCCTTCTTGGCCACCATGGCCTTCTTGGCCACCATGGCCTTTTTGGCCACCAAGGCCTTTTGGGTCGCCTTGACCTTTTGGGTCACCCCGGCCGTTTGTGGCCGCGGGCCGCGCGCCCTCCCGTCCGACGCCGGGCGTGTGGCACTCAACGGAGAAAGTGAAAGATGAAGGTCCTCGTCACCGGCGGCGCCGGGTTCATTGCTTCCCATGTGGTGGAGCTGTTTATCGAGAAGGGCTACGAGGTCGTGATCGTCGACGACCTGTCGACCGGCCGGCGCTCGAACCTGCATCCGCAGGCGAAGTTCTACGAGATGGACATCCGCAGCCCCGAGCTGCACAAAGTCTTCGCGGCCGAGAAGCCCGACTTCGTCAACCACCACGGCGCGCAGATGGACGTGCGCAAGTCGGTGGTCGACCCGCAGTTCGACGCCGACGTCAATGTGCGCGGCTCGATCAACGTGCTCGAGGCCGCGCGCCAGAACGGCGTCAAGCGCGTGGTCTATATCTCGACCGGCGGCGCCGTGTACGGCGAGCCCGAATACCTGCCTTGCGACGAGAAGCACCCGATCAACCCGATCTGTCCGTACGGCGCCTCGAAGCACACGGTCGAGCATTATCTGTTCATGTGGAAGTACCTGTACGGCCTGCAATACGCGGTGCTGCGCTACCCGAACGTGTTCGGCCCGCGCCAGGATCCGCACGGCGAGGCCGGCGTGGTCGCGATCTTCACCGGTCAGATGTTGGCCGGCAAGCAGGTGACGATCAACGGCGACGGCCAGCAGCAGCGCGACTTCGTGTACGTCGGCGATTGCGCCCGCGCCAACCTGCTGGTCACCGAGCACCCCGAGGCCGACGGCATCTACAACGTGGGCTTCGGCAAGCCGACCGACATCAATCAGATCTTCGGCGCGCTCAAGACCATCACCGGCTATCCGCTCGACGTCAAGTACGGACCCGCCAAGGCCGGCGAGACCCGCAAGATCTACCTCGATGCCACGCGCATCCGCACCCAGCTCGGTTGGGCGCCGACCGTGACCCTCGAGGAAGGCCTGGCCAAGACCGTCGAGTACTTCCGCCTGAAGGAAGTTGCCTAGCCATTGGGTCATCGGCTATTGGCTATTGTGACGCAATAGCCAATGACCAATCGCCAATCACTCATGATCATCGTCCAATCTCCCTTGCGCATCTCGTTTCTCGGGGGCGGCACCGACTTCGCCGATTACTATTTACAGGAAGGCGGCGCGGTCCTGTCGTCGTCGATCGACAAGTACATCTTCGTCACGATCAAGCGCCGCTTCGACAGGTTGTTTCGCATCGGCTACACCACGACCGAGACGGCCGAGGTCGTCGACGACATCAAGCACGAGTTGATCCGCGAGGCCCTGCGCCTGACGGGCGTCCAGCCCGGGGTCGAGATCACGACCATGGGCGACATCCCGTCGGCCGGCTCCGGGCTCGGGTCGTCGAGCACAGTCACGGTGGGCGCGCTGCACGCCATGTACGCGCTTCAGGGCGATCTGCCCACAGCGGAGCAACTGGCGCAGGGGTCGTGCAAGATCGAGATCGAGACGCTGGGCAAGCCGATCGGCGTGCAGGATCAGTACGCGGCGGCCTTCGGCGGACTGCGGTTCTACGAGTTCGGCAAGGACGGCAAGGTCGTGAGCCAACGGGTCGCGATCGACTCGAGCACGCTGTTGCACCTGAACGAGAGTCTGATGCTGTTCTTCACCGGCCTGACCCGAAAGGCCGAGGGCGTGCTCAACGAGCAGCGCCAGAACATCCAGGCGCGGTTGGCCGAGCTCAACGAGATCAAGGCGATGGCCTACGAGGCGCGCGACGAGTTGCTCAAGGGCAATATCGAGGCCCTTGGCGCTCTGCTCGACCGCAACTGGACGCTCAAGAAGCGTCTGGCCAGCAACGTCAGCAACGCCGACATCGACGCCATGTACGCCGCGGCCCGCGGGGCCGGCGCGTTCGGCGGCAAGATCACGGGCGCCGGCGGGGGCGGCTTCTTGCTGTTGTTCTGCCCGCCGGATCGGCGTGGCGCGGTCCGTCAGGCGCTCGCGGGCAAGCAGGAACTGCCGTTCACGCTCGAGCCCAACGGCAGCAAGGTGATCTTCGATTACCGTCGTTGAGATCCGGCGACAGCGGAATAGGACCGACTTCCCATAAGAAGAAAGTCCTGTTTGGGTCCGATTTGGTTGACCCGACCCATGGGCCGGGGTTAGACTGAGACAGTTCTGTACAGAGGCTGAGGGTTTCACTCCATGAATGAGTTCCGAGGCTACATCGCCCCGATTTTGCGGTGGTGGTGGCTGGTCATTTTGTCGTGCATCATCTCCGGCGTGGCCTCGTACTTCGTCGCGATTCGGTTGCCCAAGGTTTTTGAGGCCAGCGCGATCCTGGTGGTCGGCTCCGCCGGTTCAAACGCCAACCCCAGCCCGATCGACTTCGGCGTCGGCAGCTCGCTCGCTCAGTACTATCAACGTCTGGCGCAAAGCACGCTGGTTCAGAACCGCGTCAAGTCCGCGCTCGGCGGCGTCGCGACCCTGCCCGAGTACGCGATCTCCACGGCCGACAACCTGCTCACGATCAGTGTCACCGACACCAGCCCGGAGCTGGCGCAGGCCGTCGCGTTGGCGCTGGCCAACGAGGTGATCGCCCAGTCGCCGTCGGCCGCCAACCCGGCCAGCGACGAACGCCGCGCCTTCATCGAGAGCCAGCTCAGCCAGCTACAGACCGACATCCAGGCCACCGACGCCGAGATCGTGCGGCTGCGGCAGGAGCTGGCGACGCTCGAGAGCGCCGTCGAGATCGAGAACGTCAACGTCGAGATCGCGGCGCAGCAGCAGAAGAAGACCGGTCTGCAGGCGAACTACACCGAGCTCCTCAACAGCCTGGGCGACTCGAACGTCAATCAGGTGCGGCTGCTTCAGCCGCCCTCGATCCCGGAAGTGCCCGTTGGCCCGAATGTGCGCCTGATCGTCTTGGCCGCGGCGCTCGGCGGCGCGCTCCTCGCGGTCGGCGCCGCCTATCTGATCGAATTCCTGGACGACACGCTGCGCGGCAGCGACGACATCCCCAGCCTGACGGGCGGTCTGGCCGTCATCGGCCACATCGTCGACCTGGAGAAGGGCAAAGACGGGGCGCTGCTCACCGTTGCCGACAAGCCGCGCTCGCCGGCCGCGGAGGCGTTCCGGTCGTTGCGCACCAACCTCGAGTTCGCGGGCGTCGAACGCCCGCTGCGCGCGGTGCTCGTCACCAGCGCCGCCGAGGAAGACGGCAAGTCGACCGTCGCGCTCAATCTCGCCCTCAGCCTCGCGCAGAGCGGGAAGCGCGTCGCCCTGGTCGACGCCGACCTGCGCAAGCCCACGCTGCATGAAGCGCTCGGGATCCGCAACGTCGAAGGTCTGACCGATCTCTTCCGCAAGTCCGTGCACGTGTCGGATGTGTTGCGCACCTGGAAGAACGACCGCGTGCTGGTGATGACCAGCGGCGAGCTCCCGCCCAACCCGACCGAGTTGCTCAGCTCGCGGCGCATGGATCAGATCCTGGCGGCCTTGCGCGAGATGGTCGACATCGTGGTGGTCGATGCCACGCCGTTCTTCATCGCCGACGCCTGGGTGCTGGCCGCCAAGGTCGACGGCATCGTCTGGGTCTCGCGCCCCGGCCATACGCGTAAGGGCGCGCTGCGCACCCTGCTCACCCAGGCCAAGCGCACCGGCACGACCGTGTTGGGTATTGTCCTCAATCGGCTGAGCAAGAGCAACAGCAGCTACGCGACCCGCTACTCGTACCTGTCGCACTACTACGGCGAGGCGCCCAAGCAACTCGAGGCCCCGATCGTGCCCGAGCCCGGCGACCTGAACGGCCTGCAGCCCCTGCTGCGCGGCAAGCAGCGCGACGAGGGCGCGCTCGCCGAGCCGGCCGCGAACGTCAATGGCAACGTCAACGGCAACGGCAACGGCACGGCCAACGCGGTCGGCCATCGCGTCGAGGTGCTGCCGGCCCTGCCGCCCGAGCCGCCGACCACCGAGCGCGGCAAGGTTTCGCTCGATCTGCTTTACGCCCTGAGCTACGAGCTCGCGTCGCAGATGGACCTGAACGAGCTCATGCAGCGCATCCTCAAGATGACGCTGGAGAGCGTCGGCGCGGCCAGCGGCAGCATGATCGCCATCGACCAGCGCGGCGAGCCGATCGAGGGCGTGATGATCTACGACGGCCGCACCTACAACCAGAACGCCGATCAACTGAAGGACGTGGTCACTCGCGGCCTGGCGGGCTGGGTGATCGAGAACCGGCGCCCGGTGGTGCTCAACAACACCTCCGAAGACCCGCGCTGGCTCAACCGCAGCTGGGACGAAAACGAGCGCGAACCGCGTTCGGCGATCAGCGTCCCGCTCATGGCCGACGATCGCGTGGTCGGCGTGCTGACGCTGGTGCACCCGCGCGCCAACCACTTCACCCGCGACGATCTGTCGCTGCTCACGGCCATCGCCGTCGGCATCTCGTTCAACGGCGGCGCCTACGCCAATCGCTGAGCGCGCCATCCACGGAAACGAAAAACGGCCGGGTCATGCCCGGCCGTTTGCGTTCCTGTGTGTGACGTGTGCTAAAGCTTGTTGACCTCGGCCACGATCTTTTCGCGATCGGCCTGGCTCAACGCCGGGTGCACCGGCAGCGAGAAGACCTCTTGCGAGAGGCGCTCGGTGACCGGCAGCGAGACCCCGGCCGCGACCTCACGCAGGTAGTCCTGCTGATGCGCGGGCACCGGGTAGAACACACCCGAGCCGACGCCGTTATCGGCCAGCTGTTTGACCGCCGCGTCGCGGTCGCGACCGGCCAGCCGCACCGTGTATTGATGCCAGACGTGCCCGTTCCCGGGCCGCGTGGCCGGCGTGATCACCGAGGTGAGATGCGCGTTGAAGTACTCGGCATTGGCCAGACGCGCGGCCGTAAAGCCCTCGAGGCGTTTCATCTGCTCGATGCCGATCGCGGCGTGCAGGTCGCTCAGCCGGTAGTTGTAGCCCAGCATCTCGTGATAGTAGCGGCGGCGCATGCCGTGGGCGCGCAGCAGCCGGGCCGTGTCGGCCAGCGCGTCGTCGTTCGTGGTCAGCATGCCGCCTTCGCCGGTCATCACGTTCTTCGTGGCGTACAGGCTGAACATGCCGGTGCCGAAGCTGCCGACCGGCTTGCCATGATGCGTCGCCGCGACCGCCTGGCAGGCGTCCTCGATCACGGCCAGGTTGTGCTTCCGCGCGATCGCCATGATCGCCGTCATGTCGGCCGGCTGGCCGTACAGATGCACCAGCAGGATCGCCTTGGTGCGCGGCGTGATCGCGGCCTCGATCTGGGCCGGGTCGATGTTGAACGTGTCGGGCTCGATGTCGACGAACACCGGGCGCGCGCCGGCATACAGGATGCAGTTAACCGTGGCGATGAACGTAAACGCGACCGTGATGACCTCGTCGCCGGCGCCGATGCCGTGCGCCAGCAGCGCCACGTGCAGCGCGGTCGTGCCGCTCGACGTCGCGACGGCGTGCTTGACCTGATGGACGCGCGCGAACTCGGCCTCGAGCGCCGCCACGCGCGGCCCCTGGACGAGCATGCCCGAGTCGAGCACCTCGAGCACGGCGCGTTTTTCTTCTTCACCGATGTAGGGTTTTGAAACTGGGATCATGATGGTTGGGTGGCGTCAGGCGGGTTGCACCTTGGCGTACTCGGCGCGCGTCAGACGCAATTCGAAATCGGATTCCGTGCAACGCAGGACGACGGCGTCGCCATCCGCGTCGGTCAGGGCGAGTTTGTGTCCGGCCGGGCTGACAAAACCGCGCAACCGGGCGGGGTTGCCGTAGACCAGGCCGTGCGCGGGCACGTCGCGCGTGACGACCGCGCCGGCGCCGATCATGGCCCAGGGGCCGATCGTCACGCCGCACACGATCACGGCCCCGGCGCCGACGCTGGCGCCGTGCCGGATGCGGGTCTCGCTCACGACCCAGTCGGCGCCGCCCTTCAGACTGCCGTCGGGGTTGATCGCGCGCGGGCGCAGGTCGTTGGTGAAGACCATGTGCGGCCCGAGGAAGACGCCGTCCTCCAGGGTGACGCCGTGGTACACCGAGATGCCGTTCTGGATCTTGCAGTGGTCGCCGATGATCACGCCTGAATCGATGTAGACATCCTTGCTGAGGATGCACCCGCGCCCGATCCGGGCGCCTTCGCGCACCTGGCAGTGGTTCCAGATGCGCACGCCGGGCGCCAGCTCGGCGGCGTCGGAGACTTCGGCCGTGGGGTGGATGCGGACGTCGATCCGTTCGTTAGACATGGGTCCAGGATACCCGATGCGCTTCAGACCCGATAGGTCGGCGTGGCGACGAACCTGGTTGGCATAGGTCGAAGACGCCGGATTTGGTAAAGTTCACACGATGCCCCCGACGACCCCCACAAACGGCACGGTCTGGTTGCATGACCCTGCCTGTGGCCGCTGGCTGTGTTTCTCGGAGCCCATCGCCCAGTTGCGCACCCATACCCTGGCCGACGTGGCGGCCGTCGTCGCCGAAGCCGAGGCGGCGGCCGACCGGGGGCTCTGGGCCGTCGGTGTCCTCGCCTACGAGGCCGCTGGCGCCTTCGAGACGGCCCTGGCGACGCGCAGCCCCGTCGTGGGCCAGCCCCTGGCCTGGTTCGGCCTATATCCGCCGCCGCAGGCCGTGCCGCCGCCGCACTTCCCGGAGCCGATCGCCGTGGCTGTCGCGCCCGACCTATCCGAAGATGACTATGTCAAGCGCGTCGGGCGGGTCCATGCGGCGATCGCGGCGGGCGACACCTACCAGGTCAACCTCACGCTACGTCTGCAGGGCGACTTCGACGATGACCCCTGGCGCGTGTTTGCGCAGCTCCAGGCGGCGCAGCCCGGGGGATTTGGCGCCTACCTCGACCTGGGCGACGTCGTCATCGCTTCAGCCTCGCCCGAGCTGTTCTGGCGGCTCGACGGCGAGACCATCACCATGCGACCGATGAAGGGGACGCGGCGGCGCGGGCGTTGGCCGGCCGAGGACGCCGCGCTGGCGGCGGAGCTGGTGGCCTCCGAGAAGGATCGCGCCGAGAACGTCATGATCGTCGACATGGCTCGCAACGACCTGGGGCGGATCGCGTCGACCGGCAGCGTGCGTGTCCCGGCGCTGTTCACGCCTGAGCGCTACCCGACCGTCTGGCAGATGACGTCGACGGTCACGGCGGAGACCCGGGCCGGCCTCGACGAGATCTTGCGCGCGTGCTTCCCCTGCGCGTCGATCACCGGCGCGCCGAAGGCCAGCACCATGCGCCTGATCCGCGACCTCGAGACCACGCCACGCGGCGTGTACACCGGCACGATCGGCTATTGGGCGCCGGGCCGACGCGCTCAGTTCAACGTGGCGATCCGCACCGCCGTCATCGACCGGGTCCGTCGATCGCTCACCTACGGGATTGGGAGCGGCGTCGTCTGGGATTCGGGGCCCGTCGACGAATACCATGAGTGCCTGTTGAAAGGTCGTGCCCTGACCGAGCTCGCGACGGCGTTCGAACTGATCGAGACGTTGCGCTGGAGCCCTGACGAGGGCTTTGCCCTGGTTGAACTGCACCTCGACCGGCTGCTGCAGTCGGCACGACGATTCGGTTTCGCGTTGGATCTCGCCGCCTGTCGCGCCGCGCTTGACGAGTCGGTCGTTGGCGCGCGGGACCCAGTGCGGGTGCGTCTGACTGTGACGCGGGCCGGTGTGCCGTGCGTGACCACGGCGCCGGCGCCGCCCGTCGCCTGGTTGGGTGCCGACCCGACCCGTCAGCCGCTGTGTCTGCGGTTCGCGATTGGGCCGATCGACGATCGAGATCCATGGCTCTTCCACAAAACCACGCGACGCGGCGTGTACGAACAGGCGCTCATGGCGGCGCGCCGGCTGGGCTCGTGCGACGACGTCGTGCTCTGGAATGCGCGTGGCGAAGTGACCGAGACCACGATCGGCAACCTCGTCGTCGCGTACGCCGGGCGACGGCTGACGCCGCCGGTCTCGTCCGGGTTGTTGCCGGGCACGTTTCGGCGCTGGCTGCTCGAACGCGGCATGGTCGAGGAGGCGATCGTCACCCGGACCATGCTGGGGGAGGCGGAGGCGGTCTGGCGCGTCAACGCGTTGCGGGGGTGGGAGGCGGCCCGTCTGACAGGTGAGGGAGCTCAGGGCGCGGACGGTGGCCCTGTGGGCCAAAGCGCGTCTCGCCCACAAGACATATGACGTTCGGCCTTGACAGCTTTCCCGGAATCTATGATATTTGAAAACGGTTCCACAAAGTCTTCTGGAGCGAAAATGTCGGTCACGATCCGGGATGTCGCGAAGCAGGCGGGCGTCGGTTTGGCCACGGTCTCACGGGTGATCAACAACAGCCCACTGGTGAGTGTGGCCACCCGCGAAAAGGTCAACCAGGTCATCGCCGAGCTGGACTATCGGCCGAACCCCACCGCACGTCGGTTGTCGCTGGGAAAGACGTTGACGATCGCGGTCGTCACGCCGTTCTTCACGCGGCCGGCTTTCGTCGAGCGGCTGCGCGGCATCCATACCTCGTTGATCGACACCGACTACGACCTCGTCCTTTACAACGTCGAGACGACCGAGCGTCGCGACACGTACATGCGTAGCGTCCCGCGGCGCGAGCGCGCCGACGGCGTGCTGATCGTGTCGTTGCCGCCGCGCAATGAGGATCTCGACAACCTCGCCGCCTGTCCGGTGCCGATCGTGATGATCGACGCCAATCACCCGTCGTTGACCATGCTCAACCGAATCGTCATCGACGACGTCAGCGGCGGCCGCCGCGCGACCGAGCATCTTATCGCACTCGGGCATCGTCGCATCGCGTATCTCAGCGACACCTTCGAGACCCCGTTCAACTTCACGGCCAGCTTCGATCGGTTCCGCGGCTATCGGCAGGCGCTCGAGCAGGCCGGGCTGCCTTATCGACCCGACTATCAGGTCGCCGGCGAGCATAGCCACGCGATGGCGCGGCAACTTGCACTTGATCTGCTGCGATTGCCCGATCCGCCGACCGCGATCTTCGCGGCCAGCGACACGCAAGCGCTGGGCGTGCTCGAGGCGGCGCAGGTGCTCGGGTTGCGCGTGCCCGAGCAACTGTCGGTGGTCGGTTACGACGATATCGAGGTCGCCGAGTATCTGGGCCTGACGACCATGCGCCAGCAGCTCTTCGAATCCGGCCGCCGCGGCGTGGCGCTCCTGATGGACGCCATCGCCGGGCGCTATACAGAGCCTGTGTGCGAGGATCTGACTGTGACCTTGATCGAGCGGCGCACGACGGCGCCGCCGCCCTGAAGGCTGAACAACCGATTACAATGCAACCGGCCATACTGGCCGCGCTGGAACGCAACAAAACGGGGATCGCCCCGTTTTTCTCGACCGGCCTCAAGACGCGTCCCTGTCGCGGATGCGACGACGACGCTCGATGGCCAACGCCACACACTCGAGAGGGGATCCGACCATGACCACACTTTGGGGAGGACTCGAAGCGGGCGGAACGAAGTTCGTGTGCGCGGTCGGCACAGGGCCGGACCAGATCCTGGCCGAGGCGCGCTTCCCGACCACGACTCCGCAGGAAACCCTGGCGCGCACGATTGGCTTCTTTCGTGAACAGGTCGCGCAACTGGGCCAACTCGCCGCGATCGGCGTCGGTTCGTTTGGGCCGGTCGACCCGGACCCGGCGTCGCCGCACTACGGGCACGTCACGACCACGCCCAAGCCGGGCTGGAAGAACACCGACGTGGTCGGGCCGCTGCGCGCCGCGTTCGGCGTGCCGGTTGGCTTCGACACCGACGTCAACGGCGCGATGCTGGGCGAGGCGCGCTGGGGCGCGGCCCGCGGTCTGGCCAACGCCGTTTACTTCACCATCGGCACCGGCATCGGCGGCGGCGCGATCCTCAACGGCAAGCTGGCGCACGGCCTGGTGCATCCCGAGATGGGCCACATGCTGCTGCGCCGCGATCCGGCGCGCGACCCATACGGCGGGCATTGCCCGTATCACGGCGATTGCTGGGAGGGCCTGGCCTGCGGGCCGGCGCTCGAGGCGCGCTACGGCGTCAAGGCCGAGACCTTTGGCGACGATCACCCCGCCTGGGACCTCGAAGCGCACTACGTTGGCCAGGCGCTGGCCAACGTGATCTGCGTGCTGTCTCCCGAGCGCATCATCCTGGGCGGCGGCGTGATGGGGCAGATGCATCTCTTCCCGCGCATCTACCGCGAGGTGCAGGCGATGCTCAACGGCTACGTGCAGCATGCCGCCATCCTCGACGCCATCGACGCCTATATCGTCCCGCCGGGCCTGGGCACGCGCTCGGGCATCCTGGGCGCTTTCGCCCTGGCCGAGCAGGCGGCGCAAGCGTGATCGCCTACAGTGGTCACCGGTAGGCGGCCCAACGGCCAAACCTGCCCAGACCCCTCGTTCACATCAATACCGGAGTTCCCATGCAGGACCCCAACTGGATCCCTCAACAGGCCGATCTGACCCTTCGCCGGCTGCTGCCGCGTCTGCGCGCGGATTACCGGCGCGCGCCCGCGTCCGTATGGGAGGCGTTCACCCGGAGGCTGACCAACCACTTCCCGCGGTTGTTCAAGCTGCTATTCGAGGTGTACGGCACGCGCTACGACTTCATGTACCACCTGGAGTCGCTGCTGCACGTGATGGCCGACGCCTGGCTCGCCCGACCCGAGGATCTGCGCGCGCTCGACGAGCGCCGTGAGGCCGAGCCCGACTGGTTTCAGGATCAGAACATGCTGGGCGGCGTGTGCTACGTCGACCTGTTTGCCGGCGATCTCAAGGGCGTGCGCAAGCATCTGCCCTATTTCAAGGAACTCGGTCTGACGTACCTCCACCTCATGCCGCTGTTCAAGGCGCCCGAGGGCAACAGCGACGGCGGCTATGCCGTGAGCAGCTACCGGGAGGTCGAGCCAAGGCTCGGCACCATGTCCGGGCTGCGCTCGCTCTCGCGCGATCTGCGCGCCGCCGGGATCAGCCTGGCCGTCGATTTCGTGTTCAACCACACCTCGAACGAGCACGAATGGGCGCAGAAGGCGCTGGCCGGCGACCCGGAATATCGCGAGTTCTATTACTTCTTCCCGAACCGGCAGATGCCCGACGCGTACGAGAAGACGTTGCGCGAGATCTTCCCGGATGAGCACCCCGGCGCGTTCACCTGGCACGAGGCGTCGCGCCAGTGGGTGTGGACGACCTTCCACACCTTCCAGTGGGACCTCAACTACAGCAACCCGGCCGTGTTCGCGGCCATGGCCGGCGAGATGTTGTTCCTTGCGAATCAGGGCGTCGAGGTGCTGCGGCTCGACGCGGTCGCCTTCATCTGGAAGCAGCTTGGGACGGTCTGCGAGAGCCTGCCACAGGCGCACACGCTCATCCAGGCGTTCAACGCCGTGACCCGCATCGCGGCGCCGGGCCTGATCTTCAAGTCGGAGGCGATCGTTCATCCCGACGACGTGGTGAAGTACATTCGGCCGGACGAGTGTCAGATCTCGTACAACCCGCTGCTGATGGCGCTGCTGTGGAATTCGCTGGCGACGCGCAAGGTGCGGCTGCTGCGGCATTCCATGCGCACGCGCTTCGCGATCCATCCGGATTGCGCCTGGGTGAACTACGTTCGCGTGCACGACGACATCGGCTGGACGTTTTCGGACGAGGACGCCGCGGCCCTGGGCATCAACGGCGGTGATCACCGACGCTTCCTGAATCAGTTCTTCACGAATCGTTTCGAGGGCTCGTTTGCGCGCGGCTTGCCGTTCCAGGAGAACCCTAAGACCGGCGACTGCCGCATCTCGGGCACGGGCGCGTCGCTGGCCGGGCTCGAAGAAGCCCAGGCCGCGATCGCCGCCGGCCGGCCCGAGGGCGAGACGCTGCTCCGGCACGCCATCCGCCGCATCCTGCTGGTGCACGGCATCATCCTCAGTATCGGCGGCATCCCGCTGATCTATCTCGGCGACGAAATCGGCACGGTCAACGATTACAGCTATCACAACGACCCGGCCAAGGCCGAAGATAGCCGTTGGGTGCACCGCCCGTCGACCGACTGGGCGCGCATGGCCAGACGCAGCGATCCGCAAACGGTCGAAGGTACGCTCTACGCCGGGCTGGCGCACATGGTCGCCGAGCGCAAGGCCCGCCGGGTCTTCGCCGGCGGCGACATGCGTGTGCTCGAAACCGCCAGCGACCATATCTTCGGCTTCCTGCGCGCAAGCGCGGTCAGGGAAGGCGGCACGAGCGAGCGCATCCTCATCCTCGCGAACTTCAGTGAACATCCGCAGCCGGCCAACCTCGCGCCGGTGCGCAGCGTGCCGTTCGGCAGCGTGGCCGTCGACCTGATCACGGGCCAGGAGTGTCTGCTCACGCCCGACCTGGTGCTCGAGCCGCTGCAGTTGATGTGGCTGTTAGTCAAGTAGTCGGGTCATCAAGTAGTCGGCTAGTCGGCTCGCCCGGTAGTCTGGTAGTCCGAAAGTCGAGTGGATGGGGCGCCGTCTCGCGTGATGCCAGAGCAGTACCACGTTCTTCAATAAACGCGAGGCACGTCGGCGCTCCGATCGCCAGACGTGCCTTGCGTTTTTTGCTCCCGCGCTTTCGCGCACCCTCGCCCCCGCTCCCGCGCTCCTCGCTTTTACCGATGCGGCTCGGCGCAAGCACGGAGGTCGGCGCCAGCAGGCCGGGTGATGGCACGGTCGCGGCGCCTTGTTACACTCGGTGGATGCGCACCATTTTCGCCCGGATCTTGTTGGCCGTCGGTTTGCTCACAGTGCCCGTGTGTCGACCAGCCCAGGCGCAGGCCGGCTATCGCCTCACCTTGCCGGTGGTGCTGCGCTCCGGCAGTGATTACTTCGGCCCGATCCACAGCGGAGACGGCACGTATTACGACGCGACCGGCGACGGCGCGTGCATGTTCGGCCCATCGCCGAGCAACATGATGGTCGCCGCCATGAACCACGTCGACTACGGCACGGCCGACCTGTGCGGGGCGTACGTCCGCGCGACCGGCCCCAAGGGCAGCGTGCTGGTGCGCATTGTCGATCTGTGCCCCGAGTGCCCGGCCGGCGATATCGACTTTAGCCGCGAAGCCTTCGCCGTCATCGCCGATCTACCGCAGGGGCGCGTGCCGATCACGTGGCAGCTGGCCAGCCCGTCGATCGCGGGGCCCGTGGCATACGTGATCAAGAGCGGCAGCAATCAGTGGTGGACGGCGGTGCAGGTGCGCAATCATCGCAACCCGATCGCCACGTTGGAGTACAAGAACGGCGCGGGCACGTTCGTCAACGTGCCGCGCATGTCGTACAACTATTTCGTCCAGGCCAGCGGCATGGGCCCCGGGCCTTACACCTTCCGCATCACCGACGTCTTCGGAAACGTCCTGATCGACAACAACATCCCGCTCGCCCCCGACGTGGTCACGCCCGGCGCCGGGCAATTCCCGCAAGCGCCGTGAGCGGGGAAACGCGAGAGCGGGGGGCTGGAACCCTGGGAAGTGCCTCGAGGTTCAAAACGCGAGCAGATATGCCAGCCCGCGGCTAAAGACATCGTGACTACTCGACCACCCGACTACCTGACTACCGGACTAAAACACCCCCTGCATCGAGCCCTGATACCCGGTCATTTCGAGGTAGCCGAAGCCTGAGATCGGCTGGCCGTCGGAGTTGCCGGCGATGACGACGGCGCCCTCCCAGTACGAGAAGGTGAGCGGCATCTCCTGCGCCGGGATCTGCGCGCGCACGGTGAGGTCGAGGCCCTGGGCCGGGATGCGCACACGCCAGGCGATCGGATAGGCGGCGCCGGTGCGTGGGCTGGTCCAGCTTTCGAGCGGCTGGAGTTGAACGTCGTCGGCGGACAACCGGGTCGTGCCGCCGTCAACGGCGATCAGCGTGCCGCCTGAGACCGGGTCGAGCGTGCCATCGACGTTGCGGATCTGGAAGAGCATCACTTCGCGGCCGTCGCTCAACTGCAGACTGAACCAATCCCAACCCTGGCCTTGCGGCCCGAGCGCGCTCGTGCTCCACTCGTGGTCGAACCAGCTGTCGCCGCTCACCGTGAGGACGCGTTCGTCGAGCGTCAGCGTGCCCGTGGTCGTCAGCCGCGTGTAGCTGACGTAGTACGACGCGTTGCCGGGCGCGACGCTCTTGGGGCTCAGGCCGCGGTCTCCGTGCAACGCCGGCGGTTTGACGCTACGGAGTTCGAGGTCAAGCGCCATGCCTGGGTCGCTGGCGTGCAATCGCACGGCCGAGCCGTCGGCGTTGAGCGAGTCGACGCGCCAATCTTCGAGCCACACGGCGTAGGTCGGCTCGCTCCGCGCGCCCGCCAGGCCGCCCGCCCCGCGGCTGAAGCGCTCGCTGGCGCGATGATCCGCCCGTGCGACGTCGGTGACGGCGAAGTGCGCGAAATACACCTGGTTGGTCAGCAGGCCACCCGTCGGCGCGGCGCCCGGCGTGAGCCCACGCCGGAAGATCGTCAGTTGATAGCCGTAGCGGTCGCCGTTCTCGGCCTGCAGATTGCCGGTGTAGTACCACCACTCGGTCTGATAGTCGACGTGCGGGCCGTGATCGCGCGGGAAGACGAAGTCCTGCGGCGCCAGCGCGCGCGCGAAGCCGTCCGGCGCGGCCCCGGACGCGAGCCGCGGCGGCTGCGCCGGCGACACAGACGGACGCGTCCACCACCAGAAGCCGACCACAAGCACCGAAAAAGCCGTCAGGACCAGGGCCAGGTTGCGCCAGATCTTCATCGCCGGTTACTCCTGGCGCAAGGCCGTCGCGATCGGGCTGCGCAACAGCCGCCGCATCGGCTCGACCGCGGCCAGCACGGCCGCGACGACGCTGACCGCCAGGGCCTGCGCGAAGGTCCACACATCCCAATGCAACTCGAGCGTCCAGCCGAACGACCGCAGATTGATGACGTAGACCAGCACGAGCGCCAGGATCGCGCCGGTCGGGAGCGCGAACAGACCCGCAGCCAGACCCATCAACCCCGTCTCGAGCAGGCTCAAGCGCCAGAGCTGGCCGTCGGCCAGGCCAAGCGCGCGCAACGTCGCCAGTTCGCGCGCGCGTTCGAGCTGCAACGCCATCAGCGCGCTGAGTACGCCGATGAACGCCACCACCACGGCCAGCAGCCGCAGCGCATCGGTAATGGCGAAGGTGCGATCGAACACGGTCAAGGCTGAGTCGCGCAACTCGCGGTTGATCGACACCTGCAGCGCCGTGCCGGCCAGCGCGCGCCGGGCGTCGCCGGCCAGGGTCTCGAGCGCGACGCCGGATCGCGCGTACACGGCCAGACCCGAGATCGCGCGGTCGTCGAAGTACTGCTCGTAGACGGCGCGGCTGATCAGCACCCGGCCGGCCTCTGTGCCGTAGTCGTAGTACACGGCCGCGATCGGGAAGTCGTGCGGGCCGCGATCGGTCTGCAGACTGACCACATCGCCGACCGAGACGCCGTAGCGGTTTGCATACGGCTCGGTGACCATCACCGCGCCGCTCTGCATCGCCGCCCAGATCGAGTCGGGGGCGCCTGACGCGGTGCGATATAGCGCGATCGAGCGTCGTTCCTGCGAGTCGGCCACGATGAGGTTGACGCGGCCAGCCGCGCCCTCGACCTGCACGGTGCGAATGGTGGCGATCGAGGCGACGCCCGGAAGGCCGCGCACGGCCTCGGCCACGCCGTCGGGCAGGGCCGTCCCGCCCGAGGCGCCGCCGGCCGACGGCGCCGTGACGTACAGATCCGCCACGAGCGTGAGCTCGAGCCAGTTGATCAGCGTCGAGCGGAAGCTCGCGATCATCACGGCCACGCCGATCGTGACCGACACCGCGACCATCAGCGCCGCGATGGCGATGCTGGTGCGCGAGATCGCGCTCGACACCGTGCGCGGGGCCAGGCGCCCGATCGGCCCGAGCCTCGCCAGCGGGCGCGCGAGCACGCGCAACAGGATTTGCGTGAGCGCCGGCACCATGAGCGCCAGCCCGATCACGATCAGGAACATCGCGCTCAGGCTGAGCACAAGGGCCTTGAACGCCAGCAACACGATCGTGCCCAACGCGGCCAGTGCCAGGCCGACGCCGGCCAACGGCCCGATCAGACGCGCGGCGCGGCTCTCGAAGGCCGATCGGCGCGTCATCGTGATCGGCGGCACCGTCGCGGCCTCCCAGGCCGGCGCGGCGGCCGCGACCAGGCTGGCGAGCACACCCGCGCCCAGGCCCTTGAGCGCCGTGAGCGGCTCGAGCGCCGTGTCGCGGACCGTGACGACGAAGTACAGGTCGTTGATGGTCTGCGTCACCAAACGCACCGCGCCCTGGCCGAGCACCCAGCCGAGGCCAAGTCCGAGCAGACCGCCGGCCAGTGCGACGAGCAAGGACTCGAACAGGATCAGGCCGGCCATCTGCGGCTCGGTGACGCCCAGCTGCCGCAGGATGCCGAGCACCTGGCGACGCTGCACGACGCTGAACATGATCGTGTTGTAGATCAGGAACATGCCCACCACCAGCGCGAGCAGGCTGAGCGCCGTGAGGTTGAGTTGAAAGGCCGCCGTCAGTTCCTGGGTCGACTCGCGCTGGCTCGAGGCCGACACCAACCGGACGCCCGCCGGCAATTTCTCCGCAAGCGTCTCCGCCTCCGAGTCGGTCAAGATGAGATCGATGCGCGTCAGACGATCGCCAAGACCCAAGAGCGCCTGCGCCTGACCGACGTCCATCAGCGCGATGCCGTCGAAGGCGCTGGCCGACGCGTCGGCTCCGGGCTGCAGCACTCCGACCACGGGCAGAGCGACATCGCGCGCCGCGATCGTCAGCGTCAGCACATCGCCCGGGTTCAAACCGCCCTGCGCGGCGAGACCTGGCCCGATCAACACGCCGCCCGGCGTCGTATACAACGCGCCCAGGTCGGCGCGCGTCCCGGCTCCGCCCAACGAATCACGAAACGCGGCCTCGGAGGCGGCGTCGATGCCCAGGATGCGCACCGGTTGATCCGCCAGCGCCGGCGCGAAACCGACGCCTTCGACCACCGGCGCCGAGTCGCGCAGCCTCCACTCCACACGGATCTGGCGAAACACTTCCTGAGGGATGCCCGCGCTGCTGCCGACGATCTGGTGCGTCGTGCGGCCGGTGACGGCCTCGGTGCTGAGCGCGAACGCGCGGCCGGCGCTGGCGTTGGCCAGGTCGATGGCGACGACCACGGCCACGCCCAACGCCACGCCCAGCACCATCAGCCCGCTTTGCCAGGGTCGGCGCAGAAAATCGCGAAGCGCGGTCAGGAGTAAGGGTCGAGGCATGGAGGTAGTCGGCTGGTCAGCTGGTCCGGCAGTCAAATAGCCCAAACGTCGAACGGTCGAGCCGTCGCTCCCCGCTCCCGCGTCTCACTCGACCTCCAGCCGCCCGTCGCGGATGGTCACCACCGTGTCGGCGAGCGCGGCGATGTGATGACTGTGCGTGACCATGATCAGGGCGCGACCGGCCTTGCGGGTCAACGAGTCGAGCAGATCCATCACGTCGGCGCCGGTGCGTTCGTCGAGGTTGCCGGTCGGCTCGTCGGCGAGCACGAGCGGTGGGTTGCGCAGCAACGCGCGCGCGATCGCGACCCGTTGCTGTTCGCCGCCCGACAGCCGATCGGGCATCTCGCCGGCCCGGCTGGCCAGACCGACGCGGTCGAGCAGATCCAGCGCCGGCCCGCGCAGGCGATCAACCGGTAGACCAGCCAGCTCCGCGGGCAGCAACACGTTCTCGAGCACGGACAGCGTCGGAATGAGGTTGAAGAATTGAAACACGAACCCGAGTTTGTCGCGCCGAAACAACGTCCGCTCGCGCGACGATAGACCCGTGACGCGCACAGCGTCGATGATGACGTCGCCGCTGTCCGGCGTGTCGATGCAGGCGATCAGATTCAGCAGGGTCGTCTTGCCGCTGCCGCTGCGCCCGCGGATCGCCGTAAAAGCGCCGGCGGCGAAATCGTACGTGCACTCCTGCAGGATCTGTCGGCGCTGGGCGCCTTCCGTGTAGGCTTTGGAGAGTCGGTCGAGGCGAACGATGGCGGTCATGCGGTGGGCCGTCCTTGCGGCAACCGCGGGATTCTATCACCCGGGCGAGCGAGAACCGGGCTTGCCCATACCTTCAAGAGGCGTGGCAAATGAGAAAACGGTGAGCCGAACCTGGCTCACCGTTTTTTCGCGGTCAAGCTATGTTCCATTACGGCGACGGCGTGCTGCTCGGCAGCGGCGTATTGGTGTCGTCTGGGACCAGCGTGTTCGTGATCTGGATGGTCGGCGACGGCGGCACCGTCTCCGTGTCGGTCGGCCCGACAGGCGGCGGGCCACCGCCACCGTTTGTCGCCGTGGGCGCGATCGTGGGCAGGGCCGGGCTGGGCGAGACCTCGATCACGGGCGGTATCGTGGGCGGGCGGCGCGTCGGGATGGGCGTTGGCCGAGGCGTCGCCGTGTTCGTGGGCGTTGCCGTTTCGGTGGGCGTCGACGTGGGCGTGTTGGTCGGCAACGTCGCCGTCGGGCTGGGCGTGAGCGTGGAGGTGGCCGTGTTGGTTGGCATCGCCGTCAACGTCGCGATGATCCCGGCGCTGCCGGGGTTGTCGGCCATGAACTGCTGCAGATCGAGCTCGGTCAGGCGGGATCGGTTGAAAGCACCGCCCAGATTGCTCACATCGAGCACTTCGAGGTTCTCGAGCCGGATGTCGAACGAGGCGCCCTTGACGTCGCACGGCCCGGCGTAGCAGCGCAGGCTGAGGATGTCGTCGCCCATATCCGCGGCGTCAGCGCCTGTGTAGTACGTCACGTCGGCGAAACCGTTTAACCAGATATGCGCGATCGGCGTCCGCAAATTGGTGCGCAGGCCGAAAAGGCTCATCAACAGGTGCCCCTGCGTGAGCGTGATCCGGATCGACTCGTCGATCTCAGGTTGTTGCAGGTCGATGCTGGTGTTTGAGGTCAGCCGCAGAAGGGCGCGGTTCCCGAAAGCGACTCGCGCAAGGGAGCTGGTCCCGGTCGTGACCTTGCTGCCGAGTGGCAGAGCCAGATCATCCTGACCGGACTGGGTCGGGCTGTCTTGCGATGTCTGCACAAGAACCGTGTTGATCACGTCCTTGAGCACGGCCGGGCCGGCGGCCTCCGCGCTGGGGGAGCACGAAGCCAACAGCAAGGTGCCGCACAAGGCCAGACCAACCCACCGAGGTCCCTGCAAAACGTTCATTTCGAGTAGATCATAGCAGAAAGGCCTTCGCGATCGCTCGCATAATCCACTAGGCTTTGCGAGGGCGCTCTTAGGTCCATTGGCCCGTCTGCCGCCCCTTCACGAATCAGCGCCATAATGCCCTTGAACGGGCACGCTCGATATAGGACAAAGGTCTGATCTGTCACAGAGGATTCTCCCCTAGTTGGCAGGGGGAAACCCCCGTAGTCGCGCAAAACAAGATCGGTATCGTGAGGAAAACGAACGGCCCCCGACTGTGCGTGGGGGCCGTTCGCGAGCGCTGGCGTTGTGGCGTTGATGGGGACGTTTAGAGCACCCAGCGTGTCTTGCAGGCCTTGACGGCATCGTTGAATTTGTCGAGCGTGTTGTCGATATCGGCGACGGTGTGAGCGGACGAGACGAAGAGCGGCTCGCGCGTGTCCGGCTCGATGTCCACGCCACGTTCGCGCAAGGCGTAGGCCACGTCCGAATACATCTGGAAATTGCCGCTCATGACGTCGCGGAACTCGCGGGCCTTGGGCGTCCGCCCGTTGAAGATGATGCCGAACATCGACGGCAGACCGCTCATCTCGTGGGGGATGCCCTGCTCGGTGAGGATGTCGTGCATGCCCTCTTTGAGGCGTGTGCCGCGTTCGCGGATCACATCCAGCGCGTGCTCGTGCTCGATGGCATCCAGCACGCCCATCGCCGCGGCGCAGCCGAGCGCATGGCCGCAGTAGGTGCCGCCCTGCACGACCTGGGCCATCGCGATCGTGTCCATCACCTCGGCGCGTCCGCCCACGGCCGCGATCGGGTACCCGTTGCCGAGCGCTTTGGCGAAGGTGGTCAGATCCGCCTTGACACCGAACAACTCGCCCGCGCCGCCCGGCGCGATGCGAAAGCCGGTCTTGACCTCGTCGAAGATCAGAAGGATCCCGGCTTGATCGCAAAGTTTGCGCAGGTGCTCGAGGTAGCCGGGCTCGGGCATCAAGCAGACCGCGTTGCCCATCACGGGCTCGACCAGCAGGGCCGCGATCTCGTGGCCTTTGTCGCGGATCAGGCGCTCGACGTGTTCAAAAGCGTTGTAGCGCGTGATGTAGATCAGTTCGCGCGCCATGGCCGGGATGCCCGAGGACTGCGGCACCGGGATCGGGCTGCGCGGTGAGCCCCCGCCGTTCTGGGGCATGTTGGCGGTCGAGAACAGGGCGTAGTCGTGGTTGCCGTGGTAGGCGCCTTCAAACTTGACGATCTTCTCGCGGTTGGTGTATGCGCGTGCGATGCGCACCGCATGCATCGTCGCCTCTGTGCCGGAGTTGGCGTAGCGCAATTTCTCGACGGCCGGGTGCATGCCGACGATCCGCTCGGCGACCTCGACCTCGAGCGGATGCGTGTGCGCGTACAGGTTGCCGTTGCTGAGTTGTTCCGTGATGCGCGAAAGCACGCCGGGGTGGCTGTGGCCGAGGATGACCGGGCCATAAGCGAGCCGGAAGTCGAGATATTGCCGGTCGTCCATATCCCAGACGTATGGGCCTGAACCGCGCTTGATGACGAGCGTGGTGTCGCCGGAGTATCGGAAGTTGGAGGTGACGCCGAGCGGTAGCACACGCTTCGCCCGTTCAAACATGGCGCGCGTGCGAGTGGTTGGGGCTTGTGGGCTGTGAGCCGATGGGCTGAGCATGTCGAGTCTCCTGTCGATTCTGCGGAACGTGCTGCTTGTCGAACGGACGGCGATTCGCCGTGTGGGAGGCTCGGTGGGAGTCAATATTCGGCGGTCACACTGGCCGTGTGAGCGAATGCAAAGTGCGAGAGGGGATAGCCTGGGTGGACTACCATGAAAGGATTATACGCGTGAGATGTCGAATCTGATCCCGACTCTTTGTACTGAATCGCGGGCTACACCCGATTCAAACCCGTAGAATCGACGCGAAGATCGAATTTGAACGAAAAAGCCGCAGCGTTCAGCGGCTGCGGCTTTTGTGAAAGACTTCTCAATGCCGACGTCAGCGGCGTCGGCCCCCGCCGCGGCGTCGTCCGCCGCCTCCGCCATCGCGACGTTGCGCATCGCCGCGCGAGCCTTCGCCGCGGTGTGAACTCGGCGCGGGTTCGCCATCGGGGTGCGGCACTGGGGCGTGCAGAAGGCGCTGATACTCTTCATCGAGCAACATCGTCAGCACCGCCTGGCCGGTTTCACTTTCGGCGAGGCTGCGCATCAACGGCTCGAAACGTCGGCTGCGTTCGGCCTGAAGATTGTCGCGTTCGCGCAGACGCGATTCGAGCAGCGCCGTCAGACGTTCGGCGACGACGGCCTGCACGTCTTCGTCGCTTGGGAGCGGACGCTCCTCCATCTCGATACCGTAGCGCTTGACGATGCGATCGAGATCGCGCTTCTCGACGATGCCGACCAGCGAGAGCGCGACGCCCGCTGCGCCGGCTCGGCCCGTGCGCCCGGCGCGATGGATGTAGGCCTCAAGATCCTCCGGCGGCTCGTACTGGATGACATGCGAGAGCTCGGGGATGTCGAGGCCGCGCGCTGCGATGTCGGTCGCCACGAGAAAGCGCAGCCGACCCTGACGCACGCGGGTCAGCACGCGCTCGCGCTCGGCCTGCGACAGGTCAGCGCTCAACTCGTCGGCGTCGTAGCCGAAACGCTTGAGCACGGTCGCCACGTAGTGTACGTGGTCTTTGGTATTGCAGAAGATGATCGCCGAGGCCGGGTTCTCGATTTCGATCACGCGCACGAGCACGCGATCCTTCTGCACACCGGGGATCACGTAACAGGCGTGCTCGGTCGTGGTCACGTGGACGTGATCGCGGCTGAGGCTGATGAATTCGGGCTTGCGCAGGAACTCGTGTGCGACGAGCACGACGTGCGGCGGGAAGGTGGCCGAGAACATCCAGGTCGCGATGTCGCGCTCGGGCAACAGACGCTGCACGCGTTTCATGTCGGGGTAGAAGCCCATCGAGAGCATGCGATCGGCTTCGTCGAAGATCAGGACCTCGAGGTCCTTGAGCGTGAAGGTGCGGCGCAGCAGGTGGTCGAGCACGCGCCCGGGCGTGCCGATGACGATCTGGGCACCATTCTTCAGCGCGTCGATCTGCGGTCCGTAGCCGACGCCGCCGTACAGTGTCACCGATCGCAGCCCGGAGTCCGCGCACAGCACGTCGGCGTCGTGCGCCACCTGGAGCGCGAGCTCGCGGGTCGGCACGAGGATCAAGACCTGGGCGGCGGCGCGGGCCGGGTCAAGACGCTCGAGGAGCGGCAAGAGAAAGGCGCCGGTCTTGCCGCTGCCGGTGCGGGCCTGGGCCATGACGTCGTGTCCGGCCAGCAGATACGGGATGACGCGGGCCTGGACGGGCATCAACGACGTCCAGCCGGCGTGCGCGCAGGCCGCGCGCATCGCGTCGGGCAACTGCTCGTAGGTGATGTCGGCGATTTCGGGCGCCGGTTCAGGCGCGGCTTCGGACGGGGTCTCAATTTCGGAGGTCGACAAGGGTTACAGTCTCACGTTTCTACGTTCGCTTACCGTGCGCGATTCAACCCGAATATTGTACAGGTTTTCGAGAGCGGCGCCGCCGGCCACTCGCCCGGTGTGCACGCGGAGGTTGTCGGGCGCGGGATCTGGCGGCCGATGACGCGGATTTCGCCGAGGGAAACGGGATTGATGCCAGCGGGGCTCCAATTGTTCACACCCGCGTAACCCGAGGCAATGAGCCCCCGACAACTCGTGATTGCACGCCGCGCCCCGGGCACGCGCAACGTGTTTTCCGGTTGTCGAAAATCGCAGTAGTTGACGTTACTGATCGGCCCACGGGGCGTGGCGCTCGCCTGGTCTGCCCCGTCTTTTGCGGCGGGGTCGAGCCGTTGCGACGGGCGTCAGGCGTCTGGCGGCTTTAGCGCGTTGGGATACAGAGATCCCACGAGCCTCACGAAGAGCGCCGGCGACACGCGATAGAGCGGCCAAACCCAGCCCAGGGTCCAGGGTACGATGATGACGGCCCGGTTGCGAGCGACGCCATTGAGGATGGCGTCGGCACAGCGATCCGGCGCGATCGGGCGTGGCCAGCGCAGTCTGGCCTGGGCCGTCTCGGCACGGCGGAGATATGCCGCCGTGTTCGCCCTGAGCGCCGTGTCGACTAGCGCCGGACAGGCGACCGAAACGTTGACGCCCTGCGCGCGCGCCTCAGCGCGCAGCGACAGCGAAAACCCGACCACGCCGTGTTTGGCGGCGGCATAGTAGGCCAGGCCGGGAAGCGGCACGAGCCCGGCCAGCGACGCGAGATTGACGATGTGCCCGGCGCGTTGCTCGAGCATGATCGGATACACCGCCCGTGTCGCGTGGATCACGCCGTGCAGATCGACGGCCAGCCCCGAGTGCCATCCGACATCGTCGACCGCCAGGACCTCGCCGTTGATCTCGAGGCCCGCGCAGTTGCACAGAATGTCAATGCGTCCGGCGCTGCGTCGAATTTCCAAAGCGAGATCGTCCAGTTCGGCCGCATGCGTGACGTCGCACACAGCCGGGCGGCAGCGTCCACCGTCCGCCGTGATGGCCTGCGCCACGATCGCCAGACCGTCGGCGTTCACGTCCACCGCGACCACCTGCGCTCCGGCGCGCGCCAGGGCCTGGCACAACGCGCGGCCGATCCCCGAGGCGGCGCCCGTGACGATCGCGACTCGGTCGCTATAGGATGTCATGATCGTCATCCGTTTCGGGTCGCCGAGAGCGACGAACCGCGACGTGAAGGGTCGGGTGGATCCACCCGTCCGGCTGCATGACGTCGATCAGTTCGAACCCAGCGGCGTTGAGCGCCTCGTCGAAGGCTGACAGGAGCGCCGCGGCCGGCGCGCCGTAGATCACGGACAGCGCGTCCTGGATCACACGATGGCGCGACATCAGAAAAACGCCGACGACGATCAGACGCCCCGCGCCCGGCTCGTCCAGGTCGGCGGCGAGCACCCGCGCGACCTCGCTCAACGTCTGCGGCGCCAACAGGAATCTCGTCGGAAACGTGGTGACCACAGCGCGGAACCTGTTCGAGCGGAACGGCAATCGGTCCGCGCTGGCGCACACGAAAGCGGCGCGCGGCGTGCGGCGTCGAAAGACGTGCCCCATCCGCGGCGAGAGGTCGACGCCGACCAGGCGAGTCGATGTCGCCGGCAACTCGCGCAACAACGCGCCCGTGCCGCAGGCCAGGTCGAGCACGTCATGGGCGGGCAGGTGCGCCAGGGCCGAGCGCCGCCAGGTCGGGAACCGACCGGCCGTCAGCGCCGTGGTCAGCATCTCGAACGCCCACGCGTGCCTGCCGTAGATGCGATCCGAGATCCACAGGTATGCCCGCACGGCCAGGCCCGCGAGCGTCGAGCGCGCGATGTGAAGCGGATCGCCAGAACGAGAGGTCGATTGCATGGCTGGAATCCGACGAGGGATCTCCAAGTATCATAATGCAGTGTGTCAGTCGACACGTCGCCATCGGGTGTGCGGATACGGACCGCTCGACCGTGTTTCCGTCAACCGACGACGGGTCGAGCGGGCGACACCTTGCTTGATCTACGCGGCCGGGTTCACGAGCCGGCGATCGTACATGAGGGCCAGGGTCTTGATCCCAAAGCTGGACGGTTGCGCATGATGAGACCTATCGATGTTCTGCTGATCGGCAAAGCTGCCGTGCTCGCGATTGATGACGAAGAAGCCAGCTTGAGCTTCTACGGCGATGCGTTCGCGCGTCTGCCCCGTGAGACGCAAGCGCTGGCGGACGTCACGCGCTTCGTCGGGTACCAGTCGCGGGTCGACGCCGGACACGCGTTGCATTTCCTCGGCGTCGAAGCCGAACGGCTCGACGCCCTTGCGCCGGGGTGGACGGCTTGGCGTTTGAGCGACCAGCGCCGCGTCGTGTGGTCCGAGGGCATCGGTGGGCCCGTCGTCGAACCGATCCGCTGGCTCTGGCGCTCCGAGCCGGAGGCCGCAGGCGCCCGTGCGATCGGCGAATTCGCGCCGGAAGGCGGGCGACCGGTCTGGGTCTCGGCCAACACGTACTTTCGGCCGGACGGCGCCGGCGCGGCCGACGACAGCGTCCGCCTGGTCGAGCCTGATCCCGAGTGGCCAGCGCGTTACGCCGAGTTCGCGGATTGGCTCCGGGTCGAACTCGGTCCGGCGCTGGCGCTGCGGGTCGAGCATTACGGCAGCACGGCGATCCCGGGGATCCCGGCCAAGCCCATCCTCGACGTGTTGGTCGAGGTGCCGTCGTTCGAGACGGCCAAGGCCGAGGCGATGCCGGTCTTCAACACGCTCGAATGGGATTATTGGTGGCACGACGCGCACATGCTGTTCGTGCGACGGGATGGGTTGATGGGGGCGCGCACGCATCATGTGCATCTGGCGCCGCGCGGTCATCGGCTCTGGGAAGGGCTTGCGTTTCGCGACCACCTGCGCGCGCACGCCGACGACGCGCGCGCCTATGCGGCGCTCAAGCGCGAGCTGGCCGCTGCCCATGGCCGGGACCGCGAGCGCTACACGATTGCCAAGACCGATTTCGTCAGACGGATCCTGACGCCAGGCAGATGATGAACCGGAAATCAAACACGCCGATCGGCCAGCCCGATCGGCGTGTTTTTGTTTCGGAGAGCCTGTGGGCTAGTTGGCCTCGGCGAGCCGCACGGTGACGGCTTCGCGCGGCGCCTCGCGCAACTGGCGGGCGTAATTCGCCAGCCAGCGGTTCGACCAGCCGAAGAGAGTCGTGTCGCGCATGATGGCCTTGACCTCTTCGCGCGTCATCTTGACTTCGCCCAAGAGCACGTTCACGTTGTGCCGGCTGATGGCCAGGGTCCGCACGGCGAAAAGCAGCGGCCAGATGCAGGCCAGGCGCAGGCCATGAAGCCAGCGCGGCAGCGCCTGGACATAGGCCAGGGCGAGCTGCAGATGGCGTTCGGCCTTATTTGCCAGCATGTCGAGCACCTGCAGAGCTTCGCGTTCGTAGGCGGGGTTGAACAGGTCGGTACGTTTGAGGTCGACTGCCGCGCAGAACGAGTCGGGCACATAGATCCAACCGCGCTCGTAATCCTTGCGCAGGCCGCGGATGACGTTGACTGTCTGAAGCGCCAACCCGAACTCGCGGGCGAGCGGCATGAGCACGTCGAGGCGTTCGCGGACGAACCGCGAGTACCAGGCGAAGACGTCGGTCACCAGATACCCGACGCGTCCGGCCACCTCGAACATGTAATCGTCCATGTCCGGCTCGGCGGGGATGACCGGGCCACGTTCGACCCAGCGCGCCATGCCCAGCGACGTGGCGCGCACGTGCAGCACCAGGTGGTTCTGCAGCGGCGCGGGCAGCCGGCGGAGCATCGCGATCACCTCGGGCGCGGCGCAGGCCGCGGCGTAGTCGGCGCTGTCGCCGTGGCCGAGGGGCGGCCGGCAGTCGGCGATGGCGCCGACCAGGCGCTCGGGTTCGACTCGCCCGGCGACGATCTGATCCCAAAGCTTGAGCGACTCCACCTTGCGCGAGTCGGACATGACGTCGTTGTCTTCGAGATAGTCCGAGATGCGCATCATCAGATAGCCCAGGCAGATCGCATCCTTGACCGGCTGGGGCAATCGTTCGATGGACAACGCGAAGGTACGGCTTGTCGCGCGGAGATGGGCGTAGGCGTTGAAGTCTGACATTTTCTGCGTTATTCGGCCTTTGGCGGTGGAATGCACCGGTTGGGCCGGACCCGGGCAAACCGTACGACCGGGGTCCGGAGACATTGTCGCAGCCTCTCCCGAGACCGTCAACGGCAAAGGTACTGGGATTAACGCAGGATTTGGGCCTAAGTTTCGGGTATCGCCAGAATGGGGGATCGGGAATTGGGAGACTGAGCGATCGGAGGATTGGGAGATTGCCGCCACTCCGTCGGGCTGGGTGGCCAGACGCCTCAGGTCCCCGCTTCAACTGATTCCTAAATCCGGCTGAGATAACCGTCGATCAGCCTGGCCTCGACGTCGGCGGCTCTGGTTTGAAGCTCCGAGCGTATGGCTTCGAATTCGCCCTGGCTGAGTGTCAGGGTCGCCGCGTCTGAGCTGTGAGTGAAAAGAAGATCCAGCCGGTAGCTCCGAGGTGGATGGCTGGCATCGGCCTGAAGATCGCGATCGACGACATGGCCGGCCTCGGCGTCGGTCGGCGGGCCGTTAGACACACGCCAATCGAGCTCGTGGATGCGCGTGATCAAATCGCGCGCGCCGGGGCGTTGGCGGGAGGAGAGGGCGCGAGCCTGCACGACATCCTCGACCTGGCCCGCGCGTCCCAATTTGCGAAACAGGCTCGCCATCGCGCGCCGCCCGGCCAACCCGGCGGCGATCTGATCGGCGCGATACTCGGCGCGCTGCGACTCGCGCCACAGAAGCAGGCTGAGCACCCACAGTGGCGGTCGGACCAGGGTCGCCAGCCCAAGCAACAACAGATTGGCGAGGAAAGTGTAGAGCTGCTCGAAAAACGTTGGGCGGTCGACCCACAGAATGCCGGGATGCAACGCGTCGTGCCAGCTGGCCAGGATGTTGACCGTGCTCCCGATCAACCAGTGTCGTTGAGGATCACCCGCCGCCAGATGGCCGAGCTCATGTCCGAGAAGGGCCACGAGTTCCTGCGGCTCGAGCGCCGCGGTGAGCGGCAGGCCAAGCGTCAGCAGCGACGTGCCCGTCCAACCAAAGCGCCCGATCGAGGCATTGAACGCGGAGTCGATGATCACGAAACGCGGGGGCTCGAGCCGCAGCGCCTCCGCGATTCTCCGCATCAGTCGGTTCAGGGCCGGAAAGTCCCCGGCCTGTTGGCAACCGGTCGGGAGCTTTGACCAGCGCGGACGGCCGAGCCAGCCCAACCCGACGAGGGGGGCGCCGATCAGGATCCGCGCCGGCCAGGCCAGGTCGGATGCAAACAGCGTCAACAGGCCGAGCCCGAACAGCAGCGCGGTCGTCATCAGGATCGTGAGCGAAAACACAATCGCGACGACCAGCGACAGCGTCAGCCTGCGCTGCAACGCTCCGGGCTTCTTGAGAGACTGCCACAGACTCCTATGCAGGCGGCGCCCCAGACGCGCGTACAACAGTTGCCAGACACCGGGTTTCGTGTTCAAAAACAGTCATCGATCCGGGTGGTCGAGCACCCGGGGAAAAGTACCAGCGGCGAGACCGCGACGCTGTCCATCCTCATCCAGGGTTGCGGCGTCGTTGATGCGAGCTTCCGTATTGAGAATTGCTGATTGCTGATTGAAGGCCGATCAGCAATCAGTTGACTTTGATCGCCACCAACTGCACGTTCGTCATCTCTTCCATCGCGAAGCGCACACCTTCGCGGCCGAGGCCGGACTGGCGGTTGCCGCCGTAGGGCATGTGGTCGGCGCGGAAAGCGGGGGTGTCGTTGACGATGACGCCGCCGAAGTTCAGACGCTTGATGGCCTTGAAGACGCGGTTGATGTCGTTGGTGAAGACGCTGGCCTGCAGGCCGAAGTCGCTGCGGTCGGCCTGGCGCAGGGATTCTTCGAAGTCGTCGGTCGCGATCACGCTGGCGATTGGCGCGAAGGCTTCCTCGGCCACGACCTTCATGTCCGGCGTGACGCCGGTGAGCACGGTCGGCTGATACACCGCGCCGTCGCGGCGGGCGCCGGTGCGGGCCTGCGCGCCGCCGGCCAGGGCTTCGCTGACCCAGCTCTCGATGCGCTCGGCCTCTTTGACGTCGATCATCGGGCCGACGTCGACGCGTTCGTCGAGCGGGTCGCCGACGACCATGGCGGCGCTCGCCGCCGCGAACTTCTCGGCGAAGGGCTCGTAGACCTGCTTGTGGCTGTAGATGCGCTGGACCGAGATACAGACCTGGCCCGAGTTGTAGTACGCGCCGACCGCGCAGCGCTTTGCCACGAAGTCGAGGTCGGCGTCGGGCGCGATGATCACCGGCGAGGTGTTGCCCAACTCGAGCGTGACCTTCTTGATGCCGGCGACGCCCAGGATGTGCTTGCCGACGGGCGGGCTGCCCGTGAACGTGATCTTCGACGTGCGCGGATCGGCCACCAGCCACTCGCCGACTGTGCTCCCGCCGCCGTGGACGAGGTTGATCGCGCCGGCGGGGAGGCCGGCGGCCTCGAGGATCTCGCACAGCAGCACCGACGTCAACGGCGTGGTGCCCGCCGGTTTGAGCACGACGCTGTTGCCGGCGGCCAGCGCCGGGGCGACCTTGTGTGCGACCAGGTTGAGCGGAAAGTTGAACGGGCTGATGGCCGCGATCACGCCGACCGGGCGGCGCTGCCAGAAACCGAAGTACCCTTCGCCGGCCGGGACGGCATCGAGCGGGATCGTCTCGCCGTGCAGGCGACGCGCCTCTTCGGACGCGATTTGAAAGGTCCAGTAGCCGCGGTCGGCCTCGGCCCGCGCGAACTTGAGCGCTTTGCCGGCCTCGGCCGCGATCATGCGCGCGAGTTCCTCGCGGCGTTCCTTGATCAGCTGCGCGGCGCGGGCCAGGATCTCGGCGCGCCTATGCGCGGGCATGTCGGCCATGACGCCGGCCGCGCGCTCGGCGGCCGCGATCGCGGTGTCGACGTCCTCGCGCCGGGCGACCGGCAGGGCGCCGACGGCGTCGCCCGAGTACTTGTTCTTGATCTCCTGCAGGGTCCCGGTACGGATCCACTGGCCGTCGATGAACAGGCCGTATTCGCGGGCGGTGGCGGTCAAGGGGGGCCTCCTTGGGCTGTCACGTCACGGTGGGCAGTAGCGTGATTTTACCGGAAAAGACACCGGGAGTGCCCCGATGTATCCCGATCACGGCTGCGTGGTCGGCGGCTTGACGATGACGGCACCAAGCGCCAACAGGCGCCCGTGCTCGTCATCGACATCCTCGACCTCGATCTCGAGGGCGCAGGCCCCCCGACCGATGCCGATCGTGCTGCCGGCGGCCATGCGTTCCAGATCGGCTTCGCCGAACAACGCGAGCGCCGCGCCGGGAAGCGCGAAGGACGAGAAGGTGTCGTTGCCCTCTGACGGCATGCGCAGCACGGTTTCGTAGAACAACCGCAGCCTGGGCAGATCGCTCGTGATCAGACAAATGCTTGCCAGCGATTTCATCGCGCCCACCCGGCTGATCTCATCATGCGGAGAGCGGCGCGAACAGATCCACCACGTTGCCGTCCGGATCGAGCACCTGGGCATAGCGTTGACCCCAGAAGGCGTCCCACGGCGCTTTGTGGCTTGTATGGCCCGCCTTGACGACGATCTCATACAGACGGTCGACGTCCGCCGGCGAGTCGCACAGGAAAGCCAAACCCATGCGGTTGCCGGTTGGCTCGACCCAGCTCGGCGAAAAACTCTTGATCATCTCGAGCTCGTCCCAGGCGATGCGCAGACCGCCCGTGACCACTTCGACGTGGTCGTCGGCGTCGGCCGGGGAGGGGATCTCCATCCCCAGCAGTCGATAGAAGCGCAACGACGCGGCCATGTTCTTGACGATGATGCCGATCAAATCGAGGCGTGCCATGTCTGTCTCCTGTGTGTGGGTCAGTATGGACCCACTCTGACAGACAAACGGTGACAGCAGTATGTCACCGTTTGCCATAGCGGCGCGCGAGTTCCTGGCCAATGACCAGGAGGCGTTCGCGCAGTTCCGCAGGCTCGGTGACCTCGACGCCCTCGACGATCGGCGCCAGCAAACGGGCGTAGTAGTCGAGTTCGGACGGCGGGCACCGGAATTCGAGACGAGCCGTGCCGTCGGGCCAGATCGTGAGGTGATCGGCCAGGTCAGCCTGTCCGTCGAGCCAGGCGACACCGCGGCGCGTCACGTTCGCTCGAACGACGGGGTGATCGTCGTGGTCGTAAGGGATCGGGGCGGGCGGAACCTCGGTCCAGTCGGGCAAAGGCTCGACGGTTTGGAGCCGATCAATGCGATAGCGTCGATATTCCTCATGCTCGCGGGAGTAGGCCTCCAGCAGCCAGAGCCCGTCCTCGACCTCGACTCGCTGTGGAAAGACGATCTGGGTGGAGGTCCGCCGCACGGAGTGGTACGTGATGCGCAGCCATCGACGCGCGGACACGGCCTGCAGCAATGGCTCCAGAAACGGGATCTCCTTGGCCGTGACACGCCGGGCAGGCGTGATCGCGCCAAGAAGCTGGTCGGCCTCAGCCTGTGGCGATGGAGGGAGTGCGGCGCGCAGTTTGGCGGCCAGCGTGGCGCGCGCGCCCGAGAACGGCGTGCCGGCCAGGCCATCGGAAGTTCGCAGGGCGAAGAGCAGCAGGAAGACCTCGTGCGTGGTCAACGGCATCGGCGCCAGCTTGAAGTCGTCGGGCAGGGAGTACCCGCCGCCGACGCCCTCACGTGCGATGATGGGCACGCCCATCTCGCTCAAGGCCTGGACGTCGCGCAACACGGTGCGTTTGCTCACCTCATAGTGGCGCGCGATCTCGTCCGAGGTGCGCGGGCGTTCTTGCAGCAGAAGCAGGATGCCGGTGAGACGTTCGAGACGGTTCATGATCGGATGGATTGTATTCCCCAAACTGGCGTCACGGCACACGGGGCATGCACACCGTGTTCAGGTGGCGAAGCGGGAAGGCCGCCCATCGGGCGGCCCGTAGGGGCGGCCCTTGTGGCCGCCCTGCTGGAGGAAACGAACGACGACGTGACCACGGCGCCCGCGCCGGCTGAGATCGTCGGACGTCGCGGTCGCGGCGATGGGCGCGGGGGGCGGGTTGGACCGAAAGGGCGGCGTCTGCGATCAAATGCGCAGGATGTCGCGGTCGCGGCGATGGGCGCGCGGGCGGGATGGACCGAAAGGGCGGCGTCTGCGATCAAATGCGCAGGATGTCGCGGTCTTGGACCGAAAGGGCGGCGTCTGCGATCAAACGCGCAGGACGTCGCGGTCGCGGCGATGGGCGCGGGGGCGGGATGGACCGAAAGGGCGGCCACAAGGGCCGCCCCTACGGGTGCCGGATATTACCAATGGGCGCGGTATCCCCGGCCGGGGCGTTACGGATGCCCGATGCTGGGCAACGGGATGATGTCCACCGGGACGAACACGGCCGTGTACGTCGCGTCGACAGCGCCCACCGGGATCGTGCGTTGCGCGCCGGTCGGGCCGTCGACCCAGCCGTCGAACAGATACCAGACTCCGCCTGTCGTCTGCACCATCGGCACGGTCGCCGTGATGGTCCAGCCCGTCCAGCCAACGACGGCGGCGTTATTGACCGCGCGTGGTCGGATGGTGTCGGCGACGTTGATGATCAGATTGCCCGGCGACGTGTTGAACGTCAGGTTGACCCGCTGCGGCTGCACCTCACGCGTGATGGTGGTGCTCAACCCGAGACTGTCGGTCGCTGTCAGTTGCACTTCGACGTAGCTCAACGCCGACGCTCCGAGATCTTCGGGCGCCGGCGCCGTGAAGGTGGTGGCCGTGTACCCGGTCCGATTGATGAGCGGATGCGTATGGTTGTTGGTCGGGTTGTCCTGGTCGATATGGTGCAGGAGCACGAGCCAGCGCAACGCCGATGGTGGCAACGGGTCGCCGTTGCTGTCGGTCGCGCTGCCCTGCAGGTTGATCGTCTGATGGACCGTGAACGTCGTGCCAGGGGTCGGTAGATCGAGTGTCACGGTTGGCGGTGTGCCGACCTGGATCGTCTGTTGGGCGTTGCTGGACCCGCTGGCGTTGGTCACCGTGACCGTCGCCGTGTACACGCCGCTTGCGTTGTACGTGTGTTGGATCGTGGCGCTTCCGGTCGTGCCGGCGCCGTCGCCGAAGTCCCAGTCATAGGTGAGCGGGGCTCCGCCGGTGCTGGCCGAGGCGTCGAAGTCGACGCTCAAAGGCGCGGCGCCCGAGGTCGGGCTGGCGCTCAAGGCCGCCGTCGGCGGTGCCCCAAGCGTGTATTCGATCCGTCGAACCTGGCCGCCGTTGAAGTAGTTGGTGTAGTAGAGCGCCTGGCCACCCGAGGCGGTCGGGCCGAAGACGAGCGCCGTGGCGCTGCTGCTGCCGAGATCGCTGGCGAAGACCGAGCGCGTGTACTGGTCGGTGCCCGTCTGGCTCGTCCGGTTGAGTCGATAGATCATGCCGTAGGCGTAGTCGGCGAGCAGGTAGGCACCGGTGTACTCGGCCGGCCAGCCGGTGCCGTTGGGCACGAAGGCGCCGCCGGTGATCGACGCGGCCGTATCTCGCGCGAGCCAGTGGATGGGGTCGGTGTAGCCGTTGCCGGTGGGCAGGTTGGGCGTGCAGACCTGGCCGATGGGGCAGGGTCCTTCGCGGACGGGCCAGCCGTAGTTGGCGCCGGCGACGTTCTCGTCAACCTCCTCCCAGGTGCTCTGGCCGACGTCGTTGATGAAGAAGCGGGTGCC
>JBGAJV010000098.1:0-15753 GCA_044224715.1 Anaerolineales bacterium | reverse complement strand
CCGATCTGGGATGAGGCCGTGCGGGTCAGCCTGATCAAGACCCTCAACTGATCCGCGCCAGGAGATCGATATCGTGGACGTCAAACGCAAAGCCTTCGTGGCGATGGCGGGCAACATCGGGGCCGGCAAGACCACGGCCGCCAAATTGATCAGCCAGGAGTTCGGCTTCGAGCTCTTCGACGAGCCCGTGATCGACAATCGCTTCCTGAAGGATTATTACGCCGATATGCGGCGCTGGTCGTTCACGCTGCAGCTCGAGTTTCTGATGCGCCGCGCCGAACACCACGAGTTGATCCGCACGGTCCCCAAGAGCTGTGTGCAGGATCGGTCCTTGTACGAGGACCCCGAGATCTTCGCCAAGTACCTGCACGGGCTCGGCTTCATGGACGACCGCGAGTTGGACCTGTACTTCGAGTACTTCCATCGCCTCAACCGCGATCTGCCGCGCCCCGATCTGGTCTTCATGCTCGAGGTGCCCGACGTTTCGATCCTGCTCGACCGCATCCGTAAGCGAGGGCGCAAAGAAGAAGGCGGCATCGACGTCGCATTCCTGACCGGTTTGAACGCCTACTACTCGACCTTCCCGCAGGTTTGCCGGCGCAAGCACGGCATACCGATCTATCAGATCTCGGTCGCCCAGACCGACATCCGCACACCCGAGGGCAAGCGCGGCTTCCTCAAGCAGGTGGAAGCCGCGTTCAAGGAGTGCGACATCTTGTAGAGCCGGGGAGCGCGAGAGCGTTTCGTCCCGCGCTCTCGCGCTCCCTGCGCTCCTGATCCACGAATGCGCCTCCGCCCCATCGCCCACGCCGACATCCCGGCGCTCTTTGCAGTGCGCGTCGCCACCCACGAGAACGCGATGACGCTTGCTGAACTGCGGCGCCTGGGCATCACGCCCGAGACGGTGGCCGCCATGCTCGGGACGACGCACGCCGGCTGGCTGGCTGAGGACGAAGACCGCGTCGTCGGCTTCGCCATGGGCGACCGCGCCACGGGCGAGATGTGGGTCATCGCGCTGCTGCCGGAGTACGTCGGGCGCGGCATCGGCTCGCAGCTGCTGCGCGCGGTGGAGACCTGGCTGATCGGGCAAGGCTGGGATCGGCTCTGGCTGACGACCGACCCCGACACGTCGCTGCGCGCCTACGCCTTCTATCGACAACATGGTTGGGAAGACGATCGTGTCGCGGATGGGAATCGCTATATGATCAAGCGTGTCACACGCTGATCGATCCCTTGATGGTCGGCTGCAGTCGCGCCGGCAGAAAGTGCGTTCCCGATGACGATCGATGTCACCCTTCAGAGTCGCGCGACGTTCACGGTGCTCGGCCGCTCGACCTGGATCTCCGGGCAAGACACCGCTCAATTCGGGGCGTTCTGGCAGAGCGCGTCGGCGGGCGGTCTGCTGATCGACCTCGAACGACTGCGTGAAGGCGCGCTGGGCCGCGAGACCGGCAGTGTGATCCTCGGCGTCTCCCGGGTCGAGGCCGACCCGGCCAATCGCGCGTTTCCGTACATGATCGCGATCGAATCGGAACGCCTGGGCGGCCGTGGCGACCTTGAGAGCTATCAGGTGCCGGCGTCGACCTGGGCCGTGTTCCGCAACTCGGGGCCGATGCCCGACGCGCTGGTCGCGGCCGAGATGTACGCTTTTCAGGAATGGCTCCCGGCGTCCGGCTATCGCCACGCGCACGCCCCCGAGCTCGAGGTCTATCTCCCCGACGACGTCACCCGCACTTCGGGCGTGATCTGCGAATTCTGGCTGCCGATAGAGCGTATGGTGTAAAGCGTGTGGCGTGGGGCGAACACGCCGCGTGTCATACCGAGGAGGCACCGGGTTCCCGCCGCGCCGCGCCGGTGCACCCGTAGGGGCGGCCCTTGTGGCCGCCCTGCCGGCCCCTTCGACCGCCGGCCGCCGCCCCGTCGACCCATCCAACGCGCACTCGTTCTCAGGATCGCCAGACCCTATCATCCGAAACGCAAAGGGCGCGACGACCCCAGATCGAGTCGTCGCGCCCTTTGCGTCTTCGAGGTTCGCTTATATCTGCGGTTCTGCGACCAATTCGGCGCCGGCCCAGAGCGCCGTGATGTTGGCGGGCAGCAGCGCTCGGTGCTTGGCGGGCAGGTGCTTGTCGAGCGCCAGTTCGATGTCGCCGAGCTCGAGCACGCCCGTCGCCGCCACGGCTGCCCCAAGCAACACGATGCCGGCCACCTTGGCGCTCCCGGCGCGCTCGGCCATCTCGGTCGCGTGCGGCGCGATCACGCGGAGATCGGTCCGGACCGGTGGCCGCGTGGTCAGCGACGCGTTGACCGCCAGCACGCCGCCGACGCGCACGATCGGTTCGTACTTGTCGAACGACGGCTGGTTGAGCGCGATCACGACCGCGGGGTTACGCACCAACGGCGCGCCGATCGGCTCGGTCGAGATCACGACCGTGCAGTTCGCCGTGCCGCCGCGCATCTCGGGGCCGTAAGACGGGATCCAGGTGACGTGTCTGCCGGCCTCGAGCGCCGCGTACGCCAGCACCTGGCCGGTGAGCAGCACGCCCTGGCCGCCGAAGCCCGCAATCACGAATTCGGTGGTGGTGTGCATGATCAGATCACCTTGTAGTCGCCGAGCGGATAGAACGGCACCAGGCTCTTCTCGACCCAGCTCATCGCCTCGCTCGGCGTCAGGCCCCAGTTGGTCGGGCAGGTCGAGAGCAACTCGACGAAGCTGAAACCGCGCTCCTCGAGCTGGATCTCGAACGCGCGTTTGATCGCGCGTTTCGCATTGAGGATGGTCTTTGGCGTGTGCAGGCTGCGCCGCACCGAATAGGCCACGCCCGGCAGCGTCGCAAGCAGTTCGGCCATGCGCAGCGGCATGCCCATCGTCTCGACGTCTCGACCGCACGGCGACGAGGTCGTGCGTTGCCCGGGCACGCTGGTCGGCGCCATTTGGCCGCCCGTCATGCCGTAGATCGCGTTGTTGATGAAGATCGTGGTGAGGTGCTCGCCGCGGGCCGCCGCGTGCAGGGCCTCGGCGATGCCGATCGAAGCCAGGTCGCCGTCGCCCTGGTAGGTGAACACCACGGCTTCTGGATGGACGCGCTTGAGGCCGGTCGCCATCGCCGGCGCGCGTCCGTGGGCGGCCTCGGCGAAGTCGACGTTGAAATAGTTGTACGCGAACACCGCGCAGCCGACCGGCGCCACGCCGATCGTGCGTTCACGGATCCCGAGCTCGTCGATGACTTCGGCCACCAGCCGGTGGGCGATGCCGTGCGTGCAGCCGGGGCAGTAGTGAGTGTCGGTCTCCGTCAACGCCCCGGGCCGTTCGAAGACCACCTGAAGTTCAGGCGCATCCGCTGTCAACATACCGCCTCCTTCACCGTCTCGACCATGGTGTGTACTGCCTCCAGGACCTCTTCCGGCACCGGCACGATGCCGCCGCTGCGACCGAAGAACGAGACGGGCACGCGCCCATCAAAGGCCAGACGCACGTCTTCGATCATCTGGCCGGTGTTCATCTCCACGACCAGACAACCGCGCAGCTGCGGCGCCAGCGCCCGTAGCTCGGGTGTCGGGAAGGGCGACAGGCTGATCGGCCGCCACACCCCGACCTTGAGGCCGGCTGCGCGCGCGGCCCGCATCGCGCTTTGAGCCACGCGCCCGGCGGTGCCGAACCCAACCAGCAGCCACTCGGCGTCTTCGACCTGCTCGGCCACACAGCGACGCTCGTTGGCTGTGATGACCTCCCACTGACGCACGCACTTCTGGACGAAGGCCTCGCCCTCCTCGGGCGACATGTGCACGCTCGTGAACACGCGGCGCTCGCGGCCTTGCGCGCCGGAGAGCGACCACGACTTGCTGATCGGCGAGCCGCGCTCGCGCATGGGCGGCAACTCGGCCGGCTCCATCATCTGCGCCAACGTGCCGTCGGTGAGGATGACGACGATCGTGCGATAGTGCTCGGCCAGGTCGAAGGCCGCGTAGGTCAGATCGATGGCCTCCTGCACCGTGGCCGGAGCGAGCACGATCGGGCGATAGCCGCCGTGCCCGCCGCCCTTCACCATCTGGAAGTAATCCTGCTGCGCCGGGGCGATGTTGCCCAGACCCGGCCCGCCGCGCATCACGTCGACGAGCACCATCGGGACCTCGGAGGCCGCGATGTACGACAGGCCCTCGGCCATCAGGCTCACGCCCGGGCTCGACGACGACGTCATGACACGGGCGCCGGCGCAGGCCGCGCCATAGACCATGTGGATGGCGCCGATCTCGCTTTCGGCCTGCAGGAAGACGCGATGCAACTCCGGCATGCGCCGCGCGAGGTGCTCGAGCAATTCGGTCTGCGGCGTGATCGGGTAGCCGAAGTACGCGTCGAGGCCGGCGCGCAACGCGGCCTCCGCTATCGCGGTGTTGCCCTTGATCAGTTCGACTGGCATGGGTTCAAACTCCGGCCGGCGTCCGGACGGTGGCCGTGTAACGCACCACCGTGATGGCGACGTCGGGACAAATGACGGCGCACAACGCGCAGCCCGTGCACCGTCCCATCGGATCTTGCAGTTGGGCGGGGTGGAAGCCCTTGAGGTTCAGCGTCTCGCGGTTGATCCCGAGCAAATGCTGCGGACAGGCCGTCGTGCAGAGTTGGCAGCCTTTGCAGCGCTCAGGATCGATTCGAACTGTGCCATGGCTCATAGGCGATGGTCCTCCAAACCTGAGCCTAGGCCCGGGCCGTATCACCTACAAGTACCATTTGTTCACCCGTATGGGTGATGAAGGTCAACCCGGTCGTTTTTAGGCAAAAAACACGGGCTTTGTGCGGCTCGGTGCCCATGTGCGGCTCGGTGCCCATCCGAGCCGCACAAAGCCCGTGTTTTCCCGCATCACAGGTAGTTCAGCGACCTGGCCTGGGCCGTCAACGCATCGCGGAATTCGGGGTCCGCGATACGGATCAGCGCCCGCGCCCGTTCGGAGATGGTCTTGCCATACAGGTCCGCGGCGCCGTGCTCGGTGACGACGAAATGAACGTGATTGCGCGAGGTTGTCACGCCGGCGCCGAGGTTGAGCGTCGGCACGATCTTGCTCACCGCCGGTTTGTCGGGCCGGCGCAGCGTGCTGGGCAGGGCGATGATCGGGATCCCGTCGACCGAGCGGGCCGCGCCGTAGATGAAATCCATCTGTCCGCCGACGCCGCTGTACAGCCGCGTGCCGATGCTGTCGGCGCACACCTGGCCGGTCAGGTCGACCTCGATGGCCGAGTTGACCGCCACCATCTTTCGGTTCTGGGAGATGATGAACGGGTCGTTGACGTAGTCGGTCGGATGCAGCTCGATGATGGGATTGTCATCGACGAAATCGTACAGCCGCTGCGAGCCCATCAGGAACCCGGCCACGATCTTGCCCGGGTGCAGCGACTTGCGCTCGCCCGTGATCACGCCGCGCTCGACCAGGTCGATCACGCCGTCCGAGAACAACTCGGTGTGGATGCCCAGGTGGCGTCGATCGCCGAGACGACACAGCACCGCGTCGGGGATCGCGCCGATGCCCAGTTGCAGCGTGGCCCCATCGGGGATCAGCGCCGCGACGTGATCGGCGATGCGATCGATCACGGGGTCGCCGACGCTGGCCATGCGCACTTCGGGCAGCCGGTAGTCGACCGGCACCATCGCGCTCAGCTTGCTGACGTGGATGAAGGCATCGCCGTGCGTTCGCGGCATACGCGGGTTGATCTCGGCGATGATATGCCGCGCCGATTCGGCCGCCGGCTTGGTCACGCCGACCTCGGTTCCGAATGAACAAAAGCCGTGCTCGTCCGGCGGCGAGACCATGATCAGCACGGCGTCGAGCGGCAGGCGGTCGCAGCGGAACAGGTTCGGCACTTCGGAGAGCAGACAGGGCGTGAAGTCCGCCCGGCCGGCATTGACGGCCGGTCGCACGTTGTCGCTGATGAACAGCGTGTTCACGCGCAGGTGTCCATTCATCTCCGGGCCCGCGTAGTCGGCGGCGCCGATGGTGAGCACCTGGATGATCTCGACGTTCTTCAGCTCGGGAGCCCGCTCCACCAGGGCGGCCAGCAGGCGATGCGGCACCGAGACGTTGCCGCTCAAGAAGACGCGCGAGTGGGAGCCGATCAGGCCGACGGCCTGTTTGGCCGACAGGACACGATCGCGAGTGAAGGCTGGAAAATCCATGGCTTGAGCGTAGACATAGGCATGGTGCGTCGTCTAGTGATGAACATCACGGGACCCGGGCTCAAGCAGTCGGGCCGGTTAGGGCTGGAGGGGCCGTGATCGAAGGTCAATGACCCGATGCGAAAGGCCCGGACCCGGCATCTCGCGGCTGGAGTGCGCGCCGCTCCCGTCAGAGCGCCGTTGCCGTCGAGCGTGATAGCCGGGGTGAAGCCGCGCACCGCGCCGCGCCGATTCCTGGCGATTCGTTTCAAGCGGGTTCGTTCACCGGGGCGCTCCGCTTCACCTCTGCGCGTTGGACGTTTCGTCGGCGCCGTCGATACAGCGCCAGGCCGATCGCGCCCAACAGCACGCTGTACAGCACGCCTTCCGTGCCGGGCGAAAGAACGACCCCGAGGCCGGTCGCGCCGGTGACGAAGCCGCCCGCCACGAGAGGGAGGCTCAACGCGTTGGCCACGCCGTGCATCAGCCACGCGGGCCAGACCGAGCCGCTCCATAGCCGAAGCTCGGCGTAAGCGATGGCCTGCAGCGGCAGGAGCAGAAGCGCGAGCAGGATCAATATCTCGGGGCTCAACGGGGTGATTTGCGCCAGCTCCTGTCGATCCAGGAAGTACAGGTAGTACGGGGTGTGCCAGCTCGCCCAGATCACGCCCGTTACCACCCAACCGAGCGCCGCGGACGCGCCAAGCGCCTCGAGCCGGGGGGTGAGGTAACCGCGCCAGGCAAATTCCTCGAAGATGTTCTTCGCGGCCGACCCGACAAAGACTGAACCGATGGCGAGGGCTGCCGCGCCGGTTTCCGCCGCGGCAACGCCCGGCCGGACGACGCCGACTGCCAACGCGATCCCCAACGCGACGGCCGCGACAAAAACCGGCACGACCACCGCCGCCAGATAAGCCGGCCAGGCGCGCCAACCGCCGAGGCCGAAACCGGCATCGCGCCAGCCGTCGCCGCCGAACGCCCGCAGGAGCAGGTTGGCGACGAACGGGCTGACCAGCCAGAGCAGCGTTCCTGGTCCCTCCATTGAGTTTTCGGCGCCTATCGCGCGGTTGATGAAGACGCCGGCAAACCCTGCGCCGACGACGACCAGCGCGAAGATCACGATGTTCCGCCATGAGGCTCGCATGTCGTTGTCTCCAGATGGGCTATGCCCGCGGCGCGATCAGTTGCGACAGCGGCGTCGGGGTGTAGTCGCCGGCGCGCAGCCGACGGATCGCGGCCTGCAGCCAGTCACGCGCCTGGGCATGACTGCCCAACGCGTATTCCAGTGTCAGCAGACTCAGGAACGTCGCGCGCTGCGGCGCATCCGCAGGGACCCGGGCTAACGAAGCGTGATACAGGTCGCCGAAGAACGCGAGTTGTTGCTCGATCTCGCTCAGGTGATGCTCGAGGACGGGAAGCAGTTCGGCATCCGCGAGCAGACCCGCGAAGAAGACCTGGATCAACAACGGCTCGCGCGTCTCCTGAGTAGGCAGTGGGGAGGCCAGCCACTGACGCAGTGCCCGGCGCCCTGGCTCGGTGATCGAGTAGCGCTTCATGTCGAGCCGTTCTTCGCGCGCGATCACCTCTTTTTCGACCAGACCTTGCTCGTCCAACTCGGACAATGTCCGATAGATCTGACTCTGGTTGGCGGGCCAGAAGTGCCGCACCGACTGATCGAAGGCTTTTTTCAGGTCATAGCCGGTGAGGGGCCTGATCGAGAGGAACCCCAGGATGGCATGTTTGAGCGACATCACGCTTCTCCAATGCCCATATGATACCATATCTATATTACTAATCATATAGTACGGAAATCATATCCGATTGTCAAGATTGGCTGACGACCAGGGCGCCGGCACCAGGCAAGGCCTGCCCCTGCCGATGCTCGCCTGCCCCGCGACCACCTGTCGGGCATGCTGACCAAGCTATACTTCGATCGATGACGGCCTGTTTTCGAGCGGAGCTGCGCTCATGAGGTCCGATGCGGACCCCAGACGCCCGATGTCGGTGTCGCCCTGGACACTGTGGCACATCGACACGTTTGACCGTGAGGCCGAACCATCGGTCACGGCCAGCGGCGATCGGTTCACCGACGGCCTGCGGGCGTTGTGGCAATACACATTGCTCGAGGCGATCGACGACGTGGGCAACGCCACATTCGCGGACTTTGCGCTCTCCTGGGGCGAGAGCTGGGCCGAGCGCGCCGATGCGGCGGTGCAGCCCTTCGCCAATCTCACCCACGCCCGCCTGCGCCAATGGCTGAAGACGAACCCGGCGACGCGCGAGGCCGTGTTGCGACGATTGGCACTTTGGCATTACGATCTGCTGAAGCACAGCCCGCGCTGGCAGGTCAGCGCTGTGGCGATCGGCGAGGAGGCCCGGCAACTCCTGGCCGCGATCGCCGAGACGGCGGACGTCGAAGCTTTCCTGAACGAACCGTGACGTGCCCGCGGCACGACGAGGGAGGAGGCGCGATGACGGCCTGGTCACAAGATCGGTACATCGAGGCCTTCTGCTTCGCGGCGGAAGCGCATCGCGACCAGACGATGACGGGCAGCCACCTGCCTTATCTCTGGCACGTCAGCGTCGTGAGCATGGAGGTCATGGCGGCCGTCGCCTGCGACGCGGAGTGTGATGCCGATCTGGCCGTGCAATGCGCGGTGCTCCACGATGTGGTTGAGGACACGCCCGTCACGCTCGATCAGGTGCGCCATCGGTTCGGGTCGGCGGTCGCCGCCGGCGTGGGCGCATTGAGCAAAGACACCAGCCTGCCGCACCCCGCGCGGCTCGCCGATAGCCTGCGCCGCATCCGCGAACAACCCCGAGAAGTCTGGATGGTCAAGCTGGCGGATCGGATCACGAATCTCCAGCCCCCGCCGGCGCAATGGTCGTTCGAGAAGGTCCTGGCCTATCGGGCAGACGCCGTCTTGATCCACGACCAGCTTCACCCCGCCAGCGGTTTTCTGGCGGAACGGCTCGCCGCCAAGATCGCGGCCTATGGCGTGCTCGACCTCGTTTGACCCCGTCCGGTTATGAAGGGGGATCCTCGATGAACATCCCGCGCTACTGGGCGCGTCGCACCCAGGCGATCACGACGGCTGATGGGCGCTCGCTGCGTGTGAATTGCTGGGGCTGGTCGGACGCCGATCTGGCTGAGGCTCAGACGCGCGCCGAGGCCCGCTCCCAGGCCCTCGCGACCCGCCTGCGTTCTGGTCAGCCGCTCGACCGGTATGGCTACGGCGATCGCCCGCTGCGCGAGGAGATCATCGACGCGGTGCGGGATCGTTCGGGGCGCGAGGCGGCCTTGATCACGCGCAACCAATACGGCGCCCAGGTGCTCAACGCGGCCCGCGCGATGTTCATCGACATCGATCTCCCGGAACAGGCGTTGCGCGCGGGGACACCTGGCGCGCTTCAACGTTTGTTCGGCGCAAAGCCGGTCGATCCATTGGCGCCGTATCTCGAGCGTCTGGGCGATTGGGCGCGGCGCAACCCGTTCCTTGGGCTGCGCGTATATCGCACGGCAGCCGGTCTGCGCGGGTTGATCACCAACGAGGTCTTCGACCCAACCGGCCGCGAGGCGGTCGATATCCTCCAGCAGATGAACAGCGACCCGTTGTACGTCAGGCTCTGCCAGGCGCAGGGATGTTTTCGCGCGCGGCTGACGCCAAAACCCTGGCGGGTGGACCTCGACGGGCCGCCGGCGCGTTTTCCATGGGACGACGTGGGCAGCGAAACGCGTTACCGCGAGTGGGAGCGCCGGTACGCGCATGTCAGCGCTGGCTTCGCGGTCTGCAGGCCGATCGCGCAGTTCGGGCCGCGCGACCTGCATCCCGACCTGGCCGACGTGGTGGCGTATCATGATCGACTGACGTTGGCAGGCGGCGAAAGAACGCTTGCTTGAAAAGAGGAGACCACAAGATGCAATGCCCTAACTGCGGAGCGCCGCTTGGCGCTCCCGTGATCAGCGAGGTCGATCCGCCGACCATCACGTGCGCCACCTGTCACGGCGTCTGGGTGGACTCGAATGCATATCTGACCTGGGTGGCCGGGCGTAAGCCGGAGGCCGTGGCCGATTTGACGCCCGACGACACGCCCGTCGCGGATACCCAGAACCTCAAACTGTGCCCGACCTGTCGGCGCTTTCTGACGCGGTACCACATCCTGCCAGGCACGCGTTTCCACGTCGAGCGCTGCGGGCACTGCAACGGCGTCTGGTTCGACGCCGGCGAGTGGGAGACCATCTTGAGGCACAAACTGCAGGACAAGGTTAATCGCCTGTTCACGCAGTCCTGGCAGGATGAGATCCGCGCGGCCGAAGCTCAGCGCTCGCTCGAACGACTGTATCTCGAGCGCTTCGGCGCTGAAGACTACGCCAAAGTCCGCGAGGTGCGCGCCTGGCTCGAAGCCAACCCGCAGCGGGCCATGCTGCTGGCCTATCTGCAGGCACGCGACCCGTATCGGATGTAAGGGGAAGACACCGGGAGTGCCCCGATGTACCCCGATGTGCCCCGATGTCGGGCGGGTCTCAGCCGGGTCTCAGCCGGGCCCGGTACAGTAGCGCGGTCATGACCCAGGCGACACCCAGCGACAACCGCCAACGCGACGCCGTGCGCCGCTATTACGACGTCAACACCCGGCTGTTTCGGATGTTCGGCGGCGATCGCGGTACGCAAACCGTGCACCGCTCGGTCTGGGCCGACGGCGTGCGTTCGCTCGACGCCGCCCTGAGCTACACCAACGGCCTGGTGCGCGATCAGGTGCTCGGGCTCACGTCGGCCGTCCCCGCGATCGGAGATCTGGGCTGTGGCACGGGCGGGACGCTGCTGTACCTGGCGCCGCGTCTCGCGCAGCCCTTCACGGCCGTGGGCATCACGCTCAGCCCCGTCCAGGCGGCCCAGGCACGACGCAACCTCGCGCCGTTTCCGCATTGCGCCACGCTGGTCGGCGACTTTCAGCGATTGCCGCTGCCCAATGCCGGGCTCGACCTCGCGTTTTCGATCGAGGCGTTCATCCACGCGCCGGACCCAGATCGCTACCTCTCCGAGGCCGTGCGCGTCCTGCGGCCGGGCGGGCGTCTTTTCCTCTGCGACGACTTTCTCAATGCGGCGCACACGCCCAGCCCCGTCGAGGTTGATTGGCTGCACGAGTACCGCACCGGCTGGCTGGCGAACGCGCTGTTGCCCGTCGAGGAGGTGGTGACGCGCGCGCATCGACACGGCCTCCGTCTGCTCGAGCGGCGCGATCTGACGCCGCATCTCAAACTGCGCGCCTTGCCGGGCCCGGTGGCGCGCGGCGTCCTTGGGCTGCGCCGCGTACTGGGTTGGCAGGACGCGATCGCCACGAGCACGACCGGCAGCGTCGCGCTGCAGCAGTGCCTGGCCTCGGGTGCGATCGTCTATCAGACTCTGCTTTTCGAACGCGCCTCGGCCTGACGAACGGCTGGACAAAACCGGACATCGATCGTGGGCGCCGCGTGGCGCCTTTCGTGTTTTCCGGGACGATCCGGCCAGTGTATGATGGTGGTCCCTGGCGTTCACTAGAGTTTAGTAACCTGCACTAAACGGTTGCCGCTTCTGGTGTCCCGCAAACCCACATCCCTTTTCGAGAGCGAGTATCGCGTATGCAGATCCAATCCCTGACCCGTGACTGGCGCGTTCGCCAGCTGGGCACCGACGGCTGGCTGCCCGCCACAGTCCCTGGCGGCGTTCACACCGACCTGCTGGCGGCCGGCCTGATCCCAGATCCGTTCGCCGGCGACAACGAGCGCAAGGTGCAATGGGTGGCCGAGGCCGACTGGGAGTTCGAGGGCACCTTCACGGTCGCGGCCGAGTTGCTCGACCACGACCAGGTCGAACTCGTGGCCGACGGCCTCGACACGCTGGCCACGCTCACGCTCAACGGCCAGCCGCTCGGCACGACCGAGAACATGTACCGCCAGTACCGGTGGGACGTGAAACCCCGGCTCAAGGTCGGCGTGAACACGTTGCGGATCGTGTTCGCCTCGGCCGTGGCCTACGCCGCGGCCAAACAAAAAGCGCGCCCGCTGATCGGCGTGCCGCAGGCGCTCGAGGGCGGGCCCTACGTGCGCAAGGCGCCGTGTCAGTTCGGGTGGGATTGGGGCCCGCAGCTCCCGCCGATCGGCATCTGGAAGGACCTCCGCCTAGAGGCGCGCAATGGGGTTCGACTCGATGACGTGCATGTGCGCCAGGTCTGGGATGGCGCCGAGGTGACGGTCTCGGCCACAGTCGCCGCGACTCGTCTGAGCGCGGCGCCCGTGACCGTGAAACTCGAGGTCATCGCGCCCGATGGATTGACGGTCACTCAGCAGGGCGACCTGTCGGCGGCGGGCACGGCAACGCTCTCGGCGCTGCTGATCAAGCCGCAACTGTGGTGGCCGAACGGCTACGGCGCGCAGCCGCTGTACACCGCGCGCGTGACCCTCGTCGCGGCAGACGGCGCCGTCCTCGAGGTGAACGAGAAGCGCCTTGGCCTGCGCACGCTCGAGCTGCGGCAGGAGCCCGACGCCTGGGGGCGTTCATTCTTGTTTGTGGTCAACGGCGTCAAGATCCTGGCCAAGGGCGCGAACTGGATCCCGACCGACTCGTTCCCGACGCGCATCACGAGCGAAACACTCGAGTTCCTGCTGGGCGCGGCGGTCCAGGCGCACATGAACATGTTGCGCGTGTGGGGCGGCGGTCTGTATGAGGACGATCGCTTCTACGATCTGTGCGACAGGCTCGGTCTGTTGGTCTGGCAGGACTTCACCTTCGCCTGCAGCATCTATCCGTTCACGGACCCGGCCTTTCTGGACAACGTCCACGTGGAGGTCACCCAGAACGTGCGTCGACTGCGTCATCACGCCAGCCTCGCGCTGTGGTGCGGCAACAACGAGATGGAGCAGGGCTGGCACGACTGGGGCTGGATGGCGAACGGCACGCTCGACGCCGACCGCGAGGCCTACGACGCGTTCTTCCATCGCGACCTGCCGGCCTGGGTCGCGGCCGAAGACCCCGACCACAGCTATTGGCCGAGCTCACCGTCGTCCGACACGCCGTTCAAAAACCCGAACGGCCAGCTTCAGGGCGATGCCCATTACTGGGACGTCTGGCACGGGCGCAAGCCGTTCACGGCCTATCGCGATCAATACCCGCGATTCATGAGCGAGTTCGGCTTCCAGGCGCTGCCGCCGTTGGCCACGATCAAGACCTACGCCGACCCGGTCGACTGGAACATGACCTCGTACGTCATGGACCAGCATCAGAAGAACGCCAGCGGCAACAGCCTGATGGTCGGCCAGATGCTCGATACGTTCCAGCTGCCCAGGGACTTCGAAAACCTGGTGTACCTGAGTCTGGTGCTGCAGGCCGAGGGCATCCGCTACGGCGTCGAACACTGGCGCCGCCACCCCGACCGCGTGGCCGGCATCATCTACTGGCAGCTCAACGACTGCTGGCCCGTCGCTTCCTGGTCGAGTCTCGATTACTTCGGGCGCTGGAAGGCCCTGCACTATGCGGCCCGGCGGTTCTTCTCGCCGTTGTTGCTCTCGATCGAGGATGCGCCGCCGAAGCAGGGGGTCTGGCTCTCCAATGACGGGCTCGCCGCGGAGGAGGGTGTCATCCGCTGGTCGCTCGAAACCCTCGCCGGCACGGTGCTGAGCGCCGGCGAGACCGCCACCCAGGTCGGGCCGCAGACCGCGGTGCGGGCCGCGGATCTCGACTTCGCCGAGCACGTCACCGAGGCCAATCGCCGCAGCCTGGTCTTCGTCGCCGAGCTGTGGCAGGGCGAGACGCGCGTGGCGCGTCAGGCCGCGACCTTCGTGCCCACCAAGCATCTGCAGCTGGGCGATCCCGGTCTGTCAGCCGTCGTCCACGCCGCCGACGAGCGGCTGAAGATCACGGTGACGGCTCGCGCCTTCGCGCGGCTGGTTGAGCTCACGCTCGAAGACGCCGACGTCGTGTTCAGCGACAATTACTTCGATCTGCCGGCCGGCCGCTCCGTGACGATCACGGCGCCGCTGCCCGCCGGGTGGACCGGCTCGCAGGCGGTGCAGGCCCTGCGGCTGCGCTCGGTGGTCGACACGTACGGGCACTGAGCCGCGCGCGACATGGAAACGAAAAAGGGCCGGGTGTTTCACCCGGCCCTTTTCGGTTAAGTTGCATCGGTCGCTTGGGGATCAGGCGCGCACGCGCTGACGCGCCGCCACCTTGAGCGTCTGCTCGGATGATGCGGTCCGCAGCGACGCGCCACCGACTTCATCCGACGACAGCTTGAACTGGCTGACGACCGCCTGCAGGTCGGAGGCCAGGCCGCCCAACTGCGTTGCGTTGGCCGAAAGCTCCTCGACCTGCGCGCTGACTTCCTCGGTGCTGGCGCTGACCTCTTCAACGGCCGCGCTGTTCTCCTCCGAGACGCTGGCGATGCTCTCGATCGCGCCGGTGACCTCGGACGAGCTGGCCGCCATCTGTTCGGTCGCGGCCGTGTTCTGCTCGACGATGGTGCTGACCTTGTCCAGGCTGGCGACCATCTCGGAGTTCAGGCTCATCATGGTGTCGGAGGCGTCGCGGTTGTGGCTCGCGACTTTGCCGGCTTCGCTGATGGCCGCCTCGAGCGCCTGGCTCGAGCGCGTGATCGCGACCACCGAGGACTCGATCGACTTGACCTGCACCAGCAGCGTCTGGGTCTCGTTCGCGATCTCGGCGAACGCGGATCCGGCCGCCTGGGTGGCGCGGGTGGTGGATTCCACTTCCTTGCCGGCCTGGCGCATCGCGTCGACGGCCTCGCCCGTGCCGCTCTGGACCAACTGGATCATTTCAGCGATCTCGCGGGTCGCCTGCGACGAGCGTTCGGCGAGTTTGCGCACTTCGTCGGCGACGACCGCGAAGCCGCGGCCGTGTTCGCCGGCGCGCGCGGCCTCGATGGCGGCGTTGAGCGCGAGCAGGTTGGTCTGGTCGGCGAGGTCGTCGATCACCTCGAGGATGCGGCCGATCTCCTGGCTCTTCTCGCCGAGCGAGAGGGCGCGGGCCGCGATCTGGTCGACGCGGTCGGCGATCTGGTCCATCGAGTAGACCGACGCCGACACGGCCTGGCGGCCCTCCTCGGCGTGGCGCAGCGTCTCCGCCGCGTAGCGCGCCACCGCCTCGGCCGTGTCGGCGATCTGCGCGGCGGTCGCGGCGAGCTCCTCGATGGTCGAGGTGGTCTCCGCGACGGCCGACGACTGCTGGGTGGCGCTGGCGGCGTGCTCCTCCGCGGTCGCGAGCAGCTCGACCGCGCTGGCCGAGATCTGCTCGCCGCCGGAGCGGACCTGCTCGACGAGGTCGCGCAGGCTCTCGAGCGCCTGGTTCACCGACATCGACAGCACGACGACGGTGTCGGAGTCGGGGTCGGTCTCCTCGGTGACGAGGGTGGTCACGTCGATGGTCGCCGACAGGTCGCCGGCGGCGGCGCGCTCGAGCTGCTCGGTGAGCATGTCGACGCGGGCGGAGAGCTCGCGCCGCTCACGGGTCGACTTGCTCTCGAAGGCGAGGACCGCCTCCGCGAGCTGGCCGTCGATGAGCGTCATGGCCGGAAGGCAGACGAGGGCGATCAGGCCGATCGGGATGGCCGAGCC
>JBGAJV010000097.1:0-16218 GCA_044224715.1 Anaerolineales bacterium | reverse complement strand
CCCACACGTCGTGTGGGGCGGCCTCTTCGTTTTGCGCTCGATGCGTCGACGTCGCTCAGGCGGCGGCGGGGCTGACGGTCTCGAGGAACTTGTCGACCATCATCTTCAGCGGCCCGGCGGGCAGCGCCCCGACCTGGGTGTACACGACCTTGCCGCCCGCGACGAACAGCATGGTCGGGATGCCCTGGACGCCGAAACGGCTGGCCCACTCCGAATGCTCATCTGTGTTGACCTTGGCGATGACGAGCTTGCCGGCGTAGTCCTTTGCGATCTTGTCGAGATGCGGGGCGACGGCGCGGCACGGGCCGCACCAGGGCGCCCAGAAGTCGACGATGACCGGCACGGGGCTCTGCAACACCGTCTGTTCGAACGCGGCGTCGGTGACGTGAACGGGCTCAGTGATCTGGTCAGTCATGGCTACTCCAATGGTGTATTGCGGATTGTTGATTTCTGATTGCTGAGTGTCCTTGCCGATCACTTTTCGGGAATCAGCAGTCAACAATCAGCAATCAACAATTATCGCGGGTCGGGGACCCGAATCTCGTACTTCACACTGACGGGCGCGGCCTGGCGCAGGGTGGCCATGGCGCCGCAGTACTTGGTCTCGGATAGTTGGATGGCGCGCTCAACCGACGCCGGGTCGATGTCTGTGCCGGTGACGATGTAGGTCACTTCGAGCGACGTGTATTTGTGCGGGTGCTCCTCGGCCGTTTCGCCGCGCGCCACGACTTCAAAAGCCGACACGGCCTGGCGCTTCTTGCGCAGGATGTCGACGACGTCCATGGCCGTGCACCCGGCCAGACCGAGCACCAGCATCTCCATCGGGCGAAACGCGTCGCCCTCGCTGTTGAACGTCAGGCTGGCGCCCGAGGGTACGGTGCCGGTGAACTTCAGCCCCTCGCCCTGCCAGATCGCGCGTCCTTCTTTCGTCGCCATGAGCGTCCTTCCGTTGGGATCAACGCGCCTTCGACAGCACGTCGATCAATTCGTCGACCAGCTTCACCTGGTCCTTGCCGGAGTCCTCCGCCAGGCATTCGCACGCATACGTGCGCGCCATGCCGAGGCTGGCCTGCTGGACGGCGGCCTTGATCGCGCCCAGCTGCTGCAGGACTTCGGCGCACGAGCGGCCTTCGTCGAGCATCTTGATCACGCCCCGCACCTGGCCTTCCACGCGTCGCAAGCGTCGTTTTACGTCGTCTCGTGCGTCATCGTCCATCGCGGCCTCCGATACTGTAGGGGAGTATAGTACAGATCGGCCTCGGCGTCAAGACACCGGGAGTGCCCCGATGTGCCCCGATGTCGGCGCGTGCCGTGCCGACATCGATGTCGGCGCGTGCCGTGCCGACATCGGGGTACATCGGGGCACTCCCGGTGTCTCAACCGATCGTCCAACGTTCAGGGGCGCGCACGCGATCGGTCGGAGCGCCGGTATAGACGACACGCAAGCCGTAGTCCTCCAGGGCTGCCTCGGGCGTCACGTAGCCATTGACGACGTCGGCCACGATGTGTGCGGGGTCGCGCCGCGCCGGGTCGCCATGGCCGCCGCCGCCCGGCAGCCGCAAGGTGACCTCGCCATCGGGCGCGATCGCCGCAAGCTGTTTGGGCCGCGCCGTCGCGTCCGTTGACACGAGGAACCGTCCCAACGCACCGGCCTTGCCGCCCGCCGCGCCCGCCGCCGGATAGCCGGTGCGGTCGATCATGGCCGATACGCCCCAGGCGCCGATGCCGCGCCGTGTGATCCGCACGTCCTGGCCAAGACCGCCCCGCCAGCGCCCCGCCCCGCCCGTGTCCGGCGCCAGCTCGCGGCACTCGACGACCAGGGGCGTCAAGGACTCGATCACTTCGGCGGGCACGCCGGCCACGCCGCTCGGGAAACCGGTGGTATTCAGCCCATCCGACTCCGCCCGCGCGCCCATGCCCCCGCATTGAAAGAGCGTGAACGTGAACGAACGCCCGCGCTCAGCTTCGCCACGCCAGACCGAGATCCAGATCGAATCGGCGCCGCCCGCGAGCTGACCGCCCTGCGGCAACGCCGGCGCCAGAGCCTGCAGGATCACGCCGGGGATGAAATGACCGAGCACATGCCGCGACGCGACAGCCGCCGGCGGTCGACAGTTGAGGATCGAGCCAGCCGGGGCGCTGACCCGCACCGGTCGAAACGCGCCCTCGTTGTGCGGCACGTCCGGGCTGAGCGCCGCCTTGACCGCGAACGACGCATACGCGTGCGTGTAATTGAGGACGACGTTGATGCCGCGGTTGCTTTGCGGCGACGAGCCGGCGAAGTCGATCGCCAGATCCGAGCCGCGCACGCTGACGCGACACCGGATGACGATCGGCTCTTCGAAACCGTCGCTCCAACCCTCGGCGCCGTAGTCGCCGTCGGGCAGCGTCGCGATCGCGGACCGCAAGGCGCGTTCGGACCGGTCCATGATCTCGGTGCCCAGTTCGTCCAGCCGGGTCAGGCCAAACTCGTCGAACAGGTTGAGCAGACGCTCGCCGCCGACGGCGTTGCAGGCGGCCTGCGCGTACAGGTCGCCCACGGTCTCGTCCGGCGTGCGCACGTTGGCGCGGATCAGCTTGAGCAGCTCGGCGTTCGGCGCGCCGCCCGCAAACAGGCGCGTGATCGGCACACGCAGCCCTTCCTCGAAGACCTCACGCGCTTCCGCAGACAGCAGGCGTCCGCCGATATCGGGCGCGTGACAGGTGTTGGCGAAGTACGCGATCAACTCACGGCCGCGAAAGATCGGCGTGAGCACGGTGAAGTCGTTGACCTGCCCGGCCGTCTGCCACGGATCGTTTGTGACGAGTACGTCGCCGGGGCCGATCTCGGTTGGCGGGTACGCGGCGAGGAAGTGCCGGACGCCGGTCGCCATCGCGTTGATGTGCCCGGGTGTCCCGGTCAACGACTGCGCCAGCATCCGTCCGCGCGTGTCGAACACGCCGCACGCCAGGTCCTGCGACTCGCGCACCACGGTGCTGAACGCCGTCCGCACCAGCGCGCTCTGCTGCTCATCGACGACGGCCAGCAGCCGGGCCCAGAGCACCTCGAGTGTCGCGGCATCGAAGGGTTGTGACATGGATCGTTCTTCCTGACGAATGACGTCAAACAAACGTGCGGGCCCGTCCTCTCGGCGCGACACGCGTCAATCGTCCTCCAACATGACGCAGCCGATCCGGTCCACCCGCGCGCGTTGGCCGGGGCGCACGACGATGGTTGCCTCGCGCTCCTCGATCAACGCCGGCCCGCTCAGACGCGCCCCGACGCCGAGCCGATGCCGGTCGTACACGGGCGTGTCGACAAAACCGCCGTGCTCGGGAAAGTAGGCCCGTCGGTGGCCCTTGTGCGCGGAGGCCGGTTCGCCGCCGGCCACGCGCGGCAGGCTGAGCTGCGGGGCCGCGCCCGTCGAGGTCACGCGCCAGGAGACGGCTTCGATCGGCACCGGCGGCCCCGGCCGCTGGTACAGCCTTTGATAGGCCGCCGCGAATGCCGTCTGCAACTGCGCGATGGGTTGCGTTGCGCCGGCCACGGGCACCGCCACGCTGATCTCATAACCTTGCCCGAGATAGCGCAATTCGGCGAAGCGGGCATGACTGATCCGTTCGGGCTCGACGCCGGCCGCGAGCAGCTGCGCCGCGCCGTTCGTGGCCATCTCCTCGAGCAGGCGTTCGACCGCGTCCCACTCCAGCCGCGCCAGCTCGCCCGGATAGGAGCGCACGCTTTCGAAGGCCGGCGGCGCCACGAGGAAGCCCAGCGCGCTGAGCGCGCCGGCCGCGGGTGGGATGATCACACCCGGCGCGCCGAGGGCCTGAGCGACCCGCGCCGCGTGGCCGGGGCCCGCCCCGCCAAACGCCAGCACCGGCAGACGCCGCGGGTCCTGCCCGCGCTCGAGCACATGGCGCCGGGCCGCCGTGGCCATGCTCTGGTTCACGACCTGATGGATCCCCCAGGCGACCTGTTCGACGGTCTGGCCAAGCGGGCCGGCCAGCGTCGCCAACGCGGCCCGGGCCGCGGCCACATCAAGCGCCAACGCGCCGCCCAGGAAGAAGGCCGGATCGAGATACCCGAGCACGAGGTCGGCATCGGTCACGGTCGGAGCCGTGCCGCCACGCCCATAACAAGCCGGGCCGGGATCGGCGCCGCTCGACTCCGGGCCGACCTTGAGCAGACCGAGCGCATCGAGCCGCGCAATCGAACCGCCGCCGGCGCCGATTTCGATGAGGTCGATGGTCGGGACACGGATCGGCAGACCCGAGCCACGCTTGAAACGATAGACGCGGTCGGCCTCGAAGTCGCGCGCGACGAGCGGCGCCCCACTCTCGATCACCGATAGCTTGGCGGTAGTGCCGCCCATGTCGAAGGCCAGCACGTCGGTCAACCCCGCTTGCTCGGCGATGCGGGCCGCCGCCAGCACGCCGCCGGCCGGGCCAGACTCCAGCAAACGAACCGGGAAGCGCGCCGCGGTCTTCGGCGCGGCCAGGCCCCCGGCGGATTGCATCAGCAGGAAGCTGCCGCGAAAACCGGCGGCCTCGAGCTGCGCCGTGAGTGTATGGAGATAGCTCTCCATCCGGGCCTGGACATAGGCGTTGGCCAGCGCCGTGGTGGCTCGCTCGTACTCGCGGATCTCGGGCGCGACCTCGGAAGACAGCGTGACGCGCAGGTCCGGCGCCGCGCGGCGGATCGCCTCGGCCGCGGCCTGCTCATGAACGGGGTTGAGGTAGCTATTGAGGAAACACACCGCCACCGCGCTGACGCCGTTGGCGGACAGCTCGCCCGCCAGGCCCTCCACGAACGCGACGTCGAGCGGCTCGCGCACCGTGCCGTCGGCCAGCACGCGCTCGGGCACGTCGAAGCGCAGCCAGCGCGGCGCCAGCGGCGTCGGCCGCTGCAGATTCAGGTCATAGAGATCGAAGCGCTGTTCGCGCCCGATCTCGATCAGGTCGCGATGGCCGCGCGTCGCCAGCAGCGCTGTGCGCGCGCCGGAGCGCTCGATCAGGGCGTTGGTGACCAGCGTCGTGCCGTGCACGATGGTCTGCGTCTGTTCGAGCGAACGACTGCCCGCCGACAGGACGTCGTGCAACACCTGCAGAAAACCGCGCGCGGGGTCAGTGGGCGTGGTCAACGTCTTGCCGACCAGCACCGCGCCCCGCGCGTCGTCGATCAAAACCAGATCCGTGAACGTGCCCCCGATGTCGATGCCGATGCGCATGGGGGCATTCTACCGTCACCGACATCGGGGCACATCGGGACACTCCCGGTGTGTCCCGATGTCGCTTAATCCCGGATCACGACGGGCATCAACGTCGTGTAGACCACGTATTCGGCGGCGCCGACGTCGCAGAGCGCGCCGGCCACGACATCGCCGTCAAAGGGCCGAGATACGCCACGTTGGTCAAATCCGTCGCAATGGAACGAGAGAAAACCGCCGGGCGCCGTCTGTCCGTGATCGATCGCGGGGCTACCCGCCAATGGGAGGTGCGTGGGCGTCCAACCGCCGTGATCGCCCAGCGGACCAAGCAGCGGATCGATCGGGGCGCCGGGCGTGCCGATCTGGTCAGTGGCAAACGGCACGATCGTACAGGCCTGGTTGTTGCCGATCACGTTGTACCCCAGGCTCGAGAGCGTGCCGTAGCAGTCGATGCCAAACGTCGAGCCGACGTTGCCGGCCAGGATCGAGTTGCCGACCAACAGGTCGCCGGCGACATTGACCACGCCGTTGTTGCCGACGCCGCCGGGAAGGGTGTTCGCAGTCACCGTGACGAAGTTGAGGATGGTCGTGCCCCCATTGATGTTGCGGACGATGCCCGTGCCGTTCGAGAAGTTGCCGCTCACGGTGCTGTCGATCACGATCAGGGTGCCGGCATCATTGGTCAGGCCCGCACCGTGCGTGGTCTGCTGCGAGTGTCCGCCGGTCACCGTCGAATCGCGCAGGGTGGCGCTGCCGCCCACGTTGGTGACGGCGCTGGCCTGATTGTCTTGGAACAGGGTCTGGGTCACGAAGAGCGTGCCGCGATTGTAGATGGCGCCAAGCGTCTCGAACGCGCCCTCGATCACGGCCCGTTCGACGGTCACGTTGGTGTTGGCTGCGGTGGTGATGGCCGCCAGCCGCGAATGCGCCAGGGTCAGATCGCCGATCACGACCGACGGGCTGTCGGACAGGGGCGCGAAGGTCAGGCAACTGGGCGCGGACAGGCTGCCGTCGGCGGTGACCAGATCGCCCAACGGATAGCCGGTGCGGGCGTCAAAACGCAACACCTGGTCCGAGCCGGCGCTGATCACGTAGAGCATCCCGTCGGGCCCGACGACGACATCGGTCGGTTGGTCGAGGCCGCCGCTGCCCGAAGCGACAATGTCGGATTGGTAGTCCCAGGCGGCGCCGTCCCAGGCGTAATAGACGACCTTGTCGTTGGCCTCGCTGGTGAGGTACAGGCGATTGGGGACGACGCTGAAATCCGCCGTGAAGCCGCGCGGCAGGTTAAGACCGCCCGACGCCGTTGTGATTGCCACCGCCTCGTAGGCGCCGGCGCTGCTGTAGCGCTTGACGTTGCTGTTGGTCGGGTCGACCACGAGGACGTCGTTGTCGGGCTCGAGCAACACGCTGTTTGGGATGCTCAACCCGCCGCTGCCGTTGGTGATCGGCCGGCTGAGATAGAACCCGCTGGCCTGGTTGAACCAGTAGATGCCGCCATCGGCGCCGGGCTGATAGCTGGTGGCCCAGATCTGGCCACCGCTGAGGAGGAAGTCGGACGGCGCAAAGACGTGGCCATTCACCGTCGTACCGACCAGGTCGGCCTCATGCGCGCCGGTGACGAGATCATAACGGTCGATGCCGCTGAGGAAGCCCGCGACGTACAGGTCTTGATTGTCGACCACCGCCGCCATCGGCATATTCAGACCGCCGCTTCCGGCGGTCACGGTCGTGCCGTAGAAACTGCCATCAAGGCGGTAACGGCGCACGCTGTCGTTGGCGCTGTCGCAGATCAAGGCATAGGTGGGCGTCGGGACTACGAAGAGGGCGGTCCAGCTGTCACCCTCGATGCGCGTCACCCCCGCCCCTGCGCCGCGCACCGTGACGGTGCCGATCAGCTGGAGGGGGTTCGTGCCCGTATTCCCGGGGCCTGGCTGCGTCGCCGCCAAAGTGTACGTGCCCGCCGGGATGTCGATGGTATCGCCGCCGTTGCCCGCCGGACACGCGTCGATCGCGACGTCGTAGTTCGCCGCGGCCACAGCTTCGCGCAGCGAGCAGTCGCCGTCAGTGTTGAGTTCGTCGGTCGTGGTGGTGACCGTGATGAGGGTGCCAGCCCGGGCGGCCGGCACAGGCGCAAAGACGGCCACGCCGCTCAGGCAAAGCCCGAACGCCGCGGCCACGCGGATCGCGTGGGTGTGGATCATCGTTCCTCCCGGTGTGGTGTCACCCGGATTAACGACCCACTCGGTCTAATTTATGCCCGGCGCGATCTCAAACAGATCAGGCAGCAGCCGGACGATCGGTCGATCCGCGGCGCAGCCGCACGAACGCGAGCGCGGCCAGACCGCCGAGCACGGCGCCCACCAGTGGCGCCGCCGTCGACGCGCCGAAGTTGTACCAGGCGCCCGTGCCGGCATGCCAGATCCAGACGCTGCCGTCTGAGATCGCGATCACGTCGAGGAACGACGCGGTCTCCTCGGTGCAGACGCGATGATGCACGGCGCTGACGACGTATCCCGGCGTCTCGGCGGGCTTGCCGGGGCTGTAGTCGTCGCAGGTCGGCGACTCGGCCGGCGTCGGTTCGACGTCCTCCGCCGCCACGGGCGCGCAATCGAACATGCCGCCTTGCGCCGGGACGCAACGCGTGTTCTGGCCCGCGGCGTCGCGGACGTACACGACCGTCGCGTCAGTGACGCTGACGACTTCGACGGCGGCCACGTCGGCCGACGCCACGCGCTGCCAGCCCACCAGGTCCGATCCGCCCAATTCGAGCCCGACCAGCACGCCGGCCAGATAACCGCCCAATAAGCCGATCACGACGATGATCGTCGACGACCGCAGCAATCCCCCGACATCACGCGCAAGCGACATCTTCTTCCTCCCCGCCACGACCTGCACACACAAGAAAGCGCGGGCCGTCCTTGCCGGCCCGCGCTGGTCAGCACTGCAACTCCCCGATCTTACTTCAATCCGGCCATGATCTTATCAAGCGACTCAGCCGACGGGCGGGTGCGCGCTTCGGGCAGCCAGGCCAGGGGTGAGTCGACCATGTTGGCCGACGTCGCGAGGCTGGCGCGGGCCGGGTTGAGGTAGATCAGACCCGTGATGAACTGCTGCTTCTCGCGCGCCTCGTCGAGCAGTGTGATGGCGGCGGAGCGGTTGGTCGGGTCGTGTCGGCCGTCGAGCTTCTTGAGCACGATCTGCGTGCCGTCGTGCAGTTCGACCGCCTTGGTCTCGCCTTCTTCGTAATCGACCGTGATCTCGTCCTGCTGCATGACGAAGGTGAAGTCGTTGACGCGCTCGTCCCTGGTCTTACCCCAGTGATAGCTCTTGGTCGAGTCGTCCTTGTCGTTGAACGTCACGCACGGGCTGATAATGTCGAGCACGGCCGTGCCGGGGAAGTTGAACGCGGCCTTGATCAGCGCCGTGACGTGTTTGGGATCGCCCGCGAACGAGCGCGCCACGAAACCGCAATCGGCGATGATGGCCTCGAGACACAGATCGAGCGGCGGCAACTCGTTGCGGCCGGCGTGCTTGAGCTCCTGGCCGACGTCGGCCGTGGCCGAGAACTGACCCTTGGTCAGACCGTACACGCCATTGTTCTCGACGATGTACACCATGCGGACGTTGCGACGCACCATGTGCTTGAACTGACCGAAACCGATCGATCCGGTGTCGCCGTCGCCCGAGACGCCCACGCCGTAGAGCATATGGTTGGCCATCAGGGCGCCGGTCGCGACCGACGGCATACGCCCGTGCAGGGTGTTGATGCCGTGCGAGCGGCCAAGGAAGTAGGCTGGGCTCTTCGACGAGCAGCCGATGCCCGAGAGTTTGATCACCTCATGCTGCTTCAGACCCAGCTCGTACGAGGCGTCGATGATCTTGTCCGCGATCGAGTTATGCCCGCACCCGGCGCAGAGCGTGCTGGGGGCGGCCTTGTAATCGGCCTTGGCCAGGCCGAGGATGTTGACGTTGCTCTTTGCGGCAGGGGCAGCGGCGGTCATTTGCTCGCCTCCATGGAGATGATGGTTTCGGTGATCCAGCGGGCCGTCAGCGGCAGGCCATCGCACAGATTGGCGGCGCGGAGCTTGTCGCCCTCGACGCCGGTCAGGTGCAGACGCAGCAGCTGCAGCATCTGCGCGTCATCATTGAGCTCGACCACGTAGACGCGCTTGTGCGCCGCCACGAAATCCTTGATGCTGTTGGCCAGCGGCAGCGCGCGCACGCGCAGATACGAGGCCTTGAGGCCGTGTTGCTGCTCGAGCCGCGAGAGCGCCTCCTCGACCGACGGGTTGGCCGAACCGTAGGCGATGATCGCGACCTCGGCCCCTTCCACGTGGCTGACGATCGGCTGGGGTAGCTCGCCACGCGCCGTCTCGAACTTGGCGTTGATCCGGTCGAGGTTGCCGGTCCAGTCGGCCGGCCGCTCCGAGAGGGTCGCCTTCTCGGTGTGGCCCGTGCCGCGCGTGAAGTACGCGGCGAGCGGGTGCGGCGTGCCCGGCAGCGTACGGTACGGAATGCCGTCGCCGTCGACGTCCTTGTAGCGCGCGAAACCACCGAGCTTGTCAAGCGCCTCGGCGCCGAGCACCTTGCCGCGATCCTGCGGCACAGCCGGATAATCGAATGGTTTCGACATCCACTGGTTCATGCCGATGTCGAGGTCGCTCAGCACGAAGACCGGGGTCTGGAAGCGCTCGGCCACGTCGAACGACTTCCAACCGAATTCGAAACATTCGTACGGGTCGCACGGGATCAGACAGATGTGCCGGCTGTCGCCGTGGCCAAGATAGTACGTCTTGAGGACGTCGCCCTGCGACACGCGCGTCGGCAGACCGGTGGACGGGCCCATGCGCTGCACGTCCCAGATCACGGCCGGGATTTCGGCGAAGTAGCCGTAGCCCGCGAACTCCGACATCAGCGAGATGCCCGGCCCCGACGTCGACGTCACCGAACGCGCGCCCGCCCAGCCGGCGCCGATGATCATGCCGAGCGCGGCGAGCTCGTCTTCGGCCTGGACGATGGCGTACGTGCGCTTGCCGTCGGGCTCGGTCCGCAGGCTCGGCGAGAACGAGATCAGGGCCTCGGGCATGCTCGTGGCCGGCGTGATCGGGTACCACGCGCAGAACGTGAACCCGCCATAGATCGCGCCAAGCGCGGCGGCCGTGTTGCCGTCGATCATGATCAGGCCGTCGGTCTTGTTCATCCGCTCGACCTTGAACGGGTCGTGCTTTGTAAAGGCGGCGGCGGCGTGCTCGGCCGAAGCCCGGATCACGGCCATGTTCAGGTCGACCGGCTTGCGCTTGCCCTTGAAGTGGTACAGCAGCGCGGCCTCGAGCTCCTCGAGCTGCAGACCGAGCAGATGCGCCAGCGCGCCGACGTACACCATGTTGGCGACGTAGCCGCGCAGTTTTGGATCTTTCTCGTGCTGGGTCGAGATCGATCGCGCCGGGATCGGGTAATGGGCGACGTCGGTGCGATCAAGCTGCAGCTTGATGTCGTCGGCGTAGAGGAACGCCCCGCCCGGCTCGACGCCGGCGTAGTCCTCGATCGCGGTGGCCGGGTTCATGGCGACCACGATCTCCGAGCGCGGTCGGCGCGCGGCGAAGCCGTCTGCGCTCAACCGGATCGTGTACCACGTCGGCAGACCCTGGATGTTGGAGGGAAACAGGTTCTTGCCGGTGACGGGGATGCCCATCTTGAACAGCGCGCGCAGCAGGGCCGTGTTGGCCGTCTGACTGCCCGAACCGTTCTTGGTCGCGACCATGATCGAGAAGTTGTTGACCACCGGGTCGCGCTCGGTCTGCTGCGACCCAGCGACTTCACTCAATGCCATGTCTGATCTCCTGATTCACATCCTGGTGAATAAGTTTGATTCGGATTTGTCGGGGCTATCCAATCGAGGCCATCGCCGTCACGGCCCCGGCGCCGCTGCGATGGGCGAGCAGGTTCCAGTGCTCGAGCAATAGACGGTGCCCGCCGTCGACGTCGCCGCTGACGACCGCGGCCACGATCTGGGCGTGGTGCGACCAGACCTCCTGGAGATAAGCGTAGTCCGAATACAGGCTGAGCCCGACGGCCTCATACGCATCCCAGTAGGCCTCGAGCAGGCCGGTGACGAAGGGGTTGTCCAGGCGCGAGAAGATCGTCAGATGCAGCTCGCGGTGCTCGTTTTGTGGAATCTGGATCGGTCGGCCGTTGAGCTTGGCCTGCGCGTCGGCGATCAACTGCTGAAGGTGCGCATGATCGTCGGGGCGCAGCGCGGCCACGGCTTCATGCCAGAAGGCGGCTTCGAGATGCTGACGCAACACGCTGAACTGGCCGAAGGTCGCCTGACGACAGGCCAACGCATAAAGCAGGCTCTGGCGCACCGCCGGTTGAAAGCTGTACGCCGTCAAACGGATGCCCAGCTTGGGCCTGACCTCGACCAGCCCCAGGCTCCGAGCCACTTCGAGTTGTTCGCGCAGTTTTCCGGCGCTCACACCCAGTTCTTCGGAGAGTTTTTCGATGGAGGGCAGTTGCGCGCCCGCCTGGCCGCCACGTTCGGCGATATACCGCAGTAGCGCGGACTCGATTCGATCAACGATCATCATTCCACCGATTAATACAATTCATCGAACGAATTACCCAAAAGTGTACACCGGGCCCACCTCAGGGTCAAGTGGACCTTGGTGGGAGGAATTGCGCGATCGATCTATTCAATGGCGGTCGCTCGGCGCGAAGATAGGCTGCCACGCGTCACGAAGAACCCGCGGAACCTGTGAGTTTGAGATGTGTGGAAAGGCCGCAATCAGCGCGTCAGCGATGGCAGATAGAGCATTTCCAGTTGCGGGAACAGCGCCGTGAACGAGGCCAACGTGCCGTTCACAGCCGGCGAGCTGGCGGCCTGCGCGTCCGGCGTCGGCGGGGCGTACAGAGCCCTCACGGGTGTCTCGATCGGCGGAAACCACGCGCTGGCCAACAGCCAAAACGCCAATAAGCCCGGGACAAGGACAACGGATACCGGTACCCGGCCGAATCTCGTCCCCGCTCTATTCGGACGGCGTCGGTTCTTCATGGCGTCGTCACCGCCCAGATCGGTCGGCAGTCGCTGTTTAGGCAGCCGTATGAGGCCCCGGTCAGGTCGGCTGTGTCGAAATAAAACGTGAGGGTCGCGCCGGTCGCCTTGGCCGTTTCGAACACGCTCAGCATTCGGGAGGCGTTTCCGGAGTCGCTGGTGGGATAGGCGAACCAGCGAATCGTCGTCGACCCGTCAACCACGTAACCGCTGGCGCAATGGGCGACGACACGCACGTTGGCCGATACGACGGCATCGGGGCTGCAGGTGAAGGTGGCCGCTGCGGCGGTCGAATCCGCCTGGGCGCTTCGAGCCCGCAGCGTGCTTGCCGCGGCAACCGTCAGGATTGCGGCGGTCAGGAGGAGAACAGGCAACCAGAGTCTGGAAGCTAGTTTCGCCATCATTGGGCCTCCCGTGTTGAAATAGTAAAGATGCGGCTCACACGAGCATATGCGCAGGCGGTCCAAAATAGAAGACTCAATTGGCCAGTGCCGATCCAGCCAGGCTGTTATGCAAGGGTTATGCGGTAGCCATCCGACCAACACGTCGCACGCAGGGGCGCGTGAAGACGTCGGCGGCGTGCGGGGCGTCGTCGATCTCCCCGGTCAGATCGATCCCGGCGAAGTGTAGGTTCTTGTGGAGCCCGGTGCGCCATTGCGGGCACTCGGAGACGTCGTACACCACGCCCTGAAAGGCGATATACGCCGGTTGCCCGCGTTCGCCGTTGTACCGCATCAATTCCAATTCCGTGAAGAGTCGTTCGGTGTCAGACGACATGGCTCTCCCTCAACCAGGTTGGACAACGCAAAGCGCCCGAGGTGTCCCGGGCGCCTTGTCTTCGTCCAGCGGCGCGCAGAACGCGCATCACCCGGACACGACCGGCTGCGCGGCTGAAGCGCTTGAGCGCGATGCATGGCCAACGGCGCGAGCGCGCTCCCAGCGTGGCCTGAGGTCGGACCAGACGGCCTGTTACGGCACCGGGTAGCTCTCGGTGACGAAGGTGGGCTCCGGCGTGACTCCGCTGGAACCGTCCAGCGATCCCCCGCCCGACTCGACCGGATAGCCGCCGACCGGGGCCGTCGCCGTCGGGGTGCCGCCCCCGCCGCCACCGCACGCAGTCAAAACCAGGCCACCGCAAACGGCAGCGACCACGAGGATCCGTGACATTTTGAGTTGCATCTTGCCTTCTCCGTGTTCATTTTCCATGGACGCGAACCGATACCGCGTCCGGTCAAGCCGCGTCACGCAGATCCGCGACCAGGGCCGGCAACCGGCTCAAGGTCTTGGCGACCCGCGTCCCGGCCCAGGTCAGCAACGTGCCGTCGACGACGCACACCCGATTGTGCCGCACGGCAGCCATCCCTGCAAACTGCCCCCGAACGCCGTCCCGGTCGGGCTCCGCAAATGGATAGGGCTCGGTCGGCAGGAGGACGACCTCGGGATCCTGCGCGGCCAACTCCGTGCTCGACACACGAGGATACCGCGTATCCCGTGTGCCGGGATCTTCTGCGGGAGCCTGCCCGAGATCGGCCGCCAGCGGGTACCGGCGCGCGCGATCGACAAAGACGTTGTCAAGGCCGACGGTGCGGAGCACGTCGTGCGTGTACGTGCGGCGCTCGATCGTCATCCACCAGGCTGCGGGCTCCAGGCTTTGCGGCTCGCGCCAGACCGGGCAGAACACCGAGAGACGCGGCGCGGCCTCGGCAGCGCGCAACTGCCATTCATAAGCGCGTTCGATCTGGTCGACGCGCTGCGCCATCTCCGGCACCCCGAGCAACACCGCCATTCGCCACAGCATGTCGAGACAATCCGCCACCGTCAGCGGGCACGATACGGCCACCGGCACACCGACGGCGCGGAATGCCTCAAGGTCGGCTGGTCGATTCTCTTCATGATTGGCGAGGACCAGATCGGGTTTGAGATCCAGCACCCGCTGAAGATCGGGGTTCTTGGTGCCGCCGACCGTCGGGACGTCGGCGACGTCGGCCGGGTAGATGCAGTAGTCGGTGCGGCCAACCAGGGCGGCGCGACAGCCGAAGTCGCAGATCGTCTCGGTCAACGAAGGGACCAACGACACGATGCGCTTGGGCGCGGTCGGAAGATCGGGCCAGACGTCCATGGCAAGCCGAGCGGCCGGGGCTATTTGGGGCGCTTCTGATCGGCCTTGCCGCAGCTGCACCCGCCGTTCTCGTGATGATCACAGGGATCCGCTGCCTTCTTTTGCAGCGCCTCGAGCTCATCGCGCGGCTGAAGTTCGTCCTTGTGGAACTCGTACATACGATCGTCGTCGGTGTCCTGCAGCCGAACGTACACCGTCTCTTTGAGCGGGTTGGCGTCGATCACCTTGGCGACGCCCTTGGGCGTCACGACGATCTTGTTGCGTTTCGGCAATTGTTTGCGGGCTTCGACGTACTGCTCGTATTCGTAGACCAGGCAGCAGCGCAAGCGCCCGCACATCCCGGTGATTTCCTCGGGATTGAGCGAGATGCCCTGCTCTTTGGCCATCTTGATACTGACCGGGCTGAACTCGGTCAGGAACATCGAGCAGCACCGGTTGTCGAGGCCGCAGGCGCCGAGGCCGCCGACGATCTTGGCGACGTCGCGCGGGCCGATCTGTCGGAAAGTCACCAACTGCTGGCCGAAGGCGGCCTGCATATCCTCGCGCAGCGACTTGAGATCGACGCGCGCGTTCTCATCGTCCGGTCCGGCCCACAGGAAGGTCAGGCGCGAGCCGTCATAGCTGAATTCGGCCCTGACGACCTTGATGCCGTCGAGTTGGAGCTCGAACGCCCGCGCGCGGCAATCGATCATGGCCGCGGTTTCCTTCGCCTTCCAATGGCTCTCCATCGCCAGGTCACGGGCGGTGGCTGGGCCGAGGATGCGCTTGTAGCCGCCGGCCGGCGGCGCGATCTTCTCGAGCGGGATGCGCTGGACGACCTCGCCCAGCTGGCGACCGCGGGTGGTCTCGACGACGACTTTGTCGCCGGGGCGCACCTCGAGGAATTCCGAGGCGTCGAAGTGGTACATCTTGCTGACGCGCATAAAGCGCACACCAATGATGTGCGGCTGCGCGACGGCGGGAGGGGTTTGGACGGCGTCGGTCATGGCGGTCTATTATCGCAAAGAAGGCCGGGATGCACCACCCCATGGGGGCGTGGAGCGCGGGAAGCGCAGGAAGCGCGGGAGCGCAGGCCCTTAGCCCCCTCCGCAGAGACGCGCCGAAGGAGCTGGACCTGGGGCTGACCGGTGCGCGTCTCCGTGGAGGGGGTTGGGGGTGGCGTACAGTAAAATGGCCCTCATACCACCGGAGGAGAAACGCATGACAACTACGATCGCGGTGCTGGGCGGCACTGGCCCGGAGGGCGGCGGCCTGGCGTTACGCTGGGCGCAGGCGGGGTATGGCATCATTATCGGTTCGCGTGATGCCGCGCGAGCGCAGTCGGCGGCCGAGGCGATCAACGCGAAGATCGGCGCCGAGCGCGCGAGCGGTGCCGAGAACGTCGCCGCGGCGACAGCCGCCGAGATCGTCGTTTTGACAGTGCCTTACACGGCCCATGGCGCGACACTCGAAACGGTCAAGGCGGCCTGTCAGGGCAAGATCTTGATCGACGTGACGGTGCCCCTCGTCCCGGGCAAGGTCACGCGGGTCGCGCTGCCACCGGGCGGGTCCGCCAGCCTCGAGGCCCAGGCCCTGCTCGGACCGGACGTCCGGGTCGTGACGGCTTTCCAGAACATCTCGGCCGAGCATCTTCAGGAACTCGGGCACGCCGTCGACTGCGACGTCCTGGTCTGCGGCGACGATAAGGCCGCCAAGGCCGTCGTGATCGGGCTGGCCAAAGACGGGGGTATGACCGCCTTCGACGCCGGCCCGCTCGCCAACTCGGTCGTCCCCGAGGGCCTGACCTCGGTGTTGATCGGGCTGAACATCCGGCATAAGGTCAAGAGCAGCGGGATCAAGATCACAGGGATTGGGTGAGT
>JBGAJV010000096.1:0-16497 GCA_044224715.1 Anaerolineales bacterium | reverse complement strand
GGCGGAGCGCCGGCCCAGGTCGCACCCCCTTGCTGCCCCATATTACAATCGACGCATGAAAATCCTCTTCGTCTCCGCTGAGGTCGCTCCGTTTGCCAAGGTCGGCGGGCTGGCCGACGTCGCCGGCGCGCTGCCGAAAGCGCTCAAGGCCCTGGGCCACGACGTGCGCGTGGTGATGCCCGCCTATCGCGCGCAAGAGGAACAGGGTCGGCAGGGCAAGCTCGCCTCGCGACCCGGCGGCATGATCGTGCCCACCGGGCATGGCCCCGTGCCGGCCGGGATTTACGAGAGCACGCTCCCCGGCAGCGACGTGCCGATCTATTTCATCGCCAACTGGGGCCTGTTCGATCGGCCAAACATCTACGGCTACGGGGACGACGTCTTCCGCTTCGCGTTCTTCGGGCGCGCCGCGCTCGAGCTCTGCAACGTGCTGCAGTGGTGGCCGGACGTGCTTCACGCGCACGACTGGCACACGGCGGCCGCGGTCACCTGGCTGGCCACGGCCGGACAGGCCGACGAACGCTATCGCGGCATCCCCTCGGTTTTCACGATCCATAACCTCGCGCACCAGGGCAAGGGCCCGTGGGAGGTGCTCAACTACCTGGGCATCATCACGCACGGGCTCGCCGAGGAAGGCTATGGCGAGGCGAACTTCATGGCGCGCGGCATCTACCACGCGACCATGGTCAACACGGTCAGCCCGACCTATGCGCGCGAGATCATGACGAAGGAAGGGGGCGCCGGGCTGGACGCCATGCTGCGCTTCCGCAGTTTCGACGTGCACGGCATCCTCAACGGCCTCGACGTCGACGTCTGGAACCCGGAGACCGACCCCAAACTCGCCGCGCACTTCTCGGTCGACACGCTCGAGGCGCGCAAGGCCAACAAGGCCGCGCTGCAGCAAAAGCTCGGACTGCCCGAGCGACCCGATGCGCCGCTGCTGGCGATGGTCACGCGTCTCGATTGGCAGAAGGGCGTCGACATCATCGGCCACCCGTTGCATCTGCTGCTCAACGGCGGCGCCGGCGATGCCCAGGTCGTCATCATCGGCAGCGGCTCGCCCGAGGCCGAGGCCATGCTGCGCGGCTTCCAGTCGAGCCATCCGGATCGCATGCGCGCGATCCTGACCTATGCGCCGGAACTGGCGCCGCTTGCGTATGGCGGCAGCGACATCTTCCTCATGCCGTCGTTGTTCGAGCCGTGCGGCCTGGGCCAGATGATCGCCATGCGCTATGGCAGCGTGCCGGTCGTGCGCGCCACCGGCGGTCTGGCCGACACGGTCCGCGACGGCGTCACCGGTTTCGTCTTCGGCGACTTCAACAGCGACGCGCTCTGGCACGCGATCCAGCGCGCGATTTACATCTACAACGTCGATCCGGGGAGCTTCGCGAGCCTGCAACGCAACGGTCTGGCGCAGGATCTCTCCTGGCGCAACTCGGCGCTCGGCTATCAACAGCTCTTCGAGTGGGCCATCGCGCGCATGCGCGGCTGGTGAGCGATCCCGAAAACAAAACGAGCCGGGCGGCCAATAATGACCGCCCGGCTCGTTTTGTTTTCGGAGGATCAGCCGCGGCCGCGGCCGTTCTTGCCGAGTTTCTCGAGGAACTCGAGGTTGCTGTCGGCCTGGCGCATCTGATCGATGATGGCCTCGGTCGCGTTGGTGATATCCATGCCGGCGCCGTTCGGCGGCGGGGTCACGAGCTGGCCGAACATGCGGCGCATGAGCCAGACGCGCTGCGTGATATCCGGCCCGAGGAGGAGCTCCTCGCGACGGGTGGCCGAGCGCTCGATGTCGAAGGCCGGGAAGATCCGGCGCTCCTGCAGCTTGCGCGACAGGTGCAGTTCCATGTTGCCCGTGCCCTTGAACTCTTCGTAGACCATGTCGTCCATGCGCGAGCCGGTGTCGACCAGGCAGGTCGCCAGGATGGTCAGCGAGCCGCCCTCTTCGAGGTTGCGGGCCGCGCCGAAGATCTTCTTGGGTGGATAGAGCGCCGCCGGATCGAGACCGCCGGAGAGCGTGCGGCCCGACGGGTTGACCACCAGGTTGTACGCGCGCGCGAGACGCGTGAGCGAGTCGAGCAGGATCACGACGTCGCGTCCGCCTTCGACCAGGCGCTTGGCGCGCTCGAGCGCCATCTCGGCCACGCGCACGTGCGAGGTCACGGGCTCGTCGAACGTCGAGGCGATCACCTCGGCCTCGACCGAACGGTCCATGTCGGTCACTTCTTCAGGGCGCTCGCCGATCAGACCCACCATCAGGTGCACTTCGGGGTAGTTGGTGCTGATCGCGTTCGCGACTTCCTTGAGCACCGTGGTCTTGCCGGCCTTGGGCGGCGCCACGATCAGACCGCGCTGGCCCTTGCCGACCGGCGCGATCAGGTTGAGCAGACGGGTGCTGAGGACGTTCTTGGTGGTCTCGAGGTCGAAGCGTTGCTCGGGGAAGATCGGCGTGAGCGACTCGAAGGTCGGGCGCTTCTTGGCCGCTTCGGGGTCCATGCCATTGACCGTCTCGACCCGCAACAGACCGTAATACTTCTCCGAGTCCTTGGGCGGGCGCACCTGGCCGATGACCATGTCGCCCGTGCGTAGACCAAAACGCCGGATCTGCGACTGCGACACGTAGATGTCGTCGGGGCCGGGCAGATAATGCTCAGCTCTCAAGAATCCGACGCCGTCGTCGATGATGTCGAGCACGCCGCCACGCAACTCGAGACCGTTCTTCTCGGCGTTGGCGCGCAATAATCGGACAATCAGGTCGTCTTTCTTGAACGTCGAACCGCGCGGGATCTCCATTTGCTTGGCCAGCGCGCGCAATTCGTTCAAGCTCTTGGTCTGTAATTGAGCAATATCCATGGGTGTCTTTTCGCTCGTCCTCTGCAGCCTGGCTGCGATCAGGTACGCCTCAAGTCAGGGGCATGCCCTGAGATGCATATGGTTCAAGCACGTGCCGGTTTTGGGTCGAAAACCTTCAAAAAAACCTGTATCAGGTTGGAGAATTGGGCTGAGGTGACGCGCCAGTGGGGCGAATTTCGGACGAGTATAGCATCGCCCGGGGTTTTGTCAACCAGCAAGGCGATACAACGCCCTCCAAGAATTGGTTGAGGGCGTCGTCGTCCTGCATGGCGTGACACGCTTCAGCCCAGACTAATACTCCAGACCGCTCAAGTCCTTCAGCTTGCCCAGCCGATGGTGCGAAATGATCTCGCGCACCGTGCCCGATTTCGACCGCATGACCAGCGAATGCGTGCGCGCACCGTGCGGCCGGTACTTGACGCCGTGCAGGAGCTCGCCGTCGGTGATCCCGGTGACGGCAAAGTAGACATTGTCCGATGAGACAAGATCGTTGGTCGTGAGCACGCGATCGAGGTCATAGCCGCGTTCGCGCGCGGCGTTGGCTTCGTCTTCATTGCGCGGGTAGAGCTTGCCCTGGATCTCGCCGCCCATCGCGCGGAGCGCACAGGCCGCGATCACGCCTTCCGGCGTGCCGCCGACGCCCATCAGCACGTCGACGCCGGATTCCGGCCAGGCCGTCATCAGCGCGCCGGCGACGTCGCCGTCCGTGATCTGGCGGATGCGCGCGCCGGCCTTGCGGATCTCGGCGATCAGCTTCTCATGCCGCGGGCGATCGAGCACGACCACGGTCAGGTCGCGCACGTCCTTGCCGAGCGACCGCGCGATCGAACGGAGATTCACGAGCGGCGAGACCTCGATATCGATGGCGCCGCGGGCCTCGGGGCCCACCGCGATCTTGTTCATATAGAAGATCGGGCCCGGATCGAACATCGTGCCGCGATCGGCCAGGGCCACCGTGGCGAGCGCGTTCGAGCGCCCGAGGGCCAGCAGCCGCGTGCCGTCGATCGGGTCGACGGCGATGTCGACCTTTGGGCCGCGGCCGGTGCCGAGCGTCTCGCCGTTGAACAGCATGGGGGCTTCATCCTTCTCGCCCTCGCCGATCACGATCACGCCGTCTATGTCGATCGAGTTGAGCACGAGGCGCATGGCGTCGACCGCGGCGCCGTCGCCGCCGTTCTTGTCGCCGCGGCCCATAAAGCGGGCGGCCCCCATCGCGGCCGCCTCAGTCACGCGCACCAACTCGAGGGCGATGTTGCGTTCGGGCTTCTCGCTCATGTCCGTCGCTCCATTGAACACGCAGCGCGACTGCGCGTCGCCACCGCGAAAGCCAACCCGCTCAGCCGTGGAACAGCCATTGCAGCCACACGATCGCGTAGAAGCAGATCGGCACCGCGACGATCCACGAATCGATGCGGTCGAGCACGCCGCCGTGCCCGGCCAGGAAATCGCCGGCGTCCTTGAGACCCGTCTGACGCTTCAGCATCGAGATGCCCAGGTCGCCGGTCGGGCCGGCGATGCCCGCCAACGCGCCGAGCGCCAGCCCCGCGCCGACGCCTACCAGGCTATTGGGCGCCGCCGCGATCGACCATAGACCGCCCAGCAGCCCGCCTGTCAACGCGGCCGAGATCACGCCGCCGGCAAATCCTTCCCAGGTCTTTTTGGGGCTGAGGCGGGGCGCCATCTTGGTCCGGCCAAGCGATCGACCGGCGAAATAGGCACCGGTGTCGGCCAGCCACACGGCGCCGAAGACCAGGGCCGACCACCACAGCCCATCGGCGCCGAAGTGTCGCAGCGCGACCATGAAGCTGCCCATCCAGCCGAGGTAGACGACCCCGCCGACGGTCGCCACGAAGTCGGTGCCCGAGGCCTGCGCGCCGCGTTCGTAGTCCACAAGATGCCAGATCAGGCTGAGCACGACGCAGACCGTCAGGAGCAGGCCTTGATCGACCCAGGCCCAGTAGCGGTTGGCGACGAGCGCGGCCACGCCCAGGAGGATGAGGAGTTCCGCGGGGCGACCGCCGCCGGCACGAAAAAAGCGCGCGTATTCGCGCGCCGCGAGCACAAGCGTCGCCAGGATGAGGACGGTGAAGACAGGGCCCCCCAGGGCCAGCACCCAGACGGCGGCCGGCACCAGGACAATCGACATGGCGAGGCGATCGGTCAGCATGCCCTACGCGTCGCCCGGCCGCGCGGCAGAACCTCGCGCCACGAGCCGGACGGTCCCCTCACTGGATTGAGTCAGACGATCTGCTCAGAGGTCTTGCCGAAGCGGCGTTCGCGGCTGCTGTAGTGCTCAAGCGCCTTGAGCAGCTCGCCCTTGTCGAAATCGGGCCAATACACATCGGCCGCGTAGTACTCGGCGTACGCGCCCTGCCAGAGCAGGAAGTTCGACACACGCAATTCACCCGCCGTGCGGATGATCAAATCGGGATCGGGCTGGCCGGCCGTGTAAAGATAGCGGTCGATCAGTTCCTCGCTGACCTCGTCGCTGGTCACGCCGTCGGCCAGCATCTGTTTGATCGCGTTGACGATCTCGGCCCGGCCGCCGTAGTTGAAGCCGACGTTGAGCACCAGCCGCGTGTTGTGCCGGGTCATCGCCACGGCCGCCTCAAGCTTGCGGCGGGTCGAGTCGGCCAGGCCGTCGGTGCGGCCGATGTGTCGGATCTGGACGCCTTCGCGATGCAGTTCCTGCAGTTCGTTGTCGAGCACCTGGTCGAGCAGGAAGAGCAGGCCCTTGACCTCGTCGATCGGGCGGGACCAGTTCTCGGTGCTGAACGCGTAGATCGTGAGGTGCTGGATGCCCAGCTCGACGCAGGCACGGATGATCCGGCGCAGGTTCTCGACCCCGGCCTTGTGCCCGGCGGCGCGCGGCAACCCGCGGCTCTTCGCCCAGCGCCCGTTGCCGTCCATGATCAGGCCGATGTGGCGGGGCACCTTGGCGAGGGTCGTCGGCGCGGTCGCCGAGGCGGGCTGGGTCGTGGACGTGGCCATGGGTCAAGCAACGGGGACCCCGTTGCCTAGATCTCCTTGATCTCGGCTTCTTTGCGATGACCGATCTCGTCGATGCGCTCGATGTACTTGTCGGTCAGCTTCTGCAGATCTTGCTCGCCACGCTTGAGTTCGTCTTCGGAGATCATCTTCTCCTTCTCGAACTCGCGCAGATCTTCGTGCGCCGCGCGGCGGACGTTGCGGACGGCCACGCGCGACTCCTCGAGGCGATTGTGCACGACCTTGACCAGGTCGCGGCGTCGCTCCTCGGTGAGCGGTGGCAGGTTCAGGCGGATCACCTTGCCGTCGTTGTTGGGCGTGAGCCCGAGATCCGAGCCCTGAATGGCTTTTTCGATGCTCTTGAGCGTCGAACCGTCGAAGGGCTTGATCAGCAGTTGCCGGGGTTCGGGCACCGTGATCGTGGCCAACTGCATGAGCGCCGTGTCGGAGCCGTAGTACTCGACCTGCACGCGCTCGACCAGGGCGGGCGAGGCTCGCCCGGTGCGGATGGTGGCCAGGTTCTGTTCCAAGGACGTCAGCGCACCCTTCATGCGCTCTTCGGCGTCGTGCAGGGCTTCTTTGATCATAATCAGCAGGACTCGTGGGTGAAAAGGGCCGGCCGGCGGCCCGTCAGCCACCGGATAGGCTCAAAGGATACCCCCCCCGGCGTATCGGCGCAAGGGGAGTGGGGAGTGCGGCGAGCGTGCGGAGCGCAGGAGCGCAGGAGCGAAATGTCATCGCTTGCAAGGGTATCGCCGAGTTCGGCTCGGCGGCAAGCACCCGGGTGCCGTTTTGGGCCGCTGACCGCTCCCTGCGCTGTCGCGCTCCCCCGCTCTTCAGCGTCCGATGACGGTGCCGACCTTCTCGCCCTGGACGGCACGGACGAGCGAGTCGCCTTCCCAGAGGTTGAGGACAAGGATCGGAAGGTTGTTGTCCATGCACAGGCTGATGGCCGTGCTGTCGAGCACCTTGAGGCGGCGGTTGAGCGCCTCGATGTACGGCAGGTTCTCGAACTTGACCGCGTTGGGGTTGGTTTTTGGGTCGTCGTCGTACACGCCGTCGACCTTGGTGGCCTTGACCATCACGTCGGCGTCGATCTCCATCGCGCGCAGCGCGGCGGCGGTGTCGGTCGAGAAGTACGGGTTGCCCGTGCCGGCGGCGAAGATCACGACGCGGCCCTTCTCGAGGTGGCGGATGGCGCGACGGCGGATGTAGGGTTCGGCCACAGCGCGCATCTCGATCGCGGTCTGCACGCGCGTGTACACGCCCTGACGCTCGAGCGCGTCCTGCAGGGCAAGCGCGTTCATGACGGTGCCGATCATGCCGATGTAGTCGGCCGTGGCGCGCTCCATGCCCTTTTGGATGCCCTCGCGGCCGCGCCACAGATTGCCGCCGCCGATGACGAGGGCCATCTCGACGCCTTGCTCCTTGACCGCTTTGACCTTGACCGCGATGTCGTCGGCGTTGGCCGGGATGATCCCCAGACCGCCGATGCCGCCCAGGGCCTCGCCGCCGAGTTTCAGGAGGATGCGTCGATAGGTCGGTGTCGCCATGGTCGTGTCCTCGCTAGCCCCGGCAACCGCCGCGGCTCACAAAAAACGGGTGGCCGATCGGCCACCCGTTTGCACTTACGCGCTGACTTCCTCGCCCAACTCCCAGCGGACGAAACGCCGGATGATGACGTTTTCGCCGATGGTGGCGATGGTGCGTTTCAAGAGATCCGCGATGGTCAGGCTATCGTCGCGGACGTAGGCCTGACGCATCAGGCACACGTCCTGGTAGTACTTCTCGATCCGACCGTCGACGATCTTGTCGACGACCTTCTCCGGCTTGCCCTCTTGCAGCGCGCGGTTGCGTGCGATCGAGCGCTCGGCCTCGAGCATGTCGGCGGGCACGTCGGCGACGTCCATGTACTTGGGCGCCGACGCCGCGATGTGCAGGGCCAGGTCGTGCGCGAACGCCTGGAATTGCTCGGTGCGGGCGACGAAGTCGGTCTCGCAGTTGACCTCGACCATCACGCCGATGCGTCCGCCGGCGTGCGAGTACAGTTCGACCTTGCCCTCGCGCGCTTCGCGGCCGGCCTTCTTGGCCGCGGCGGCCAGGCCCTTCTCGCGCAGGAACGTCACGGCCTTGTCGAAGTCGCCGTCGTTCTCGACCAGGGCCTTGCGGCAGTCCAGCATGCCGGCCTGGGTCGCATCACGCAGCTGCTTCACCATTTGTGCAGTAATCTCAGCCATAGTCATTTCTCGATCGGGTGATTGAGCGAGTGGGTGTTTGCGCGATTGGCAATCACCCGGTCACCCAATCCCGCAATCGTCCTTATGCAGCCGCCGGCGCGTCAGCGGTGTCGTCGCCCTCGCCCAGCTTGGCCAGGGTGGCGGCGCCCAGCAGTTCTTCGTTGCTCGCTTCGGTCGACTCGACGAACGTGTACGTCTCGCCGTCGTCGCGGCCTTCGCCCTCGGCGGGCTCGTCCTTGCGCGCCGCGGCGCCTTCGATCGCCGCGTCGGCCAGACGGGCCGTCATCAGCTTGATCGCGCGGATCGCGTCGTCGTTCGACGGGATCACGTAATCGACGCCGCTCGGATCGCAGTTGGTGTCCACCAGCGCGATCACCGGGATCTCGAGCTTGTTGGCTTCCTCGACCGCTGTCGCCTCACGGCGCACGTCGACGACGAAGATCAGATCCGGCAGTTTCGACATCGTGCGGATGCCGCCGAGACGATCGTTGAGCTTGACGATACGGCGATCGATCATCAGCTGCTCTTTCTTGGTGAGCAGCGTGAACTTGCCGGTCAGCTTGCCCTCTTCGAGGCGCTTGAGTTCGGCGATCTGTTCCTTGATCGTTCGCCAGTTGGTGAGCGTGCCGCCCAGCCAGCGCTGGTTGACGTACGGCATGCCGGCGCGCTCGGATTCCTTCTGGATCGTGTCCTGCGCCTGACGCTTTGTGCCGACGAAGAGCACCACACCGCGCTTCGTCACGGTGTCGCGGATCAGGTTGTAGGCAGATTCCAGCGCACCGACCGTCTGCTGCAGGTCGATGATATGGATTCCGTTGCGCTCGGTGAAGATGTAGGGCTTCATCCGCGGGTGCCACTTCTGGGTCCGATGCCCAAAGTGAACACCCGTCTCCAGAAGCGACTTCATGGAGATCAAAGACATAGTATTCTCCTGGCGTTTGCCTTAGCCGCCTCTCACACCCACAAGCCGGGTGCACGCGGGTCGCTGGCGGCCTGAATAGTCCATCCGACAAGATTGCCGGACAGCCAATCGCGCATTCTACCAAAGACATACCAGGTGGTCAACCGTCGATTGCGGTAGGCCGTCAACCGTGAAGACGCGCAGGACGCGATGAATCCACCGATGGATTCATCGCGTCCTGCGCGTCTTCACGGTTCGCTTTTCGGACAGACACCGCCGTGCTACAGTGTCGCCATGCCGACCCTCGCCACAGCCACCTGTGTAGTCAGCGACACCCACGCGGTCACCGAGGTCGTGCTGCGCGAGCCGGGCCGGATCATCCTCCAGCAGGGGCGCGCGGCCCGGCCGGATCCCGTCACCGGCTTGATCCCGCCGGCGCCGCCGTGGTCGTGGGTGGACGTCCGATCGGATGAGTCCACCGGGCAGGTGACGCCGCAGGCGCTGCGCGGCGTCTTTCATTATCTGCGCCAGTCCGACGCGACTCTCATTCCGCTCCCGCCCGAACACGCCGAACAGGGGCACAAGCTCGTGGCGTGGAAGCTGGCCGAGCTGGGCGTGGAGACTGGGCGTCCCTTCACGCTGAGCCTGCGTCGAGGCGACGCCTACGTCGCCGTCACGCCCGGCGCCGCCCGTCTGACCGAGGGCACGGCGATCGCGCGCTTCATCCATCTCCGCGACTACTTCAACGCCGAACGCCTCGCCCAGGCGCTGGCCGACGACATCTGCGCCGGCCGTGAGCGCCCGAGCGGGATCCCCGCGGCGTTCACGGTTCTGGTGATCGAGGCCCGATAGGCCCTCGCCGAACGCCGGCAAGCACTCAGGTGCGCGGCGGTCGCCGCGCGAGTCCATGACAACCGCGTCTCCGGCGGCTACGCTGCTGGGATGTCTTCACCACTGCCCACGCCCCGAAAGGTGACCCGCCGGGGCTTTCTACGCGCGCTGTCCCAGGTCACCCTCGCCACGGCTGCGTTCGGCGTCGGCGCCGCCGGCTACTCGCTCAAGATCGAGCCGCGCTGGCTGCGCGTCGTGTCGCGCACGCTTCGCCTCCCGCGCTTGCCGGCCGCCTTTGACGGCTTCCGGCTCGCGCAGATCAGCGACCTGCACTTCGGCCGCGCCGTCGACCCCGATTATCTGATCGCGGCCTGCGAACGCACCACGGCGCTCAAGCCCGATGCGATCGCGGTCACCGGCGACTTCGTCAGCACGCTCGAAGATGACCAGGCCGACCGCGTCGCCACGGCCGTGAGCCGGCTCCGCGCGCCACTTGGCGTGTATGCCACGCTCGGCAACCACGACTGGTGGAATTCGGCGACATTCGTGCGCGCGGCCGTGACTCAGGGCGGCGCGACTCTTTTGACGAACGCCAGCCTGCCGCTCGAGCGCGGCGGCGCCCGGCTTCATTTCGCCGGCGTCGACGACATCTGGGAGGATCGTCACGACCTGGCCGCAGCCTTGAGCGCCGTGCCGTCTGGCGAGGCGGTCGTCATGCTCGCACACGAGCCCGACTACGCCGACACGGTCGCCGCCGACGGTCGAGTCGACCTGATGCTCTCGGGTCATTCGCACGGCGGCCAGGTGCGCCTGCCCGTGCGCGGCGCGCTCGTCCTGCCGCCGCTGGCCCGCAAGTACCCGGCGGGCTGGTATCAGATCGGCGGCCTGCAGCTTTACACCAATCGCGGCCTGGGCACGTCTGACCTGGCCGTCCGTTTTTATTGCCCGCCGGAAATCACGGTGTTCACGCTCATGTCGGGTGGCGCGTAGAATGCCCCTGGGCGAGACGAGCGCCGCGCCCAGGGGAGCACACGCCATGCGTCGATTGCGACGGATCCTCACACGTTGGGTGCCCCTCGCGGGCGTCGTGGCCGCGCTGGCGTTGCTCAACGCCGTGACAGCCCAGCAACTGTTGCGCGCCGGCGCCGACGAGCCGCAAGTACAGCTCGCGCACGACGCAGCCGCCGCGCTGGCCTCGGGCAACGACGCGCAGGTGGCGTTGGGGTCGGCGCCCGTCGACGTGACCACGAGCCTGGCGCCGTTCGTCATCGTCTATCGCCCAAACGGCGAGGTCGCGTTTTCGACGGCGCGGCTCAACGGCCAGACGCCCGGGCTGCCCGGCGGCGTCCTGGCCGAGGTCGCGACGCGCGGAGAAGCGCGGTTCACCTGGCAGCCATCGCCTACGGTTCGGATCGCGGCCGTGGTCGTGCCCATCGGCGACGGCGCTCAGGGCGACGTGCTGGTCGGGCGCTCGCTGGCCGAGGTCGAAGCCCAGATCCGACAGATGACCCAGCTCAGCGCGTTGGGTGGCGTCGGTGCCGCGCTGGCCGCCCTGCTGCTGACTGCCCTCGTCGAGCTCATCCTCCCGGAGCGCGAACCAAACGCGCGCAGCCGATCGATCGGCTGCGCGCGCTCGCGTCAGACTGGGTCGAACTTCACTGCGTGACGGTGCCCAAATCCTGATCGTTGACCAGCACTTGATAGTCGCCGGCCTGCAACCCCTCGAGCGGCACGGTGACTTCGAACGGAACAAGCACCTGCGCGCACATCAGGTCAGGGTTCTGCACGATGCTGTAGACCTCGATCTGGATGCGCTTGCGCGCATCCGGGGCGCCGATCGCGACACGCAACGTGTGACACGGGTCGGGCAACGTCCCGACCAGGTGCAGGCGCAGCTGCGGCGGCGCGCTCTCGAGCGTCAGCACCTCCGATGTGTCGAGGAACACCGGCCCGTGGTCCAGGCCCTTGTCCTCCGGCTGGGGCACCACCTGCGCCTGGTCGAGCACCGTGGCCGGCGGGTTGTTGCCGGAGCCACCGGTGTAGTCCTGAGACCCGCCACCGCCGGTGTAATCGGAGGAACCCGAGGTGTCGTTGCCGGTTTTGCCCGGCGTGACTGTGGCAGCCTGGGTGGGCCGCGGCGCCGGGGGTTGGGTCGACGCGACGGTCGGCGCCGATGTGAAAGTCGGCACGGGCGCCGGCAGGTCCGCGGGCGCGCAGGCCGCCAGGCCCAGCGCGCCGACGGTGATCGGGGCGATCCAGCTCCACAAGGTCCGGTTGGCGCTCATCGTCTGCTCTCCTTCTCGCTTACGGGAAGACGGCGTCTCTCGGGACGACGCCATTCTACGGGATTCGACGCCCGAGTGGCGGATCCGGTTCCATGGTCGTCGAGCGCCTCCGATCCCGTCGCAACCCGGGACGGGCTGCCGCGTACTTCACTCTGAGCACCGAACGACCGACAAGGAGGATGATCATGAACCGAGTACTCGCAGGGCTGACCGCCCTGGGCCTGGCCACGCTGGCCTGCAGCGTCAACGTCGATATGGGCAACCAGGCCACGCCCGCGATCGGGCCGACCCAGACCGAGAACATCGACGTGCCCGCGCCCACGGGCGATTCCGTCTCGCTGACGCTGAGCATGGGCGCCGGCACGCTGGCGCTTTCGGGCGGCGGCAGTTCGCTGGTGAGCGGCACGGTCGACTACAACGTCGCCGAGTGGAAGCCCGTCATCGAAACCAACGGCACAGCCGTGACCGTGCGCCAGGGCGGCGACACGAACGGCAACATCACCACCTGGCCGGGCGGCACAGTCGTCAACGACTGGCAGCTCCAGCTCGGCGACACCCCGCTCGATCTGAGCGTCCATGCCGGCGCGTACCAGGGCAACCTGAAGCTGGGCGGCGTTCCGCTGCGCCGTCTCGAGATCAACGACGGGGCCGCGACCGCCAACGTGCGCTTCGACGAAGTCAACCCGGAAGAGATGAGCGAGTTGGTTTACAAGACCGGCGCGTCCACCGTCACCCTCACGGGTCTGGCGAACGCGAACTTCGAGAGCATGAGCTTTGACGGCGGCGCCGGGTCCTACACGCTCGACTTCGCCGGCGAACTCCAGCGCGATGCGAGCGTCAAGATCACGTCGGGCGTGAGCACGCTGACCCTGATCGTGCCCGAGGGCACGCACGCCATCATCACGACCGACTCGGCGCTGTCGTCTGTGACGACCACGGGCGAGTGGTCGACCAGCGGCTCGACCTATACCGCCGCCGGTGACGGGCCGACGCTGACGATCACCGTCGACACGGGCGTGTCGACGCTAAATCTGATCCGCAAGTAATCGAAAAGCAAAGAGCGTGGGGCGAGTCGTCGCTCCACGCTCCTGCTTATTCTCCGCGCGCTTCGTACAGTTTGCGATACACCGGGCTCAACGCCCGCACCTGCTGGTCGGCGTGGTACGAGCTGCGCACCAGCGGACCGCATTCCGCCCACTTGAAGCCCAGGCCCAATGCGTACTCGCGCAACTCGGTGAACTCCTCGGGCGTGTAGTAGCGCTCGATCGGCAGATGCTTGCGCGAGGGCTGCAGGTACTGGCCCAGCGTGAGGATGTCGACGCCCCACGTCCGCAGATCCGCGATCGTGGCCTTGACTTCGTCCATCGTCTCGCCCAACCCCACCATGATGCCGCTCTTGGTCAACACCTCGGGATCGAGTTCCTTGGCGTTGCGCAGCGTCGCCTCGGTCCAGGCGTAGTTGTCCTGCGGCTGAACCTTCTTGAACAGCCTCGGAACCGTCTCGCAATTGTGGTTGAGGATCTCGGGCCGCGCGTCCATGACGATCTTGAGGGCGTCGCGCGAGCCCTTGAAATCGGGGATGAGGACCTCGATCGAGCAGCCCGGTTGCAGCTCGCGGATGCGGCGGATGACCATGGCGAAGATCGGGGCGCCGCCGTCCTTGCGCTCGTCGCGGTTGACGCTTGTGATGACGGCGTGCCGCAGATTCATATCCTTGACGGCCTGGGCCACGCGCTCGGGCTCGCCGAAATCGAGCGCCTCGGGGCGGCCGTGCTTGACGTCGCAGAAGCCGCAGCTGCGCGTGCAGATGTTACCCATCATCAGGAAGGTGCCGGTGCCCGCGCCCCAGCACTCGCCGATGTTCGGGCACATGGCCTCCTCGCAGACCGTGTTCAACGCCTTCGACCGCATCAACTGCTGCAGGCGGTCGTAGTTCTCGCCGGCGGGGGCGCGCACGCGAATCCATTCCGGGCGACGCGCCGGGCGCGGGGCGACTTCGATCTCTTCGGGGTGGATGATCCGGTCACGGGTGGGCTGCGTAATGGGCATTCGGAAATTGTACGTTAACTCCGCGGGCTTCAGCACCGCCAAACGTCAGGGCAATCGCGTCTGAATGTGAGAAGACGGATTTCGCCGCGAGATTCGCGGCAGAGTCGTTGAACCGGAAAACACGGTGCGCTTGCTCTGCGCCGACGTCGAACCCGGCCCGTGTGATCTGACCCGTCTTGGGCCGCCGCGGCGGCCGATCCTTATGGCGAATGCGCCGATTTCTGTACAAGCGCCGCCGTCAGGGCGCCGCTGTTCGGGCATACTGGGCCCAACACATCCGCAGGGGGAACACACATGGCTTCCATTCAAAGGGTCCTGATCGTCGGCGCGGGGACGATGGGGCTGCAAATCGGGCTGCAGTGCGCGGCGCACGGCTGCGACGTGGTCGTGACCGACGCCCAGGCTGAGGCCCTCGCTCAGGCGCCGGGCCGGGTCAAAGCCTACGCCGACGAGATCGCGGCCGCGGGTGGGTGGAGCCCGGAGCGGATCGCCGCTGGCCTGGGCCGGCTGACGTTCTCGGCCGACCTGACGGAGGCCGCGCGCGACGTGGACCTGGTCAGCGAGTCGGTGCCGGAGGATCCGAAGCTCAAGGGCGAGGTCTTCGCGCGTCTGCATGCGCTCTGCCCGGCGCACACCATCTTCGCCACAAACACCTCGACGCTCCTGCCCTCGCAGTTCGCCAAAGCCAGCGGCCGCCCCGAACGCCTGATCGCGTTTCACTTCCACACGCCGGTCTGGGCCTGCACCGTCGCCGACGTCATGGCGCATGCCGGCACGGCGCCCGAGATCGTCGAGACGCTGCGAGAATTCGCCCTGCGGATCGGTCAGACCCCGATCGTGCTGACGCGCGAGTCGAGCGGTTACGTTTTCAATGCCATGCTCTCCGGGCTGAACCGCGAAGCGCTGACCCTGGCCGCCAACGGCGTCGCCACGCCCGAGGACGTCGACCGCGCCTGGATGGGGGTGATGCACACGGGGATCGGGCCTTTCGGCATCATGGATCTGGTCGGGCTCGACACCGTCTACACCATCACCGACTACTGGGCCAAGCGCCTGATCGTCGACGGCCAACTGCGCAAGAACGCGGCCTTCCTCAAGCCGTTTGTCGACCGGGGCTGGCTCGGTCGCAAGACCGGGCGCGGCATCTACACGTATCCGGATCCCGCCTTCGCGCAGGCGGGGTTCCTGGGAGGGCTGACGCCAGGGACCGAGTGACGAAGTTCGACATTGAAGCAACCTTCGCCGTTCAGCGGGTTGTCGCCGTCCGCAAGGCGCGCTATTCTCTGTGCGCCGCAAGCGCGTCAAAACCGAGCGGGTGCACAACATGGCGCCCGCCATATTGGAGGAATTCATGGAATACCGTCGTCTGGGATCAGCCGGCCTGAAAGTCAGCGTGCTGTCTTTCGGGTCCTGGGTGTCGTTCAAGAACCAGTTGGCCGACGACACCGCTGCGGCCTGCATGCAGGCCGCGTATGAAGCCGGCTGCAACTTCTTCGACAACGCCGAGATCTACGCGATGGGCGAGTCGGAGAGCATCATGGGCCGCGTGATCAAGCAACTCGGTTGGGCGCGCGGGACCTACGTGATCTCGACCAAGGTCTACTGGGGCCTGACCGACAAACCCAACCTCAAGAACACGCTCAACCGCAAATATCTAATGCAGGCCGTCGACGGCTCGCTCAAGCGGCTCGGGCTCGATTTCGTCGACCTGCTCTTCTGCCATCGCCCCGATCCCGAGACCCCGATCGAGGAGACGGCGCACGCCATGCACGACATCATCGAGCGCGGCAAGGCGTTGTACTGGGGCACGAGCGAGTGGAGCGCCGACCAGATCCGCCAGGCCTGGCACATCGCCGACCGACACGGCTGGCACAAGCCGCAGATGGAGCAGCCGCAGTACAACCTGCTCTGGCGCGATCGGATCGAGAAGGAATACGCGCGTCTGTACAGCGAGATCGGCCTGGGCACCACGATCTGGAGCCCGCTGGCCTCGGGCCTGCTCACCGGCAAGTACAACAACGGGATCCCGGCCGACAGCCGCGCGAACCTGCCCGGTTACGAGTGGTTGAAGGAGCAGATCACGCCGGCCCGGCTCGAGAAGGTGCGCAAGCTCGGCGTCATCGCGGGCGATCTGGGCGTGTCGCTGCCGCATCTGGCCCTGGCCTGGTGCGCCAAGAACCCGAATGTCAGCACCGTGATCACCGGCGCCAGCCGGGTCGAGCAGGTGCACGACAACTTCAAGGCGCTCGAGGTCTTGCCCCGGCTCACGCCCGAGATCATGAAGCAGATCGACGAAGCCGTGAGTTAAGACACCGGGAGTGCCCCGATGTACCCCGATGTCGGTGTGGACCAC
>JBGAJV010000007.1:0-128635 GCA_044224715.1 Anaerolineales bacterium | reverse complement strand
GGGTCGTTTTGAGCGTCACGGGATCACTTCAAAGAAGAGGTGATCGCCAAGCAGGACGGTTGCCGTTGACCAATCCGGGGCGTATACCACGAAATCGGCGGCGATCTCGTTCCAATCCGGGTAGTGCCAGCACAGGATCGACCCGTCGGGCAGCAAGTCGGCGCACATCGTGTAGGCCGGCTCCGGCTCATCCAGCCGCGACACGGCGCCGCTGGCGTAGAGGTAGGTCAGACGCAATCCTTGTTGAGCGCCCTCGGCCGTGTCGGCATCCAGTGACACATAGAGGCCGTGGTCGTAGAACCTGGCGGTGTAGGCCGCGTCGGTCAGGTCGGGCGAGAGCGGCACGTCCGCCAGAGTGCGCCGGGCCGCAAGATCGACCAGGCGCAGGGCCGAGCGATCGGGCGCCAACAAAACAACCACCCGGCCGTCGGCGGATATGGGCAACGCACTTCCCGATTGCACGGCGCCAAGTGGCAGCAGGCCGATGAGTTCCGACGTTCCATCGGGTTCGAGCCGGAACACGGCGCGATCCAACGTGTCCAGGCCCGGATACTGTGCGGCGATGTCGGCGTCGGTCGCGATCGCGTCAAGTAAGGTGGTTGCGACGATCAGGGCGCCGTCATCCAGACGGCCGGCGAGCAGGCGCGTCAAACCACCAACCTCACCCCACGGTAGTTGATAGGTGCCTTCCAGGATCTGCCCATCGGCAGCGCGCACCTGCAATGGGCAGGCCCCGGGACAATCGCGTTGCGAGGCGAGCAGCAGACCCTGACCGAGCGGATCGAGCCAGAGCGTCTCCGTGTCCTGAGGGGTGAGTTGCCCCGTCGGCAGGTCAAGCAGCGCGCCGTCGTTTTCGATCAACCAGGCCGAGCCATCGCGCGATGTCCGGACGAACGGGTCCACTTTGCCCGTCTGTTCATGGACCGTGCGCACGTCGCCGGTCGCCAGATCGAGCTCGCGGATCCGCGATGCCGTCTTGGAGCCGGCCAGGTAGCGCAGGTAACGGCCGTCGGCGGATGGATGAATCCAGGCGCGCGGGTCATCGAAGCCCATGACGTTGACGTCGGCGTCCACCAGCTTGCCTGTGAGCGTTGCGAGGTCGACCACGAAGAGCGGGCCGTGCGGCGGCTCGATCGTTCCGGTGTGTCCGGCCGAGCCGCCGAACGTCTCATACCAGAACGCGACAAAGTCACCATGAGCGCCCACGATCTGGAGCAACGCCGCATGCGTCACACCGTCGTAGGGCACATTCGTCGGAAGCGCGATAGGCGCCAGCGCGTCAAGTGTCAGCAGAAAGGCGCGGACGGCGCTGCCGTCGTCGGCGAGCACCAGGGCGCGTGAAGCGTCCAGGCGATAGGTCAGGGCGGTGCTGAGAAGTTCCGGGTGCGGCTCGCCGACCGACCGGGTCTCGCCGAACTGGTTCACGGCCACGATCTGGCCGGTGTCGGGATGGATGGCCCAGTGCCAGGTGGGCTTGGGTTGCGGCGTGGCTGTCGGTTCGGGCGTGTCGGTGGGCGCTGGCGTCGGGCTGGCGACGGGCGCGGCCGTCGGGGCCAGTGTGGGATCGGCCGCCGCAGTCGTGGCCGTGACCGCGACCGCGGCCTCCGGTGTGGGTGAGACCGACTCGGTCGTCACCGGCGCGCCGGTCGTCGTCGCGCACGCGGACATGAAGACTGAAGCCGCCAGGATGATACGGCGCAACCGCTTGTGCATGGTCCCCCTTGCAGTGATCGCCTGCGCCGCGCAGCTCACCGTCAGGTGGGTGGCCGGAAGCGCCGGACGTGCCGCGCATTTTAGCAGGCGCACGTGTGAGCGATCTTGCCCCAAGTTGAGCGAATGGGAAGATGCGGCCGCAGAAGACGCGGATTACGCAGATCACCCATCCGCGCACTCCGCAGTTGAATCCCGGACCCGATACAAGAGGCCGCCTACGCGTGGCACTCCGCCGCACGTTTGAGGAGCACCTGGCGTTCGCGCTCGTTGCGCGTGAGCGAGGCGGCGCGCTCAAACTCGGCCCGCGCTTCGTCGCGTCGACCGAGCTTCGCGAGCAGGTCACCCCGGACCGCCGGGAGCAGGTGATAGCCCTTGAGCACCGGCTCGTCGAGCAGCCCGTCGGCGAGTTCGAGCCCGACGGCCGGGCCAAAAGCCAGACCGACGGCCACCGCCCGGTTGAGCTCCACAATGGGCGAGGGTGACAACTGGCCGAGCGTGGCGTACAACGCCGCGATGCGTGCCCAGTCGGTCTGGTCGGCGGTGTGCGCGCGGGCATGACAGGCCGCGATCGCCGCCTGCAGCGCATAGGGCCCGAGCTCGCCGAGCGCCTCGGCCCGCTCGAGTGCGGCCAGACCGCGCTGGATGAGGATCGCGTCCCAGCGGGCCCGGTCCTGCTCGAGCAGCGGGATGGGTTCGCCCTGCGCGTTCGTGCGCGCGGCGGTGCGCGACGCCTGGATCTCCATCAAGGCCGTCAACCCATGGACCTCCGACTCGGTCGGCATAAGCTCGGCCAGGATACGGCCGAGGCGCAGGGCATCGTCGCAGAGGGCTGGCCGCATCCAATCGTCGCCCGCCGTGGCGGCGTAGCCTTCGTTGAAGATCAGGTAGATGACCTCGAGCACCGAGGCGAGGCGAGCGGGGAGGTCGACGGCGCGCGGCACCTCGAACGGCACCTGCGCGGCGGCCAACGTGCGCTTGGCGCGCACGATGCGCTGGGCCAGGGTCGGTTCGGGGATCAGGAAGGCGCGCGCGATTTCGTCCGTGGTCAGCCCGCCGAGCAACCGCAACGTCAGCGCCACCCGCGCTTCGCGGGAGAGCACGGGGTGACAGGTCATGAAGATCAGACGCAGCAGGTCGTCGCCGATCGGATCGTCCACTGCAGCGTCCATGGCCTCGCCGCTGAGAGCCTGTTCGTCTTCGAGCGCGCGGCCCAACTCGACGTGCTTGCGTTCGAGCGTTTTCGAGCGTCGGAACTGATCGATGGCGCGGCGCTTGGCGGTCGCCATCAGCCAGGCGCCGGGGTTGTCGGGCACGCCGGTCTTCGGCCACTGCTGCAGGGCCGCCACCAGCGCGTCGCCTGCCAGTTCTTCCGCCAGATCGATGTCGCCCGTCAACCGGGTCAACCCGCCGATGATGCGGGCCGACTCGATTCGCCAGATCGCGTCGATCGCGTTGTGGCTGTCGCTCTCGGTCACAGCGTTGCCCGTCATGGCTTCGAAGTGTAACGCCGTTTGAGCGATCTACGATCCGCGAGAATGGCGCAACTGCCTGCGGCATCCAACTGCGCTGGCCAGATTTGAAAACGACGGGCAATATCGAGGCGGTGCATGGGCTGGGGCGAAGCCCCAACCCGTGCACCGCCTCGGTTTTTGCCCAACCCACTGCTGATCGAGCCGGAACGCCGATTCGAAGGTTGAACGGCAGGCGGCTGTGTCTATCGATCGCGCCGGCCGGGGAGTAAGCCGCGAGCGCGTTCGTCGCGGAGGAGCAGACCGACCCAGGCCAGCACGCCCATCAGCACCGGAAAGAACCAGGGATCACCGACCCGCACATGGATCGCCGTGGCCCCGCCGAGGTACGCGGTGAGGAGCAGGGCGCCGAGCGGAGCCGTCGCCGGCAAGAGATAGAGCGCGACGCACACGACTTCGATCGCGCCAAGCACCTGCGACAACTCGACGGGAAAGCCCAGATGGGTCTGGGCGTCGATGACGGGCTGGATGACGAGCACCTTGCCGATCAGGTCGAAGAGCATGAAAGCGACGACCAGACCGCTGACGATCCGGCCGGCCCAGCGCGCGCCGGTGGGGGTTTGGGTGAGGGGCAATGACGGGTTCATCGGCATCTCCTGTGGTGGGACGGCATCAATCGCGCGCCCCGTGTGGGATGGCTTGTTGGATCTCGATCACCTCGTCGGGCGCCAGCGGGCAGCGGTGGGCCCACGCCAGCGCCTCGTCGAGCGAGCGCACCTGGATCAACCAGTAGCCGGTCATCGAGGCGCGTCCGTTACCGGGACTGCCGGCAGCATGCCCCTGTGATTGGCTCGACGTCGCGCGCAGGCGGTCGGTGCCCAGCAGGACGCCGGCCTCGCGCAGGGCGCGATTGAAGCGGTCGATGGCGTCTGGGCCCCCATCGGCGGACGGCGACTTCTCCGGCGATGCGGCCACGGTGAGCAACAGGAATCGCATGGCGAGGCTCCTTGGCCGATGCGGCGGCGGGCCCGTCAACGTCGACGGGCCAGCCCGGGCAGTGCGCGACGGTGCTTCAGGCGCCGCCTTCGAAGATCGGCTGGATGCTGCCTTCACCGTCGCCGGCGATGGCCATGAAGCGCTGACAATGCCCCAGCGCTTCGTCAAGGTTGGCGGCCTCGATCACGGCGAAGCCGACCACGACTTCCTTGGCCTCGGTGTAGGGTCCATCGATCACGGCGAATTGGCCGCCCTTCGAACGCACGCGGGCGCCGCCCATCGAGGCCGGCGCGAGCCCGCCGGTCAGTTTCACGACACCGGCCGCGATCATCTCCTGCGTAAACTTGCCGAGTGCCGCGAGTTGCTCCGGGCTGGGCGGCGCGGCGTCGGCGGGCGAGTCGAAGGTCATCAGGTATTTCATCGTGTGGTCTCCTCAGTATGGTTCCGGCCGGTCGGCCGGAGGTTTTTTCCTGCGTTCTATCCATACGTCGAACGACAGAGGGCGAAATCGACATGGACTTTCGGATACCGCCAATTCGTCTTCCAGGCGCCCGCTGGTACCGGTGCCAGCCGATGACGTTCGTCCCTGTTGAATGGCTACGCCGGGAGTAGAATCGTTTGGTCAGCGATTATCCAGCCTATTCGCTTGAAAATCGATCCCAGAGCGCGGAGAGTTTATGTCGACCGATCTCACCCTGACGACACCGGCATTGCTGTTCCCGGCGATCTCGCTGCTTCTGCTGGCATACACCAATCGGTTTCTGACGCTCGCCAACCTCATCCGCGATCTGCATGGCCGCTATCAGCAGGATCCACAACCGCATATCCGTGGCCAGCTCGACAACCTGATCTACCGCATCGGTCTGATCCGCAACATGCAGGTGTGCGGCGTGGGGAGCTTTACCTGTTGCGTCTTGTGCATGGGCGTGCTGTTCGCGGGCCAGATCGTCCTTGGGCAGTGGATCTTTGGCGCGGGTCTGGTCCTGTTGCTGGCGTCGCTGGCGCTGTCGCTGAACGAGTTGTGGGTGTCGATCGACGCGCTCAAGCTGCAGGTCCACGATCTCGACAAGATCGAGCGCCGCGGCTGAACCGATCGCGGATCATCGCCGCAGACGCGGCAAGCAGAAGGAGGCAGTTCCAATGAACAAGACCTGGTGGAAGGAATCCGTGGTGTACCAGATTTATCCGCGCAGCTTCGCGGATAGCAACGGCGACGGCATCGGCGACCTGCGCGGGATCATCGGCAAGCTGGATTATCTGAAGACGCTGGGCGTCGACGTGGTCTGGCTCTCGCCGGTCTATAAATCGCCAAACGACGACAACGGCTACGACATCAGCGATTATCAGGACATCATGACCGAGTTCGGCACGCTGGCCGACTGGGATGAGTTGATCGCCGCCATGCACGCGCGCGGCCTCAAGCTGGTGATGGACCTGGTGGTCAATCACAGCTCAGACGAGCATCCCTGGTTCATCGAGTCGCGCAAGTCCAAGGACAACCCGTATCGCGATTACTACATCTGGCGTCCGGGCAAGGACGGCGGCTCGCCCAACAACTGGCAGTCGTTCTTTACCGGCTCGGCCTGGGAGTTCGACCCGGCGACCGGAGAGTACTACCTGCACCTGTTCTCGAAGCGGCAGCCGGACCTCAACTGGGAGAACCCCAAAGTGCGGCGCGCGGTCTTCGACATGATGCACTGGTGGTTGAGGCGCGGCGTCGACGGCTTCCGCATGGATGTGATCAACATGATCTCGAAGGCGCCAGGGTTGCCCGCCGCCGAGCCGGTCGACGGCAAACGCCATGTGCAGGGCAGCGAGCACTTCATCTGCGGTCCGCGCCTGAGTGAGTTCCTGGGCGAGATGAAGACCGACGTGCTCTCGAAGTACGACATCCTCACCGTCGGCGAGACACCCATGGTCTCGCCCGAAGACGCAATCGAGCTGACGCACGAGGAGACCGGCGCCCTCAACATGGTCTTCCAGTTCGAACACATGGACGTCGACCGGATCGGCCCGCGTCTGATCGATCGCCCCGACGGCCTGAAGATGCTCAAGGCCGTGTTGACGCGCTGGCAGAAGGGTCTCGAAGGCCGGGCCTGGAACAGCAACTACCTCAGCAACCACGATCAGCCGCGCCCGGTATCGCGCTATGGTGACGACGGCGAATTCCGCGTCGTCTCGGCCAAACTGCTGGCGACGCTCAACCACCTGCAGCAGGGCACGCCTTACATCTATCAGGGCGAAGAGATCGGTATGACCAACGTGGCTTTTGAGTCGATCGCGGACTATCGCGACATTGCCGCGTTGAACGTCTACAAGCTGCAGACCGAGCAGCTCGGTCAGGACCCGCAGACCGTCCTGGCCGGCCTGCACCTGAAGAGCCGCGACAACGCGCGCACACCGATGCAATGGAGCGCCGCGCCGCAGGCCGGGTTCACCACCGGCGAACCCTGGATCAAGGTCAACCCCAACTACACGACGGTCAACGTCGAACAGGCGCTGGCGGATTCGAACTCGGTCTTCTACTACTATCAGAAGCTGATCCAGCTGCGCAAGGCCAACCCGGTTTTCGTGTACGGCACGTACGACCTGATCCTGGCTGACGACCCCGAGATCTTTGCCTTCACCCGTACGCTCGACGCGGAGCGGCTGCTGGTGGTGCTGAACGTCTCCCGGAACACGCCGACATTCGTGGCCCCGACCGAGCTGGCTTACACCGGCGGCGAGCTCCTGATCGCCAATTACCCGATCGCGGTCGGCGATAGCCGCGCGTTTGCGTTGCGGCCGTTCGAGGCGCGGGTCTATCGCCTGACCGATTGAGCACCGGCGAACCTCGCATACGCAAGGGCGCACAGACTCCCCCCAGGAGAATTCACGCGCCCTTGGCGTCTGCGCGGTTCGTATTTCCGAACGACTATTTCCGCATCAGCGGCATGTACACCGGCCGGTCGGTCGGGCGGATCGTGACCGTGCCGGTGTAGATCGGCGTGGTGCCGAGCAGTGCGTTGACCGTGAACACGTACGACGCATAGTTGGTCGCGCCCGTGAAGAGCTGGCTGCGCGTTGCCGACGCCAGCCCGGTCACCGGGGAGGCCGGCGACGCGGCCGGGCCCGTGTAGGCGATGCGCCACGTCGCGGTGACGGGCAGGGTGGCATCGAGCGACCAGTTGAGCGCGACGGTCTGGTCGCCAGGCATGCCGCTTACGGTCAGCACCGGCGCATACTCGAAGGCGCCCGGGTCGGGCGCGGTGCCCGAGAAGCCGTCGTTGATCCCCGGGATGGCCACGCCTTTGTCGATCACCTGGCTGTTGGCCGCCAATGTGTAGTCGCCGTTTCCGGCGTTAGCGAAGCCCGGCGGCAGGCTCACGCCGTGGGCTTCGAGCCCGGTGCCGGACCTGAACGCGGCGAGCGTTGCATAATGGGTGCCCCCCCACCAGGCCAGTTCGGGCCCGGTCGTATAGAGGTTGTCGTAGTCGAAATCGAGCGGCTGGCTGGTGTTGGCGTTCTCGATCCCGTAGCCCGTGCCCGTCCAGATGTTGTTGCGTGAGACGATCATCTGCCAGGTGCCCGGCGACTTGATCGCGAAGCCCGGGTTGTTCGGGCGGACCGCGTCCGCCGTGTTGTGGAACAAATACATGCGCCCGGATTGGTCGTAGCCGCTGTTGAACTTGAACGATATCCCGGAGTAGTTGTTGTTCCCGGCGTCGAGGTTATAGATCACGTTGCGGATCGCGTAGATCGGGCCCTCGTAGATCGGCGCGAAGGAGATGCCGACCAGGGCATTGTGCATGACGTTGCCCCAGATGCGCACGTTGCTGCACGCCCCGTCCGCCGAGAGCGCGTCGTCGCCCGTGTTGTAGATCTCGTTCTCGTAGAAGTCGGTCTCGTTCGTGGCGGTGCCGTTGTCCTCCGGGCAGGTCCCGGCGCCGTCGAAGTAGTCGTGGAACGTGTTGCGTCGAATGACGTTGCCGCGGCCCGTGGCCGGGCTGTAGAACACCACGCCGCCGGTCTCGAGATCGGAGCCCCCCTTGACCGCGTCCCACGGCCACATGAAATCGGTGTCGGAGAAGACATTGTCCTGGATCACGTTGCGGCCCGAGTCGCGCTTGAGGCCGATGCCCAAGTCGTTGTTGAAGAACGTGCTGCCCTGGATCAGGTTGTCGGAGGCGTTGTTCAAATACAGCGCCTTGGCGTACTGGCCGAGGCCGTAGTTGCGGAACGTGAGATTGACGAAGTCGATGAAGCTGTCATCGACCGTGAACGCTGTGTTGAAGCGCGAGACCCGCATGGTCTGGCCGTTCGGGTTGGCGTCGCCGGCCAGGCGCACGTACACCGTCGTGCCGCTGACGAAGAACCCCGGCACCGACCACGCCAGGCTTTGCAGATCGCTCAGGCTGCCGTACGGGTACAGCCGTTGATCGTTGGCCGAGACCAGATGCGTGTCGGCGACGTTGACCGTGGTCTGGTACACGCCGCCGCCCTGCGCCGTCCACGTGAACGTGGCCGGGTCGGCGCCGTCGAAGATCGCGCTTTCGCCGGAGTAACTCTGGATCACGATCGGGGCGCCGGCGCTGCCCGAACGGGGTAGCGTCAGATCGCCGAGGAAGTACGTGCCGCCGCGCAACTGGATGGCGGCGCCCGCCTGCGCGGCGTTCAGCGCCGTCGGCAACGCGCACGGTGTCGCCAGGGTGCAGGCCGTCCCCGAGCCCGCGGCGCTGACGATATAGGCGCTCGTGGGCGCCGGCACCGTGATCTCGGCCCGCGTCGAGGCAACGCCGCTGACGACGGCGCCATTGAACGCGCCCCCGTCTGGGTCCGAAAATGTGACGCGCACGTCGTACGCCGTCCCAGGCGTCAACCAGAACAGGCTGCCGGCGAAACGGGTCGCGTCCACCCGGGTGAGGGGAAAGCCGGTTTGATAGGCGCCCGTGCCGCTCTGCCGATACGAGACGCTGGCGACGGCGTTCTGGTTGGCGTCTTCGCCCGCGGTGAGCGCGACGATGACGCCCATGGCGTGGAAGGTCCCGTACAACTCGAGCGAGGTCGCGGCGAGTGCCGACGGGGTCTGACCGCAAGCGGCGAGCACCAGACCAAGGCTCAGGAGGAAGCGCGCACAGACGCGAATCGACATCAGATTGCTCCGAATGGGTCTGAACCAAATATAGTCGGGCCCATTCTAGCGCCTGGATTCTCGGCGCGCATCCGCACAAATGCGGGGTACATCGGGACACACCGGGAGTGTCCCGATGTGCCCCGATGTCGGTCGGAGGTCGCGGGCCTATTTCGGCGGAGCGTCCGAGTCGTACACGTAGATGGCGCCCAGCGTGTCGATCCGCGAAAGCTGGAGCTTGCTTCGATCGCGTTGGCGATCGGGTGTCACTAGCTACGACTGGTCCGGCGCAGGTGCGACGACCCACAGCCGCATGACGGCCAGGCAGCTGCCCAGCACCAGGAGCGCGAAAACCTGAGTGCTGCGCCAGCCACCGGCCAGGAGCACACTGTCACCGCGAAAAGATTCTATGATGAGCGCGGCCATCGCCAGACCCGCGAGGCAAAACAGAAACGCAAAGCCGTCAAAGTGCGCTCGCCCCCAACGCCACCACGCGCCCGCGACCAAAATCGACGCGAACAACGCGTACACCTGCGTGGGGTGGCGTGCTTCACCCCACAGGTACAGGCTCCAGGGCAGCTGCGCGGGCGTGCCAAAGCCGTCTCCATTCGCGAGTTGTGCGAGCGCCACGGCCCCGCTCAGCGCCAAAAGCAACGGCGCGAGCGCGTCGAGCGTGCGTCTTAAAGGCAGATGTTCGCGCCGGCCATACACCAGTGCCGCCGACGATCCGATCAGCCAGCCCGCCGGCACGGAGAAACTTGTCAGGTTGTTGGAGAGCAGGCTGAACGGGTCGGCGGTGTACGCCGAGAGATGCTGGGCTGCAAAGGCCAGACGCGCGCCAACCACGCCGGTCGTCAACCCGATCAGCGCCAATGCGCTCAGGGTATCGCGGTTCAGGCGCAATCGATCGGCCTCGCGCTCGACCAGCCACAGGCCCAGCCAGACGCCGAACAACAGGAGCAGCGGGCCGACCGGCAGGGCGAGCGGCCCGAGTTGCAGGGTAGGGAACATCGGGATCCTAGGGTGACTCGGCCAGCAGGCCTTCCACTTTGGAGCGGAGCACGGCCTCGCTCAGCGGGCCGCCGATCATCACAGCGGCGATCACGCCGCGCCGATCGACGATGAAGGTGCTCGGCAGCGCGCGCAGACGATAGGTCTGGCTGACGTCATCCGCGCGATCTAGCAAGATCGGGAACGTCACGCCGAGGTCGGTCACGAACGCCCGCGCATCCGCCTCGACGTCCTGGGCGGTGCTGTTCACGCCGAGCACGACCAGGCCGTCTGCGTGCAGGGCTTCGTGTAGTTTTTGGAGGGCGGGCATTTCGGCCCGGCACGGCCCGCACCAGCTCGCCCACAGGTTGACGACGACCACCTGTCCGCGCAAATCCGAAAGTCGCACGGTTTGGCCAGTCAGGTCCTCGAGCGCAAAGTCGGGTGCCGGGAATCCCTCGTGCGGGTTGGGCACCTGCGCCACCTCACCGGCGTCGACCACGCGTGAGGCGCCTGTCCACGCCGCACCCATACCGAGCACGACGATCGTGAAGATCCACCAGCGGCGCCCATCGTTCAGAAGTCGGAAGAAAGCAGCCACCGCCCAAGGCTATCGCGGCCCGGCGCTTCTGGCAAGACGGGTGCAGGTCCCGTGGAACGACGCGGGTCAGCCGCGCGTATTCGACGCTGGATCGATCTGGCGCGGCCATGCTCCAATCGTGTGGATCCAGTTCGCGAAAACCGTGGTCGCGATATTCGGGGCGGAAAACAGGTCTGAGCCGAATGGCGACGAAAGTCATGCCAGCCGTGCTCGTCGACCGACTGCGAATCGAGTATCGTTGCCTGTCAGGATATCGGGGCACATCGGGGTACATCGGGGCACTCCCGGTGTCTGGTTCGAAAGGATCTCGGCATGCCGGTCGATCACGTTGAACGCGTACGACGTCTGTGTCTGGCGTTGCCCGAATCGAGCGAACGGCTCTCGCACGGCGAGCCGGTCTGGTTCGTCCACAAACGGGCTTTCGTGATGTTCGCCAACAACCATCACAATGACGGCCACATCGCCATCTGGGCGCCCGTGCCCGACGGCGCCCAGGCCGATCTGATTGCGCGCGATCCGAAGCGCTACTTTCGCCCGCCGTACGTCGGGGTCAAGGGCTGGGTTGGCATCGACCTGCGTCACATCGGGCAGCGCGAACTGCGCTTCCACGTGGGTATGGCCTGGCAGTTGGCGGCGCCCAAACGATTGCGCGGCGCAGCCGCGCTTTGACCGGTTGGGCCGCTCAACGGATCGCCGACGTCGTCTTCCGGCCGGTCAACAGCGCAACGCGTCCGAGCGCGCGCGGGTGCCGTAACATGACGGGCACGGGCGTGATCGCCGTCAGGGGCTGCAGCGCGACGTCTTCGACGCCCAGCGCTCGGAGCCGTGGTTCGAGCGTGGCGCTTGGGCCGTACAGCTTCACGTCGAAGAACGGATCGACGAATGCAAACGCGCCGCCGGGCTTCAGCACACGCAAAGCCTCGGCGATCAGCGCCGGTTTGTCCGCCACGGCCGTCACTTCATGGAAGGTCAGGTTGCTGACCACGGCGTCGAAGGCCGCGTCGGCGAAAGGCAACCGGGCCGCGTCGCCGTCGCGGAACCCGACCCGCTCGTCGACGCCCGCCAGCCGGGCATTGCGCGTGCAGGTCGCGGCCGCATACTCCCAGGCCGGGCCCCAGGTGTCGACGCCGACGACTGAGGCAGCGGGCTGACGCTGCGCCAGCAGCACGGCCAGCATGCCGTTTCCGGCGCCGATGTCCAGGATCCGCCCGGGGCCGACCGGTCCGATGGCGTCGGCGACCCGCTCGTACAGGCGTTCCTGAAAGCGTCCGCCGCGCTGTGAGAACGTCGCGTACGCGTAGAGCGGCACAACGAGGCTGGCACCTAGCGCCACGCCGACGCCCGCCAGCGCTATCCGATAGCCGGTTCCAAAAGGCAACAGGCTTAGACCGGTTGCCACGACGGCGCCGGCGCCCAGCCCGATCAACGTCCGCCGCCGCACCCAGTTGCCATAGTCCAAGTGTGTCATCGCATCTCCTTTACCCCATGTTCGCCGTCCAGCGTAGAATCGCCGTGAGACGCGCGCCCGCCGGGTGGCTATCGAAGACCTAACAATCGCGGGAGCGCCATCCGCCAACTCGAGGTGTACCCATGCAGCCGCTGGTGAACGACGTCCTCGAACGCCTGACCTTTCTGCACATCGAGGTCGCCAAAGCCATCGGCGATCTGCCGCTCGATGCGCTCGACTGGGAACCGGTCGCCGACGCGAACGCGATCGGGGCTTTGGTCGTGCACATTCTGGGCGCGGAGCGCTACTGGATTGAGACGGTCATCTTTGGCGCTCCGAGCGAGCGCGTACGCGAGGCCGAGTTCGCCGTGCGCGGAATCGCGGCCCCCGATCTGCTCGGTCAACTCGAGGCCCTGGATGCGGACCTGGGCAGGCTGCTGGCGACCCTGCAGCTCCACGATCTGAATCGATCCTGTCGCGTCGCGCGCGATGGCCGCGACGTTCGGGTCGGCTGGGTGTTGGCCCACGTCGTCGAGCATACGGCCCTGCACGTCGGCCAGATCCAACTCACGGCGCAACTCTGGCGCCAGCGCCGGGAAGGTCGTGCGCCACGCGTCCTGCTGGTCGGCAGCTCGATCTTTGAGGCCTGGCGCGATCTGCCGGCGCAGGCGCCCGACTTCACCGTTCGCAATCGCGCGATCGGCGGGACGGTGACGGCCCATTGGCGCCAGACCTTGGCCGACGTCTTGATTGAGGAACAACCCGACGTCGTGCTCTTCTACTGCGGGAGCAACGACCTCAACGACGCAGTGCCCGAAACCGAGATTGTGGCCAATACGCTTGCCTGCCGCGCGATCGTCGCGCGTGCGCTGCCCGCGGCCCGGTTCGTCTACTTCGGTATCATCAAGGCGCCGCAAAAACTGGGTCGTTGGGACGCGATCGATCGGGTGCATGCCGCGATCCGCGCCGAGCTCCCGGCGCGCGATTTGTTCATCGACACGGATCCGGTTTTCCTGAGCGATGGGAGGCCGGTCGAACCGTTCTTTGTGGAGGACCGGTTGCATCTGACGCCCGAGGCGTACGCGGCGCTCGCAGCCGACGCGGTTCCGCGGATCTCGGCCTGGCTGACCGCGCGCTGATGATCGAAAGGGATTGCCATGTCTGACATCCTGACCGGCCCCAATCAAAAAGATCAGGCCATGTTCGCCACGAGCATGCGCGGCGACGAGCCATACCGTCTGGGCCCCGACTCCCTGCCACAGCCCGGTGTGCCGCGCGGCACCGTCACCGCTGGGCGCTGGCGCAGCCCGGCGGTGTATCCCGACACGGAGCGCGCGTACTGGCTCTACGTGCCGAAGCAGTACGACGCGACGCGGCCCGCCAACCTGATGGTCTTTCAAGACGGCGGCACGTATCTGGGCGCGGAGATCAACACGCCGATCGCCTTCGACAACCTCATTCACCAGGGCGCGATGCCGGTGACGGTCGGTTTGTTCGTCGACCCCGGCGATCGCGGCCCGGGCACGCCGATCTACGGCGGAGACGGCAACCGCAGCTTCGAGTACGACTCGCTTGGCGACCGTTACGCGCGCCTTCTGATCGATGAATTGATCCCGGAGATCAAGCGGACGGTCAACATTACCGACGATCCGGAGGGCCGGGCGATCTGCGGTCTGAGCTCGGGCGGGATCTGCGCCTTCACGGCCGCCTGGGAGCGCCCCGACGCTTTTCGCAAAGTGGTCAGCCACTGCGGCAGCTTCACCGACATGCGCGGCGGCCACGTCTATCCCGGTTTGATCCGCAGGACCGAGCACAGGCCGCTGCGCATCTTTCTGCAGAGCGGCGCGCGGGACCTCGACGTCGTCTTCGGCAATTGGCCGCTCGCCAATCGGGCGATGGCCGCGGCGCTCGCCTACCGCGACTACGACTACCGTTTCGAGTTCGGCGAGGGCGGACACACACTCCTGCACGGCGGCGCGATCTTCCCGGAGACCCTGCGCTGGCTCTGGCGCGCGGCGTGAGCGCCGGCGCGGTGTGCAAGCACGAGTTGTCAGCTTTCCTTGCCGCGAATATCGCGAACTTGGTCGAATCAGCCAGTGTTGGATTGGCAGAGACCAATTCGCGTCGTTCGCGAAATGCGCGGTCAGAATCTGCGGCTGATCACTCACCCGTGCACACCCGGCTCGGCATTCACACCTGTAACCCCACAATGCGGTAGAGTTGGGCCACAGCCAATCCATTCAGTCAGGCAAACCATGGCCAAGGCACCCGCTTCTCTCAATTCGCAAGACTTCATCGCCGCCGTCGATCACGTCATCCGCGAGCGCAAAACGCTCAAGGTGTTGCGCGATCCCAACGACTGCCGCGAGCTGTCGCCCGAAACGACGCAGGCGCTCCGACAGGCCATTCGCGATAGCCTCGAGGTCGCCGGCTGGGCGCCGTTCCACAAGCCCGCCCATAAGGAGGCGCATCTCCGCGAGGGGCTGCCCTCGGTCGTGCCGTGGCGGTTCTACGTGCTCGAGAAGCCGGGCTGCTGCGCGCTGCTCGACCGTCTGCGGGTTCAGGCGCAGGCTCAGGCCGACAGCAAGTGGTCGCGCGCCTGGGAGAGCAAACTCACGCGCGTCCTGGCGGGCACCGGCGCCGTGGTGCTGACGACCTGGCTGCCGGACCCGGCGCCGTCTGGCGGCGCGCCCGAGTTGACCGAGAATAACCAGGAGCACATCGCAGCGGCCTCAGCGGCGGTGCAGAATCTGCTGCTCGCGACCGAAGCGCGCGGTCTACGTACCTATTGGTCCACCGGCGGCATTCTCAGGGACGCGGACGTGTTCGCGTGGCTGGGCATCCCGGCCAACCAGATCCTTCTGGGCGCCGTGTTCCTGGCGCCCGACGAGCTCCCACACGACGCGCTCGAAGGCGGCAGCTGGCGCGAGCGGCGCGGCGGGCCGGCCGAGTGGTCGACCTGGATCGCGGCGGAGCGATTGAGCACGCCACCGGCCGCCGGCTGAGTCGTCCGCCGCGTCTTGACCTGTCGGAACACTGCGAAGCCCCGGCCATTGCGGCCGGGGCTTCGTGTTGGTGTGCCTGGATCGACGCAGGGCCGGCGTTACGGATGCCGCAGCACGGCGGTCGATTGGGAGGCGCCGCTGAGATAACGCCACGCGATGGAGCCATCGGGACGCGCCTGCAGATACTCGAACCCACCCGACGGACAGGCGGCGCTGCTGCTCGACGCCTGCTCGACGAAGACGAAGGTGTCCTGGTCGACCGCGTTGAACGTCAGGCTGCCCGAACAGGGGACCGCCGGCACCGCGTACGTGCCACAGACCTTTCCAACCAGGCAGCCGGTTTCGATCGAGAGCTCCAGCCGCGTCGAGAACGCGCCGTCGCTGGAGGTCAGCGTGCCGACCCAAGCCCCCGCGATGGGATCGGTCGTCACCGGCGTGCTCGTGGCCGTTGCCGCGGCCGTCGCGGTGTTCGTCGGGGCGGATGTAACGGAGGGCTCGGGCGTGGTCGAAGGCGCCGCCGTCGGCGCAGCGGTTGGCGCGGCGGCGATCGACGTGCTCGCCGGCGTCGACACGACGTCCGTCGCGGCTTCGGCGACCGCCGTGGGCGTGGGCACAGCCGGTCGCCCCGGCGCAGTGAGCGCCAGCCAGACGGCCACGATCGCCACGCCGAGCAGCCCCAGTCCACCGACGATGAGGAGCGGCAAGGTCGGGCCGCGCCGCCCCGCGGGTTGTGCCTGCGCCACAGGTGGCGGCGCGGGGTGTACCTGCGTGGGAGCAGCGCCCACCCAGGTCGCCGCGAGCCCAGGGGCCGGCATGAGCGTCGTCGGCTCGGGGATCGCGGCCAGCAGGGCCCGCCCGAACTCGCCGGCCGTGGCAAAGCGGTCGCCCGGCGCCTTTGCCAGCGCCTTGCACAGCACCTGTTCCAGCGCCTCCGGCAACTCGGGGTTGAGCGTGCGGGGCAGAGGCAACGGGTCGTTCATGTGTTTGATAATGACGGCCAGCGGCGTCTCGGCGCGAAACGGGACGCGCCCGGTCGCCATCTCGTACACGATCACGCCCAACGCGTACACGTCGCTGCGCCCGTCCAGCGTTTCGCCGCGACCCTGCTCCGGAGACATGTAGGCCGGTGTGCCGACCACGCCGCCGGTCGTCGTGAACTTCTCGGCCCCGGCCAGCAGTTTGGAGATCCCGAAGTCGCTGAGCAAACAGTTGCCGCGCTCGTCAACCAGCACGTTGCTGGGCTTGACGTCGCGGTGCACCAGGCCTTGCGCGTGGGCGTAATCGAGCGCCTCGGCCAGTTGCACCCCAAGGCTTCGGATTTGCGGCAGGGGCAGCGGCTGATCGTGCAGCAGGTCGGCCAGGGTGCCGCTTTCGATGAACGGCATCACGAGATACGTGTATCCGTCCGACTCGCCGAAATCGAAGACCGGCAGAATGCGCGGATGCTGCAGATGGGCGAGGACGTTGGCTTCCTGATCGAACCGTTTGACGAATTCGGGGGACTTGGCCAGGTGCTGGGGCAGCACCTTGATCGCGACCTGGCGGCTGATCTTGCCCGTCTGGACGGCCCTGTAGACGGCGGCCATGCCGCCCTCACCCAGGGGCCCGACGATGCGGTACGCGCCGAGCTGTCTGCCGGTCAGATCCTCCATGGCACGTCCCTCCTGCGCGGACCTGCGAGGCGATCCGTCCCGCGCGGCGACATTGGGGCAACCGGGTCACGATCCAGTGTTGGCCGAATGTACCATGAATGGCATTTGGCGCTATGACGTCGGTCAGGGCGTGTGCACGAGCAAGTTGTCAGGCGTGGAATCTCGCCGCAGATGACGCTGATTTCGCTGACGGAAACGGGACCGTTGCCAGCATGGCTCCAATAGTCAACATCCGCGTAAACCGCGCAATCAGCGGCAAAAAGCTGCTGACAACTCGTGCATGCGCACGTCAGGGCCGTCGCAGCGCAAGTCGAGCGGCGGATCACGTCGCCCCGAACCATCCCGCGTTTTGCCCGGACGTCTCATGGCTGGAAACCGCGTTCACGCGTATGCGGCGACCGCGCGTTCGACTCGTTCGGCATAGACCGGACCGCCTTCGACGGCGACGGCGGCCAGGTACCCCCAAAGACGCCAGAGCTCGCGTCGCTCCCAGAATCCAGGGTCGATCGGCTGTACCTCCCGGTAAGCCTCGAAGACCACGGGTGGTACGGGCTCGAAGTAGTCGACCAGGGCGAGGTCGAGTTCGGGATGCCCGAACTGTACGGCCGGGTCGATGACCACGGCGCCGGTCGCCGTGCTGATGAAGTTGTTCTTCTGCGCGTCACCATGGAGCAGGGTGGGCTGCACGGTCGGGCCGCACAGCTCCGGCAACCGCGCGATCAGGCGTTCGACCTGAGTCGCGAGCGTGACTGCCAGCCGACCGCTGGCGATGGCCTGGCTCAGCATCGGCCGCAGGCGGCGCTCGGCAAAAAACGTCGGCCAGTCGGCGGCGGGCCGGTTGTCTTGCGGCAACGGACCGAAGAAGCCGTCCCGCTCCCAGCCGAAGCGCGCGCCTTTGACCTGATGGATCCGCGCCAACGCCCGCCCGATGTCGCGCCAGTGCTCGTCGGACCGCGTCACTTCGTCGAGCGCCTCCTGCACCAGCACGGTGCCGCCGTCGATGGCGAACACCCCTACCGGGGTCGGGGTGCGGACGCCGGCCAACCGGGTCAGCGCGGCCAGCCCACTCAACTCGATCTCGAATTGCTCACGGGCATCCTCGGCATCGCTGAATTTGACGAAGACCGCCGCCGCGCCGTCCGACAGGATGGCGCAGGGATGACAGGCCAGGTCGCGCAGGTCGGTAACCTGCCGGGCTGACCAATCTCGGCCAAGCCGCGCCGAGACGATCGGGGCCAGCGCGTCCGGCAGTTTTTCGATGATGGTCATGGTCTTGAGGGCTCCATGATAAACGTATCGCGCAGTTGGACAAAAAACGGGCAAAGCAACGGGGTGCGGCCTGGGTCGGACTTCGCCAGCCATGCCTGGGTCGGACTTCGCCCGACCCAGGCCGCACCCCGTTGCTTTGCCGCACGTCGCGTTGGATGAGCAGATAGGCTCAATGACCAACCCGGACGCACATCCCTGGGCGGGCTACGCGCCCGGTTGCTGAATGCCGTTCAAAAAGATCGAGGTCACGGCTTCGATCGTCGTCGCGGGCAGCGGCTTGTTTCCGGTATGGGCGGGGTAGAAGTACGGGTACATCATCCCCAGCAGGGCCCAGGTCGTGATGCTCGGATCGATCGAACGGAACTCGCCGGCCGCGATCCCGGTCTGCACCAGCGACCTGAGCTTGCCGATGAACTTCTCCTGATAACTGCGGTCGAAGGCCTGACGCGACGCCGCGCTGAGCTGTCCCATCTCCTGGCTGGCCAGGCGGATGATCGCACGTTCTTCGGCGAGCTGCCCGAGCACGTACCCGACGAAGAGCCGAATGCGTTCGGCCGCCGACACCGGTTCGGCGGCGATGCGATCGAGGGCCGTCTCCATCGCATCCAGATAGGGCAGGATGACCGCCAGGAACAGCTCTTCCTTGTCCTTGAAGTGATAGTACAGCGCGGCCTTCGACGCGCCGACGGCTTCGGCGATCTCCCGCATCGCCAGGCCGTGGTAACCGCGTTCGATGAACATCCGCTTCGCGATTGTCAGGGTCTGGGTTCGCAGATCGGGCTCGGGGTTCGGCATAGCTAGATTCTATCCGGTTCGAGGTCGACGGCAATGCCTGGCCGTAAGCGTGTGCACGAGCGAGGCGACAGGCCGCGACTCGCGCCGCAGATGTCGCGGATGACGCAGATGTAAGTGTGAGCGAGGCCGCCAGGCTTGAGCGGCTCAATCCGCGCAATCCGCGACATCTGCGGAAAAAAAACCGTGCGTGCACACCGCGCGTCGTCGTCAACGGAGCATCGCGCCGATCATGCCGCTGGCGAACGCCACAAGCCAGAGCGCCCACACCGCCAGGCTGAAGCGATGAAAACTGAGCAGCACCTTCTCCTGTTTGAGTACGAGCGCCAGCGTGGCCCAGAGCGTGTGCCCCAGCATGAACAGGATGCCGAGCGCGCCGGTGATCCCGTGGAAGTCGAACTGGAGCGACCCGGCCATCGCGGTCATCACCGTCGTGCCGGTGGTGTCGAAGATCAAGCCCAACCAGAACAGGACCAGGTGCCAGGGTTTGAGCCGTTTCGCGAAGCGCTCGCTCCAGACGGCGACTGTGTACAGCACCAGCGCCGTGATCATCGTGCCGATGGCGATCGGGAGTTGGGTGGGCATCAGCGGCTCCCCTGCGCGGCCGCGACGGCCGTGGCGCCCGCTGCGTCCCGCTCCTGTGCGCGGCTCTTTAGCCCCAGCGAGAGCACGACCATGAGCACGCTGATCACGCCGACCACCAGATACGCCGTGCCGTATCCGCCGACGCCGCCGCCGAACGACGCTGCGATCGCGCCGACAAGCGCGCTGCTGATCAGTTGCCCGACGCTTGTGAATAGCGCGATGGCGCCCTGGCCCGCAGTCCTTTCGCCGGCGCTCGCTTCGTTGAGCATGATGTAGCGCACCGGCGCGCCGAGCAGGGCCGACAGCCCGAAGCCGATCACGGCGCCGGCAACGATGAAGAGCCAGAGCGAACTCGTCCAGCCCGGCACGCTCAGGAGCAGCATGCCCAGGGCGAGCAGCGCCGAGCCCGCGATCACCACGAGCTTCGAGCCGAGCCGGTCCAGCAGCCGACCGACCAGCGGGGAGCCCACCGCCAGCGCCAACACGACGGGCATCAGCAGATAGCTGGCCGTGTGTTTGTTCACCACGGTCGGCATGGCCGCGATCGCCAACGACGGGATGAACACCATGCCGACTTCGCCAAGCCCGGCGCCGGCTGAGAGCAGGCTGGCCAGCACCGTCTGGCGGCTGCGGAACAACCCGAGGTTCAGCACCGGATCTTCAGCGCGGCGCTCGACGAATGGAAAGACCAGGGCAAGCCCGACCGCGATGAGCAGGAACGGCCACACGTTGAGTGTCGCCACGCTGGTGAAGAAGTGTTGGCTGTCGAGCTGGTTGAGCCCGTAGGCCAGCGCGGCCAGCATCACGCCCAACACGGCCATGCCGAGCACGTCGAAGCCTCTCCGCTGCGCGGGCCGCGTGGTCGGCAGGAGCCGGAACCCCATCAGCGCGACGAGGGCCGCGATCGGCAGGTTGATGATGAACAACCACTGCCAGCTGGCGACGCTGAGCAGGATGCCGCCCAGGATCGGGCCGATCAGGAAGGCCAGGCCAAAGACCGCGCCGATCAGGCCAAGCGCGCCGCCGCGTTTCTCCGGCGGGAACGTGTCGCCGATGACGGCGCTCGCCACCGGGAAGATGCCGCCGGCGCCGAGGCCCTGGATGGCGCGGCCCGCGAGTAGCACGCCGAACTGGCCGGCCGGCGTCAACGCCACGAGCAGCGAGCCCAGCGCGAACAGGGTGACGTCGAGGACGTACACGCTGCGGCGCCCGAAGGTGTCGGAGAGCTTGGCCATCAACGGTGTGCCGATCAGGTTGAACAGCACATAGATCGAAAACGTCCACGCCAGGGCGCGGTCGTCGACGCCGAAGGCGGCCTGGATCGTGGGCAGGGCGGGGCCCACGATCGCGATGTCGAGCGCGCCCATCAGCACGCCCAGAAAGAGCACCAGGAGGACCTGGTTGCGGGTTTTGTCGCTCATTTTGCTAGAATTCTCCTAAAGGTCAGACACTGACTGACCGGTCGGTAAGTAATATAGCAAGACCGTTGCCCGACGTCAATGACCCGTTTGGAGTGGGCAGTGGTGGGCGATGGGCTGGGGAACCGCGAAATCGCAAAGCCCGCCAAGCTATCTTCTTGGCGAACTGGGCGTCTTCGCGGCGAGTCTCCCGGCCTGAGCTCCTCCGACGCGATAAAATCGCCTCAGCTTCAACACTGACAGAAAAGGAAACGACGATGTTGCGGACCGACGCCTATCAGGGGATGTTGGCTGAAACCGTGGTCTGGCCGGGAGGCAAGGGTGATACCGTTCACGCCTATCTGGCGCGGCCGCTCGGTCCCGGACCGTTCCCGGGCGTCGTGCTCGTTCATCACATGCCCGGGTGGGACGCATGGTACTTCGACGCCACCCGCAAGTTCGCGGCGCAAGGCTACGTCGCCGTCGCGCCGAACCTGTACGAACGCGCGGGCCACGGCACGCCCGAGGATGTTGCGTCGGCGGTGCGCGCCGAAGGCGGTGTCGCCGACGCCGATGTGCTGGCCGATCTCGCGGCGACGGTCGCGACGCTGCGCGCTCAGCCGTACCACAACGGCAAGGTGGGCATCTTCGGCACGTGCTCGGGTGGGCGGCATGCATATCTCGCGGCCTGCCGATCGAAGGACTACGACGCTGTCGTCGATTGTTGGGGCGGCGGCGTGGTGATGGGGCCGGGCGATCTCACGCCCAAGCGCCCGGTCGCGCCGATCGACTACACAGCCGACTTGAGCTGTCCGCTGCTCGGGCTGTTCGGCGATCAGGATCACAGCCCGACGCCCGATCAGGTCGCGATCCACGAGGCGGCGCTCAAGGAGCACGGCAAGGCCTACAGCTTCCACATGTACCCGGACGCCGGGCACGGATTCTTCTATCATGACCGGGCCGCGTATCGCCAGGCGCAGGCCGTCGACGGCTGGTCCAAGGTGTTTGCGTTCTTCGGCGAACATCTGGCGACCCGCGCCTGAGCGCCGACAGGAGAGATCCCACCATGTGCACGATGATCGCCCAACAGGTGTCGGTGACCGGCAGCGCGAAGGGCGCGGCCGATTGGTTCAAGGTGCGGCGCGCGGATGTCTCGTACGATCACCCCTTCAATGCGCCCTATGAGCATGCGCTCAACATCGACTTCGTCGACGTCGCCCGCGGTCCTGGTCAGCGCATCGCTGTGGAATTGAACGCCGAGTCGGCGCGGGCGCTCGTGGCAGCCATCCAATCCGTGCTCGAACGCGCCGAGGCCGGCGACTTCGTCATCGAGTAATCGGCAGCGTGTACAAGCAAACGCACGACGGGCCGGGGCATCGCCTCGGCCCGTCGTGTTTTTGGAAGCCGCCGTGGCTCAGCGGCGCACCGAAGGCAGGAACAACATCGATTGCACGCTGAAGCTGCGATCGACCGATTGGGCGGGCGCGAACGCCCCGTTGCCCGTCTGGCTGGCCGTGATGGTGCACAGCCCGAGCCCACTCAGCTGCACGGCGTTGCCGACCACGGCGCAGGGCCCCGTGGCCGTGTAGGCGACCGGCATGCCGCTCGAGGCCGTCGCGTCGAGCACGAAAGTGCCGTCGCCGAGCCGCCGATTCGCCAGGGGTCCAAACGTGATCGATTGCGTCTGCGACCCGAGGGCGACGAGGCCCCACGTGCCGGGTTGGTTGTAACCCGAGTTCCTGGGCCAGAGCGTATCGTCTCCGGTGTAGTCGCGCCAGTAGTGCGCGGCCTCCAACCGGACGATCTGATTCCAGCCGCCGATCTGATCCAACGCGATGCGCATCTCGGCGCTCCAGAAGTTCCCGTCGCGGCTCACCGCCGCGGTCAGACCAACCGGATCCGCGTCGATGGCCAGGCCGGTTCCCGCGCCGTTCGAACCGGTGCCGGTGAAGAACATGCCGTTCTTGCGGACGAAGAAACCGCGATCGGTCGGCGCGAACCCGCCGGTCGGCGCCGCCTGGAAGTCGAACTGAAGCGCGGCAGATCCGTCGGGCTGGTTGCCCCAGGTGAGGCCGGCGAAGCAGGCGTAGAGCGAGTCGCCCCAACGCACAAGACGCAGTTGGGCGTTGCGCTCGGCGACGTCGCTGAGGCCCGGCAGATAGCGCAGCCCGATCGAGTCGCGATCGTCGACGTAGGCGCCGTCGTCGCAGACGCCGTCAAGCCGCGGTTCGAACGCCGCGTCGAAGATCCGCTTTGGCGCGATCGTGAACGGCGCGGTGGCCTGCGCCGTCGCTCCCGCCGTGTCGCTGCCGGTCAGCGTGATCTGATACGTGCCGGGTTTGAGATCGCGCCACGCGATCGTCGTGCCCGTGCCGGAGCGGGTCTCGGGCCCGGTCAGGTTCCACTGTAGCGCGCTCCCCGCGAGCGTGCCGTCCTCGGCATCGTAGGCATACGCACGGAGCGACAGACCTTCACTCTGCTGTGCGCCGCCCGGCTGCGATGGGCCGAGTTGCCGATAGGCCGTGTCGAGGATCGCGACAGTCGGCGCGCGCTGGGGCACGACGAACGCCGGGCTGACGACCGAGGTCGAGTTCACGCCGTCGCTGACGATCACCTCGATCCGGGCCTGGGCGCCGCCGGGCAGGGCGCCGTCGACCGGGATGCTCAGGGCCTGATCTTGAGTCGGCGAGCCCATGACGAACCAATGGCCGCCGTTGTCCGGGCTATAGCGCACCGTCGTCATCAGCCGATCGCCGTCGGCGTCGGAGGCCGACCAGCGCGCTTCGATCGTCGCCCCGGCCGTGGCGCCGGCGGTCGGACTGACCCACGCCACGGTCGGCGGGGTCGCGCCGGCGCTGCGCTGAACCAGGGTCGTGCCGCCGCCGGTGCGGACCTCGACACGCACGGGCGGCGTCGGGCCGCCGACGAGGCCGGCGAAGATCCGGCTGGTCGATCCGCCCTCGGCGCTGGGCTGAGAGACGTTGAGCCAATCATCGCTGATGACGTTCCCGCTCGCGTCGAAGGCGACGAGATGGTAGTCGTTGGTGGCCGGCATCGTGGCCCCGATCCGGTTGGCCACGGCGTCGAGCTCGGCGCCCGTGAGCCTCACGCCATAGCCGATCTGCGGGTTCGCGCCCAGCAGACCGGTCACCAGGATCGCCGAGGTCCAGGCCGCCGGGGCATCGGCGCTGACCGAAAGACCGCCGGCGCTGCGCAGGCTGTCATACAGACCGCGGTAGGTGTGATCCGACGTCCAGATCGGATCGCTGTACGACATGTAGTCGGCCGATGGCGTCGGCGGGATCACGCTGAACGTCAGCGGGTCGAAGCCGACGTGGCTCAGCGGCCCGTCGGTCCCGTCGAGTTGGCAGGGTGGATACGGGAAGGGCGCCGGAAAGGCCGGGCCGCCGCAATCGACGTGACCACGGCCCCAGGCATGGCCGAGTTCGTGCGCCAGGCCGGCGATGCCGCCCTGCGGCATGCTCCACGACGCCGCGCTGCCGCCATTGTTTTGAAGGTAGGTGAGCACGCCGGCCGAGGCCATCCCATAGCGGAGCGCATTTGGAACGGCTGCGACCGTCGTCGTGCCCGCGCCGGCGCAGGCGTAGCCGGTGGAGAAGTTGTACGTCCACCACAGGTTCCAGAGCAGATAGCCCAGCTCGAAGTCGGAGTTCAGGTTGTACGGGTCCGACCCGCCGATGCCAAACGGGATCTTGGGCCGGCGTTGTGCCGGGCCGGCGTCGAAATCCACGTTGTATGCGTCGACCGGCCACACCGATACGGCGCGATCGAAGAAGGGCGTGAAGGTCGGGCTCGGCCCGGTCAAGGTGCCGCTGACCGTCGCGACCGGCACCATGAACAAACACGGCCGTGGCACCGTATTGAACGTGACCGAGGTGTTCAAGGTGTTGTTGGCGTAGGTGGACTCCACGACGCTGTGCACGGGGTTGATCTCGGCCCGCAGATCGATCGTGCCGCTGGCCCAAGTCGCCGGCAAATGGAAGAGCGCGCTGTTGGCCTCGCCGCGTCGATCGAGCGCCGCGTTGTTGACGCCGTCCGCCGCGCGGATCGGCAGCAGCGGCGAGCCGGGCAGGGGCTGTCCGCCGCGCGACCCGTACAACTCGACCAGCGGCGCGGGGTTCAACAGTACGCCGGATTGGGCGTTCTGGGTCTGCACGTATACGCGCGCGAAGGTGTCCTTGCCCGCGACCAGGGGCACGTCATTCGTCGGCCCCTGGATGGCCTGGACGACCTCGATCGTCGCCTGCGCGCCGGCCAGGTCGGCGCCGATCGCGTCGATCGGGATGCGGCGCACGCGGCCGACAAGGGTCGGACCTGACACGTCCGTGTCGGTGTAGTACAAGAAACGGCCGTCCGCCGCGATCTCGCCGCCGTAGTCGGCCGAATCGCCGATGAGCACGGCCGTGCCGCCGGTCAGCGGGAGCCGATAGAACGCCCGGTTCACGGGCTGCGAGAACTCGACCCAATACAGGTTGACGGGATCGACCGTCAGGCTCAGGACCGACGGATTGCCGGCGCGGTTGAAGCTATTCAGCAGCACCCCGGACGTCGGGTTCGACAACGGCGCCGTGTACACCAGGAACTGCCCGGGCGTTGGCGTGGTCTCGATCCAGTACAGGGTCGAGCCGTTGAGCGCGAACGTCTGCACGCGGCCGCTTGTGCCGATGGTCGTCGTCGTGAACGACGCGGCGGAGGCCGTCGCCCGGACAAGGGTATTGTTCAGACGGTAGTACACGACGCCGTTCGGGTCGAGGGCGATGTCGGTCACCAGGCCGCCCAGGGCCAACGCCTGACCGGATCCGCCGCCGCGAGGGGCACGCACCAGCCGCGATGTGCCCCCGTTGTAGTCGATCTCGCTCCAGGCGAAGTAAGCAGACGATGCGCGCAACGTATACGCCGTGGTGGCGTTGATGCTCATGCTCGGCGTGACGGCCGTCGGCGTCGGATTGCCGGCTCCGCCACGTGACACGCGTAGGAGCTGCGCGCCGGCGTTGATCCAATACACGTATTGGTCGTCGAGCGCGTAGTTGCTCAAGGCGCAGGGCTGGCCCACGGCGTCGTGCAGGCTTCGCGCTGGGCCCGTCGACGCGGCCTGCGCGCGTAGATAGGTCTTCGGGTTGACAAGTTCGGGGCCGCACGACAAACCGCCGTAGTACACGGTGCCGTCGCGCACCTGCACGGTCTCGATGTACAGGCCGCTCTCGGTTGCGTAGACCGTGCCGGCCTGTGCGTCGGCGGCGTGGGGCTGCAGGCCCAGGCCGCCCAGAACCAGCACGACCATCAGGGCGATGCGGTAGAGGGACGTGGGGATGGGTTTCATGGCAGAAGACCTCCAGGCTGAAGCCGGGCGACGCAGCGCGCGGCTGCACCCGGATCGGCCACCCCCACGAACCGACCCGGGTCGATCACGTTGTTGTTGGCTCAATCGTCCAAGGGCGGCGTCGGTGTCGGGCCAGCCTCGCCGTCTGACCGTTGCGGGCTCGCGAGAAACTCCAGCAACGCTTCCGGTTGGGTGAAGGTGCGCTGGCCGCCGTCATGCACGCTGACCAGGGTCACCCGCCAGGGCGACCCCGTCGACTCCGCGCGATCGACCGACCAGATCCGCAGTAGAAATGAGTGATAGGGCATCCAGAGCTCCTTTCGATGGCCAGGACCCGGAACGTCGTCGATCCCGGCGGTGATGGATGGGTGTGGTTTGCGCTTCATGGCGTCGGCGTCAAGTTCCAGCTCACGGTCGCCGTCTCCTGCAAAATGTCTCCCGACGTCACCAGGGTGCCTAGTTCGACATGCAGCAGGTCCCACGTGAGGAAGTTACCAAGCTCAGTCCCGGCCGATACGATGTTGGCTTCATAGATCGGTCTGTTTGTGCCGAGGTATTGCGAGTTGACGTACACGAGCGATTGAACGTTTTGCGAGATCGTCTGGCCGTTGCCGGCCGGCACGAACGAGCCCGTGAACCTGAACACGTTGTCGTACAGCGGTGTACCGGAGACGACCAGATCGGCCCAGGGCCAGAGCGTCAGCGTGTAGGTGCAGTCAATGGCGTACAGTGTCAGAGCGCCGTAGGCGCCGAACGTGTGCAGCGTGCCGCCGGTCGCGTGCGCGTGCGTGACTTCGAACGGTGACGCCACGGTCGTGGTCACCGAATCGTTCACGACGATCACGGGTTGATTCAGGCTCACGATGTCCCAGGTCACATCGGTGATGTGGCCATTGCCGTCAGTCGACTCCACGCGGTTGCCCAACGTCACCGAACTGGAAAAGTCGTGCTGGATCGACACGTCTTTCTGAACCCCGTCTGAGACGAAATTGAAGCTCCCGGTGCCGTAGAAGGAAAACGAGAACGTGCCCGTGTAGCCGCTGGCGTTGAGGAACCGATCACATGACCCGCCTGCGCCCGGCGTGGCCGTGGGCAGAGGGGTGGGCACGGCGGTCGGGTCCACGAATGTCTTGGAGAGTTGCACGAGGTAAAGCCGGTTCACGCCCTGTGCGAGCGTGACGACGGCGCTGCTCAGGGCGGCGATCAAAACGATTGGAAGGAGTGCAAATCTAGGTCTGCTCATTGGAAAGTCCTCGTCTTGGTGCGTTGATATGTTCAGGCAGCACGGCCTGTCTGTTGAGGAGCCTACAAAACCGACGTGATAAGATCGTGAAACCACCGAACATGACTCAATTGCGCCTCGGGTTGCTCGGCCCGCCCCTGGTCGAACTGGCGGGCGAGAAAGTGACGTTCGCCACGGCCAAAGCGCGCGCCCTGCTGGTGTATCTGGCGCTCGAATCCGACCGGCCGCATCCGCGTGAGTCGTTAATGACCCTGTTCTGGGACCAAAGCGACGACTCCTCGGCGCGCACCAGTCTGCGGCAGGCGCTGGCCGTGCTCCGCGACGCGCTCGGCGACGCCGAGCGGGCCGAGCCCTTTCTCCTGGTCACCCGCGACGCCGTCCAACTCAACCCGGCCGCCGACGTCGCCGTCGACGTGCAGGCGTTTCGACGACACATCCTGAACTCGACCAAACCCACCGGTCGGCCGGGCGTGCGCGTGCCGGCCGTCGCGGCCGCGCGCGAACAGGCCTTGGCCCTGTACCGTGGCGAGTTCCTGGCCGGCGCCGTCCCTGCCGACAGCCTGGCCTTTGCGGAGTGGGCCGTGATCTGGCGCGAGCGGCTGCACCAGCAGGCGCTCGAGGCCGCGGTCGGCCTGGCGCAACATCGCGAGTTGTGCGGCGACGGGCCGGGCGCGGTGCGGATGTGGCGCCGCGCCCTGGCGCTCGAGCCCTGGCGCGAGGACGCACATGCCGCCGTCATGCGCCTGCTGGCCGCCTCGGGCGATCGGGCTGCGGCCCTGGCCCAGTACGCGACCGCCCAAAAAGTGTTGTCCGAGGAGTTGGCCGCCGAGCCCGGTCAGGCCCTGCGCGCATTGCGTCAGGCCGTCGAACGGGAAGATGCGTCGCTGCTGACGCCGCCGACACGCCCGCACGCGCCGATCGTCGGCGGCGACCTGGTCGGCCGTGACGCCGAACTCGATCAGCTGGCCGAGTGGCTGGTGGATCCGACCCGGCGCGTGATCACCGTGCACGGGCCGGGCGGCGTCGGCAAGACACGCCTGGCGCTCGACGCCGCCGCGCGCAACGCGGTGTTGTTCCCCGACGGCGCCGTCGTTGTGTCGCTGTCGGCGATCTTGGCGCCGACGCTCGTGCCCGACGCGATCCTGCGGGCGCTGGAAGTCGAGGTGGGCGGCGAAACGCCGCTCGACGATCAGGTGCGCGCCGCGCTGCAAACGCGCACGACCTTGCTCGTGCTCGACAACGCCGATCATCTGCTCCCGGAATTGGCCGAACCGATCGCCGGCTGGCTCGCCGCCGCGCCCGGGCTCACGCTGCTGGTCACGTCGCGGACCCGGCTTGGCTTGCAGGCCGAATGGGTGCTGCCGCTGCGCGGTTTGAGCTACGCCGCGACCGGGCCGAGCCGGGCCGACGATGCCGCGGCCGCCCTGTTCGCGCTGCGCGTGCGTCGACACCGACCCGATTACGTCGTCGCCGGCGACGCGGACGCGTTGGGGCGTCTGTGCCGTGCCGTCGAAGGGCTGCCGCTCGCGCTCGAACTGGCGGCCTCGCTCAACCCCGACCGCAGCGTGGCCGAGATCGCGGCGGCGCTCGAGACCGAGGAGCCCGTGCTGGCGGCGAGCTGGCCCGATGCGCCGGAGCGTCATCGCAGCGTCGCGGCGCTCTTCGAATACTCGTGGCGCGCGCTGGAGGATCCGGCCAGGTACGCGCTGGCGTGCGCCGCGACGTTTCGCGGCGGCTTCGACGACTGCGCGGCGGCCGCGATCATGGATTTGCCGGCCGAGGCTGCGGGTCGGCGGCTGGCCGTGCTCGTCGATCGGGCCCTGGTCCGCGAGGATGCCGGCCGCTTCTCGCTGCACGAACTCGTCCGGGCCTTCGCCGCGCACAAACTCACGGCGTTGCCGGACGGTCTCGCGCCGCGTCGACGACATCGCGACTACTTTGCGCGCGTCACCCGCCAGGCGGCCGAGGACGCGAACAGCGTCGCCCCGGTTCGACTGCGCACGGATCTCGACAACATCCGCGCCGCGCTGGCCTTCGCGCTCGACGTGCCCGAACCGCTGGCCGCGGCCGAGTTGGCCATGGGGTTCAGCACGGTCTTCTGGCGGGCGGGCCTGACGCTCGAGGCGCAGGCCTGGCTGGAACGCGCGATCGCGGCACTCGAGGCCCAACCGGAGCTTCCGGGCCGCGACTCGATCCTGGCGCGCGCGCTCAACGAGATCGGGATCAACGCCTCGATCCTGGTACGGTCTCAAGAGGCCGAGGCGTATCTCGAGCGCGCGCTGGCCTACGCGCGGCGCGACGACGACCCGATCTTTCTTGCGCGCGTGCTCGGCCATCTGGCGCGCAACTGCGCCGACCTGGGCGCGTTCGAACGCGCTGAGACGTTGATGCGCGAGGGGCTCGCGGTGTACGAAGCGGCCAGGAGCGAGCTGGGTGTGACGCGCGCGCACATGACCTTGGGCGAGATCGCGCTCCTCGCGCAGGATCAGGCCAAGGCGGTCGGGTACTTCGAGGCCGCGCTCGAGCGTCTGCGCCGCCTGGATTCGAAGGCCGATCTTGTGATCGTGTTGGGCAACCTGGGCATGGCGCGTGGCGAACTGGGGCACAGCGCCGAGGGTCAGCGTCTGCTCGAGGAATGCATCGCGTTGGCGCGCGAGATCGGCCACGACTACGTGATCGCCGCGGTGCAGGCGCCGCTCGCCAGCCTCCACGTGCAGGAGGCCAGAACGTCCACGGACGACGCGGCCCGGCAAGCGCACCTGACGCGAGCGCGTGAACTGACCGGCAACGCCATCCGCGACACGCACGCGCAGGGCCTCGGGCTCTTCCGCGCCTCCGGCATCCTTCAGATGGCGGACGTCGAGGCCGCGGCCGGCCAGGCAGAGACGGCGGCCAGGCTGTTGGGCGCGGCCGAGATGGCCCAGGGCCTGGCCGGCGTCGAGTGGGAAGCCACGCACCGCACGCTGCGCGACCGCCTCGTCGAGACGCTGCCGGCGACGCTCGGCGCGACCGGTTTTGCTGCCGCGCGGGCCTATGGCGCGGCCTTGTCCCTGGACGAAGCGCTGACGCTGGCTTTGGGCGCGCCGCTCTGATCCTCAGATCAATCCCTGCGAACCGAAAACGGCAAACACCTAGGACTGAGTTCGAACCTGTTGGCGCGGATGACGCGGATGGTGGGGTCCGTACACTCCATCCGCATCGCCCGCGCCAAACACCGCCGGGGCCCGGCGCGGACCGCTTGCTCGTCTCGGCCGCTGGTCGCCAAGTGCGCAACTAGCGCCGCAGCAACGGCAAATAGACCCGTTCGGTTTGGCTGGGACTCGGCGTGGGCGGCGGGGTCGGCGTCGGCGTGGCCGGACCGGCCTGAGCGAACTCGTAGTAGCGCACGTAGCGTAGCTTCTCGAGCACGTTCGCGCCGCAGGTCTGCAGGTTGCGCGCGCCGAAGACGATGTGCGGGTTCCCCGCCGCGTCGAGGGCCAACGCGGTCGGCGCGGTGACATACCAGAAAGCCGCGCTACATCCGCTGTCGAGCGTGCTTGGGTAGGTGAGCGGCGACTCCAGATGGCCGACGGTCCAGGAATTGGTGTCGGTCAGGCAGTTCGTCGCGCAGGTGGCGTAACCGACCTCGTACCCGCTGTTGTCGTTGTAGTAGCTGATGTGCGCGCGATCGTTGCCGTCGACGATCAGATCCGGCGCCCACCCGTCGCGCGCCGCGGTGCCGACGAAGGCGCCGCCCCAATTGGCGCCGTTCGTGCAGTCGGCGTCGCAGCCGGCGTAGATCAGGACGTTCGCCTGCGCCGGATCGTTGGTCACAAGATTGCCCGAGTAGAACGCGATCCGCGGTCGATCGGCCGAGTCGACATCGATCGCATAGCGCGACTGATATCCCTTGCCGATCAAAAACACATAGCCCGCGGACCAGTTGGCGCCGTTGGTGCACGGCTGGGTGCAGGTCGCGTAGGCCAGCAGGTCGTTGTCGGCGCTCGCCCCGGCATCGCTGGTCTTGTAGAGCACATGCGGGTTGCCGGCCGAGTCGAGCGTGAGCGCGGCCTGCGAGCCGATCGCGTTGCTCAACACCAGGTAGTACCAGTTGGCGGCGTTCGTCGAGCAGCCCGCGTCGCAGGTGAACCAGACGAGGTTGCCCGACTGGCTCGAGATGATCGCCCGCGGCCGCCCCTGGCCGTCGAGCGCGAAGAGGCGCGTTTCGACCGTGGCCCCCTGGGGCGAGACGTTCTCGACCGGCAGCTCGGTCCAGTTCGCCGCGTCGAGACATCCGGCGTCGCAGGCGTTGTAGATCAGGCTCCTCGGTATCGAGCCGCCGGTGTCTTCGCGCACGTACATCAATCGCGGCTGTCCGCCCGACGTAAGCTGCAAAATGGGCCGGGAGCCGAGCGAACTGTTGTCGCCCACCACGACGCTCGACCACCCGCCAGGTGAGGCGCAGTTCGCCGCGCAGGTCGCGTAGACCACCTGACCTGTGAGGTTTACCTCGAAGGCGGCGTGCGCGCGCCCGGTCGAATCGATCTCGATGCTGGCGCCGTCCAACGCGCCGCTGACGGGGCTCGGTAGCACGATCGACGCGGTCGCCTGCGCGCCAACCGCCAGGGCGCGCTCAGCCGCACTCAGCGCGAACGCCGTCTGCGGAGCACCGCCGCTTCCGTACAACACGGCTGCCAGGCTCAGACCCGACACACAGATCAGACTGATCCCCACGCTCAACTTCATCACTTGCTCCTGGTTCCTGAGGGCGCACACGTGCACGGTTGACCATCCGAAACGATTCCGGATGGGGTGAAAGGGCTCCTCAGGCCTTCAAGGTAGCCGAGAGGCGTGATGACAGCGTGAAATACTGCGGATCGGCTCAGCCAACGGGAAAATCGGCAAAACTCTGGGGATCTCCTGGGTCGGAGCAAGGACCTGATCCCGGGTTCGCCGGTTCCGGGCCTATCCGGACCAACCGGGCTGCGCAGCCTGGCATTCGCGGATATCGGCTCTTCCGAAGTGGAATAGCCTTTGAGGCGAGGAGAATCAAATGCAGACGATTGGATCGGATTCGGGTACGATTAGACAGGTCACCCGCCCACGGTCCCGGTGAAGAAATTCAGGCGGTCCCCCGTTTTGATCGGGTCGTCGAGCCTGGCCTGCTCGTTGTTGATGAACACGAGCCGGGCGAGTTTGGGTGGGAGGTTCAGGGTCTCGGCCACCTTGCGCGGCGTCGCGGGCGCCGGCACAGTCACCGTCAGCGGTTGACTGCGGTTCGGACCGGGGTGGTGCGGCCGAAGCAGGCCGAAGAGTTTCACCTGAACCTGGATCGTCGTCTCCATATTGCCGCCGTTTCACCTATTCTGGGTTGGAGGACAGCTATGCCGATCGGATACGCCGGCCGCATCTTGCACGTCGATCTCAGTGAATCCAGGCTGACTGTCGAACAGCCTGAACCGGGATTCTATCGCAAGTACATCGGCGGGTCCGCGATGGGCCTGTACTATCTCTTGCGCGATCTGCCGCGGGGCGCCGATCCGCTGGGTCCCGACAACATCCTGACCCTGATGCTCTCGCCGCTCACCGGGGCGGCGATCAGCGGCCAGAGCCGTTTGACGGTCAACGCGAAGTCGCCGCTCACCCACGGCATCGGCGACTCGCAAAGCGGCGGTTTCTTCCCCGCTGAGATGAAGGGCGCCGGGTTCGACGGCCTGGTCATCCGCGGCCAGGCGCAGACCCCGGTGTACCTCTACCTGCACGACGGCCAGGCCGAGCTGCGGGATGCATCGCACCTGTGGGGCAAGACCACCAGCGAGGTCGATGATCTGCTCAAGCAGGAGTTGGGCGACGACAAGATCGAGATCGCGCAATGCGGCATCGCCGGCGAACGCATGGCGCGCGTCGCCGCGATCATGAACATGGCCAACCGCGCGGCTGGCCGCACCGGCCTCGGCGCCGTGATGGGCAGCAAGCGTCTCAAGGCCGTGGTCGTGCGCGGCGGGACGAAGATGACGGTCGCCGATCCGACCGCGCTCAGCGCGCTTGCGCGGCGCGGCGCCGGCGAGATCAAGGACAACCCCGACGTCAACGGCCTCGGGCTGTACGGCACGGCCGGCGTGGTGATGCCGCAGAACAGCATGGGCACGCTGCCGACCCGCAACTACACCGAGGGCACGTTCGAGGGCGCCGAGCCGATCTCGGGCGAGGTCATGGCCGAGACCATCCTCAAGGAACGCGACACCTGCTACGCCTGCGCGATCCGCTGCAAGCGCGTGGTCGAGACCGAGTTCCTGAATCAGAAGGTCCTGCCCAAGTACGGCGGCGCCGAATACGAGACCCTGGCCTGCTTTGGCTCGTACTGCGGCATCGACGACCTGGCCGCCGTCTCGCTCGCCAACCAGATCTGTAACGAGTACGGCCTCGACACCATCGGCACGGGCGCGACGATCGCCTGGGCGATGGAGTGCATGCAGGAAGGCCTCCTCACCGAGGAAGAGGTCGGTCTGCCGCTGCGCTATGGCAACGCCGAGGCGATGGTGAAGATGACCGAGTTGATCGCGCGGCGCGAAGGCTTTGGCGCGATCCTGGGCGAGGGCTCCGAGCGCGCGGCGCAGCGCCTCGAAAAGGGCGAGGAGCATCTGATCACGGTCAAGGGCGCCGAGGCGCCGGCGCACATGCCGCAGGCCAAACGTTCGCTCGCCCTGATCTACGCCGTCAACGCGTTCGGCGCCGATCATCAGTCGTCTGAGCACGATCCGATGATCGAATCCGGCGCGACCGAAATGTATCTGAACCGGCTCAAGTTGCTGGGCGTCAACGAGCAGTTGCCCGACGGCAGCCTCGGTCGCGGGAAGGTGCACTTCGCGTACACGACGCAGAAGATGTATTCCTTCCTCGACAGCGGCAACCTGTGCCAGTTCGTGTTTGGGCCGGCCTGGAATCTATACGGCCCACAGGAGACGGTCGAGGCCGTGCGCGCGATCACGGGCTGGAGCGACTTCTCGATCGACGAGATGCAGACGATCGGCGACCGCCGTCTCGCGATGCTGCGTGTGTTCAATCAGCGCGAGGGGTTGAGCCGCAAAGACGACAAACTGCCGAGGAAGTTCTTCAAGGCGTTGCGCGGCTCAGGCCCGACGGCCGGCGTCGCGCTCGACCCGACCGAGATCGAGGCCGCCAAGGACATGTACTACGAGCTGGCCGGCTGCGACGCCGACGGCCATGTCACCCGTGAGCGGTTGACGCAGCTCGGTCTCGAGTGGCTCGCGTGAGCCATTGACGGCGTGTCGTGACGCGCGGGAGGTTCGCGATGTCACACGAAGTCGTTTCGCCGCGATCGCCGCGGGTCGTGTCGGAGTGGCCGTTTGCGCGCACGTGGCTTGTGTGGACGGCCGCCTCGACGCTCGCCCTTGTCCTGGCCATGGTGTTCGCCCTGGCCTTCATCGTCCTGTTTCGGCTAAACGAAGACCGTGACCTGTCGGCGGTGCTCTTCCCGACGTGGTTTGCGTTGAGCGCCGGCGTTCAGGCCCGGATCCTCTCCCATCGGTTGCGTGGCGCCGGCTGGTGGTTCGTCGCGACGGGCGTGGGCTGGCTCAGCCTGGCGCCGCTGGCGTGGGCGATCCAGACCTGGCTGCCGAACGATCAGTTCACGCTCCTCACCAGCGCGACGACGGCCCTGATCGTCGGGATCACAACCGGCTGCGCGCAGTGGGTCGTGCTGCGGCGGCAGTGGAGGCGGGCGGGGTGGTGGCCGGTCGTCAGCGCGCTCTCTGGCGTGATCCTGGCGCTCGCCGTCGGCACCGCCATCACCGGCCCGCTCGAGTTCTTGCTGCTGGCCGCGATCCCGGCCGCGGCAACTGGGTTATTGGTGGCCTGGTTGTTCGTGGATGTGCCGGCCCGCCCGGGCCGCGTCTGAGCGGCTCAGCCGGACGCCAGCACCTGCTCGAGCGCCTTGCGGCTGACCGGCTTGCTCAGATAATCGTCCATCCCGGCCGCGATGCAGTCCTCGCGATCGCCGGCCATCGCGTTGGCGGTCATGGCGATCACGCGGATGTGGCGCCCGTGACCCTGCTCGGCCTCCCAGGCCCGGATCGCGCGCGTGGCCTCGAAACCATCCAGCGTCGGCATCTGACAATCCATCAGGATCAGGGAAAAGCGGTCCGGCTCGGCCTCGTAGGCTGCCACGGCCGCCTGGCCGTCGCCGGCCACCTCGGCCTCGAAGCCGAGTTTCTCGAGTTGCAGCACCGCAACCTTCTGGTTGATCGGGTTGTCCTCGGCCAACAAGACGCGCTGGCGGAGGCCAACCCAATCGGGGCTGGGGGCGGCCACTCGAACGGCTTCGGTGTGCTCCGTATGGAGGGGCAACTTCGCGGAGGCGGCGCGCTGCAGGGCCTCTTCGAGTTGGGCGCGCTTGATCGGTCGGTTGATCACGTATTCGCCGGGTTGAGGCGTCACGCCGCTGTCTGCGAGCCGGATCCGGGGCAGGCGCTTGAGCACAGGATCCTCCGCCAGGCGGTTGCGCAGCGGCTCGGAGCCCTCGTCGCCACACGCCACGATCAGGGCATCGTAAGCCTGATCGAGTCGCAGGTGGGCCAGCGCGGCCCCTGCGTCCGGGCAGACTCGCGCATCATATCCAGCGGCCTCCGCGTATCGCGTCAGGGCCTCGCGTTCGGCAGAGTCCGACTCGATGACCAGCAGGCGCCCGATCGCGGCTGGTCGTGTGTCGCTGCCCGCGGCCGACACCGTGGCCACAAACGGTATGGTGACCGTCAGGGTTGTGCCAACGCGCTGTTTGCTTTCGATCTCGACCTCGCCGCTCATCAGCTCGACCAGGCGCTTGACGATCGCCAACCCCAATCCCGTGCCGCCATAGCGGCGGGTCGTCGTGTGATCGGCTTGCTCGAACGGCTGGAAGAGGCGTGTGAGCGCCTCCGGCGATATCCCGATGCCCGTGTCCTGGATGGTGAACCGGACGCGCACCGGCCGGTTCGGCGCGTTCGTGGCTTCGACCGCGCGCATCGCGCGTGCGATCACGCGGCCCTGCGACGTGAACTTGACCGCGTTGCTGAGCAGGTTGACCAGGATCTGCCGCAGACGCCCGGCGTCGCCGATCAGATCGGCCGGGATCGACGGGTCGACAAAGCACGACAGGCGCAGACCCTTCTCGCGGGCCCGGAACGCCACGAGCTCCACGGCGCTTTCGACCACGTTGGTGAGGTTGAACGGATGCGGGTCGAGTTCCACGCGCCCGGCCTCGATCTTCGAAAAGTCAAGGATGTCGTTGATGATCTCGAGCAGCGCCTGGCCCGAGTCGTTCATGATCTGCACCGGGCCGCGCTGCTCATCCGTGAGATCCGCGTTCTGCAGTATCTCGGCCATGCCGATGATGGCGTTCATGGGCGTGCGGATCTCGTGGCTCATGTTGGCCAGGAAGTCGCTCTTGGCTTGCGTCGCCGCTTGAGCTTCGCGGGTCAGGATATTGGCGCGCGCCAGGGCCTGGTCAAGCTCCTGGTTGAGGAGGGCCAGTGCATGTTGGTTCGCCTTCTGCTCGGTGAGATCGGTGATGACCGTGACAATGCTGCTCACCGCGCCCTCGCGCAGTCGCAGGTTTGCCACGATCAGCAAGTCGACGGTCCGGCCGTCCGGACGCACGAATTGGGCCTCAAACGAGCCCGATTGGCCGGTGGCCAGCGTCTTGCGCATCTCGGCCTGGATCGCCGGCTGCATCGCCGCCGGGATGAGCGGCACGATGTTCAGACCGATGACGGCCTGTGCGTCGACACCCAGGATCTGGCACGCGGCCGGGTTGATGAACTCGCAATCCCCGCTTGGCTTGAGCACGATCACGCCCTGGCCGAGCGCGTTGAGCACGAATTGGGCATAGTCGCGCTCGCCACGAAGCGCGTCCTGTAGGGCTCGGCTTTCGGTGATGTCCTCGATCAGGCCGAGCAGCTTCGACACCCGACCGTCGGCGCCGCGTTCGAGCGCCAGGCTCCGGCCGCGGACCCAGCGCCAGGCGCCATGCGCGTCGCGCAACCGATAAGAGGTATCGATCTCTTCGCCTTCACCCAGTTCGAGTTGACGTCGTTGGGCCTCGACCACTCTGGCGCGATCGTCTGGGTGCACCATCTGGTCGAAGAACTGGAGCCAGCCCACGGCCTCGATATCGGCGATCGGGTAGCCGAAATTGGCGTACACCGAGCGGTTGGCGAACACCTCGAGGGTTTGCCCCTGGGCGACGTCGAGCACGTAGATGAGGTGCGGGATCGTCTGCGTGACCTGGTACAGCAACGCTTGTCTGGAGGCCAGCGCACGCTCCGCCTGGCGGCCGGCCGTGACATCGTCGCGGACCGAGACGACCTGTGTCGGGCGGCCCTGCGCGTCCCGTTTGAAGATGCGATGGCGCACCTGAAGGTCGCGCCACCCCCCCGCGGGGTCGCGCAGCCGGAAGGCGGAGGTCAACGTTTCATTGTCGAGAAGATCGGGCAGCGCCGCGAGTACGTGATCGAATTCGGCGCGATCCTCCGGGTGTATATCCGACCGCACCTGGTCTTGTTGGATGACGTCACCGTCATCGCGATAGCGTTCGGTGATCAGTTCAGACCGGTTGGAGTACACGGCTTTTCGCGTGGCTAATTCGACCACCGAGATCTCGCTGGGCACGGCGCTGGCCAACTGGGTGATGAAGCGCCGGCTCTCCTCCACCTGCTGTTGCGCGTTCATGCGGGCGGTAACGTCCTGGATCTGCCCGATCACTTCCAGCAGGGCCCCATTCGCGTCGCGGATCGCATGTGACGTGTCTTCGAGCCACAACTCGTGGCCGTCACGGTGCATGAACCGAAACTCGACCCGTGGCTGACGATCCACGGCCGCGGCTGTGGCCGCGTCCCATTGGCACGCCAGATCGTTCGGGTGTGTGCGATCGCGCCAGAAGTTCGAGTTCGCCAGCACTTCCTTCGCCGTGTACCCGGTCAGGGTGTCGACGTTCTGCGAAATGAACGTACTGACCAGCTGCGGCGCCGGGTTCGTCTCAAGGCGCAGGCTGTACGTCACCATCGGGCTGTTGCTGAGGATGTGGTGCAGGCGCGTCTCGGCCGCACCCAAGGCGATCAGCGCGTCACGCTGGGCGGTGACCTCGACCACGTGGCCGACGACTTCGGCTACGACGCCATTTGTGTCGCGCACGACGCGACAGGCGTCGCGCACCCAGATCAGACCCTCGTCCGGCCGACACAACCCATAGTCGATGACGGCCTCGCCGTTTCTGGTTAGATCCGCACGCCAGTTCGGTGCGTCGGCGAGGGTGCCGGCCAGACCGGCGCTATCGGCGGTGAGACGATGGGTTTTTGGATCGATGCCCAGGAGTTGACGCGCGTTCGCGCTGACGTAGGCCAATGTCCACCCGCCCGGCGCGGCGGCATCCGGCGTCAGGCTGTAAACGACGGCCGGGTTGTGGTCGAGAATCCCCGACAGCCGTTCCTGCGCCGCTTTCTCGCGAGCGAGGCTGTTCGCACTCGCACGCACCTGACGATGGATGGCCTCGACCATGCCGATCTGGATCAACAAGCCGGTCGTGTAGAACAGCCCAAAGGCAGCCGGCTCGAGATGGAGACTTAGCGTGGTCGGGAGGCAAAGCAACGCGTACAGCACGATCGAGGCGTACTGTACCCGTCGATCGTACAGGAACGCCGACGCGGTGACACCGGCGATCAGGGCGAACATGGCGAAGCCGACGTCGCTGTTGAGCCAGACGCCGGCCTGGATAACGCCGCCCACGAGGGCGAATGACGCGAGGAAGACAAGCGGATGCGGGCGCCTGAGTTTGTGCATAGGCGGCCGGTACCGGCAGAAGACCGGCCCTGGCTTGTCATTACCATAGCCAAACTCGCCGCCCGCTGGTGTAACAGGACCGTGAATTGTGCGTCGATGTCGGATTGTTTACGGGGGCTTTACGTCGGCGGTCGCTTTCAGGCGACACAGCGACACACGAACCGGGCAACCGAATAGAAGAACGAGCCATCGGCGACGGCTGCATCGATGTCATCGCGCCAGGCGCGAAGGTCGGCCGCCGCCACGGTGGGAGCGCGCGACAGCCACTGCATCATCAGCGTCACCACGCGTGGGGCGTAAAGGTCGTCGCGCCAATCGGTGTTGATCAGCGTGTAGGCGGTGACGGCGATCTCGCGAAAACCAGCCGCGCGACAAAGCCGGTGAAGCCGCCGTCCCATGTCGCCCTGGCCTTCGGCGGCGAACGCCGTGACCATGCGCCGGGAGCGCGCGGTGTCGCGGGTGGCGAAGACCTGAGTGTCCCAATCCGTATGGACGATCAGAGCGACGCCGCGCGGCTTGAGCACGCGGCGGATGTCGATGAGCGCCCGAACTGGCGGCGTGATGAACTCGAGCGCCTCGGCGCAGATCGCGCGATGGAAGACCTGATCGGCGTAGGGCAGGGCGCGCCCGTCACCGCGGTGGATGCAGATCCGCGGGTCACCGCCGCCGGTCTGCCAGCGAGCGACCGCGCGGCGTGATCGCCCGGCGTCGTACTCGAGCCCGATTATGGCCGTCAGGTCCGGGCGCTCGCGGGCGATGAAACGCAGCGCGTCTCCCGTGTCACATCCGACGTCAAGCAACCGGTCGCCGCGGTTAGGCGCCAGAACATCGAGATAGTGTCGCCATTGCGCGACGATGTCGGGCATCGGCCCGTCGAGGAAGGCTTCTTGAGCCATGGCGTCTCACTTGGTCCGTTCGGGCCCACTGTGCCATGGCCCGGCTCGATCGGCAAGTCGAAACCTTGATCGCCACACTGCGCGTCAACCGGACCGGCTCATCCAGGAGGAGAATGGGGCGAACGACGGGGTGTGCCCTTGGCCTGGCTTCGCCCGACCCAGGGTAAACCATCTTTCGCCTTGGACTGCCTCCCCGACGAAACAACCACGCCATTCATGCGATTCGCCCGGCCCCCGGCCCGCGTGGCGCCGGCAGGTTGGGGGCTGCGCTGCTTCACCCTTGACTCGGACGTGGGAATCTCCTATCATCCTGAAAGCGCTTTCGCAAGCGCTTTCAACCGATGAACAATGACGCGACTCCAGCCGCCCCGAAATCAGGCATGAACGCCACAATCACCGACGTGGCCCGTATGGCCGGCGTGTCGATCTCGACCGTCAGCCGGGTGGTCAACGGCACGGTGCCGGTCTCCAGCGACGTCGCGGCCCGGGTCCAGGAGGCCATGCGGGCGCTCAAATACGTGCCCCGCGCGGCGGCCCGGAACCTCGCCAGCCGAAAGGCGAACACGCTTGGCCTGCTGATGGCGGTGTCGACCGGCGACTTCTTCGGTCCGCTGCTCGCCGGTGTGGAAGAGGTCGCCGACGACCACGCGTTCGATCTGTTGATCTCGACGGCCGGTCGGCACGGCCCCAAAACCGAGCTGCCGCGCTCGCTCGGGCACCACAGCACCGACGGCGTGCTGGTCTTCGCGGGATGCCTGACCCAGGACGGCCTGCGCGGTCTGCACGATGCCGACGTCCCGGTGGTGTTGATCCATCAGGGCGCGCCTGAAGGCCTGCCGTTCCCGTGTGTCACGATCGAGAACAAGGCCGCCGCGGCCGCGATCGTCGAGCACCTCATCGTCGCGCATCAGCGCCGACGGATCGTGCTGCTCACCGGCCCGAGCGGGCTCGAGGACGCGTACTGGCGTGAGCTTGGCTACCGGCGCGCGCTCGAACGCGCCGGCCTCGCGATCGACCCGGCCTTGATGGTGCCCGGCGACTTCAGCCAGGACACGGCCTACGCGTCCGTGGCCGCGCTCGTGGCGACCGGTGTGCCGTTCGACGGGATCTTCACCGGCGACGACGAGGCCGCGGTGGGCGCGATCCGGGCGCTGCACGATGCCGGGCTGCGTGTACCTGAGGATGTTTCGGTGGTGGGTTTCGACGACCAGCGCCTGGCTTCGGCGCTGACGCCGCCGTTGACCACCGTCCATGCGCCGACCGAACAGGTCGGCGCCGAGGCGGCGCGCCAGCTGATTGCCTTGATCCGCGGTGAGCCGGTGCCGCCTGTGACGTTGTTGCCGACCACGATCGTCTTTCGGCGATCGTGTGGTTGTTCCGGCGAGCCTTGACCCGGGGCGCGGTGAGGGAGCGGGCTCTGGCGCCACCAGCTCCCTGATCGTCGCCCGCAGGGCGGCCCCAATGTCTCAAAACGCTTGAAAAACGTCCGGCCTGCAGGCTGCAGGGCCCCTGGCCCGCGGCATGCCTCGTCGTCGGTCGCGCCGCTTCGCCGGGGCGCCGACGACAACAAGGGAGTGCGACCGACCAAACACCAGACGATCGTCGCATCGCCATCCATCACGTTCAACGACCCTCTGGAGGAGGATTGTATGAAGAAGCACGTGCAGCGCTTGCTTGCAGGTTTGAATATCCTTGCGCTCATCCTGGCCGCCTGTGCGCCTGCCGCCGCCCCCACGGCCGCGCCGGCCGCCACCGAGGCCGCGCCGACCGAGCCCGCCGCCGCGTCGACGGACGCGCCGACCGCCGTACCGACCGTGACCGCTGACCCCAACAAGGTCCAGATCCGCTGGTTCGTGGGCCTGGGCACCGGCACCGACCCGGCGCAGGTCGAGGTCGAAAACCAGGTCGTCGCCGATTTCAACGCCTCGCATTCCGACATCCAGCTGGTGATCGAGGTCGTCGACTACGCCGCCGCGCGCGACACGCTGGCGACCGAGATCGCTTCGGGCAACGGGCCCGACATCGTCGGGCCGGTGGGCGTCTCGGGTGCCGAGGCCTTCCACGGCCAGTGGCGCGACCTGACCGACCTGATCGCCAAGACCGGTTACGACCTCTCGCAGTTCGACGAGGGCGCGGTCAATTTCTACAAGGAGCCCGACGGCCAGTTCGGCCTGCCGTTCGCGATCTTCCCGTCCGTCCTGTTCTATCAGCGCGATCACTTCGACGAAGCCGGCCTGGCCTACCCGCCGCACAAGGTGGGTGAGAAGTATGTATGGCCCGACGGCACCGAGTCGGAGTGGGACATGGCGACGCTGCGCGAGCTCGCCATGAAGCTCACGGTCGACACCAACGGCAAGGACGCGACCGATCCGGCCTTTGACCCGACCCAGATCGAACAGCTCGGCTATCACCCGCAATGGCAGGACCTGCGCGCGATCGGCTCGTACTTCGGCGCCGGCAGCCTGATCGCCGACGACGGCAAGACCGCCGTCGTGCCGCCGCAGTGGGCCGATGCGTGGAAGTGGACCTATGCCGGCATGTGGAACGATCACTTCCAGGCGACCGCCGCGATCGCGGCCACCGACGAGTTCGGCCAGGACAACATCTTCAACTCCGGCCGTGCCTCGATGGCGATCACGCACCTGTGGTACACGTGCTGTCTGACCGACTCCGGCACCAACTGGGACGTCGCCGTCGTGCCGTCGTACAACGGCACGACGACCGCGAACTTCAACGCCGACACCTTCCGCATCCTCAAGACCACCAAGCATCCCGACGAAGCCTTCGAGGTGCTGGCTTATCTGCTGGGCGACGCCTCGCTCGACCTGCTCAAGACCTATGCGGGCATGCCGGCGCGCACGGTCGATCAGCCCGCGTTCTTCGAGGAACAGGCCAAAGCCTTTCCGCAGGACGTCGACTGGCCGGTGTTCGTGGACATGATCGCGTACGCCGACAACCCGTCGTTCGAGGGCTATATGCCCAACTACAACGAGGCCTTCGACTTCACCAACACGTTCCTGTCGAAACTGAAGGCGACCGAAGGGCTTGATATGGACGCTGAGATCGCGCAGTTCACAAAGGATCTCCAGGCGATCTTCGACAAGGCCAAGTAAACCGACGTCGAGGGCCGGTCGACCGCCGTGATCGACCGGCCCTCGTGCCATGGAAAGGTGCCCCATGCGTTCAGCTCGTGAGTTCACCACGATCTTCCGGTTGCGGCCGGTCGCCCGGCGCGAGGCGCTGTGGGGGCTGGCCTTTCTCTCTCCCTGGATCATCGGGTTCCTGGCCTTCACGCTCATCCCGATGATCGCTGCCCTGGGCTTCACCTTCACCAACATCAGTCTGAACCAGGACGGGCCGGTGAGTTTCGTCGGGCTCGACAATTACGCCACGCTCTTCAAGGATCCGCAGGTCTGGACCTCGCTGGGTGTGACGGTGAAGTTCGGCCTGCTCTCGCTGCCGGTCGGTTTGTTCCTGCCGCTGGCCGTCGCCATGCTGCTCAACAGCCGCTATGTGCGCGCCAAGGGTATGTTTCGCACGCTCTTCTATCTGCCATACATCATCCCGTTCGTGGCCGGCGTTTTCGCCTGGGCCGGCATGCTCAACCCGAGCAACGGCTGGATCAACATCGGCCTGCGCGCCATCGGCGTCGCCGACCCGCCGACCTGGCTTGAGGACACCTCCTGGGTCTACCCGGCGCTCGTGTTCGTCGGGCTATGGGGCATCGGCAACGGCGTGGTGATCAACCTCGCGGGGCTTCAGAACATCTCGAGCGAGTTGTATGATGCCGCGCGCGTCGACGGCGCGGGGTGGTGGGCGTCGCTGTTCAACGTGACCCTGCCGATGCTCTCGCCCGTGATCTTCTACGCGTTGGTGCTCGAGATCGTCGGTCTGTTCCAGTACTTCCTGGTGCCCTACGTGCTCACCCAGGGCACCGGCCGGCCGGGCGGCGCCACGTTCTTCTTCAACATGTACCTGACCAAGAACTTCTTCACGTTTCAGAACATGTCGTACGGCGCGACGCTGGCCTGGCTGCTGTTCGCCATCATCCTGGTCGTGACCGGTATCGTGTTCTCGACCCAGAAGTACTGGGTCTTCTACGCCGGCGATCAGCGCTGAGGAGACGGATATGGCATCGACCTCGCTTTCCGGACCTTCCTCGACTCACCGCGGTCATCGCATCGCCGAAGCGGGCAGATCGACGTTCATGACGCTGTTGACCCTGGTCATCCTGGCCGGGTTTCTGTCGCCGCTGATCCGCATGTCGCTGCTCGCCTTCAAGACCGATGAGCAGGTCAGCGCGCAGGGCGCGCCGTTCTGGCCGGCCCTGCCGCGCACGTGGACCTACGCCGACAAGGCGTACGAGATCTATCAGGTGCCGACCGACGGCGGTCTGCGCGAGTTGGCCCTGTTCAAGAAGGGCCGGAACGAGAGCCAGTTCCTCGACCCGGCCAACCCGACAGCCGACCCGATCGTCTGGCAGGGCTCGTGGCGCACGCTCGATCGGGCCTGGGAGTTCGCGCCGGCCTGGACGAATTTCTCGGACGTGTGGGACAAGATCGAGTACCCGCGTCTGCTGTTCAACACGCTTGCGCTGGCCGCGCTCAGCCTGATCGGGACGATGACGTCGTGCATCGTGGTCGCGTACGGGTTCGCGCGCTTCCGCATCCCGGGCAAGGACTTCCTGTTCATGTTGCTGGTCGGCACGGTGTTCCTGCCCGGCGCGGTGACGCTGATCCCGACCTACACCATCTTTGTGAAGCTGGGGTGGGTGGGCACCTGGCTGCCCCTGATCGTGCCGACCTTCTTCGCTAACGCGTACGACGTCTTTCTACTGCGACAGTTCTTCCTGACCATCCCGCGCGAAATGGACGAGGCGGCCATGATCGACGGCGCCGGCCCGGTGCGCACGCTGCTCTCGATCATCCTGCCGCAGTCGTGGCCGGCGATCATCGCGCTCTCGCTATTTCACGTCGTGTACGCCTGGAACGACTTCTTCGGCCCGATGATCTACCTGTCGACGCGGCCCGAGCTCCAGCCGATCTCGGTTGGGTTGCAGCGCTTTCACGGGATCTATGGCTCTGAGCCGACGTTGATCGCGGCCGGGACGCTGATGACGCTGGTCGTGCCGGTGCTGCTGTTCATCTTCACCCAGCGGTACCTGATGCAGGGCGTGGTCGTCACGGGTTCGGGCGTGGACAAATGAGACGATTTGAGGAGGGCAACAAATGAAAGTCGCAGTGTTCGGCGGAGGGTCGACCTACACGCCGGAGTTGGTCCAGGGTTTTCTCTCACGCGTGGGTGTGCTGCCCGTCAGCGAGCTCTGGCTGATGGACGTGAACGCCGAGCGGCTCGACGTCGTCGGCGGTTTCGCCCAGCGGATGGTGGCGGCCAAGGGCGACCCGTTCAAAGTGATGCTGACGACCGAGCAACGCGCGGCGGTGCGCGGCGCTTCGTATGTGTGCACGCAACTGCGTGTCGGCCAGATGGAGGCGCGCCGCGCCGACGAGTATCTGGGTCTGCGCCACGGCCTGATCGGCCAGGAGACGACCGGCGTCGGCGGCATGGCCAAGGCGCTGCGCACGATCCCGGTCATCCTGAGCATCGCCCGCGACATGCGCGACCTGGCGCAGCCCGGCGCGCTGCTGGTCAATTTCACCAACCCCGCCGGGCTGGTCACCGAGGCGCTCACGCGCTACGCGCCCGAGGTGCCCGCGGTCGGCGTGTGCAACATCCCGATCGGCGCGCGGGTGTTCCTCAAGGGCCTGCTCGAGAAGGAACTGGGCGAGACCATCCCGCCCGAGCGCGTCGAGCTGAACACGCTCGGCCTGAACCATCTCACGTGGCATCGCGGCCTCAGGCTCGATGGCGAGGAGATGTGGCCGCGGGTCTTCCGGGCCTACGCCGCCCAGCAGACCGAATGGGACCCGGCGACGCTGGACGTGCTCGGCATGCTGCCGAACTATTATCTGCATTACTACTACAACACGACCGAGATGCTCGCGGCCCAGCAAAAATGGCCGCCGTCGCGCGCCGAGGCCGTGGTCGAGGTCGAGAAGGGTCTGCTCGCCTACTACGCCGACCCGGCCAACAGCGAACCCCCGGCGGATCTGATGAAGCGCGGCGGCTCGCACTACTCGACCGTGGCGACGCAGCTGCTCACCGCGCATCACAACGACCTCAACGAGGTCCAGGTCGTCAACGTGCGCCACAACGGCGCCGTGCCGGGCTGGCCGGCCGACTGGGTGCTCGAGCTGCCGTGCCGGGTCGGACGCGCGGGCGTCACGCCGCTGCCGGCCGAGCCGCTCCCGCCGGTCGTCTTCGGTCTGTTGGCTCAGGTCAAGGCCTACGAACTGCTCACCGTCGAGGCCGCCGTCCACGGCGACCGCAGGGCCGCGCACGCTGCGCTGCTGGCACATCCGCTTGGGCCCGAGTCCCGCCACGTCCAGACCGTGCTCGACGACTTGCTCGCCACTCATCGCGCGCACCTGCCGCAGTTCTGGAGCTGAGCCGCATGCCTTTCTATCTTGGCATTGACGTCGGCTCGTCGAAGACGCATGCCCTGATCGTCGACGAGACGGGCCGCGTGGTGGGCATCGGCTCGGGCGGCGCCGGCAATCACGAGACGGTCGGCTATGACGGCCTCGAGCGCGTCCTGCGCGACGTGACGGGCCAGGCGCTGGCGCAGGGCGGGCTGCGCATCGATCAGATCGCGGGCGCGGGTCTTGGCCTTGCCGGTCTCGACTGGGACATGGAGCTCGACGCGCATCTCGAACGCATCCGCGCGATCGGCCTTACGGCGCCCATCGAGGCCGTCAACGACGCGCTCATCGGGTTGGCCGCCGCGGCAACCGATGGCTGGGGCATCGCGGTCGTCTCCGGAACCGGCTGCAATTGCCGCGGCTGGGACCGCGGGCGCCACCGCCGCGGCCAGATGACGGGCGCCTCCTCGTGGATGGGCGAGGCGGCGGGCGCCACCGAGTTGATGGGCAAGGCCATCCAGGCCGTCGCGCATGCGTGGACCCGGCGCGGCCCGGCGACGGCCATCACCGACGTGCTGTTGGCGCACACCAAGGCGCCCAGCGTGCCGCACCTCCTGCACGGCCTCGCCGAGGGTCGCTACGTCGTCCCGCCGAGCCTGGCGCCGCATGTGTTCGCGGTGGCCGAGCAGGGCGATGCCGTCGCGCGTGAGTTGATCGCCTGGGCCGGCCGCGAACTGGGCGAGATGGTCAACGCGGTCGTGCGCCAGCTGGAATTTCAGGCGCTCGACTTCGACGTCGTGCTCCTCGGCAGCATGTTCAACGGCGGGCCGCGCCTGACCGCCCCGATGGCGGAGACCGTGCGTCCTATCGCGCCCGGCGCGCGGTTCGTCCGGCTGAACGCGCCCCCGGTGGCCGGCGCCGTCCTGCTTGGTCTGGAACTGGGCGGGATCGATCTGGCCGCCTTGCGATCACGCGTGCTAGAGTCGGTGCGCGCCGCGTTTGCCGACACCGGGCATTGAGAAACACAACCGTCGGACACACCTCGCGGGGCGCCAGAGGGGGGAGCGATGGCATCGAATCCGTTTCTGAACAAGCTGGGTTTCGCCGAGGACGATCGCGTCGTGATCCTGCACGCCGACGATATCGGCATGTGCCAGAGCACGGTCACGGCGTTTGAGGATTTGGTCGATTTCGGCGTCCTGTCGTCGGCGGCGATGATGGTGCCCTGCCCATGGTTCCCGGCCGCGGCCGCAACCGCGGCGCGTCTCAACGACCGGCGGCCCGACGTCGGCGTGCACATGACGCTGACCGCCGAGTGGACGGCGTACCGGTGGGGCGCCGTCTCGACCGCCGACCCAAGCACGGGCCTGTTCGACGCCGACGGATACTTCCCGCACAACACCGAGCGCTCGAAGCCCCATGCCGCGGCGGCCGCCGTCGATCGCGAGTTGCGGGCGCAGATCGATCGCGCCCTGGCGTTCGGCCTGGACGTCACCCATATCGACTCGCATATGTTGACGACGTTCACGCCCGAGTATTTGCCGCTCTATCTCGGATTGGCGCTCGAGTACCGGCTGCCGGCGTTTGCGTTGCGTCGCGACCAGGCTCAACTGCGGGCCAGCGGTTTTGATGACACAGCCGCCGCTGAGTTGGCGCGCGTCACCCGCCACTTCGAGGAGCGTGGGTTGCCGCTCTTCGATCACGTCTACTGTATGGCGCTCGATCGACATGAGGAGCGCCTGGCCGAGGCGACCCAGGCTCTGGCCGAGTGCCCGCCGGGCCTGACGCACTTCATCATCCATCCCGTCAGCGACACGCCCGAGATCCGCGCCATCGCCCCAGATTGGCGGTCGCGCGTCGCCGATCGCGCCCTCTTCGTCGACGAGGCCTGGCGCGCGGCCGTCGCGGCCAGCGGCGTGCAGGTCATCGGCTATCGCGCGTTGCGCGACGCCCTGCGCGCGGCATGACAACTCTGAGATGCGCTCTGCTTGCCCTGAGCGTGGCGGCGTCCACTGCCTGTACGCCGACACCGACCCTGCCGCCGGCTCCCACCCGCGTGTCCACGGTGACACCGGCGCCGACGCGGGCGGCCACGGCCCTGCCATCCACGGCGACGATGACACCGGCCGGTGAGTTTCGCGTCGTCGGGTATGCGACAGACGGCGAGACGATCCTCGACGCCATCGCCTTCGAAAAGTTGACGCACATCAACTACGCCTTCCTGACGCCCGAAGCCGACGGCTCGCTCAATCCCCTGCTCAATGCCTGGAAGCTCGACGACCTCGTGACGCGCGCGCATGCGCAAGGCGTCCGCGTGCTGATCTCGGTCGGAGGGTGGGGATGGGATCCGCAATTCGAGGCGCTGGCGGCCGATCCGGAAGCGCGGCAACGCTTCGTCGACGGGCTGCTCGCGTTCGAGCGCGAGCATGACCTCGACGGCGTCGACATCGATTGGGAATATCCCGACACGGGGGAGTCAGCCAGCAACTTCCTGGCCCTCATGCAGGCACTGCGCGCCGGTCTGCCCGAGGGGCACCTCTTGACCATGGCCGTCGTGGCGCTTGGCGATCTGGCGGCGGGCATCCCAAACGAAACGTTCGCGTTCGTGGACTTCGCCAATGTGATGGCGTACGACGGTTCGAGCACGGATCATTCGCCCCTATCGTATGCCGAGGCCGCATTGGATTTCTGGGCCGCGCGCGGGCTCCCGGCCAGCAAGACCGTGCTTGGCGTGCCGTTCTACTCGCGCCCGGGTGAGCTGCCGTATCGTAAGCTCGTGGCCGCCGATCCGGCCGCGGCCCAGCAGGATGAAGTGACCGTCAACGGGATCGTCGAGTACTACAACGGCATCTCCACGATCCAGCGCAAGACCGAGCTGGCGCTGGCCCGCGCGTCGGGCATCATGATTTGGGCCTTGCATCACGACACGACCGATGCCACGTCCTTGTTGACCGCGATCGACACCGTGCGCCGGCGGTGATGTCGCGATGCCAGGTGGGCAGATCGCTGGCCGCGCCTCTCGTTTCGCCCTCGACTTCCCCCTGCCAACTCGCGCTTGCTGGCCGTTGCGGAGGCATAGGCCAGACTCAGACCTGCGATTAGAATAGCCTCCATGTTGACCGGTAAAGGCCGCATCGCGCACAACCCACGCGAGCGTCGGGGCCAAGCATGACGCCGAACCAGGGTGTTCCTTCCGAAGCCGATAGCGCCGCGAGCCACGCGCGCGTGCGCGAGCTCGCGGCGGTTGTGCTCACGCAACTTGCGACGCTCAGCGACGCCCCTTTGACCTACGACCGGGCTTCGGTCGTCTGGCTCGAGGGTTACATCGAACGTGAGCGCATGGGCCGCGATCCGGCCGCCGGTGCGCCGGCCGAGCTCGTCGACGGGCTCGGCGCGTTTCTGGGCGAGTGCATCCTGGCGTCCGCTGACGGGCAGTGGGTATGGGACGAGTTTCAGAACGATTGGTGTCTGGCTCTGACGGTCGGCGGGCGGATCTCTCCCGCTGGCAAGATCTGGCGGCAGTTCATGCATGGGCGCGACGGCGGCGAGTCCATCGTCGCGTTCTACGACATCGTGGTCGACTACCTGGCCAAAGGCAAACTCCCCGGCGTCGGCGGCTGACGTCCGCCGCGCATCCTCCGCAAAAATACCGGACCGTGCTGGGGCGCAGCCCCATTGACGCCCCATGACCTGCCCACTACGATGCGGCCATGTCACGATATCTTTGGCGCATCGGTCTGGCAATTGGGTTATTGGCGAGCTCCGTAGTCGGGTTCGGGCAGGCTCCAGGGGTCGACGCACAATCCGGCAACACGCTGCGGCTGCCCGCTCTGTATCGCGGTTATCTGGCCGCGCCGGCCCGCGATGGCTGCACGATCACGCGCAGCACGGCGACGACGCCCACATACCCGACCGCACACCCCCGGATCTTGTTGAGCCACGCGCCGACCAAGGCCTGTCTGCAGCAGCTGTTGACGAACGGCGTCGCCTCGGCCGTGCGATTCCGCGACTGGGTCGACACGCAGGTGGCCGGCGCCGACCACTACGCCTTCGAAGGCTGGCACGCGGCGCTGATGTACCAGCTGACCGGAAACGTCGGGTATGCCACGTACGCCGTCAACCGCATCGACACCTTCGTCGCTAGCGAGGAGGCGCTCATCAACGCCGGTCAACGGCCGGTCGTCGCGAACGACAGCTATCTGTACGTCAGCGACCTCGTGGGCGACGTCATGCTGGTGTACGACTGGGCCTACGATCGTCTGACGCCGACGCAGCGCACGCGCTGGGTGACCTACGCCAACCAGGCTGTCTGGAACGTCTGGCACTATCAAGACGCGGTGTGGGGCGGGGTGGCATACCCATGGTCGGGCTGGTCGGTGGACAACCCGCGCAACAACTACTACTACTCGTTCCTGCGCGCGACGATGCTGACCGGCCTGGCGACGCGCGGCGAGAACGCGCAGGCGCAGACCTGGATTGACACGTTCCGCACCGCGAAATTGGAGACCCAGCTCTTCCCCGACTTCAACGCGAACCTTCAGGGCGGTGGGTCGCTCGAGGGCACCGGGTATGGCGTCTCGCTGCGCGGTCTGTTCCGGCTCTACGACTGGTGGGAGCGATCGACCGGCGAACGCATCGCCGACAAGACACCGCACACGCTGGCGTCGCAGGCGTTCATGCTGCACAGCATCGTGCCCACGCTCGATCGCATCGCGCCGACGGGCGACCACGCGCGCGACTCGACAGCCGCGCTGTTCGACTACCATCGCGAGGAACTGCTCGAACTGATGGCGCTCTATCCGAACGAGCGCCTCTCCGGCGTCGCCGACACCGCGCTGGCCGCGTCATCGGTGCCGGAGATGAGCTCGGGCTTCATGTTCGTCGCCGACTTCATCTATAACCCGCCGGCCCTGACGCCAGAGCCGCAGGACGCGTTGTCGACGGCTTATTGGGCGCCCGGCACCGGCCAGCTCGCGATGCGGTCGGATTGGACGACAAGCGCCGCCTATTCGAACTTCATCTGCGGACCATACGTCGAAAGCCACGCCCATCGCGATCAGGGTAGTTTCGTGATCTATCGCGGCGCATGGCTGGCCTACGACTCGAATATCGCCTCGCACTCCGGGATCGAACAAGACGAGGATCGCCACAACCTGGTGCGGATCACCCAGAACGGCACGCCGGTGACACAGACATACGACCATGCCTGCACCCTGGCCGCGCTGGCCGACAACAGTGTGTTCACCTATGCTTCGGCGCTCGTCACCGACCTTTACGCGGGCAAATCGCAGGTGAGCAAGGTCGAGCGTGAATACCTGTTCCTCAAGCCCGGCACCTTCGTGGTGTTTGACCGCGTCGCCACAGTCGGCGCGGGCATCAGCCGGATCTGGACCCTCAACACGCCGGCCGCGCCGACGATCAACGGAGATCGCATCGCGTACGTCGACGGCGTGAATCGGCTTGACGTGTATCGCCTGGCGCCGACGGGCCTCACCGCGACGACCACGCTGGTCGACGGCGGCACGCGCATCGACGTCGCTGACAGCGCCGGCTCGCAATCCTTGTTCCTGAACGTCATCGACACAAATGGCGGGGTGACGGCGGCGGTGCGCTCCGACGCCGCCGGGCAGACCGGCGTGCAGATCACGTTTGCCGATGGCCGCACGGCGCTGGTGCGCTTCGCAAATGCCAGCTTGGGCGGCACGCTCGACCTGCGTGCCCCGGGAGGTGCAGTGCTCTATAACTCAGCGCTTCCGGTGACGGTGACCGCCCCGCCGGTGTTTGCGAACTGACGGAAGAGCGGGGGAGCGTGTTCGCTCTCGCGCCCCCCGCTCCCCCGCGCGCTTACGGCTCGATCCTGACGCCCACGCTCATCCCAGGTCGGAGGCCGACGGGCTGCGTGTCGAGCGCGATCGTGGCCTTGTAGACCACGTCGCCGCCGAGCGTGTCGGCCAGCGGCGCGATCGCGACGACATGTCCACTCACGGTCTGTCCAAGCGCGTCGACCGAGACGGTCGCGGCGCTGCCGACGACGATGCCGGGCACGTCGCGTTCGCTCAGGTCCGTGGTCTCGACCTGCATTTGCGTGAGGTCCGTCAGCACGAGCGCGGTCTGGCCCGGGTTGATCCATTCGCCGACGTTCACGGCGACTTCGCCGATCGTGCCGGCGAACGGCGCGCGGATCTCGAGCTCGGCCTGGGCGGCCTTGGCCGCGGTCGCCTGCGCTTCCGCATTGGTGATCCGCGCCTGGGCCAACGCCAGGGCGTCGGGATCCGGGCCGGACCTGACGCGTTCGTACGCCGCCTGGGCATCGGCCAACGCGGCCTGTGCGACGGCGACGTCGGCCTGAGCCAGCGCGAGTTTGACTTCATCGGGCCCACGGCGCGCCGCCTCGAGGTTGGCCTGCGCCGTGTTGTAGGCCTTCTGGGCATCGGTGACGGCGTTCGAGTCGCTTGACTCCGCCTGCTGCACGCGATACAACGCGGCCTGATAATCCTGAAGGGCCCGATCGTACGCGCGCTGCGCGTTGCCCAGCGCGTCGTTGTGCTGATCGCTGTAGCCGGGGTAGCGCGCCTCGAGGTCCTTGAGGTTGTTGAGCGCGTTTGTGGTGTTGGTGAGGGCGTCGGCGGCGGCACGCAGGCTGATCTGGTAATCCGTGATCTGTGCGTTCTGTTGGGCCGTGGTCAACGCGGCGGCGGCGCGATTGAACTGGTCTTGATAATAGGCCACGTCCGGGCTGGCCTGGCTCTTCAAGGCGCGCTCGGCGCGGTCGAGATTGTCTTCGGCGGTGGCCACGGCGCGTTGCGCCTGCGCCGCCACCGTCGCGGCCGAGTCCTGCAGGTCCTTCAGCGCCTGCTGGGCATTGAGTAGTTCCAGATCCGCCGCGGTGACGGCGGCCGCGAGCCGCTCGCCACCGGCCAGGGTCACGAGCACCTGGCCCGCCTCGACCGTGTCGCCGGCTTTGACGGTGACGGTCTCGACGCGCCCGGAGAGCGCGGCGGCGAGTCGCGCCTCCTGTGCCGGGGCGGCGACGCCGGACGCGGAGACCGCGCCAAAGCTTGAGCCGGTGTTTGACCCGTTCGCGGTCGTGGGCACGGCCGTCCCGCCGCCGCTGAGCACGACGGTCGGCACCACCTCGGGCGCCGAACCGGGCAACCGATCGCAGCCCACCAGGCCGAACGCCAGGATCAGGGCAATGCCAAGTCTTGTCTTCATACCGATCTCCACAGAGCGTACCGTCGCGCCGTTCAAGCGGCCGTGTCGACGGTCTTGAGCAATTCAAGCGCCAGCAGACAGATCCAGACCCAACCGACCGTCAGGGTCAGCCGTTGGAGCAGACCCGCGATGGCCTCAAGGCCCGCGATCTGGCCAAAGCCCAGGCTGGTCACGACGAACAAAACGATGAAGCCCAGGCCGGTCGCGTTGGAATACAGGGCCCAGCCCTTTCGGCCGAGCCGGTTGAACCGGCGCGCCAGAACGAAGCACGCGCCCGGCAGGCCAAGAAAGACCAGGGCCGACAGCAGCCGATGCAGGCGGCCCGGGAAGGTGTAGTCAAGGGGCAGGGCGATCGTCCCGACAGGATACCCGTTGAGCGGATCGGTGACGAACAACCCGGCGCCGAACAGCCCGACGCCGATGGCGGCCATCAAGATCGGCCCCCAGGTGCCGGCCGGTTGACCGCGCCAGACACGACGCAGACCCCAGGCAAACGCCCCCATCAGCGTCCCGGTGAGCAGGAAGTTCGTCACCTGGGTCCAACCCAGTGGGCCGATCGAGAGCGAGCTGATCGGGTGCCGCAACGGATCGTACGTCTCGCGAAACGCGCCGGCGAGCAGCCAGATCAGGGTGAACACCGGTCCGGCGGCGACGCCGCACAGCAGCAGCACCCGATTGAGCGGGCCGCGTGATTTGGCCATGACAAAACCCTCGGGCGCTGTCAGGCGACGGCTGGCACGCCTTCATCGGCCGGGACGATCAGGCCGTCGCGCAGGCTGACCACGCGGCGCGCGAACTTGATCACGCGCGGGTCGTGCGTGGCGAACACGAACGTCACGCCGGTCTCCTTGTTCAGCCGGGCCATGATCTCCATGACCTGCTGGCCGTTCGCGGTGTCGAGGTTGGCGGTCGGCTCGTCGGCCAGGATCAGCGCCGGTTGTGTGGCGAGCGCGCGGGCGATGGCCACGCGTTGCTGCTGACCGCCGCTGAGTTGATCAGGTCGGTGCCCGGCCCGCTCCGCCAGGTCGACGGCGTCGAGCAGCCACTTGACGCGCTCGCGGCGCTCGGCCGGGCTCTTGCCCGAGAGCAGCAGCGGCATTTCGATGTTCTCGGCGGCCGAGAGCGTCGGGATCAGGGCGAAGAACTGAAAGATGAAACCGATCGCGCCGCGGCGCATGTCCGCGCGCTGGTTGCGGTTCAGCTTGCTGACGTCCTTGCCGTTGATGTACACCTTGCCGCTGGTCGGCTGATCGAGACAGCCGATCATCTGCAGCAGCGTGGTCTTGCCCGAGCCCGATGGGCCGACCAGGGCCGTGAACTCGCCGCTGTCGATCGTCAGGTTCACGCCGCGCAGCGCCTGCGTTTCGACCTTGCCGATCTTGAACGAGCGCGTGACGTTTTCAACACGTGTGACTTCCATGATTGCGTTTCCTTGTTCGTCTTCCTACTTGCCCCCACGCAGCGCTTCCACAGGCTGCATGTTGGCCGCCAGCATGGCGGGATAGACCGCCGCCAGCAGGCTGATCACGAAGGCCATGACGGTGAGCGTGATCGCGTCGCCCCAGGTCAGATAGGCGTAGATCGTCTCCCCGATCAGGATCCCATTTGTGCCGTAATTGCCGATGTAGAAACCGACGGTCGAGGCGTAGTACACCAGCAGGCCGCCGAGGATCAGGCCCATGATGATCCCGCCGACCGCCAGAAACCCCGATTCGGCGAAGAACATGGCCATGATCCGGCCGCCGCGCATGCCGATCGCCGAGAGGATGCCGATCTCGCGCGTGCGCTCGAAGACGGCCATGATCAACGTGTTGATGATCACGGTGGCTGTGATGCCGAGCACGATCAGGTACAGCACGAACATGTACGCGCCGGCGAACTGCTCGAACGAGGCCAGCAGTTCGTTGGATTTGTTCCACGCGACCACCTGGTAGTTCCCGCCGCCCGAGAGGGCCTCGGCCACGGCTGTCGATTGGTCGCGTTCCTTGAGCAACACGAAGATCAGGCTGGCGCGGTCGCCGGCGCCCGTGATGGCCTGCGCCTTGGCGAGCGGCATGAACACGTTGCCCTCATCGAAGCTGGGCATCTTGGTGGAGAAGATCCCGCGCACGACGAAGACTTGCTCGTTGATCGTGCCATCGGACGTGTTGGCCATCAGGTTGACGCGGTCGCCGATCGACAGGTTGTACTTGTCGGCCAGCGTCCGGCCGATCAGGATCCCGTCGCGGTCATCTGCGGTCGGGAACGTGCCGGCCAGCAGGCCGTCGCGGAACGGCGCGTTGGCGGCCGAGTCGACGTCGATGCCGGTCACGCGCACACCGACCGTGGTCTCGCCGACGGCCAGGATGCCGCTGGCGAGCAGGCGTGGCGTAGCCGCGACCACCTGCGGCAGCGTCGCGATCTGGCTCGCGATCCCGGCGGGCGCCTCGATCAGGTCGTCCCACTTCAGGCTGGTCTTGTCCGGGTTGTAGTTGGACGAACGCACCTGGAGGTGGCCGGTTTGGAGCTTGATGCTGGCGTTGAGCGCGTCGCGCATCTCGCCCTGGACCGTGGCGGCCATCAGGAGCAGCAGGGCCATCCCGATCGCCAGGGCGAGCATGGAGAAGAACGTGCGGCGACGATTGCGGCCCAGGTCACGCCAGGCCATTGAAAGAAGTTGAGACATGAACGCACCTCAGACGTGGTGCAGGGCGAGCGCTGGCTCGCTTTGCGCCGCTTCGCGGGCCGGGTAGATCGACGCCAGCACGGCGATGATCAACACGGTGATGACACGCTGCCAGATCTTCTCGAGCCCGAGGGTCGAGTACACACGGCCCGTGATGAGCGCGGTGTAGCTCGTCAGGCTGGTGAACTGGCTGTAGTCGAAGCCGACCTGGCTCATCAGGTAGTTCACGCCGACCCCGATGGCCACCCCGGCGACGACGCCGACCACGCCCATCATCGCGCCCTCGAGCAGGAACATCCACATGATCGAGCCGGGGCGCATGCCGAGCGCGCCGAGCAGACCGATCTCGCGCGTGCGCTCGTACACGGCCATCAGCAGCATGTTGAGGATGCCGATGCCGGCGATGCCCAGGATGACGATGCTGAACACGTCCATCACCGCGCCCTTGCGATCGATCGCGCTCTTGAGCTCGGGGAACGAGTTCTCCCAGGACTTCACTTCGATGCCGCTCAGCCCGGAGGTCAGGCCCGCGATCACCGGCGCTTCCTGGCCGATCTGCTCGAGCGTGATCGCCACTTCGGTCGATTGGCCATCGAGCCCATACAGGTTCTGAGCCTCGGCCAGCGAGAGATACACGGCGGTCTTCTCGATATCGGGCATGCCGATGTCGTAGATCCCGACCACCGTCAGCGTGCGTTGCCGCATCTGGGCGTGCGCGGCCTGGCCGGCCAACGTCAGCCGATCGCCGACCGTCAGGTTCATCTCCTCGGCCAACCCTTTGCCGATCAGGACCTCGTCGCCGTCGGTGCTGGTCAGGAAACGTCCCTCTTTGACGTTCTGGGCGATCAGGTTGACGCTCGACTCCTTCTCCGGCTCGATACCCACGATCGACACGGCGAAAGCGCCCTCGCGGCTGGTCACCAACCCGCCCGTCGAGATCCGGCGGACGGCGGCCAGCACGTGCGGCTGCTTGGCCGCGACCGCCACGATGGCCGCGTCATCGGCCAGCGGTAGGATCGGGTTCAAGCCGCTCTCCGCGCTGTACCCTTCGGCGTGCACCTGAATGTTGCCGCCGAGCACGCGGATCGCGTTGCCGTAGATCGCCTGCTCGAAACCGGCGACCAGGCCGTCGTACATCATCATCATGGCCAGGCTGCTGCCGATCGCGATCACCACGATCAGCGTGCGACGGCGGTGCCGCCAGATATTGCGCCAGGCCTGACGCAGATAAAGACCCATCACACACTCTCCTTACTGTCGTTCATACCCACTCCCGTCGGCGCGTGTTCGACCTGCGCCGAATCAGCAATCGACGGTTCGCCTGGCGGCCCGGGGGCATCGCCGAACCAGACGTCGATCAGACCCGGCGACATCGTGGAGATCGATCCTGTCGGCGCGCCGAGCAGGCGCTCGAGCGCGTCGTTGAGCGCCGCGATCATCGTGCGGGCTTCCTGAGCATGGCCGTGCCCCTGATCGGGGCCGAGCAGGAGCCGGGCTGTCCCGTCGCCGAGACTCTGGATCAGGGCCATGGACATCGAGCCCACCTGATCGGGGTAACGCGTCGAGAAGACGCCTTCGGCGATACCCTGGCGCACGATCGTGGCAAACCAGCCGCCGGCGTCATGGATCATGCGCTCGTACATCTTCTGGCGCACGATGACGTTGTCGTCGGAGTACCAGGCCGTCAGAATGCCGAGGAGCGTCTCTTTACGATCTGCCTTCCACTGGCCGACCGTGTTGAAGTACCGATGCAACTTGGTCATGGCCGGCAGGGTGGGGTCCTCGACGATGGCGACCACCACGGTCAGGACCTGCGAGAAGATCCGCTCGATCAGGGCCTCCAGCAGGTCCGACTTCGAGTCGAAGTAATGGTAGAACGCGCCCTTCGAGATCTTGAGTTCATCCAGCAGATCCTGGATGGACATGGTCTCGAAGCCTTTGACATAAAGCATACGCATCGCGGCATCGACGATTTCGTTGCGTTTGACCGCGTATTCCTGCTCTTTGACGACTCTGGGCATCTCGGACCTCGATATAAAACCGACCGTCGGTTTGTTTTACATCCCTAGGGCGGCTCCGGTCAAGTGATTTTCATCGTTGTCCGATGACTGTCAGGGTTGGCGGGGCGGGCCACGACCGAATTCGCGCGTTTGGCCGCGGAGTCCAGTTCTACCGGCAGGTTGGGCGAAAGATGGCGCAGGTCGGGGCGAAGCCCTGACCCTGCGCCCACCCCGTCTTTCGCCATGTATTCTCGTTGGTAGCTGAGCAGTTACAAACTCGCAGGCGCACGACGGATATACAATCGGCCTGGGGGAATCGCACAACATGCTTACATCGCGCCGTTTCGTGGGGCTCGACGACTACTACGCCGTCAGCGACTTTCTCGAGACACTCTTTCAACCCAACAACCGCGACGGCAACTGGATCCGGCCGATCTGGTCGTACATGCACAGCCACCCCTTCCTCGATTGGGGCATGCTGGGCCGCATCCGGCTCTGGGAGGAGGATGGACGTCTCGTCGCCGTCGCCCACTACGAGAGCGTGCTCGGCGAGGCGTTCTTCGACGTGCACCCCGACTTCGATCACCTGAAGCCGGAGATGCTCGACTATGCCTGGGCCGAGCTGGCACGTGTCGAGCCGGACGGTCGGCGCGCGCTTACCGCCTACATCAGCGAGTTCGATACGGCCCTCGCGAGTCTGGCCGCGGCGCGCGGCTTTCGTCGCGACCCCGATGCGGATCGGACGATGATGATGCTGGAGACGCCAGAGGGCTTCTCACCTGACCTCAACGTTCGCGAGGGATATCGACTCACGAGCCTGGCCGAGGAAAACGACCTGGCGAAGATGCACCGGGTGCTCTGGCGCGGATTCAATCATCCCGGCGAGCCGCCGGCCGAGGGCGTGCGCGATCGACGGCAGATGCAATCGAGCCCCTATTTCCGGCACGACCTGACGCTCGCGGCCGTGGCGCCTAACGGCGACTTCGCCGCGTTTTGCGGGATGTGGTATGAGCCCCGCAATCGGATCGCGCTGGTCGAGCCCGTGGCGACCGACCCGACCTATCGACGGATGGGACTTGGGCGCGCCGTGGTGCTCGAAGGCGTGCGCCGGTGCGCGGCGTTGGGCGCGCGCGTCGCCTTCGTCGGTTCGGTGCAAGACTTCTACAAGTCGCTCGGCTTCCATCCGGTGATGGCACAACAGGCGTGGACCCTGACCACGACGGCGGGCCACAGATCGTAGGCGGCGTCTCCTTGCGAGACGCACACCCGCGATCCGCGGCCCGCCGTTCGTGGTCTGTCGTCACTCCGCGATCGGCAGATACAGATCGAACTGCACCTGCTCAGGGTTCGCGAGCAGATCGGGCGTCAGGCACTCCTCGAGCCATTGATGCGAGGCGGTGCGATACGGGCCGCCTTCGCGCCAGCGCACCAGCTCACGCCAGATGGTCGGGTTCGGGATCCCGTTGCAGCGCAGCACGGCGTACAGGCCGCCCGCGAAGTCCTTGAGTTTCACCTCCTCCGAAGACCCCGCCCGGCCGCGCAGCACAAGCCATTGCTCATACCCGTAGTTCGGGCTGCCGGGCGTCGGCGATGGGTTGTTGAAGCCGAAGAGCCGATGCTCGTTCAGCCTTAGTCCTTCGCTCTCGGCCCAGCGCGTCAGCGCCTCCCATGCGAGGTTCTCGGGCTCGACGCCGAAGCCCAACGCCGCGGCCACGCGCATGGGCTCGAGCCGCACAATTCGTACATCTGTGACCATGTTTGTCCTCCGTCGTGTCGTCGCGGACTCGGTCCGGGTCGTGTCCGCATGGCTGTCAGCCGGCTGTGTCGGTACCTTGTCTCATCTTATCCACGCAGCTGCCAACTCCTGTCAGGATTTCGTGCTAGCATCAATCCATCAGCGACTGGGGGTGGGGGAATGCGCGCAGATCGATTGATCGCGTTGCTGATGATTCTGCAGGCTCGCGGTCGGGTAACGGCGCAGGCGTTGGCCGAGGAACTCGAGGTCTCCGAGCGCACGATCTATCGGGATCTCGATGCGCTTGGCGCGGCCGGCGTGCCGGTATTCGCGGAGCGCGGGCCGGGTGGCGGTTGCTCGCTGCTCGAGAGTTATCGAACGACGCTAACCGGCTTGACCGAACCCGAGGCCCGGGCTCTGTTCATGCTACATGTGCCGCAACCGTTGGCCGCGCTTGGCGTCAACCGCGATTTGCAGAACGCGCTGCGCAAGCTGTCGGCCGCGCTCCCCGAGACGCGGCGCGAGGCGGCAGCGACGTCGCGCCAGCGGATCCATCTCGACTCGACCTGGTGGTTTCAAACCGCCGAGCCCTCGCCCGTCTTGCAAACTCTCTATCAGGCCGTCTGGCGCGATCATCACGTGCGCCTGACGTTGCACGTCGGTCCGCCGGTCGATGGCCCGGTGACGTGCGAGGTGGCCCCGTACGGCCTGGTGGCGAAAGCCAGCCTCTGGCATCTTGTGTGCAACCGCGACGACCATCTGCGCGTGTATGCGACGTCGGACGTGCTCGCCGCCGAAGAACTGCCGACCGCGTTCGATCGCCCTGACGATTTCGATCTGGCGCGATTCTGGGCCGGCTGGTGCGCGAATGTGGAACGTGAGCGCCCGAGCTTCACGGCGCAGGTGCGTGTGTCGCCCGCGTTGTGGCCGAAACTCGCCTGGTACCTGGGTCGGGATTCCGCCGTGCGCGTCGCGCTATGCGGCGATACAGGTCGGGGCGACTGGCCGCGGGTGCAGATGACGTTTGGGTCGTTCGAAGAGGCCCGCTCGTGCCTGCTTGGGCTGGGCGGCGCGGTCGAGGTCGTCGATCCGCCGGCGTTGCGGCTCAGCCTGGCAGATTTCGCCGCGCAGGCCGCGGCCGTATACGCCTGTCCGATGTCGCGCGCCCGCAGCCTGGCCGAGGGTTGACCGTGGCCGGGGCGCGCGATCGGCGCGCAGGGTCAGTCGTGCGAGTCGTGCGGGGCGGGCGCGAAGCCCTGGGCCCCCGCCAGGCGATCCGCGAGTTTGGCCGGTTGGTGGATCAAGATCGGCAGGTGCTCGGGACAAATCCACAGAGTCTTCCCCTGGTACTGAAACGCCAGTAGCGGAATCTCGTCGCTGTTTCGTTCACAGGCCAGGCACACGGGTGTCGCGTCAGTCATCGTTACGCCTCACGCAATGCAGGGTGGGCCAGCCGAACCGGCTGGCCTTCGCATTTTAGCCGAGACGCCGAGCGAGCCGGCGATCGCACCCGGCTGCTGCAATGGCGAACCGCGAAGATCCACGCACGATATCTTCGCGCCTTTTGCGTCTTCGCGGTGAAGTTCCGACGGACGCGCGCTGCCTGAAGCGCGATAATCGTGACACAATCTCCCCCAACTCTCGAGGAGGCGCCCATGAAGATCACGGACCTAAAGTGCACGGTGCTTGGCAACACCCCGATCGTTCGAATCACGACGGATGAAGGTCTCAGCGGTCTGGGACCGATCGAGTCGTACAAGCCCTACTTGAAGCCGCATGTCTTGTTCTATCGCGATCTCATCCTGGGCGAGGATCCGACCAACGTCGAGCGCGTGATGCTCAAGATCCGGCGGATGGGGAGTTTCAAGCCCTGGGGCGCGGCGGTCAGCGCCATCGAAATCGCCCTATGGGATGTCGCCGGCAAGGCCGCCGGGCTGCCAATCTATCGCTTGCTCGGCGGCAAGGTGCGCGATCGGGTGCGCGTGTACAACGGCGCCGTGCGCTTCCAACTCGCCGATCAATCGCCCGCGTCGTACGCCGAGAACATGGCGCGCATGATGGCCTCGCCGGAGGGCTTTTCGATCATCAAACAAGGCATCGCGTTTCACAGCCACATGGCCGACCGGGTCCCGGACTTTTTCTACGGCGACCCGCGCCCGATCCGCTGGCATGCCAACCGCGGTCTGCTCACCGAACGCGGGCTCAACCACGTCGTCGACTGCGTGGCGGCGATGAAGGAAGTGATGGGTGACACAGTCGGGCTCGCCCTTGATTGCGGGCCGGGCTGGACCCTGCCGGACGCGATCCGTCTGGCCGAGGCCGTCGCGCCCTACAACGTGATGTGGCTCGAGGACCTGCTGACCGGCGATTACACGCCGTACGTCAACCCGCAGCTGTACCGCGACCTTACGACGCGCTCGACGACGCCGATCCACACCGGCGAGCAGATCTATCTGCGCCAGAACTATAAAGACCTGATCGAGATGCAGGCCGTGAACATCATTGGCCCGGATCCGTGCGACGTCGGCGGGCTGGCCGAACTCAAGTGGATCGCCGAGTTCGCGGATCTGCACGGCATCCTGATCGCGCCGCACGGCACCGGCAACGGTCTGATCGGGCTGGCGGCGCTCGTCCAGGTGTGCGCGACGTTGCCCGACAACTACATCGCCTTCGAGTACCCGACCGGCGCCACCGAGTGGTGGTCCGACATCGTCGTCGGGTTGCCAAACCCGATCGTCACCGACAGCTTTATCGAGGTCTGGGATCGGCCCGGCCTGGGCGTGGACATCATCCCCGAAGCGGCGCGGCCCTACCTGCCGCCGGGTGATGAGGACTTCTTCGACACGCCGGGCGGGTGAGCATGCACGACACTACACTCATCTCAACCATCGCCGTCGGTCTGGGCCTGGCCTTCGTCTTTGGCTTCGCGGCCAAACGCCTCAACCTGCCGCCGCTGGTGGGGTACCTGCTCGCGGGCGTCGCCATCGGGCCGTTCACGCCGGGCTTTGTCGCCGATACGCATCTTGCGCCGCAGCTTGCCGAGATCGGCGTGATCCTGCTCATGTTCGGGGTCGGCATGCACTTCTCGGTGCGCGACCTGCTGGCCGTGCGTACCATCGCCGTGCCGGGCGCGGTCGCGCAGATCGCCTTTGCCACCGTCTTGGGCGTCGGTCTGGCGACCGCGCTGGGCTGGGATTTCGGCGCCGGGCTCGTCTTTGGGTTGGCGCTGTCGGTGGCCAGCACGGTCGTGCTCCTGCGGGCCCTCGAGGCGCGCGGCACGCTCGACACGGCCGAAGGGCGGGTCACCGTCGGCTGGCTGATCGTCGAGGACCTGGTGATGGTCGTCGCGTTGGTGCTGCTGCCGGCCCTGGCGCCGACACTCAACGGCGCCGCGGCCGCGACGTCTTCGACGGATCTGGCGGCCGGGCTCGCGCTGACATTGGGCAAAGTCGCGGCTTTTGTGGCCTTGATGCTGATCGTCGGCACGCGCGTCTTCCCATGGTTGCTCAAGCAGGTTGAAAAAACCGGATCGCGCGAGTTGTTCACGCTCGCCGTCGTGGCGTTGGCGCTGGGCGTTGCGTTCGGCTCGGCGCTGCTCTTCGGGGTCTCGTTCGCCCTTGGCGCGTTCTTCGCCGGGGTGGTCATCAACGAGTCGGATCTCAGTCACCGCGCCGCCGCCGAGGCTCAGCCGCTGCAGGACGCGTTCGCCGTCCTGTTCTTCGTCGCCGTCGGGATGTTGTTCGACCCGCTGATCCTGGTCGAACGACCGCTGGCCGTGCTCGCGGTCGTCGGCATCATCGTGATCGGCAAGTCGCTGGCCGCGTTTGCCATCGTCCGCATCCTGCGCCGCCCGACAGGGGCGGCGCTGCTCGTCTCGGCCGCGCTCGCGCAGATCGGCGAATTCTCGTTCATCCTCGCAGAACTCGGCGTGTCGTTGGGCCTAATGCCCGAAGACGGGCAGGGCCTGATCCTGGCCGGCGCGCTCATCTCGATCACGCTCAACCCGGTTGCCTTTTGGGTCTCGGGCCGGCTGGCGCCGGCGCGGAGCCTGACGACGCCGGGATAACCGCAAAGGGCACGTCGATTCAGAAACTGAATCGTCGTGCCCTTTGCGTCTTTGCAGTTATCCCAGAGTGTTGGTCGTGGAGTCCCTATTTCACCGTGATGAGCAGCGCGCCGCCGAGGGCCAGTGCGAGACCGATCATCTGTCGCAGCGAGATCGACTCGCGGAACAAGAACAGACTGGCGGCCAGGACGACGCAGGCGTACAGCGCGATTTGCAGCGAGCCGATCAGGCTGAGCTTCCAGCCGTCCAAGAACGCAAACATGAACACGCCGATCTGAAACAGATACAGGGCGACCGCGCCGGCCAGCCACGGGCTGCGCAACGCGGCGTTCAGATCCCCGGCTGCCGTGGCGCGCTTGAGAAAGACGTCGGCGACGGCGACCGCGATCATCGCCAGGCCCAGGAACACCATGTGGATCCAATGCGGCATGGCAGCCCTCCGGGTCAGCGTCCGCGCGATGGGGCGGGTCGGGATCATGTTTTAAAGAACGCATGCCGCACCCTCATTTTGGCTTGCCGCGGTGGGCGGTCCTGGCCTGCCAACTCCGGAGACGGACAAACCGCGAAGGACGCGACGATTCTGTGTGTGAATCTCCGCGTCCTTCGCGTCTTCGTGGTCAACTCTGGAGTTCGCCGAACCGTTACTTCGGCGAGATGATCACCAGCTTGTGCTTCAGATCGCTGCCGGGCCGTGAGACGCAGTTGTTATGGCGTGGCCGCGCGCGTCGACCCCAGGCATCGTCGCCGATGAAATCGGGCAACCCCCACGGCAAGTCGCGCTTCGGGATCGGGGCATAGTCGGCTTCCTTGATGCCCGCGCCGTAGTTGGGACCCGACGTCGAACCGTCGGGATCGGGCGTGACGATCGCGCGCAGTTGCGGGATCGCGTCGCGCCAGGCGCGCGCCAACGCGCCGACATCGCGGCTCGACGGGTGCGGGAGCTCGAACACCGGCGTGCTGCCGCGGCCCGGCCACTCACCGACGGCCGTCTGCGCCTGCTCCCCGAACGCGATGATGGCCTGCACGGTCGAGGTCTTGAGCATGTCGTACAGCCCGTTGCGCCAGGTCTTGAGCGGGCCGGCGGCGCGCAACAGCGTCGCGCCGTCGGGCCCCTTTGACGGAAACAGGGCGAAGGCATGAGCGTTGACGAGCACGTATGAACGCGTGAGGCCGAGCTTCGTCAGAAAGCCCTGGACGCGCTGCCCGGCGTCGCCGACGAGCGTGCGACAGGCGACGCGCTCGGTCGGGCCAGGATCCGACGCGACGCAGAGCAGCCGCGCGGTGCCGTCCAGCCGGCCGCGATAGAACACCGGGCCCCAGCTGGCCCAAAACAGCGACTTTTTCGCGCCCAAATCGGGCAGTGCCGCGAAGTGCGCGGCGAACCCATTCGGCGGACCGGGATCGTAGTCAACCATGGCGAATCTCCTGTAAGCTGCGTTAAGAACATAAACGCGGCCGGGACCTGTTTTCGACCGCGCCAACCGAAAGGCTCCGGCATGCCACCACAATCCTCCGCGCTACCCCGCTATGGCCTCAAGGGCGACGTCGTCACGATGGACGCTGGCCTCGTCATCAAAGGCGGCGTGGTGTACATCGACGCGGCAACCGGCAAGATCGCGGCGGTGCAGGCCGCCGCCGCGCCGCCGCCTGCCGGGTTCGAGACGGCGCCCGTGATCGCCACGCGCGGCACGATCTACCCCGGTCTGATCGAGCTGCACAACCACCTGTGCTACAACACGCTCACGCTCTGGCAGGTCCCAAAGCAATGGGACCATCGCGACCAGTGGCCCAACCATCCGGACTACCTCAAGCTGATCCGCGGCCCGGCGCAGACCCTTGGCGCCGATCATGCCGACGTGTACCTGCCCGCCATCGTCCGCTACGTCGAAGCCAAGTGCCTCATGGCCGGCGTGACCGCCACGCAAGGGCTCACGCTGCGCGGCACCAACACGCTCGCCGAGTTTCGCGGCAACGTGCGCAACGTCGAGAACCCAGGCCATCCGGATCTCGTCGGCGCGAATGCGCGCATCGGTGACGTCAAGCCGGGCGAGGCCGACGTCTTCCTGACGCAGCTGCAGCGCGAGACCTGCGTGCTCCTGCACCTGAGCGAAGGCCGCAGCGGGGACGATCACGCGCTCTCGCGCTTCGACCGCCTCCAGCTGGCCGACGGCGTGAACTGGGCGATCACGCCGGCGCTGGCCGGGATCCACAGCGCCGCGCTGCGCGAGGCCGAGCTGGAGCTGCTGCGCGCCGGCGGCGCCGCGATCGTCTGGTCGCCAACCAGCAATCTGCTGCTCTACGGCACCACGGCCGACGTGGCGACGGCGAAAGCGAAGGGGCTGCGCATCGGCCTCGGACCCGATTGGTCGCCAAGCGGCAGCAAGAATCTGCTCGGCGAGCTCAAGGCCGCGCGGCTCTACAGCCAGAACAACGGCAACCTGTTTTCGGACGAAGACCTCGTGGCGCTGGCGACCCGCGACGCCGCAACGATCCTGGGGTGGGGCGCGGCCGTCGGTCGCGTTCGGGCGGGCATGGTCGCCGACCTGGTGGTCGTGCGCACCACGAGCGGCGATCCGTACGCGCGCTTGCTGCGGAGCACCGAAGCCGATATCGGGCTGGTGGTGATCGGCGGCGTGCCGCGCTACGGCCGCAAGAGCCTGATGGCCCGGTTCGCGACCGAACTCGAGTCGTGGAAAACCGGCGGCCGCGCCCAGGCCTTCGCCTTCGAGCGCGCGACGCCGAACAACCCCATCGTCGTGGATATCGGCCTCAAGGCCGCGCAGGATCTGCTCGTCGACGGGCTGAGCCGGCTGCCGCAACTGGCGGTCGATGCCCCGGTCGGCGGTGGCGGCTTCCTCGGCGTGGCCGGCGGACCAGGCGGCGGCGGGTCGCCGGCGCTCTGGCGCCTCGACTTCGACGACGACGTCGACTCCGCTTTCTTCGGCGGGGCCGGCTCGGCCGTGAAATACAAGGACGTCGCCGTGCCCGTCGCGCTCGATCCGCTCACCGTCGTCGACGATGCCGACTATCTCGATCGGTTCGGCCGACAGCTCGACCACGTGCCCGACTGGTTGCGCCACGGCCTGGCGGATCTATATTGAACGTGCGGCCGCTCGCCGGCCGAATATCGGATGCCACAGGAACCGACCATGCCAAACGACACGCCGCTGCTCCGTGACGTCCTGACACGCGAGAACATGCTCGATCTGGCCGCGCGCAAGCAGATCGTGGCTCAGGCGATCCTCTTGTTCGAGGATTTCTACGTGCATCGCCCGCAGAAGGAAGCCATGCACGCCGTGATCCCGATCCAGCGACTTCGGCTTCTCCGCGACGCGCTCGAAGCGTTGCCCGACGAGGCGACGGCGGCCGAGCTGTCACCGGACCTGGTGTTCCACCGCGAGATGATCGCGATCTTCGCGTCATGGCGCGATCTCCACACGAGTTATCTCTTGCCGCGGCCGTACAACCAGTTTCTGGCCTACCTGCCCTTCATGGCCGAGGCCTGTAGCGACGAAGGCCGCACGACCTACGTGGTCACGCGCACGATCGGCACGGTGCGTCCGGTCGACTTCGTCCCCGGCGTCGAGTTGCTCAACTGGAACGGCGTGCCGATCGCGCGGGCCATCGAACGCAACGGCGAGGGTCAGGCGGGAAGCAACGCCGACGCCTACGCGGCGCGAGGCCTGTACGCCCTGACCATGCGGCCGCTCGCGCGATCGCTGCCGCCGGACGAGGACTGGGTGGCCGTGACGTATCGCAACCGCCGCGGCGCGATCCGCGAGGCGCGCTTCGAGTGGCGGGCGATGGACCTGACGCAGGATCACACCGGTCCGGTCGGCGAGCTGGCCGGTGTCGCGCGCTATCGCGACGTGCCCGACTTCGGCATCGACGTCCAGGCGGCGCTCATTCAAAACGCCAGACGCCACTTCTTCCAGGGATCGCCGCGCAAGTCGACGGCACGTGCCCGTGCCGCGGGGCCGACCTTCCTCGACACCGCGCTGCCGTCGGTGTTTCGGGCATATGCCTTGCCCGGCGGCCGCTACGGCTACCTGCGCATCTTCTCGTTCGACGTCGTCAGCGCCGATGGCTTTGTCGACGCCTGCTGCGACCTGCTCGATCGGTTGCCGCAGGAGGGCCTGATCCTCGACATCCGGGGAAACCCCGGCGGCAACATCCTGGCCGCCGAAAAACTGCTGCAGTTGTTCACGCCCAACACCATCCAGCCTGAGCCGCTGCAGTTCATCAATTCGCCCGGAACCCTCACGCTGTGCGAGCGGCACGGCCTTGGGGCGGGGCAGGGGCTCGATCTGAGCGCCTGGGTCGGCGCCATCCGGGAATCGGTGCGCACCGGAGCGCCATACTCCAACGCCGTCCCGATCACGAGCGCGCCGGAGGCCAACGCGATCGGCCAGCGCTACTACGGCCCCGTCGTGTTGATCACGGATCCGCTTTGCTATAGCGCGGCGGATATCTTCGCGGCCGGTTTTCAGGACCATGACCTCGGCTGCATCCTTGGCGTTGGCGGTCGAACCGGCGCGGGCGGCGCGAACGTCTGGCAACACGGCCTGCTCGAGCAATTGTTGCGGGGCGCGGGTGGGCCCGACCTATCGCCGCTCCCGCTCGATCTGGGCATGACGGTCGCCATCCGACGGACGTTGCGCGTCGGCGAGAACGCGGGCGATGTGCTCGAGGATTTCGGCGTGACGCCGGCCGTGGTGCACGCCATGACCCGGCGTGACGTGCTTGGCGCGAACGAGGATCTGCTGGCGGAGGCGGTGCGTCAGCTCGAGGGCCTGGCCGTGAACCGACCCGCGCGCACGCTGCGGCTTGGCGCCGTCGCCTTGCAGTCGGCGACCTTGTCGGTGACCCTCACGACGCGCAACCTGCAGCGTGTCGACCTGTGGCTCGATCACCGGCCGTGGCAGTCGGTCGACGTCACTGACGGCGATCGGGTGGTGAGCGGCCCGGCGCCCGTGCCGGCGCCACGTCTGGTTCGTGCCCTGGGGTTTATGTCGCCGACGGCCGCCGATCCGGTGGCGCTGGCGCGCGCCCGCGTGTGAGCGTCGGCGGTTTGACGAGAGCGCGAACGGGGCGATCGGAATGTCGGGGCGCGCCGGCTGCTGCTTATGTTCGAACCCTTCCAGAAGCCAACCGAATTGTACGTTTATTTCATCCATAACCGTGCCGTACCTGAATTACCATGACGAGAGCGCCCGTACTTTGACGGGCGTGATCGATTGCATGGGTTGCAGGTGGTATGGATACCGGAATGTCGTTGCGGAGGATTCGACTGGGCTTCACGGTGAAGCTGGCTGTCGCCGCGACGTTGATCTTTGGCCTGACGACGGTCGGCTACACGTTCGGTGTGGCTGACGAAGCGACACGGATTTGGGCGAGCGACATCCTTAACCCCGTGCTCGGGTTTGCGGTCGTTCTTCTCTTTGGTTATGCGGCGTGGCGCTCGGGTCGCTACTCGCGGGCGTTGGGAATCGCCTGGTGGGCCTTGACCGCGGCGCAGGTCTGCTGGTTCCTCGGCGATCTGTTCTGGGGCATCCTCGAGGTCGGCCTCCACATCGAGCCCTATCCTTCGATTGCGGACGCGTTCTACATCTTGTATTACGCCGTTTTTCTCGTCGGCGTGATCTTGCTGCCGAGCGAACGCCAGTCGGTGGTCGATCGCATCCGCCGGCTGCTCGACGCCGGGGTGGTGATGCTGGCGGCTACGGTCGTCTTCTGGTTGTTCTGGCTTGGCCCGTTGCTCTCGACGGTCGACACGACTGACCCCTGGACGTTGTTCTTTTCGCTCGCGTACCCGATCTCCGACCTGGTGTTGATCTGGTCGACGTTGACGCTGCTTCTGCGGCGGTTGCGCGCGCAGCCATCGCTGCCGCTGGTCTTGCTCGGCATTTCGGCCATGGTCGGCACCGCGTCGGACGTGATCTATACCGCCAAGACGCTGGATGGCACCTACGCCAGCGGCACCTGGCTCGATCTGGGGTGGGTGGCCGTTCTGCTGATTTCGCTGTGGGCGGCGGCGCATCAAGCCAACGCCGACCCCGAAAAACTCAAGCTCGACGAAGCGCCCACGGTCGCCGCCGATCACGGACGGTTGGCCTGGTTGCGTCTGTCGCTGCCGTATCTCAGCCTGATCGGCGCGTTCGTGCTTCTGGCGCTTGTCCAAAACAACGCCGCCGGGGTCCAATCGGTGGTCGAATCGCGCGACCTGGAGCTTGCCATCGTCGCGTTGGTGTTCTTGATCGGCGCCCGTCAGGTCTTGACGCTGGTCGACAACGCGCGGCTGTCCACCCGGCTGCAGGTCCAATTAGGCCAGCAACAAGCCGTCGAGTCCGCGCTACGACTGGAGATCGCCGAACGAAAACGGATCGAGGACGCCCTGCGCGAGAGCCAGGAGCGACTTTCGCATGACGCCGTTCACGACACCCTGACGGGTTTGCCGAACCGCGCTCTGTTCATCGATCGGCTTGAGCGCTCGGTCGAGCGCGGCAAACGCAACCCGGGTCATCGCTTCGCCGTCTACCTGCTCGACTTCGACGGCTTCAAATCGGTGAATGACCGTCTCGGACATCCCCTCGGCGACGCGCTGCTCATCCATGCCGCGGCCCGGCTCAAGCAATGCCTGCGGAGTTCCGACACGGTCGCGCGTCTGGGCAGCGACGAGTTTGTGGTGCTGCTGGAGGACGTCGAGGACGTTCAGGCCGCGACAACGGCCGCCGAGAGACTGCAGGCCGCTCTGAGCGAGGGTTTTGACCTGACCGGGAACAAGGTGGCCCTTTCGGCGAGCATCGGCATCGTGGTGTCGGGCGCTGGTCTGCACCTGGCCGAGGACATCCTGCGCAACGCCGACATTGCGATGGGGCAGGCCAAACTGGCGGGCAAGGCGCGGCACGCCGTGTTCGACGCGAGCATGGGCGCCCGCGCGCTGGCGCGGCTCGACCTCGAAAGCGAAATGCGCGGCGCGATCGAGCGCCAGGAATTCCGGCTGCAGTACCAGCCGATCGTCGACGCGCGGACGCGCCGGCTGGTCGGGCTCGAGGCCCTGCTGCGCTGGCGCCACCCCCGGCTCGGGAACATCTCGCCCGGCGACTTCATCCCGATCGCCGAGGATACCGGTTTGATCGTGCCGATCGGGACAGTCGTCCTGCGCGAGGCCTGCCGCCAGATGGTGGAGTGGCAGCTCGGCCTGAACGACATCGGCGCCCAGTCCACGATCAACATCAATCTCTCGGCGCGGCAATTCCGGCAGCCTGATCTTGTGGCGCAGGTGACGCGCGTGCTCCAGGAGAGCGGCCTGCCGCCGCAATGTCTCAACCTCGAGGTCACCGAGAGTGTAATCATCGGCGACGCCGCCGCGGCCGTGTCGACCATGCGCAGCCTGCACGCCCTTGGCGTCAAGCTGCACATCGACGACTTCGGCACGGGGTACTCGTCGCTGAGCTATCTCTACCAGTTCCCGATCGATACCCTCAAGATCGATCGCGCGTTCGTCGCCGGCCTCAGCCGCGACGGTCGCAACCGCCGGATCGTCGACAACATCGTCGCCCTCGCCCACGACCTGGGCCTGACCGTGATCGCCGAGGGCGTGGAGACGGCCGACCAGGCCACCTTGATCGAATCGATCGGGTGCGAGCAGATGCAGGGCTTCTACTTCTCGAAGCCGCTGGACGCCACCGCCGTGCCCGACGCCGTGGCGCGGCTGCGAGCCTCGGCCGTCAAGACCGGCATGCTCTCGCCGTAGTGACCGGCAAAGGCAGAATGTGACGGGCAGCCGATCGACCAACATCGATCGGCTGCCCGTCTTTATTGTGTCAGGCCTCGAGCGCCTGATAGGTCAGTTGCTTGAATTGCTGGTGGATAGGATAGAACGCGTTCGGCTGATGTTGCAGGAGCAGCACGCCATACAGCGACTCGACTGGATCGACCCAAAAGTAGGTGGCGAACGCGCCGTCCCAGCCGAACTCGCCGATCGACCCGTCCAGGCCGGACGCCGCCGGGTCCATCAAGACCCGCGTGCCGAGGCTGTACCCATAGCCCGCGTGGTACAGATCGCGCTCGGCAAAGCCGTAGGGCAGCGCCTGCGCCGGCGTTTGGTTCCGGCTGTAGAGCGCGACAGTCCGTGGGCTGAGGATGCGGGCGCCATCGAGGACGCCGCCGTTCACCAACATCTGGGCGAAGCGGCTGTAGTCAAAGATCGTCGAGACAAGACCACCGCCACCCGACTTCATCACGGGCGGCGTTGTGCGCGGACGGATCTGGTCCATGCGGGTCAGGCCGGCGCCGGGCTCGACGTGCCCGTAGACCGTCGCGACGCGCGCGGCTTTTTCGACCGGCACATGGAACCCGGTGTCCCTCATGCCCAGCGGCTTGAACAGCCGCTCAGCCAGGTAGACGTCCAGCGGCGCGCCGGAGATCGCTTCGACCAGGGCGCCGAGCACGTCGATGGCCATGCTGTAGCGCCAGCGCGTGCCGGGTTGGAAGGCCAGCGGCTGGCGGGCCAGCGCCGCGCACACCTCGCGGTTCGTGTGGTTCAGGTCGAAGAACGTCCGCAACAGCGGATCGGCCTGATAGGCCCGATCGACCGGATCCTGCGGGTCCCAGCCATAGCTCAACCCCGCCGTGTGCGTGAACAGATGCCGGAAGGTGATGGGCTCTTTGAGGTCTTCCAGTTCGAGCTCGCCGTCGCTTTCGCGCACGAACACCCGCGTGTCCTTGAACTCCGGCAGGAACTTCGCGACCGGTGTGTTGAGGTGGAAGGCGCCCTCGTCGTAGAGCATCATCAACGCGACCGACGTGACGGGCTTGGTCATGGACATGATCATGAAGATCGTGTCGTCGCGCATCGGCAGGCGCGCCTCGCGATCCATCCAGCCGAACTTATGGAAGTAGGCCGTCTGGCCCTTTCGCGCGATCGTGCCGATCATGCCCGCGATCTCGTCACGGTCCACGTAGCCTTGCAGCAACGTGTCGATACGGTTGAGCCGATCGGTCGAGAAGCCGGCGGCGGCAGGTGAGGGTGTCATAGGAATCGCTCCGTGGTTGGGTGGCACAGGACGGCTATGGAGGCCGCCACACGCACCGTGCATTCTAGCCGGGTCTCAAGCCGGCATCCCGGGCGATTGAATGCGGTGCGCATGAGCGAGTTGATCGGGTTGGCAGTCATCGCTCGTCGACGGCACAGCGGGGCTGACAACGGATGAGGTCACGGATCAACGATTGAAACGGATGGATGCCTGACCGCCACCATTCGATATGACGGGCGAGCGACACCACACGGGTGGTACGTGTTCGGCCTCCTGGGGCCTGTTCCGGCCCGCAGCCGCCTATCCGGCTGTACTCAGCCGCCTATCCGGCTGTACTCAGCCGCCTATCCGGCTGTACTCAGCCGCCTATCCGGCTGTACTCAGCCGCCTATCCGGCTGTACTCAGCCGCCGTATCCCGTTGATCCGGGGCAGGATCGTCGGTAGCCCATCCTGGCTCCCTTGCGTTGGTCAACCGCATCGAGAGTCGTCAGGCGTGGTCAAAGTGCTCTGACGACTCGTGCGTGCACCTGGCGGTCGTCGATGCGCAATCACCCGTCTTCGTCGAATTGAGGCATCGACCGCTCGCGGAGTCTCCACGGTCCGGCTCAGACAAATACGACAACGCTGGGCTACAATGATGCGTTGCACGCGCAGGATAGATGATCTGGTGCGGCCCAGCGCCTTCACCGTGTTGCGCGAGTCGGCGGGTTACGGCCTATGCCCGATTCAGACGAATAGCACGCGTCGCCGGGTGATCGGTCGGAAAGGCGGACGATGATGTTACGCAGACTCTTGCCTCTTTCGTTTTTCGTGTGCGGTGCGTTGGCCACGAAGACGCCGCAACCGACGCCAACCAGCCTGACTCTGCCTACGTTCCAGACTGGGCCGACGTTCACGGCCCATCCAGTGGTTGCGGCGACGAGCGCGCCGCAACCGGCGCCGACCAAGACGTTCCTTCCCATGATCCAAACCGGGCCGACGCTGGCGACGCACTACGTGGTCGTGTCGACATCGGGGTCGGACAGCACCGGCGACGGCACGCTCGCGAAGCCGTGGCGCAACCTGAGCTACGCCGTATCGCAGGCCGGCACGCCCGGGACGACCATTTACCTGCGCGGCGGCAGCTACAACTACGGCGGGTACGATCAGCGCGACGAGACCTGGATCCGGCAGGATGCCGGGCTCGGCGGCTCGCCCGGGAACTTCCTCACGATCGAGCCTTATCCCGGCGAAGTCGTCGAGATGGATTACGAGCGCATCATCATCGACGCGTCGTACGTGCGTGTGCGCGGGTTGCACCTGATCGACGTCGGTCTCGGCATCGTCAACTGGCATGGCCACCCCGATCACGTCGAATTGCTCGACAACGTCATCACCGGGCCCGACCTGAGCTATGGCGCGATCACGACCTCGGGCGACTACCTCCTGATCGAAGGCAACACGATCAAACTGACCGGCGTCAGCGGTCTGGGCAGCGAGAGCCACGGCATCTACCTGGGGTGGGGCAGCCACAACATCGTGCGCGGCAACGTGATCGCCGGCGCGACGGGCTACGGCATCCATCTGTACGACGAAGACAAGTACCCGGGCTTCACGCCGACGTTCGGCGATGTGGTGATCGAGGGCAACGTCGTGACCGGCGCGCGGTTGCGCAGCGGCATGATCGTCAGCGCGGCGGCCGGCGTGACGATCGATGGCGTGATCGTGCGCAACAACGTGTTCGGCGGCAACAACCACGTCGGTCTGTTGATCGGGCCCTATGGCGGGTCGATCCACGACGTGCGCGTGTACAACAACGTCTTCTACCGCAACGGCGCCCGCAGCGGGGTGGCGCTCTTCGTCAGCGAGGGCACGCTGGGCGACGTCCGCATCAGCAACAACATCTTCGAGGATAGCGTCAACACGGCGTGCACGTCGAACTGCGATTGGTTCGAAGCCGGTCATATCTCGGCGCCGGCGGGCGTGCCCAACGTCACGGTCGCGCGCAACCTGTACTTTCCGCAGGCGCTCGGGCTCGCGGGTGTCGGCGACTCCGAAGCCCTGTATGGCGACCCGGTATTTGTCGCCGCCGATGCCGGCGACTTCCATCTCGGGGCCGACAGCCCCGCGCACGATGCGGGGCTGCGTCTGACCGACGTGGCGACCGACAAAGACGGCGTCGGCCGCCCGCAGGGGACGGCCGACGATCTGGGTATCTACGAACGCTGACGGCGGCTGTGCGCGTCAGTTGAGCCGGAACTGGTGCACCACCTGCTTGAGCTGGTCGGCCAGTTGCGCCAACTGCGTCGACGCCGCCGCCACCGACTCGACCTGACCGGCGATGTCGCTCGCGGCCTGGGCCACATCCGACACGGCCCGGCCGTTCTCCTGACCGAGGCTCGCCACCACGCTGAGCGCGTCGGCGATCTCGATCGAGCCGGCGGCCATCTGCTCGGTGGCGGCCGTGTTCTCTTCGACCACGGCGCTGACGCTGTCCATCGACTCGGTCAGCTGATGCGACGCCGCGCCCATCGAGGTCGTGGCCGCCAGGGCGGCCGCGACCTGTTCGCGGACCGACTCGGCCGCCGACACGATCTCGGTCAGCGCCTGCCCGGCGGCCTGGGCGCGTTGCGCCTCGGCCTCGACTTCTCGCGAACCATCGTCCATGGCGTGCACGGCGTCCTGCGCGGAGGACTGGATGGCCCGCACCAGCCCGCCGATCTCCTTGGTGGCGCCGCTCGAGCGCTCGGCCAGTTTACGCACTTCATCGGCGACCACGGCGAAACCGCGGCCGTGCTCGCCGGCGCGGGCGGCTTCGATGGCGGCGTTGAGCGCGAGCAGATTCGTCTGGCTGGCGATGTCGTCGATCAACTCGACGATCGCGCCGATCTCGTCGGAGCGTTGGCCCATGTCGCGCACCTTGGCCGCCGACGCGCTCACCTTCACCTTGATCGTGTCCATCCCGGCCAGGGTCTCGCCGACGACTTCCACGCCGGCGCGCGCCGCGCTCGCGGCGTTGGCCGAGTCGCGGTTCATCGACTGCGTGCTGGCCGTCACCTGCTCGATGGCGGCGTTGATCTGCTGCGCGATCGCGCTGGCCTGGGTCATGGCCGTCGCCTGTTCCTGAGCGCCGTGGGCGACGCCCTCGATCGCGCTCTTCATTTGCGCCATCGAGTTGGCGGTGCGCGACACGTTGTCGGCTTCCTGGCGGGCGCCGGCCGACACCTGCTCGACCGTGGCCGCGATCTGCCGCGAGGCGTCGCCGACACGCACGGTGTTCGTGACCAGGTGCTGCGCCGCGGATTGGACTTCATCGGAGGCTTTCGAGACGAGACCCAGCGCGTTGCGGAGGTCGGTCACCATGCGCGCGAGGGCCTGGCCCAACGTGTCGACCTCGGACCGCGGGCTCACCGTCATGGTGAGATCGCCGGCCGCGACCGCCGCGGCCGTGCGGGCCGACTCGGTGAGGTACGACGTCGTCCGGGCGAAGGCCTGGGTCAACTGGCCGACTTCGTCGGTGCGATTCGTCGTGGCGATGGCGACGTCGGTGTCCCCGTCGGCCAGCCGCACCGCGACCCGCGTGAGGCCCGCCACCGGGCGGATGACGAGTCGCAGCAGCAACTGCCAGATGACCAGCGCGGCGAGGATGAGCAGCACCGCGCCGACCGCCAGCGATAGGTTCTGCGACTGCTGGATCTGGGCGACGGCCGCGGCGCGCGAGACGTCGATTTCGAAGACGCCCACGGCTTTGCCGGAAAAATCGGTGAGCGCGCGCGTGATCACGCGATAGGGGTGGCCGTCGACGTCGACCGTGCCAATCTGGTTCTGGCCGCTGTCGATGGCCTGCTGCCTTACCCCCGCCGAGATCTCCACGGGCGTTTCCACGGTCGAGGCCAACAGCGTGAACGGCGTCTCGGCCTTCGGATCGTAGAGATAGACGCTGACGTCGCTGCCCTGCGAGGCCTTGAAGTCCTCGAGCAGCCCGGCGCCGAAGTCGAAGCCGATCTCGAACGTGCCGATGAAGACGCCGTCACGAACGACCGGCACGACGCCGCGCAGGCCATAGCCGCCCTTGCCCTGTTCGAGCCCGGTGACGACGGCCTGTTGCTGGAGCGCCCTGGCCACCATCAACCGCGACGTGCTGATGTCGTCGCCGAACGTCTCCGGTTTGTGCACGCGCAGGAATGACACGCCCGGCGCGATGTGGAAGTGCGCCTGCGACACCCCGTACTGCGTGTGAAGCGTTTCGTAGATCGGCTGCATGAGCGCGAGCAGCGTCTCGCGGTCGCGTTTGGCGAAGGCGTCCTGGATCTTGGGGTCCGCGGCGATCGACGCCGCCAGGGCGACCGCCGACTCGGCCTGGCTGTTCAGGCGATCGCCAAAAACATTGGCGAGGACGTCGAGGCGTTCTTGCTCTTGCGTGTCGATCAACTGATATTGGGACCAGACGCCGTACGCGGTGAGGCTTCCGACGCTCAGGACCAATGCGGCAATCACAGGGACGAGAATCCGAGTGGACAAATTCATGGTCACAGCTCCCCTTCCCGCAGCCGCACAACAATTGCAGCTACAGGTTAGATTTAGGGTAGAGCCGCCGCATCAACCCGTCCATAAACTCGCCGTTGAGTTGGCGAAGGTCCGCGTGAATCCGCCGAGTTTTGGCGGTTTTGGAGCGAGAAAATCGGATATTCGTTCGAGCGAATGTCAGCCTTTGCGACCAGCGGTGGACCATCACATCAGTCGCGAGATCTGATGCTGGCAACCACGCCTGGGCACGCGCCGACGCATCGCCGGAGCGGCCGTGCACTGACATAATCCTGGTTTGCCGGTAGAATCCCGCCGCTGCCGACCCGTAGCCGGATTGGAAACGGGAGGTTGTATGCGCATCCAGATTTTGCTGATCGCGTCCGCCTTGACGGCTTGCGTCGTGCCGACGCCACCGGTGATTCCGTCCCCGACGTTCGTCCCGACTCTGGCTCGGCCGACGGCCTCGTCAACATCGGTCCGCGCGGTCACGCTTACGCCTGCCGCGACCCCAGACGCCACGCACACGCCGTCACCGGCGCCGGTGACGGCCACGCCACCCGCGACAGCCCAACCCGTCAGCGACGTATGCAGCGTCGACGGTCCAGCCGTCGACACCGTCTCGTGGTCGCTCGGCCCGATGACCTATGAGGCCGAGCTCACCTGGCAGACCGGAGCTCCCATCGCGTGTTTGACGTTGACCCGCGCCGTCGAGGGGACGCCCGTGTTGCTGGCCGCCGGCCCGATCCCCGCCGGTTGGACCGAACGCTATGGCGAAGCGTCGGCCCCCTTCTTGATCCACGAACCGTTCGCGGTCGCCGACGAGCCGCCCTGGATCGTCACGTCGCATCTGGCGCAGGGCGCCGGCGGCGGTGGCGGCGACGTCCTCTCGATCTGGCGCCCGGCCGGCGGCGTGTGGACCGAGGTGTTCTCCTACGCGCTCGAGACGTACACCACCATCAATACCGCCACCGAGACGCCCTGCGAACCCGGCGATTCGGCGGTGCGCCAATACGGCGACGTGCTCGAGGTGCAACCGTGTCTCGACGGCCAGCCCGCGCCGGTCACGCGCTGGCTGATGACGGCGGGGCGCGCCCTGCCACTCCCGATTGAACTCGACTCGGTCGAGTTGAACGACGCTCGGGCCCTGCTGTTGTCGGACGGGTCGGTCTGGCTGCTCACACCCGACCGGGCGCGACACATCGCCACGGCTGCGAGCGAAGAGCCCGACGAGCAATGGACCTCGCTGCCGCACCGGCTGCAGGTCGCGGACCTTGATGGCGACGGCGTCGCGGAACTCGTCGTGGTCGTGACGACGCCGGGCGAGACGTGCTGCGGCTATCTCGCCGCGATCTATCGCGACGGGCCGACGGGAGGCTATCAGACCACGCCGCCACTCGTGCGCGCGGCCGCGACGGCGTTCGAGGTCGTCGATCTGGATGGCGACGGCCGAGCTGAGATCCGCACCCGACAGGAAGCTTTCGCGGCAGCGCTCGACCCGTCCGCAGTCGTCGACGGGATTGCACCGCTGCAGGTGATGCGCCTGGCGGATGGCCAGTTCGAGGACGTGACTGTGGAATACCCGAAGGCCCTGGCCGACGCGGCCGCGACCTGGGTCGACGTGGTGCGCCGCTGCACTCTGGCGCGCGCCGGCGCTTACCTGGCGGAGATGCTGCTGCTCGGGCAGGGTGCCCAGGCCCGCGCCGATATCGAGGTCTGCGCATTCAAACCCGGCGATCGCGCGAACCTGGACCTCGCGCTCCGTCAATACAAGTATGACGTTCCTTGAACCGAAATCTGACGGCGATCGACGCCGGAGCTGGATCCTGCCCACGGTCGTCGGCAGCGTCGTGCTGTGTCTGATCCTGGCGTTCGCCGGTGTGCTCGGTGCGTCGATGCAGGGCAGGCTGGACGTGAACATCGGACAGCCCTCGACGGCGTACGAGTTGTGGTCTGGGACGCGCACCGTCAAGGTCCTGCTGCGCCCACACGGCGACGACAACGGCGATGTGATGATCATCGTCGAAGTCGATCACAACCTCGTGGCGAATACCCTGTCGTACTACGACTATGATCTCTTCGCGAACCAGCCCGCCGGCACCTGGGAATACCGCTGGATCGACGCGGATCTCTGGCCGGATCTGGTCATCATGACGTCGACGACGCCAGCGGAGTCGTTCTACGTGGGGTCGCGTGACGGGCAGGTGTACGACCTCCCGTGAGCGCTTCAGTGGGCGGCTGCCGTCGGCGCCGCGCGCCGCTGCGCCCAGGGGATGTGTACGAGGAGCGACGTCGCCAGCATCGCCAGGCTCATCCACAGCAGGAAGATCGGCTGCAGGATGATGCCCGTCGCGAGGCCCACGCCGAGGTAGAACGCGTGGTACGCCATCGGCACGATCCAGGCGACGGTTGCCGTGGGCCGCTGGTGCAGCCGCGGCCGTAAGGCGATCACGCCGACCAGCGCGCCGCCGATGACGGCGACGACCGTGATCAGGTAGAGGTCACGGCTGATGAAGTCCGTGATGAACCAGTTGGTGAACAACACGCCGGCGACGCCGACCACGATCGCGCCGGCCGGCGCCAGCCATGGGGCGTGCCGATTCGGCCAGCGTTCGAGAAGACGCCATCCGGCCGAGAAGAAGAACACGACCCAGAACCAGGCCCAGAAGTTCGCATAGGGCACGCCGAAGTAGGCGTAATCGAGCCCGAACCCCCAATCCCAAAAACCGAAACGGATGGCGAGGGCGTCCATCGCCAGATCGAGGTTGAGCCCGAGCAGCGCGTCGAGCAATGGGCGCGCCCAGCCGGGCAGGCCCGAGGCGTCACTGACCAGCCGAGCCGTGTAGATGATCGTGCCCCACGCCAGGCCAATGGCCAGCGGCACGTCGCCCAACATCAGGATGAAGCGCCCGTACGTGTACGCGTGAAGCTGCCGGATGGTGGCCCACTCGAGCAGCACGCCGAACAGCGCTGCCGCGACGAGCGCCCAGGCCCGGCTCGGTCCGACGCGCCAGGCGTGCACGAGGCACGTCGTGAACATCGCCAGCACGAGCGCTTCGAAGAGCAGGAATGGCACGGGCGGGAGCGACATGGTTGGGCTTCAGGCGCTCAACGCGTCGAACGCGATCAGGTCGATCCCGCGCGCTGCCACGGCTTCGCGGACCTCTGGCGCGGTCAGGATCCGGCGTTCCCGATCGCGTTGGCGCGCATAGCTGGAGATCGACTCGAGCCGGGCGTCGCAGTACCCCGGGTGAGTCATCAGCTCGTGCACGCCGTCGGGCAGAGCAGCGATCCACGCCTGAAGCGACCCGACCGTGGCGCCCGCGTCGTAGAACGCCGTGCTGAACGTGTCGGGGCGGGGCGGGGCAAACGCCTCAAGCAGGCGCATGTGTTCGGGGCTCGCCTCCCCCGGCAGGCGGATGGCGCAGCCTGTTTCGCGTGCCAGCGTGAGCATGACCCGGAACAACTCGGGCGTGAAATACGAACTGTGATGGTGCGAGTCGAGATGCGTGGGGGCGCGCCTGGCCGCCGCGACGAAGGCCGCGATCTGGGCGCGCCACTCGCGTTCGGCGTCGGCCGGATCGACACGGTCGAGCCGATCGCGCAGCACGTTCAATTTGTGGAAACGCCCGGCGGCGTCGCATAGGCTGGGCACGGCCTCTGGCGGGGAAAGCGGTTGGCCCGCCGTCAACACCAGGTGCACGCCCAGGCCCAACCGTGGAGTCTCGCTCAGGGCCCGCCCGATATCGGAGACGGCCGACGGCATGTTGAGCATGCACGTCGTCGAGGTGACGATGCCGTCTCGATGCGCCTCGCGGATCCCGCGCGAGACGTCCGGGGTCAGGCCATAGTCGTCGGCGTTGATGATCAGGCGAAGGGTCATGGCGATCGATGGGGGTGAATCAGGCCGGCGTCAGGGACGCACGGCCTCGGCTGTGGCGATCAGCGTCGCGCGGGTCGCGTCGGTCGGGCGCAGCCCGACCTGCTCCAGACCGATCAACGCGGCGCCGAGGACGGGTGGGGCGGTCAGACGAACCAGCCGGGCCTCGGGCGCGAAGGCGCGTACGGTTCGATCCAGGCTGTCGATCAAACGCGGCCCGCCGGCGAACATGCCGCCGACCAGCACCACGTCGAAGGCCAGGGCTTCAAAGTCGAGCTGGCGGGCGACCGCCTTGACCAGCTCCCCGAGCTCCTGGCCCGCCCAGTCGATCAGGTCCTGCGCCGTGGCGTCGCCCTGCTCGGCGACGCGAAAGACGAGTGCAGCCGATTCGGCGCCGATCGCATAGCGGCCGGTCGTGTAGCCGGCGATCAGATCTTCCTCGTCGCTCGCGCCGACATGTGTGATGAAGGCCTTTGTGAGCGCGGTCGGCCCGGTGCGCTTGATCCAGGCGAAGTTGATCAGTTGCATGGCTCGGGCGACCAGCTCGCTCGAGCCGGCGGCCTCGCCCATCTGAAAGCCATAGCCGGTGACGCGACCTTCGCGGCGGCGTTCGCGGTCCCAGCCGCGGCAGTTGCAGCCGGTGCCAGCGACGACGCTGATGCCCCAGCCGTCCCGGGCGCCGATGACGATACCGGGCACCGCGTCGTTGACGATGCGGTATGGGCAGGCGAGTCCGACGCGTGCGAGCGTGGCCGCCATGGGCGCGAGGTCAGACGGCCAGTCGTAGCCCGCGATGCCGAGGCCCGCGCCGGCCAGGTCGGCCAAGACGATCCCGGCTTGTTGGAGCGCCTCCGACGTGCTCGTGTACAGCACGGCGTGGAGGCCGTCTTGGCCGACGCTCTGCGGGTTGCCGGAGCCGGCCTGCCCAAAGCCCAGCACGCGCCCGTCGGCGTCGACGACGACCGCGTGCGTCTTTGTTCCGCCGACATCCACCCCCAGGAAGAACGCCATGGATCAGGCCCAGAATTGCGGCAGGTGTGCGCGGTGGGTCTCGAGCAGGTCGTCGAGCACGGCCTGGACGCGGTCGGCGCTCGGGCCCAACGGGTGGGTCAGCAGCGCCTGGTAGGCGGCGTCTCGGTCGCCGTGTACGGCGGCCTGGACGGTGAGCAACTCATACGACTTGATCTGCGCGATCAGGCCGAAGCAGGCCGGCGGCAGCGGCGGGATCGGCTGCGGCGTGATGGCCGAACGACGAACCGTGGCGGGCAGTTCGAGCACCCAATCGGCCGGCCAGGTCGCCACGGCGCCCTGATTCGGCACGTTGACGACGTGAGTCTCGCCCAGGTCGTTATAGTGCGCGGTCAGCAATTGCGTGGCCACGGTCGAGTAATACGCGCCGCCGCGTTTCATCAGATCGGCCGGCGGCTCGGTGAGGGCCGGATCGGCGTATTGCCGCAACAACGCCTCTTCGACCTCGGCCACCACTTCGGCGCGCGACGGCGGCCAGGCGTCCTGCGCTTTGAGCTTGTCGGCCGTGTAATAGAAGTATTGCAGGTAATAGTTCGGCACCATGCGCAGCGCCTCGATCGTGCGCACGTCCCACTCGGGGTGCGCCTCGGTGCGCAGGTCGGCGATGACCGAGTCGAGCACGGTCGGCCAGACGTCTTCGCCGTCGAGCGTGAAGCCGTGATGCCAGGTCAGGTGGTTGAGCCCGAGCGTCCTGAGCTCGGTCCGCGCGGGGTCGATCGTCTGCCCAAGCTTCGCGCTCAACCGCGCCGCGAAGTCGCGCTGCGCGTTGATCGGCGCGTTGCACACGCCGACCGAGGGCACGCGCGCGTGCTGGCTCAGCGCCTGCGTGACAAGGCCGGCGGGGTTCGTGAAGTTGACCAGGAGCGCGCCGGGTTTGGCGAGCGCCTCCATGTCGGCGGCGATGCCGAGGATGACCGGGATCGTGCGCAGGGCCTTGGCCATGCCGCCGACGCCCGTGGTCTCCTGCCCGATCAGGCCGTGACGGCGGCCCAGGTACTCGTCGGCCCGTCGCGCGGCCATCTGCCCGACCCGCAGTTGGGTCGTGACGTAGTCCGCGTCGCGGATGGCCTCGCGGCGATCGAGCGTCAGATGGACCGTGAACCGCGCGCCTTTGGCGGTCGCCATGCGCTGGGCGAACCCGCCGACGACGGCCAGTCGAGCCGGGTCGATGTCGGCCAGCCACAACTCGTCGAGCGGGAAGCGATCGACGCGTTCGAGGAAACCGTTGACCAGTTCAGGCGTGTAGGTGGACCCGCCACCCATGACGGCGACTTTGAGCATGACTTCCTTGCGGCGTCGGGCGACGAGGGCCGACGTCGTGGAGGCATTGTACAGGCAGTCCGGCGGCCAAAGCCGCGGAGAGGCTGCGCGAAGGCGGCCTGCGCCGCCTTCGGACGCGTGCGATCAGGAAGCCGCGGCTGGGCACAAAACGCCGGCGGCCTGCGCCGCCTTCTGGCGCCGGAACAGGAAGCCCGGACCGACCCGAATGCACCCGGCGCCGCCTGCGGGCGCCGGCACACAGGAAGCCCGGACCGAGCCGACTGTGGCCGTCTGCAAGGCAGTTGCGGTCGACTCAGCGAAGGCGGCGCAGGCCGCCTTCGCGTTTAGTCCGCAGCGGCTTCAGCCGCAGCCGCTCAACCTCGCCGCAGGTGTTCGCGCATCAACAACGCCGCCGCCGCGCCTTCGCCGGCGGCCGAGGCCACCTGCTTGGTGCTCCCGGCACGCACGTCGCCAGCGGCGAAGATGCCGGGAACGCTGGTCTCGAGCGTTGTCGCGTGGTCGCCCTGGCCGGCATGCGAGAGGTCGTGGCCGGTCACCACGAAGCCCCACTTGTCGAGCCGCACGCCGGAGCCGGCCAGATACGCGGTGGTCGGCGTCAACCCGATGAACACGAACACGCCGGCCGGGTGCAACACCTCATCGGCGCCGGCGACTTTGTCATGGACGTGCACGGCCTTGAGTTTGCCGCCCTCGCCCTCGAAACGAGCCACCTCCGTGTTGAACCGCACCTCGATCTGCGGGTGACCCAGCACCTTCTCCTGGATCACCTGACTGGCGCTGAGCGCGTCACCGCGGACCAGCAACGTGACTTTCTCCACGAACTTCACCAGGAACAGGCTCTCCTCGGCGGCGCTGTTGCCGCCGCCGATCACGGCCACCGATTTGCCCTTGTAGAACGGGCCGTCGCACGTGGCGCAGAAGTGGATGCCGGCGCCGATGAAGTCGTCTTCGCCCGGCGCGCCCAGACGCTTGTAGCGGCTCCCGGTGGCGAGCAGCACCGCGCGCGCCGAGTATTCGCTGCCGTCGGCGGTGTCGACGCAGTGATAGTTGTCATGGCTGTGGATCCGGGAGACGTCCTGCGCCTGGAGCATCTCGACGCCGAAGCGCTCGGCCTGCAGCCGCAACTGACCGGCGAAGTGCGCGCCCTCGACGCCGTCGGCGAATCCGGGCACGTTGTCGAGCCGTTCGGTCGCCGCGGCCTGGCCGCCGAGCGCGGCGCGCTCGATCACGAGCGTGTCGATGCCCTCACGCGCCGTGTACAACGCGGCCGTCAGCCCGGCCGGCCCGCCGCCGATCACGATCAGGTCGTAGTGGCGGCGTGCCGCCGTGGTCTTCAACCCAAGCTTGGCCGCCAGCTCCGCGTTCGACGGCTCGACCAGCACGGCGCCGTCGCCGAACTCGATCGTCGGGATGATGCGCTTGCCGTGGTTGACGTCGAGCACGTGCTGCTCGGCGGCTGGGTCCTGCTCGATGTCGACCCAGCGGTATGGGATCTGGTGCTCGCCCAGGAACTGCTTGCTGCGTCGACAATCCGGGCACCAGTAGGCGCCGTACAGGGTGATGGTTGGGTCTGCCATGCGTGCTCCTTGTGTGCTTGCCGGGAAAGTATGTCACCAAATCCTTACTCCTGGATGAAGGAAACGAACCGCCAGGACGCCAGGGCCGCCCGTCCGGGTCTCCTTTCGCGCGCTTCACAATTGCTCGCTCGCCAAGGCTCCAGGACGCATCGGGCGGTACAATCCACCCGGCCTGACAGGAGCAGACGACATGGCGAATCGTTCGGTTTTGTATGAGTTGATCGTGCATCTCAACACCGGGCAGTGGGGCGTCTCGGTGCCGCTCGACCAAACCCTGATTGGGCCGATGGCCTATGGCTTCGACCGCTTTCAGAAAGATCCCGATTCGTTCGTCTTCGGCGGCGGTCTCCTGGCCGGCAGCCCGCTGCCCGGCACGCGCCGGATGATCTTCAGCGCGTATTCGCCGCAATGGGAGGACTTCTACGTCTCGGCGCTGGGCGGCGCCATGCACGTCTTCCACCGCTTCGGAACGAACTTCGTCTGGCTGCGCGATCGCGCTCCGGTCGATTCGGTGCTGATCCTCAATCTAGTCAACCTCAATTACCACGTCCGGCTCGAGCCGATCAACCCGGACGAGATCTGGAAGGGCTACACCGACGCGGCCGGCCGGACCTGGGAAGGGTTCTACGCCCTGCAGCACTACGTCTTCGACAAGTACAAGGGCGAGTTCGAGGAGGACTGGGTGCGCGTCCTCGCGGTCGGGCCGGCGGCGCGCCACACCAAAGAGGGCGCGATCGGCTCGAACCCGGTGCGCAAGGGCGAGTTGACGCACATCGACGATTGGGCGGGGCGGGGCGGGTTGGGCTCGCGGCTGCTCCAGCATCATCGGATCGCGGCAATCGTCTTCGGCGGCGACTTCGAAGACCCGGCGCTCAAGGAGGGCAAGGAGCTCGATCAGTACTTCGAAGGCCGCTTTGGCATGAAGGCCGTCCAGGCGGATCTGATGCTGAGCGAGAAGTACCGGTACGTCCAGAAGTTCCAGACCGGCGGCACCTTTGGCGTCAACATGCACACCGCCGACGACCGACTGTTGAGCTACAACTACAGCTCGATCTATGCGAGCGAGAAGGAACGGCTCGACCAGCACGACGCTTTCATCCTTGATCATTACCTCAAGCAGTTCAACGACGAGACGATCAAACCCAAGAATTTCGCCCATTGCGGCGAGCCGTGCGCCGTGGCCTGCAAGAAGTTCGTCGGCGAGTACAAGAAGGACTACGAGCCCTACGCGGCGCTTGGGCCGCTATGCGGCATCTTCGACCAGCGCGCGGCGGAGCGCCTGAACAAACGCGTCGACACGTACGGCTTCGACTCGATCCAGACCGGCGGCACGATCGCGTGGATCATGGATCTGGTCGCGAACGGCCTGATCCCGGCCGCCGACTTCGGCCTGCCGGCCGAGGGGCCCCGCTTCGCCTTCGCCAGCCGCACCGGCCAGTTCGCGCTCGTCGCCGATTCGGCCCACAACGCCGATTACGCCCTGGCCGTGCTCGACATGATCCTGTTCAGCCCGCAGGGCGACGTGTTCCGCCGCGGCATCCGCGCAGCGGCCAAGACGCTCGACGCGCGCTATGGCATCAACGCGCTCGATCGCGCCGTGTTCACGGCGCACGGCGTCGAAGGCTGTATGGTGCCGAACCAATACTGGACACCCGGGATGTTCGCGCCCATGCCGCTCATGGGCAAGTACTTCTCGTTCTACGAAAACATCTTCATGCCGCCGAACGCGCTCGGGCGAAAGAACGTCGAGCGCTTCGTCTACGAGCTGTATTCCGAGAACACCGGGGCCTGTCGGTTCCATCGCAAGTGGACCGAGGACCTGATCGACGAGATCGTGGTCAGCCACTTCGATCTGCCCGGTCTCGATTACTGGGACATGAACTTCAAGCTGGCCAAGGCGATCCACGACCATCAATCCGCGCGCGGTGTGCCGTGGGAGAGCGCGCGCGTGGTCGATATCATCTATGGCTTCCTCGAGAATTGGGAACGTGACGGCCTCAAGGACCCCGAGCTCGGCCACTGGCTCGAACGCTTCCGGGCCGATCGTCGCCAGGCCGCCCGTGACTTCTGGCAGGAGATGTACGCCGGGATGTGCGCGGCATTCGACGAGGGCATCGCCGAGCCGACGCCGAAGAAAGCCTGAGACGGCCCGCGTTTCGGTCGCCGAAATAACCGGGTCTGACTTATCGGGTGCTTGACGAACTCGAACGCATGTTCTACAATCGGGTTTGTCCTATTTTTCGCGCGACGCGATCGACACACACTTCGAGCAAACCAGGCGAACACACCAAGCCCCTCAACCCATCAGCCTCCGGAGTCACCCATGACCAAAGTCTTCGTCAACATCGGCTTGAGTCTCGACGGCTATATGGCACCTGAAGGCATGACGCTCGAACATTGGGATAACCCGGAATACAAGGATTGGGCCGCGAAGTGGGGAGCCCTGATGAACTGGATCCTGGAGACGAAATACTTCCGGGAAAACCTCCAGTTGGGGTCAGGCGGCGTGACTGGGCCGGTGAACGACATGCTCAAGCACACGATGGAGCGCAGCGGCGCCAGCATCATGGGCAAGCGCATGTTCGAAGGCGGCGAGCGTGGTTGGCCCGAGGAAGCGCCCTTCCACACGCCCGTCTATGTGCTGACGCACGAGAAACGCGATCCATGGGTCCGCCCGGGCGGCACGACGTTCTACTTCGTCAACGATGGCATCGAAAGCGCCCTGGCACAGGCGCGGGCCGTCTCAGGCAATCGCGATATCCGCATCTCCGGGGGCGCCGACGTGATCCAGCAATATCTGAACGTCGGTGTGGTCGACGAAATCGAGATCGCGCTTGTGCCTGTGTTGTTTCGCGGCGGCCGCCGGTTGTTCGATAACCTCGGCGAGTCCGTGCCCGGCTATAAGGTCGACAGCGCGCTCCACACGCCGCAGGCCACGCACCTGCGCTATGTGCGCGCCTGATCGGCGCATTGTCCTTCGAACAAACCACCGCAACGCGGCGTGTTTCGTCGCGGCGGGTTCATATATGGGAGTTGGGAGTGACTGAACAGACCTGGGCCAATAGCATCTTCGCCGTCACGCTCTTCGTCGAGGATCTCGACGCGACGAAAGCGTTCTACCAGAACGCTTTCGGGCTGCCCGTCCATTATGAGGACCCGAACTCGGCCGTATTCAAGTTCGGTGATCTGCTGATCAATCTATTGACCATCAGTGAAGCCGATGAGTTGATCAGCCCGGCGTCGGTCGCGGCGCGTGGGGCGGGGAGCCGCTTCGTGTTCACGATCCCGGTCGACGACGTCGACGCGATGTGCGCAGAGCTGGCGCGTCGCGGTGTGACGCTGCTCAACGGCCCGATGGATCGCCCGTGGGGGATCCGAACCGCCAGTTTCGCCGACCCCGCCGGCTACATCTGGGAGATCGCGAAGTAACCCGCGCCGCGCGGTGGTTGACTCGCAATCTGAGCCGGCAGACAGCCGCTCCTTCCAGGCCGGGTCGTCCGCAGCTGCCGGAGAGGGCTACAGCGCCATGAGCACCATCACATCGTCGACCTTTGTCCTGTCGGTCCGGGATCTTGACGCGTCGGTGCGCTTCTACACCGGCCGGCTCGGCTTCGAGGAGACGCTGCGCGTCGAGGGCTGGTCGTTTCTGACGCGTGGCGACTGCCGGCTGCGTCTCGGTCATTGCCCCGACGCGCAGCCGATGTCACTTTGCCCCGACCACTCGTGGTTCGCCTATCTACACGTCGATGACGCGGCGGCGCTGTCCGCGGAATGCGTGGCGCAGGGCGTGGCCATCTGGCACCCGCTCGAAGACAAGCCCTGGGGTGTGCGTGAGTTCGCGATCGTGACTCCGGACGGGCATCGGATCGTCTTCGGGCAAGCACTTGACCGTAGAGTCTGATCGCTCCCCGCTCCCCCCGTCGGCTACTCGTACCGCAACGCCTCGGCCGGTGTGACCTGTGACGCCTGCACTGACGGCAGCCAGGTCGTCAGCATCGTCATGACGAAGGCCAGCCCCGAGACCGACAGCAGCTCGGTCCATGGCACCTGGAACGTCACGCCCGGGATGTCGACCGCCATGTCGGTCACCATCTGATAGGCCGGGATCAGCGCCAGGCCGGCGCCGAGGGCGATGCCGAGCAGGGCCACGAACGCCGACTCGATGATGAAGGCCCAGCTGATCATCTCGCGCTGGAAACCAAGCGCGCGCAGCATGCCGATCTGTTGCCGGCGCTCGACGACCGCCCGCGTGCTGATCACGCCAAGCGCGGCGACCCCCACCACCAGGCCAAGTGTCAGGAAGCCCAGCAGCAACTGTTGGAACACCAACTGCGTCTGCATCGCGTCGCGCAGTTCCTTGACCTGGTCGACGGCCTCGAGCCCGTTCTTGAGGAACGCGCTCTCGAGCGCGGCGCCGGCCGTTCCGGCCTCGACCCCGGGGGCGACCTGGATGTAGTAGGTCGGCGTCGGCAACTCGGTCGGCCATTCGCGCTCGATCGTGTCGACCGACGTCATCAGACCATAGCCTGTCAGGGCGCTCTGCTCGAGCACGCCGATGATCGTCAACTCGAACGTCTTGTGCGTCTCGGGATCGCGCACCTGCAGCGTGATCGGCTGCATGGTCTCATCCTCGAGATACACCCCGTTGAGTTTGAACTCCGGGCCGCCGATGACGATATTGGTCGACGTGCGGGTCGGCACGGCCAGCCGGTCGACGACGGCATAGCCCGGGTGATCGCGCACCGCCGCCCAGATGTCGGCCGTGGTCTTGTAGCCGATCGCCTTGACGCCGACTTCATAGTCGAGGTGGGTGAGATAGGCCTCGTCGAGCGCGTTCACGTAGTAGCCGGCCCAGCGATCGCCGCGGCTTTGTTGCAGTTCCACGTTCAGCCCGTATTGCGTCGCGATCACGGCGTAATCGGAACGGTTGACGCGCGGCTGCGCGATGAGCGCGCGCGGCAGATCGTCGACCGGGTTGGTGTGGCTCGAAGCCACGCGCAGGTCGAATCCGCCGGTGAAGGAGTCGGTGTCGGTCAACACGACGTCGTTGACCTTGAACAACGTGGCCATGAAGATCACGCTGAACATCACCACTGCGAAGATCCCGATGGTCATGCCGGTGCGGTACCGGTTGGCCAGCGGGTAGGCGATCGCCATCCGCAGCACGGGCGCGAAGCGCGGCGAACCGCCGAGCACCCACAAGATGCCGCGCAGCAGCAGATCGGCGTTGTACATGATGATCAACACCGCGCCGGTCACCAGGAAGATACCCGAGATGAACAGCATCTCGGCGCCGCCGCTCAGTTCAGGCACGCCCAGGCTCTTCTCGAGCGCGCCGGAGGGCAACGACCAGAAGAGCGTCATCGCCAGACCCAGCAGGGTGTAGGCGATCCGGTCCGCCAGGCCCGGCCAGCGCTTCAGAAACGGACGCAGGATCAGACGCAGCAGCCGCCCGCCGCCAAGGATGATGAACGAGATGCCGACGCTATACGCCGCCGCGCTGGTCGTCTGCAGCCCGAGCGGGAAGAGCACGAGGCCGAGCAGCAGTGTGAGCGGGCCGGCCGTGAAGCCCAGCCAGACGATGCGCCACAGGCTGGCCGGCACGCCGACGAACCAGGCCCACAGCGCCTGAAAGACCTTGAGGTTGAAAACCAGCCGGAAGACCTCGCCCACGGCGCGCACCGGTCCGAGGAACACGTCGCGCACGTAGCTCGGCGCGCGCGGCGGCTCGGGAAGGTCGCGGATCGCGGCCACGATGTTCAGACGGCTGACGCGATACGCCGACGCGAGCACCGTCGCGAACGTCACCAACATGCCGAGCGCATACGAGACCAGCAGACTGCGCACCGTGACCGTGGGCGTGATGGTCAGGCCCTGCCCGGCGAAGGCCTGGCCGAGCGTCGTCGCGATCACGAGCCCGGCGCCGACGCCGAGCGCCACGCCGACCGCCGCGGCGGCCAGGTCGTAGGCGGTGCCCTCGAAGACGAACATCTCCATCAGGTGGCCGCGTTGCGCGCCGACGGCGCGGGCCATGCCCATCTCCGATTTGCGCTCGGCGGCGAGCATGACGAAGATCAGGAAGATCAAGATCACGCCGGCCGCAATGCCGAACAGCCCGGAGACGATGAAGATCGTGGTGAAGGCGCTGGCCGCCAACTCACCCTGGTCGAGGATGTCGCGCTTGTCGTCGCTGACCGTCAGATCCGACAGCTCGCCGAACCGATCGGCCAATCGATCACGCAGCGACTTGGTGCCCCAGCCCGCGTCGGTCAGGATGGCCTGAACCCGATCCGTCAGGCCGGCGTCGGCCAGCAGGCTCAAGACCTCGGGCGTCAGCGTGCCCCCGCGCAGACCGGCGGCCAACGCTTGCAGGTCAGCCTGGGTGTTCCCCTCCTCACGCGCCGCAGCAGCCGTGATGGCGTCGGCGGCCGTCGCGTCGCGCGACAGCAGGCTGAAGAGTTGGGTCGCCGTGCGTTTGTCGGTCAATAGCCCGCGGAGATGGCTGGTCACGGTCTGGCTGTGCTCGACGCCGCTGAGCGTGTCGCCCTGGTTCGAGATCAGGATCAGGTTGATGTGGCCGTTCGCGTTGAAAAGCGTTTGGGCCTGGTCAAGGCGCATGAGGATGCGCGCGTTCTGGCCCTGGGCCGCGATCGCACGGACCGTGTAGCGTTCGGGGCGGCGGCCGACGTACAGCTCGAGCACGTCGCCCGGCTGCGCGGTCAGCGCCCGAGCGGCCTCGGCGTTGAGATACACCTCGCGCGTGTCGAGCGCGGCGAGCGACAGCGCCTGCCCGGCGGCGTCGGTCACCTCTTCGCGCGCCAGGATCGCGACGTCGCCCGGTCGCAGCCCGAAGATGCTCATGCTGCGCACGCTGCGGCGCTGCGTGGCGTCGACGACGGGCAGCGAGTCGTTGATCGCCGGGAGCACATGATCGACGAGCGGGTAGTCGGCCAGTTGCGCGGCCAGGTCGGTCGCGCGCTCCTCGCGGAAGTAGCCCGGCCCGGCGCTGCCGGAGCTCAACGTCTGGCCGCGGCCGCCAACGATCGTCTCGTCCATCTCGCCCATGCCCGCGATCGCGATCGAGCGGATCGTGCTGGAGAGCGTGTCGCCGGTGACGAACGCGGCCGTGATGATCAGCGTCGCCAGCATCAAGCCGAGCACGATCAGCGTGGATTGCGCCCGGCGGCGCGGGATCGGTCGAACGCCGAGTTTGAACATGACCGGCCGACGCCAGGCGAGCAGGGCCAGCGCGCCGACCACAAGGGCCAGCGCCGAGCTCAGACAGCCCGCGATGGTGGCCATCTCGAGGCCAAAGAGCTTCTCCATGGGTCACCGATCCTGCGGCGCCGTCCCGTCGATTTGGCCGTCGCGCATGCGCACGATGCGGCCGCAGCGCGCGCCGATGCCACGGTCGTGCGTGACGAGGATGAAAGTCAACGTCTGTTCCTGATTGAGCTTGAGCAGCAGGTTCATGATGTCGTCGGCCGTCTCCGAGTCGAGGTCGCCGGTCGGCTCGTCGGCCCAGACGATGGCCGGTCGATTGACGAGCGCGCGCGCGATCGTCGTCCGTTGACGTTCGCCGCCCGAGAGTTCCCCGGGTCGGTGGTAGGCGCGATGTGCCAGCCCGACCTGGCCGAGCGCCTCGAGGGCGCGGCTGCGCGCCTCGCGTGGGCGGGTGCCCGAGACGAGCAGCGGGAGCTCGACGTTCTCGACGGCGCTGAGCACCGGCAGCAAGTTGTAGAACTGGAACACGAACCCCATGCGCTTCGCGCGGTAGTCGGTGCGTTCGCGATCCGACATCCCCATCAGCGAAACCCCCTCGATGACCACGTCGCCGCCGTCGGCGGCGTCGAGCCCCGAGAGGCAGTTGAGTAGCGTGGTCTTGCCGCAGCCGGAGGGCCCCATGACCGCCACCATCTCGCCGCGTTGCACCTGGAGGTCGACGCCGCGCAGGGCCGCGACCCCAACCGTGCCGGTGTGGTACGTCTTCTGGACTTTTGTGGCCTTGATGATGTGATCCAGCACCGTGGTTTCGGCTGTGGCGGCGGTTGAGGTGAGTGAGTCCATAGAACCCTGTTGTGATGGATGTGGCGCGCCCGGAACCGACTTTGACCGCGTTTTCGGGCCTATTAGTGTAGACCCGGAGTCCGCCGGCGGGCGAAAGCCTTATGCAGACCGGCCCGCGCCGGACGGGATCGCTCGATTTTGGGTGCTGCGCCAGTGCTGGAATGATCTACGCGGGAGACCGGGCGCGTGTTGCACCCAGCCGGCAGGGGGCGACATCGGGGTACATCGGGACACTCCCGGTGTCTCCCGATGTACCCCGATGTCGGCGATCGTCAATTTGGCTTGCCGAGCGGCAGGCTCAGCGTGACCTGCGCGCCCTGGCCGGGCGGGCTGGCGATGTCGATCTGCCCGCCATGCGCCTGCATCAGGGCTCTGGCGATGGCCAGACCCAACCCGACGTTGCTTTGTCCGGGTCTGGCGCTCCGGGCGCTGTCGGCCCGGTAGAACCGTTCGAAGACGTGCGGGAGATGCTCGGGCGGGATGCCGCTCCCCGTGTCGGTGACCGTGATTTGGTACCGGCGGCCGAGCCGCTGGCCCCGGATGCGGATCGCGCCGCCCGCTGGCGTGTAGTGCAAGGCGTTGTCGAGCAGGATCAACATGACCTGTCGCAATCGCGTGGCGTCGCCAAGCACGCTGCCCGGCTCGACGGCCGCGCTCAAGGAGACGCCGGCGGTCTCCGCCACGCGACCCATCTGCCGCTCGACGTCCTGCAGCAACGTGTCGAGCTCGATCGGTTTGTGTTCGAGCGTCAGTCGACCGGCATCGAGCCGCGAGAGGACGAGCAGGTCGTCGACCAGCCGCGCCATGTGATCGGTCTCCTGCAGGACGTCGCCCAACAACGCGCGGGCATCGCCGTCATCGGCCGGCAGCTCGCGCAGCGCCACTTCGGCGCTGGCCCGCAACAGCGTCAGCGGCGTGCGCAGTTCATGGCTGGCGTTGGAGATGAACGTCTGCTGGCGCGTCCAGGCGTTTTGCGCCGTGGTCAGGCTGCGGCCGGCCAGCCACCAGCTGGCGGCGCCGACGAAGACCGTGCTGACGGCGCTCAGACCGAGGAGCGCGATCAACAACTGGTACAGCACGGCGTTCTGGTCGCGCAGCGAACGCCCGACCTGCACCGCGGTCGTCGCGCCGCCATCGACGATTCGATACGTCAGGATGCGCACCTGGGCGCCGTCGCCGCCGCGCACGGTGCGCAGATCGCGGCCCGTCACCAGCGCGCGTTCGGCCGCTTTGTCGTCGGGCCCGATCGGCGCGGCGGGGCTGGTCTGCGCGGACCATTGCCCGGTGGAACTCAGCGCGAGCACGTACACCGACGCCAGCTGCCCGTCGTCGGCGCGTTCGGCGGCCAACGCATCGGCTTCGGCCTGAGCGCCTTCGGAATGCCCGTCCTCGTCTTCGCCGTCCTGGTGCTCGAAACTCGGCGTCGGCGTCGCCCCACGGTTGCGCTCGGCGTACCAGGCTGCGTTGGCCGCGACCAGCTCGGGCGGGAGCTCCTGGTCGCGCAGTTGAAGCTCGATGGCCATGACGTGCTGCAGCGCGAGATCGGTCGAGTTTTGGAAGTACAGACCGAGCAGCGCGTACGCGCCGCCGCCGATCAGGGCGACGAGCACCATGGCCGAGGCCAGGTATAGGGCCGTCAGGCGCCAACGCAAGCCCTTAAACATCGGGCTCCCCCAACCGGTACCCGACGCCCCGCACCGTTTCGATCGGGTCACGCCCGCCGCCCGTCTTCAGTTTTCGGCGGAGATACGAGACATACACATCCACCATCGTGGGCTGCACGTCGCGTTCGTACGACCAGACGTAGTCGAGCAGTTGTTGACGCGTCAGGCTTTGGCCCGGGTGCCGGATCAGACACTCGAGCAGGTTCCACTCGGTCGACGTCAGATTGAGCACCGCATCGCCGCGTCGCGCGACATGCGCCCGCAGATCGAGCACGAGATCGCCGTGGCGCAGTTCCGACGCGTCACCGGTCGGCAGCATGTACCGCCGCCCGAGGGCCTGAATCCGCGCCAGCAACTCCTCGAAGGCGAACGGTTTGACCAGATAGTCGTCGGCGCCGCTGTTGAGCCCGGCCACCCGATCCTCCACCTGGCCGCGGGCCGTCAACAGCAGGATCGCGATCGGCAGTCGCGCCGCGCGGATCGCGCGACAGATCGACGGGCCATCCCGGCCGCCGAGCATCCAATCGATCACAGCGACGTCATGGACGCCGCGCAGCGCCCATTCCAGGCCCGTGTCGCCGTCATGGGCGACATCCACCGAATAGCGTTCGTCCGTCAGGACGCGTTTGACCAGAAGCGCCAGACGTTGGTCGTCCTCGATCACCAGCACACGCATAAGGCACCGTTGCTCAAAGAAGGGCGGGTTGCTGATCGCCCGCGATGGAAACGCCTGGATATCTTAATGGATGTTCATTGGAGTTGGATTGGAAGATTGGACGCCGGTTCCAATGTGATCTCAAGGACCCGGCCCTACCCTGTGATCCAGGCTGATCGGGACCGATATCCGGTCCCTCGGCACAACGAAACCAAGGAGATCAACCGTGAAACAACGCACCGCCATCTTGATCGCCGCCGTCGTGACCGCCTTCCTGCTGGTCACCGCGGGCGGCGTGATCGCCCGTGTCGCCCAGGCCATGACCACGACAGAGGCATCGACCGCCAATGCCGCCACATCGAGCGTCGCCGAAGCGACGGCCACGCTCGACCCGCAGATGGAGGCGCTGCTCCAGCAGCGCGAAGCACAGTACCAGCAGCAACTCCAGGCGGCTAACACCCGTCTTCAGGAAGCCTACGCTCAACAGCAAGCGTTGGCCAATCAGCTGGCAGCGGCTCAGGCCCAAACGGCTGCTCAGCCCGCGGCTGAGACGGCCGCCAGCGCAGCGTCGACCGGGTATGCCATCACGCCGGAGCAGGCCGTGCTCGTGGCCCTCGGCGCGGCGCCCGGAAATGCCCCCGTCAGCGGCCCCGAACTCGTGAGCTTCCAAGGCATCGCCGCCTATGAGGTCGGTCTGAGCGGCGGGCTCGTCTATGTGGACGCCACCTCGGGCGCCGTCCTGTACAACGGCGCCGTCGCCGCGGCTATCTCGGTCCCGCAGTTGAGTGGCGGATCAGAGCGCGAGCACGAGGAACACGAGGGCGAGGAGGGCGACCATGACGACTGACACCCGCGCTTCGAAGCCAGCCGCCCGTCCGCGACCCGCGACGGGCGCGCCCGGGGCCAAGCTGCTGATCACGATCGGGACGATCTCGGCGACGGTCTTCGGTTGGGCGACGCTGACGGCCCAGGGTCGCGTGGTCGGCAAGCAGGTTCCGCCGGCCCCCATGGTCGCCGCAGACACGAGCACGGCGGTGCAATCGCTGGCCGCCAGCCTGCAGCCCATCCCGACGTTGGTCCCGGCGCCCGCGATCGGCGTGGCCAGCACCGTGAACGTTCAGCCGTCGACCGGGACCGGGCAAAGCGCGCCGGCGGTCGTCGTGCAATCGGCGCCCGTGCTCCGCGTCGTCAACCCGCCGCCGGCGGCTCCGGTGACTGTCACGCAATCCAGCCGCTGAACCGTGCACGAGGACATCATGACCGTCTCTTCTTCGACGACCGATCTCGACACCCTCCCGCCGGCGATGGCCTTTCAGACGCTTGTGCTGTTGTTGCTGGCCGTGGCGCTCGGCGCCATGGCCGGCGCCGTCGCGCTCCCGCAATGGGCGCCGGCCCTGAGCGAGACGTTGGTCGGCACCGCGCCCAAGGCCTACTGGTACCTGTCGCGCGCGAGCGCGATCGCGTCGTTCGTGCTCACGTGGATGTCGATCATCCTCGGCCTGACGCTCACCAACAAGATGGCCCGGATCTGGCCAGGCGGCCCCGTGGTCTTCGATCTGCATCAACACACGAGTCTGCTGGGTCTGGCGGCGGCGTTGTTCCACGCCCTGATCCTCATGGGCGATCGCTACATCGGCTACACATTGGGGACCGTGCTGACGCCCTTCGCGAGCGTGGACTACAAGCCGTTCTGGGTCGGGCTCGGGCAGATCGCGTTCTACCTGCTGGCCCTGGTCGGATTGAGTTTCTACGTTCGCAAGTGGATGGGCGCGCGACTATGGCGCAGCGTCCACTACCTGAGCTTCGGCGTCTTCGCCCTGGCGCTCGTGCATGGGGTGATGAGCGGCACCGACACAACGGCGCTGCCGATCACGGCGATGTACTGGACCGCCGCCGGCAGCGTGGTGTTCCTGACGCTGCAACGGGTGCTGGTGACGGGTGGGGCGCCGGCGAAGGCGCGGTGAAATGACGAGGGCCGGGGGGCCACCCCCGGTCCTTCCTCCAGGCGGCTCTCTCAGCGCGAAAGCATCGGCAGGACGTCGGCGGCCAGGTCCGCCGGTTCGTAATACCCAACGTGGATCGTCGCCACGTTGCCGTCACGGTCGAGCAGGATCGACGTCGGGAAGGCGTCGATGCCCAGGCCGACAAGGACGTTTGTGCCCGGATCGAGCAGCACCGGGAACGTGAACCCCATCTGCTGGATGAACTCACGCGCGGTGCCGGCGTCCTCGCCCGCATTGACCGCCAGCAGCGTGAACCCCTGGTTACGGTACGCCATGTAGAACTCGTGCAGGGCCGGCATCTCGGCGCGACAGGGTGGGCACCAGGTCGCCCAGGCGTTGACGAGCACCACCTTGCCCTTCAGATCCGCGACGGTGTGGGTCGTCCCATCGAGATCGGTGAGCGCGAAGTTCGACAGCGGTCGGCCGATCTCGGCGCGCTCGATCGTCTCGCCCCCGTGCGTCAGGATCGCCGCCGCCAGGATCAACAGGATCGCGGCGGCCAGGCCCAATCCCCAGACGAGGCGCTGGCGCTGCGCGTCGCGATGACGAGTCTCTCGTAACTCCTCACGGCGTGTGCTTGGTGTGTGCAGTTCCATGGTTCGGCCCATAGTATGTTGGATGCCGCGCCGGGTCAGAAGTGACAACCGTCCTATACGATCCGCAGGCCGTCGAACGGGTGTAACCTCCGTCGGGCGCCCGCATCTAAGGTCATGTACCGCACAAAACCAAGGTTGCCCTCATGACCCTACCTACCAAGCCCCAACCGCGCGTGATCGTGTTTTCGACGCCCACCTGCGGTTTCTGCAATCAGGCCAAGGCCTACTTCCGCCAAAAAAACGTCCGTTTCACCGATGTGGACGTCACCCGCGACCCGGCCGCCGCGCGCGACATGGTGCGCCGCTCCGGCCAGCAGGGCGTGCCCGTCATCGACATCGGCGGACAGCTGGTGTTGGGCTTCAATCGACCGCGCATCGACCAGCTGCTCGGACTCAGATAGCCCGACCGATCCCACTCGATTCACGCAAAGGAACTCCGCGCATGAGCAAGAAAACCCCCGCCCCCGCCATTCAGCCCCTCGGCACGCGTGTGCTGCTGCGCCCGCTCGAGGATGAGGCCAAAACCGCATCGGGCCTGCTGTTGCCCGAGACCGCCAAGGAGAAGCCGCAGACGGCCCTGGTGGTCGCGATCGGCGACGACGAGGCCATCAAGATCAAGGTCGACGACAAGGTGCTCTTCGCCAAATACACGGGCACCGAGGTCAAGTATGATGGCATTGCCTATTTGTTGATGGAAAGCAACGACGTGCTGGCCCGGATCGTCGCTTGAGCCCGCACCAGGACATATCGACATCATGACCGACAACGCCACCGAGCCCCGCCTCACCCTGTACGGCACCCAATGGTGCAAAGACTGTAAGCGCTCGAAAGCCTTTCTGGGCGAGCAGCGCATCCCTTACAAACTGGTCGATATCGAGGAAGACGCCGAGGCCATGGCCTTGGTCGAGAAAGTCAACAACGGCTCGCGCAGCGTGCCGACGATGGTCTTCCCCGACGGGTCAGTCCTGGTCGAGCCGTCGAACGCCGAACTGGCCGAGAAACTGGGTCTGCACACTCGCGCGGCCAAGGACGCCTACGACGTGATCGTCATCGGCGGCGGCCCGGCCGGCCTGACCTCGGCGCTGTATCTGGCGCGCGAAGGCGTCAGCACGCTCGTCATCGAGAAGTCCGGCCTTGGCGGCCAGGCCGGCATCACGCAGGTGCTCGAGAACTTCCCGGGCTTCGACGAGGGCATCCCGGGCGCCGAATTCGCCGACAGGCTCGGCCGGCAGGCGCGCCGTTTCGGCGTCGAGATCCTGACGGCGCAGTCGGTGTCGGATCTCTCGCCCGTCGGCGCCGATTGGCGCGTGACGACCGGCGACGGCCGGGCCTACGGCGCCAAAGCCGTGTTGCTGGCCACCGGCGCGCGTTATCGCCGTCTCGAAGTGCCGGGTGAGGCCGACCTGGTCGGGGCCAACATCCATTTCTGCGCGACTTGCGACGGCGCCTTCTACAAGGGCAAGAAGGTGTTGGTGGTCGGCGGCGGCAACAGCGGATTCGACGAGGGCCTGTTCCTGACCAAGTTCGCGTCGCAGGTGGACATCGTCGAGTTCCTGCCGCAGGTGAAGGCCAGTCAGGTGCTGCAAGACAAGGTCGCGGCGCGCGGCGACATGTCGGTGACGGTCAACCACGCGGTCAAGGAGTTCCGGGCCAACGGCCACAAGCTCGAGGCGATCGTCGTGCAGGATCGGGCGACCGGCGAGACGAAGGAATGGCACTACGACGGCGTCTTCATCTTTGTCGGACTGGCGCCGAACGTCGATCTGGTCAAGGACAAGGTCGACATCGATCGCTTCGGCTTTGTCCTCACGAACAAGGACCATATGACGTCGCTGCCGGGTTTGTTTGCCGCCGGCGACGTCCGCGCCGACTCGACCAAACAGGCCGCGTCGGCCGCGGGTGAAGGCGCAGCGGCGGCGCTCAAGATCCGGCATTATCTGAGCGATCGGAACGGCTGAAGGCTCGGGGTGAGGAAGTTCACGAGGAGCGGCAAAGGCCGGGGTTTCGCCCTGACTTTTGCCGCTCCTCGTTTTCTGCCTCTGGCTATAATCGTCGCGGTGACAGCTCGAGCAAGACAGCCCGATGCTGACGGCCGGAGGGATGGCGTGACGACCGAGATTCCCAACATCCTGCTGATCATGGGTGAGGATCATGGCCAGTGGGCGATCGGCGCCGCGGGCAACCGCGAGATCCGCACGCCGACGCTCGATCACCTGGCCGAGACCGGCGTTTGGATGGAGAACGCCTTCACGCCAACCCCGGTGTGCTCGCCGTCACGCGCCTGTTTGCTTACCGGCCGGCTCGCCTCGCAGCACGGAATCCACGACTACCTCGGTTCCACGCCCGACGTTGAAGCCATCGACTGGCTGGCGGAAGAAACCACGCTGCCCGAGTTGCTGCAGGCCCAGGGCTTTCAAACCGCGCTGATCGGCAAGTGGCATCTCGGGCGCGACGCCGAGCCGCAACGCGGGTTCGATCGCTGGGTGTGCCATTCGTTCGATTACCCGTTCGAGCATGGCGGGCCGCACCGCTACAGCATCGACGGCGAGATCCGCACGCTCGACGGCTACAAGACACAGATCCTGACGGACTTCGCCGTCGACTTCCTGCGGGATCGAGATCACGCGCGTCCGTTCTTTCTGTTCGTCAGCTACACGGCCACGCACAGCCCGTGGTCAGGCCATCCCGAACGTCTGACGGCGCAGTACCGCGCCGGCGCCTTCGCCGACGCGCCGAGCGAGCCGGGCCTGCCGGGTGCGATCCAGAACCTTGAATCGACCAACGCCACGCGCGACAACCCGCGCGAGGCGCTTGCTCAGTACTACGCCGCCGTCTCCGAGATGGACGAAGGCGTGGGGCGGCTGCTGGATGAGCTCGAGGCGCAGGGGCTGCGCGGCTCGACCCTGGTGGTGTACCTCTCGGACCACGGGCTCAATTGCGGCCAGCACGGCATCTGGGGCAAGGGCAACGGCACGCTGCCGTTGAACATGGTCGACGAATCGATCCGCGTCCCGTTGATCTTCAACCAGCCCGGGCGCATCTTCGGACGACAGCGGCGCGGCGAATTCGTCGACCATCTCGACGTCTTCCGCACGCTGGCCGAGGCGACGGGGTTGACGCTGCCGCACGCGACAGCAGCCGCGCTGCCGGGGCGGAGCTTCCTGCCCGCGATCGAAAACACCCGGCCGCTCCCGGGCTGGCGCGACGTGCAGTTCGGCGAATACGGCGACGTGCGCATGATCCGTACGCCGCGCCACAAGCTGATCCTGCGTCATCCGCACGGGCCGCACGAGCTGTACGACCTGGTGCAGGATCCGCGCGAGACCGTCAACGTGGTGGCCGATCCCGCGCACGCGGCGCTGGTGGCGGACCTGACCGTGCGCATCGCCGAGTACTTCGCGCGCTACGAAGATCCGGCCAAGAGCGGCCTGCGCGTCGTCGAACGCCCGCGTCACAACACCACCGAAGCCTGGCGCACGGGTTAGTCGCCGCGATGACCGTTCAGCCGCAGCCCTTTCACGTCATGCTGAAACCGCGCGGCGCGGTGTGCGACCTCGACTGCGCGTACTGTTACTACCTCGACAAGCAGCGCCTGTACCCGGGCAGCGACTTCCGCATGTCGGACGATCAGCTCGAGCGCGTCGTCCGGCAGGTCATCGAGGCGCGCTCGGGGCCGGTCGTCACCTTCGCGTGGCAGGGCGGGGAGCCGACGCTGGCCGGCCTCGACTTCTTCGAACGCGCCACGGCGCTGCAGACGCGATATTGCCCGGCCGGCGTGACGATCGCGAACACGCTTCAGACCAACGCCGCGTCGCTCGACGACGACTGGTGTCGCTTCCTCAAGGACCATGACTTCTTGGTCGGGGTCAGCCTCGACGGCCCGCAGCACCTGCACGATGTATACCGCGTCGACAAAGCCGGCAGACCGACGTTCGCGCGGGTGATGGCCGGGTTGACGCGTCTGACGCGGCACGGCGTCGCGACCAACATCCTGACCACGCTGCACGCCGCGAACGCGCCGCAGCCCCTCGAGGTGTTTCGCTTTCTGCGCGACGACGTCGGCGCGCGCTATTTGCAGTTCATCCCCATCGTCGAGCGCGAGGGCGCGACGGGGATCAGCCCGCGCTCGGTCACGGCTAAGCAATACGGCGACTTCCTGATCGCCGTGTTCGACGAATGGTTGCGCGGCGACGTCGGCCGCGTCTTCGTCCAGCTCTTCGATGTCGCGCTCGCGGTCTGGTGCGGGCTTCCCGCTGGGCTATGCATCTTCGAAGAGACGTGCGGGCGCGCGCTGGCGCTCGAGCACACCGGCGATCTGTACAGCTGCGACCACTTTGTCGAGCCGGCGTACCGTCTGGGCCGGATCGACGACGCGCAGGACCTTGTCACCCTGGTCGCCGACCCGCGGCAACAGGCCTTTGGGCTGGCGAAGCGCGACACGCTGCCGGCGTACTGTCGGGCCTGCGAGGTCAGGTTCATGTGCAATGGCGGCTGTCCCAAGGATCGCTTCGCCATGACCCCCGACGGAGAGCCGGGGCTCAACGCGCTCTGCGCCGGCTATCGGGCCTTCTTCAACCACATCGACGGCCCCATGCGACGGATGGCGACCCAACTTCGACGCCAGCGTTGACGTCGACGCCGACAGGTCTCCCATATACTGAGAAGGGCCCGGCCTGATGTGTTCAGGTCGGGCCCTTTTGGATTTCGCCGGAATGGACCGATGTCAGCGGGCTTCGCGCAGGACCGCGCGCGCGGCATTGCGGCCGCTGGCGCCGCTGACCCCGCCGCCCGGGTGCGCGCCCGGACCGCACAGGTACAGGCCTTCGATCGGCGTGCGATGTTGGGCCCAGCCCGAGATCGGGCGCATGAACAAGATCTGATCGAGCATCATCTCGCCGTGGTGGAGGTTGCCTTCGGTCAGGCCGAAGCGCGCCTCGAGGTCGTGCGGCGTGAGGACCTGGCTGTGCACGATCCGGTTCGGTAGATCCGGCGCCACACGGGCCAGCGCGTCGACGACGGTCTTCTCGATCTGGCTATGCCATTCGGCTGTCTCGCCCCTGTAGGGCGCGTACTGCATGTGCACGCTGAGGAGGTGTTTGCCGGCGGGCGCCAGGCTCGGGTCAGCGACCGTCGGCAGGCTGAGTTCCAGATACGGGTGCGACGACACCCGCCCATACTTGGCGGCGTCGTAGGCGCGCTCGAGGTCGTTGAGGCTGGGGCTGAGCACGAGCGTCCCGCCGAGGTCGCCCTCGGCCACGCCCTTGAACTCGGGCAAGCCGTCGAGCGCGAAGTTGACCTTGGCCACGCAGCCGCGCAGTTTGATGTTCTGCGTCTGCCAGACGAACTCCGGATCGAGCGCCTCGGGCCCGACCAGGTTCAGGAAGGTGCGCCGCGGGTCCAGCGCGGAGAGCACACGGCGGGCGCTGAGCACGTCGCCGTTCGTCAGCACCACGCCCGTCGCGCGGTCGTCGACCAGCTGCACCCGGGCGACGTCCGCGTCGAGCCGGATCTTTCCGCCGTGTGCTTCAACCGCGTGCGCCAACGCCGCGGCCAGCGCACCGGCGCCGCCCCGCACGCGCTGCTGAAACAGGCTGTCGTTGTTGGCCCAGTGGTGCAGGAACAGGAACGCCGTGCCGGCGCCCATCGGGCCCTGCATCAGTCCATGCACGCCGCGCGCCGCGAGGACGCCGCGCAGCAGGTCGTGCTCGAACCACTCGTCGAGCAACTCGAGCATCGACATCGGCAGCACACGGACGGCCTCGACCATGTCCGTCTTGCCAAGCCCGCGCAGCTTGAGGCCCAATTGCGCCAGGGCGGGCGCCTCGGCCGCGTCGATCTGGGGCACGCGCGGGAAGGGGGCGGCGTAGACCTCGTTGAGGAAGCCGGCGACCTTGCCCATGAGCCCGGCAAAGGCCGGCCAGCGCTCCGCGTCGGCCTGATTGAAGGCCGCGATCGCGCGGGCACTGGCTCCGAGGCTCGGTGTCAGAGTCAATCCGGCGCCGCCCGGGTTCAACGCGGTCAGCCCGACCGTTGCCGACGTCAACCCGAAGCGCGCCAAGCCCAGATCGCGGACGATGTCGGGGCGCAGCATGCCGAAATGCTGCAATGTGTCGACCCGGTATCCCGGCCAGGCGGCCTCGGTCACGACCGACCCGCCGATCACGTCGCGCCGCTCGAGCACCAACACGCGCTGCCCGGCCTTCGCCAGGTACGCCGCAGCCGTCAGACCATTGTGCCCGGCGCCGATCACGATTACGTCATATGCTGTCGCCATAGCTACCCCTGTCTACGCCTTCCTGCTCTGGCGCTCCTGCGCTCGCACGCTCTCACGCCTTCAGCAGTTCCAACGCCGCCAGCCGCCCATTGGCGCCCATGATGCCGCCGCCGGGGTGCGTGCCCGAACCGCACTGCCAGAACCCGCGGATCGGGGTTCGATAGTCCGTGTAGCCCGGCGCCGGTCTCAGGAAGAACAACTGATGCAGCGCCAGCTCGCCGGCGAAGATGTTGCCCTCGGTCAGACCCGTGATGCGCTCGATGTCCGGCGGCACGAGCACCTGCCGGCCGACGATCGCGCGCTTGAGGTTGGGCGCGTATTGGGCCAGCGTGTCGACGACGGTGTCGCCGAAGGCCTCGCGCTTCGCGTCGTCCCAGCCGCCGTTGAGGTGATAGGGCGCGTACTGGACGAAGCACGACATGACGTGCTGGCCGGGCGGCGCCATGTCGGGATCGATCATCGAGGGCAGGATGCAGTCGATGTACGGGCGCTCCGGCAAGTCGCCGTATTTGGCGGCGTCGTAGGCCCGCTCGATGTAGTCGATGCTGGGGCTGATCGAGATGGCGCCGCGATGCAGCGGGCCGACGCCGGGCAGGGCGGTGAAATCCGGCAGCTCGCTCAGCGCAAGATTGACCTTGCCCGACGAGCCGCGCGTCCGATAGCGCTTGATCGCCGCCAGGAAGTCGTCGGGCAAATGTCGCGACTCGACCAGCTTGAGGAACGTGCGTTTGGGGTCGAGGCTCGAGCTGATCGTCTTCGCGTAGAGCTCGTCGCCGTTCTCGAGCGCGACGCCGATCGCGCGCCCGTCCTTGACGATCACCTGGCCCACGCTCGCGTTGAGACGGATCTCGACTCCGATCGCGCGCGCGGCGTTGGCGATGCTGTTGCTGATCCCGCCTGTGCCGCCCTTGGCGAAGCCCCAGGCGCGGAAAGCGCCGTCGATCTCGCCCATGTAGTGGTGCAGCAGCACATAGGCGGTGCCCGGCGAGCGCGGCCCGAGGAAGGTGCCGATGATGCCGCTGGCCGACTTGGTGCCCTTGAGCGGATCGAGCTCGAACCACTCCTCGAGCAGATCGGCAGCGCTCATCGTCATCAATTTGGCGAGATTGTGGAAGTCCTTCTCGCTCAAGCTCCCGGCGTGTCCGCCGAGCCGCAGCAGGCCGAACAGGTCCTTCGGGCTGAGCGAGGTCGGGTCCGGCGGGATCATGCTCAGGATCGGCTTGACGGCCATCGCCATGCGCGCCATCGCGCGGCTATAGGCGTCGTAGGCTTCGGCGTCCTTGGGCGAGTGCCGCCAGATCTCGCGGCGGGTCTTGTCGTGATCGTCCCAGGCCGCAAGGTAGTCGCCGTTGGCCATGGGCGTGAACGTGCTCGGCAGCGGCAGGATCGTCAGCCCGTGTCTGGGCAGTTCCAGGTCGCGGATAATCTCGGGTCGCAGCAGGCTGACGACGTACGAGAACTCCGTGAACTTGAAGCCCGGCACGATCTCCTCGGTGACGGCGGCGCCGCCGACCAAATGCCGGCGTTCGAGCACGACGACCTTCTTGCCCGCGCGCGCCAGATAAGCTGCGTGGATCAGACCGTTGTGCCCGCCGCCGATCACGATTGCGTCGTATGTGTTCGCCATGATTGCCTCGTCGTGCCTGGATCGTGGGGCGATCGTGCTCGCGCGCTAGCGCGTTCGCCCCACGCTCTACGTTCAGTCGCGTTTGCGAGCCGGATCGAAGAATGGCAGCGGCACCACACGCGCCGGTGTGTAGCGACGCTTGTGTTGCACCATGAGTTCGAACATCAAGAGGTTGCCGGGCCGGGCGTGCGCGGCTTCGACATGGGCGAGGGCGATGTACTTCTTGAGCAGCGGCGACCAGCAACTGCTCGTGGCGTAGCCGACCTGACGCCCGACCGACGAGAGCGGGATGCTCGCGCGCACCGTGATGTTCGGGATCTGTGGCGGCAACCCCGCATCGAGGAACAGACGCTCGAGGCTGGGCCACTCGATCTCGATCCCGACCAGCTGCCAGGCCGACCCGCTCGCCTTCTCGGCCGCCAGCGCCTTGCGCCCGACGAACCGCGCCGCCTTCTTGAGGTCGACGGCCCAGCCCAGGTTGAGCTCGTAGGGCGAGGACTTCTGATCCGGGATGGTCGCGACGTGGGCCGAGGTGTAATCGACGTCGAGCATGATCAGACCGGCCTCGACCCGGGCGATGTCGAGCGCCAGGATGCCGGTCGGCGTGATGCCGTAGGGCGTGCCGGCCGTCATGACCGTGTCCCACACCGCCACGGCGTCGCGCGCGTCGCACCACAGCTCGTAGCCGAGATCGCCGGTGTAGCCCGTGCGCGAGATCGTCACCGGGATGCCGCCGAGCCGGGTCTGCTTGACACGGAAGTACTTCAGGTCGTCCAGGCTGTCCTCGGCGCAGGCGTTGAGGATCAGCCGCGCTTTCGGTCCCTGCAGGGCGAGCGAACCGATCTGGTTCGACACGTCCTCGATCGTGACGTCGAGCCCGACGGCGTTCATGGACAGCCAGCGGATATTGGGCTCGGCCGCGGTCAGGCGAAAGCGCTGCGTGTCGAGCCGCGTGATCGTGCCGTCGTCGATCACCTTGCCCTCGGCGTCGCACCAGGGTGTGTACAGCACCCGGCCCACGCCCAGCTTGCTCACGTCGCGCGTGACGACGCGGTCGAGCAGGCGGGCCGCGTCCGGGCCATGCACGTGGTATTTGAGCAACGGCGAGACGTCGATCAGCGCCGCGGCGTTGCGGATGGCCCAGTACTCGCGCTCATGCGTCAACTCGTACGCGCCGGCGGCCATGTATCCCGACCAGCGGCGCCAGGTCTGCGCCTCGTTGATGGGTTGGGTTCGGGGGTGAAAAGGAGTACCAAGCAGCATGTGGCGGTCCCTCCCGGTTTTCATATTGTGAAATTACTTTTCACAATATGAACAGAGCGCTATTGTACCGGGTGGGGCCGCCGGACGTCAATGCGGAAACGTCGGCGGATCCTCGATGGAGAAGACGGCTCAGCGCGCTCCCCGTCGGCTTTCGGCTGGCTCTTGACAGGCGGTCGGGTGGGTGTAGAGTCTGTGTGACCGAAAAGACGATATTGGTCACACAGGAGCCAGGATGCCACGACCGTTTTCGGAGCACGAGCGCGGGGTCATCCGTCGTCAGTTGAGCGACGCCGCGCAGCGACTGTTCGAAACTCGCGGGTTGCGCAAGACCAGCATCGACGAGATCGTGCGCGCCGCCGGGATCTCGAAGGGCGCGTTTTATCTCTTCTATCCGTCGAAGGAGGCGCTCTGTCTCGACGTGCTCGAGGGGATCGAAACCGAGCTGCGCGAAAAGGTCCTCGAGCAAGCGCTGTCGAAGAAGGGCAACGCCCGGCGGCGGGTCGCCGCGATTCTGCAGGGCTTCCTATCCCATTGGGAGGCGTACCCGTTATTACGCACCTTCGATCAGGCCGACTACGCCTACCTGGTGCGTCGGTTGCCGCCGGCTCAGGCACAGGCTCACGCGGCGCGCGACGAGGCGTTCATCGAATTGTTCACGCAGAAGCTGAAACGCGAAGGTCTGACGGTGAAAGCGGCGCCAAGGGTGGTCGTGAATCTGCTGCGGTCGCTGTTTTGGGTCGGGCTGCATCGTCACGACCTGGGCGAGACCGACTATGCCGAGACGATGACCATCCTCACCGACCTGGTCGCCGCGCACATCACGGGAGGCCCGCGATGACGGCCGCGATCGAGATCCAGACGCTGCACAAATCGTTTGGGCCGGTGCAGGCGGTCGACGGCCTCGAACTGACTGTGGCACGCGGCGAGATCTACGGCTTCCTCGGTCTGAACGGCGCCGGCAAGACCACGACGATCCGCATGCTCCTCGGCCTGATCGCGCCGACGGCCGGACGGGTGGCCGTGTTGGGCGAGGCCGTCGGCCCGAACGGGCGCGGCCCATGGGGGCGGGTGGGGCACCTGGTCGAGAGCCCCGCGGCGTACCCGGAGCTCACCGTGCGCGAGAACCTCGAGATCGCCCGACGTCTGCATGGGCTCCGCGATCGGTCGGCGCCGGCGCGCGTGATCGCGCAACTCGGTCTGACGCCCTACGCCGATCGGCGGGCCGGCACGCTTTCGCTCGGCAATTTCCAGCGGCTCGGTCTGGCGCGCGCGCTCCTTCATACCCCGGAACTGCTGATCCTGGACGAGCCCGCCAACGGCCTGGATCCGGCCGGCGTGGTCGAGGTCCGCGACCTCTTGCAGCGCCTCGCGCGCGACCACGGCGTGACGGTGTTCATGTCGAGCCACATCCTGAGCGAGGTCGACCGGTTGGCGACGCGGATCGGTGTCATCCACCACGGCCGGTTGATCCAGGAATGGCAGGCCGGCGCGCTCGAGGCCTTGCGCGCGCGACGTCTCGAAGTGCGCGCGCGCGACCTGACGGCTGCGCGTTCGGCGCTGGCGCAGGCGGGCTATCGGGCCGACCAGGACGCCGACAGCCTGTGGGTGACCGACCCCGCTGCGCTCGAACAACCCGATCTCGTCGCCACGGTTCTGGTTCGGGCCGGGGCCCCGCCGACTCGTCTGGCCGTGACGCAGGAGGACCTCGAGGAGCACTTCATGCGATTGACGGGAGGGCCGGCATGACGACGTTCTCCGCTGCCCTGTGGGCCGAGGGGCTCAAGGCCCGCCGCGCGCTGATCGCGTGGCTGGCCTCGGCCGGTCTGCTGCTGTTGCCGCTGGTCGGCGGCCTGTTCATGATCATCCTGCGCGACCCGGCCGCCGCGCGCGACATGGGGCTGATCAGCGCGAAGGCCCAGCTGGCGGCCGGCAGCGCCGATTGGCCGTCCTTCTTCGCCATCCTGACGCAAGGCCAGGCGGTTGCGGGCGGCGTTATCTTCGCCATGATCACGGCCTGGGTGTTTGGCCGTGAGTTCTCGGATCGCACGGCCAAGGAGCTACTGGCGGTGCCGACAGGCCGCGGCACGATCGTCGCGGCCAAGCTGCTGCTGGTCGTCGTCTGGGCGTTGGCGCTCACGATGTTGGTCTACGTCTGTGGACTGGCGATCGGCGGCGCGCTGGCCCTGCCAGGCTGGTCGGGCACCGAGGCCCTGATCGCGCTCGGGCGCCTGTTGCTGATCGGGCTGCTCACCGCGCTGCTGCTGTCGTGGGTGGCGTTCTTCGCGGGCGTCGGTCATGGCTACCTGGCCCCGCTCGGCTGGGCCTTCCTCACGGTGGCGCTGGCGCAGATCGCGGTGGTCATGGGCTGGGGCGACTGGTTCCCCTGGTCCGTCCCCGCATTGCTCAGTGACGTGGCCGGGCCGAGTCGCGATCTGCTCGGCGTGCACAGCTTCGTGCTCGTGGTCCTGGCGGGCAGCGCGGGCGCCTGGGCGGCGTTGACCTGGTGGCGCCGCGCCGATCATGTACGCTGAGTTCGCGGAGGAATCGCAGAGGCGGTCCGTCGTTCTGAACCGACGGACCGCCTCTGGCGCTTGTTGAGGACGAGCCCACGCGCTCAGGCTGTGTGCAACCGCGAGCGCCGTGGGGGCGGGGGAGCGGCCGCCGTGAGCCAGAGCAGGGCCAGCATGATCGCGGCGGAGGTCAGACACCAGGCGCAGGCGGCGCCGATGACGAAGGGCTCGAGGAACGTCAGATAGATCGAGAAGAGGACGCCGATCACGACGAACCCAAAGCGGAGCTGACGCGCGCGGCGGGCCTCGACCAGCGACGCCGCCAGGATGGCGACATAGCCGGCCACGCCCAGCCAGCCCACCGGGATCAGGCCGGCCAACCGCGCGTAGGGGCTTTGCTGCACCGCGTTACAGTCGCCGATCGGCCCGCAGAACGCCTCGACCTGGGTCGTCTCGACGTAGGCCAGGTACGCGGCCACGGCCAGACCGCCCAGACACAGGGCGATGATCACGTTCTCGCGCTTCGTCGGAGCGGACCCGACACCCAGGTCCCGGCGCTGGATCGCCACGACCAGGATCGAGACGATCAGGCCGCCGAGCATCGCGAGCGCCAGGCCATTGCCAAGCGGGTCGCGGGCCAGCGCGCCCGAGATCCCGCCGGTCGTCGCAGTCGGCTCGGTCGGCTCGTCGGCGACGTCGTAACCGGGCAGCGCCGGCCAGCCGATCCCGCCACGGGCCAGCCAACCCTCGACGAGCCCCGGGAACTGCTCGGGGATCTCGACCGACCCAACAAGCACGAGCTCGCCGATGATCAACATCGGCACGCCCTGACGTTGCTCGGGTACCCCAAAGGCCGCCAACGCCGTGTTGAACAGTTGCTGCCCTTTCTCGGTGCTGACGTCGACGGCCGCGATCTTCAACGCTTCGCCATACTGCTCCGTCATGGGTTGCAGCGTGTTGACCATGACGTCGTGGCAGTGCGGGCACGTTGGCGAGTAGAACAACACGGCGTGGACGACGGCGTCGGCGGCGCGCGCGGGGCGTGGCGAAACGCCCAGGCATAACAGACAGGCCAGAAAGACTTTGACGATAGATGCGAGACGATGCTTCATGTGAGTTGCCGTGTGTGCACCCGCGGATCACGACGCGAGCCTGGAGGATCATCGTACGGGCGCGTTCCGCGCCTGACCAGGGACTATCCTCCTCAAAGCCGGCGCCGATGCGCCATGCGGCGATACCAGGGGATAACGAATGACGCAGGTCATGCGTCGTGCGACCTGCGTCATTCGTTGTCTGACGGGTGGCGTGCGACGTCAGGTCAGCATGCCTTCGTCGTTGATCTCGGAGATCAGCGACGCCCAGGCGCGGCGTGCCTCCTCCACCGAGACCTCGTCTTCGATGGTGCTGATGTCGCCGGGATCGCGGCCGAGGATCACGGCCTTGAAGACGCGGCGCATGATCTTGCCCGAGCGCGTCTTGGGCAACATGTGGACGAAATGAATCTCGCCCACGACCGCGACCGGGCCGAGCTCGTTCCGCACGGTGTCGATCAACTCGCGCCGGAGCTGGTCCGAGGGCGTGTGCCCGGCGCGCAAAACGACGAAGGCCGAGATCACTTCGCCGCGCAACTCGTCGGGGCGGCCGGTCACGCCGGCCTCGGCCACCGCCGGGTGGCGCAGCAGCGCGGTCTCCACCTCGATCGTGCCCAGGCGATGGGCCGCGATCTTGATCACTTCGTCGGCGCGGCCGGCGAACCAGACGTAGCCGTCCGGGTCGATCATGGCCGAGTCGCCGGTGCAGTACACCTGCATCCCTGGGATGCGGCCCCAGTAGTCGCTGACGTAGCGTTCGGGCTCGCCCCAGATGCTCTGGATCAGCCCCGGGAATGGCCGTGTGATGGCCATGATGCCCTTGGTGCCGGGCGGGCAGGGGTGGCCGTCAGCGGTGACGATCTCGCAGTCGATGCCGGCCATCGGGATCCCGGCCGAGCCGGGTTTGGTCGGCAGCATGCCCAGACCGTACGGGTTGCCGAACACGGGGCCACCGGTCTCGGTCTGCCACATGTGGTCGATCACGGGGATACGATCCTTGAAGACCTTGTGCTGCAGCCATTCCCAGGCGGGCGCGTTGAGCACCTCGCCGGCGCAGAACACGCGTGTCAACGAGCGGTGGTCGTACTGCGCCGGGAAGCTCTCGCCGTAGCGCATCAGCAGGCGCACCGCCGTCGGCGAGGTGAAGATCCCGGTCACCTGGAAGTCCTCGACCAGCCGCCAAAGCGTGCCCGGGTCGGGGTGATCGATCGCGCCCTCATACACCAGCGTGGTGCAGCCGACGAGCAGCGGGGCGTAGACGATGTAGCTGTGCCCGACGATCCAGCCGATATCCGACGTCGACCACCACACGTCCTGCGGGGTCAGGCCGAAGACCCAGCGCGCCATGCTGTGGATCCAGACCTGGTACGCGCCGTGGGTGTGCACGGCCAGTTTGGGCTTGGCCGTCGTGCCCGAGGTCGCGAGGATAAAGGCCGGGTCGTTCGCTTCCATCGGCACGGCGTGTCCGTGCTGGCCCTCGGCACGCGCCCGGAACTGCTCCCAGGTCAGGTCGCGGCGCTCCTGCATCGGGACTTCGGCCGTGCCGCGCTTGAGCACGACCACGTGCTCGACCGAATGCTCGCCGCCCGCGAGCGCGTGATCCACGATGTCCTTGAGGTAGACGTCTTTGCCCTTGCGGTAGGTGATATCGGCGGCGAAGACGGCGCGCGAGCCGCTGGCGCGGATGCGGTCGCCGAGCGCGCCGGCGCCAAAACCCGCAAACACGATCGAGTGGATCGCGCCGATCCGCACCGTCGCCAGCATCAGGATGATGGCCTCGGGGCAGGTCGGCATGTAGATCGTCAGGCGGTCGCCCTTTTGCAGACCGAGACCGCGCAGCGCGGCGGCCGTGCGCTCGACCTCGCGCAACAGCTGGGCGTACGTGTACAGGTCGCGCTGTCCGCGTTCGTTGAGATAGACCAGCGCGGTATGGCCGCCCCAGCCGCGGTTGACGTGGCTGTCGAGCGCGTTGTAGGCGAGGTTGGTCTCGCCGCCGATGAACCAACGAAACTCGGGGAAGTTCCAGTCGAAGACACGGTCCCACGGATGGAACCAGTGCAACTGCGACGCGGCCTTGCCCCAAAAGGCATTGGGGTCTTCGCGAGCCTCGTCGCGCCAACGGGTGACGATCGGACTGACCAGATTGAAATCGGACATAGGCGCCTCGTGAGCAACTGGGCGCGAAGGACAGGATCTCGCATCGACCGGGGCGGAATCCCGGCCCATGCGAACGCCCGTCCGTCGCGCGAGCGAAACAGCCAACCCGCCGCTTCGTGGCGGTGTCAGAATGTCAACGGCAGCCTGGTGTGTGCGAGATGTGCCCCGCTCCGATCGGGTCTTTCGCGAAAGTGCGCGCAGTGTAACATACAGGCAAGAAACGGGGTGCTCCCTGAGTCGCGCGACAAGTTGTCAGGCAGAGACTCTCGCCGCAGATTTCGCGGATTACGCGGAAGAAGGCGTAGGCCGGGCTGCCCGGGCCTGAGCGGCTAAATCCGCGCAATCTGCGGCCAAAAACGTCGTCCATTCGTGTCTGCACACGGTCGGTGCTCTGACCTGACCCACGAGGCACCCGTCTCTTGGCTTTCCCGTGACCAGGCCCTCGCCGGCTCCCAAAGGAGGTTCGATCCGATATGGCGCTCCAGAATCCCCGCGCGTTGTCGCTCAGCCAGGTCGCCGTCACGGGCGGTTTCTGGCGCGATCGGCTGAGCACCAATCGCTATCTGACGCTGCCCGCGATCTACGAGAAACTGAAATCGACCGGTCGTCTCGATGCGTGGCGCCGCGATGTGGCCGACGCGGATCTGCACCGACATATCTTCTGGGACTCCGACACGGCCAAGTGGATCGAGGCCGTCGGCCACACGGTGGCGGCCGGACGCGACGCAACGCTGGAGGCCCAGGTCGACGAAGTCGTCGGCTGGATGCACGATCTTCAGGAGCCCGGCGGCTACCTCAACAGCTACTTCACCAATGTCGAGCCCGAGGCGCGCTGGACCAATCTGCGCGACCGCCACGAGTTGTATTGCGCCGGACACCTGATGGAAGGCGCGGTCGCATACAGCCAGGCGACCGGCAAACGCGAGCTGCTCGACGTGCTTTGCCGCTACACCGATCACATCGCCGACACGTTTGGTCCGAGCGAGGGCCAGCGGCGCGGCTACTGCGGGCACCCCGAGGTCGAGCTGGCCCTGGTGAAGTTGGGCGAGGCGACCGGATCGCGCCGTTACCTCGATCTCGCCCGATATTTCGTCGACGAGCGCGGGCGTTCGCCGCACTACTTCGATGTCGAGGCCGAGGCGCGTGGCGAGGATCCGCGCCGGTTCTGGGCCAAGACCTATCACTACTGCCAGGCGCACGCCCCGGTGCGCGAGCAGAAAACCGCGACCGGACACTCCGTGCGCGCCGCCTATCTGTACTCGGCGATGGCGGACCTCGCGCGTCTGACCGGCGACGCCGAGCTGGCCGACTCGGTGCGCGCGATCTGGGCCGACCTCACCACGCACCAGATGTACATCACCGGCGGAGTCGGGCCGGCGCACACGAACGAGGGTTTCACGTTCGCGTACGACCTTCCGAACGAGACCGCCTATGGCGAGACCTGCGCGTCGATCGCGCTCGTGCTGTGGGCGCAGCGGATGTTCCAGCTCGACGGCGACGGCGCCTACATCGACGTCCTCGAGCGCGCGCTGTACAACAACGTGCTGGCCGGCGTCTCGGCCGAGGGCCGGCACTTCTTCTATGCCAACCCACTGGCGTCGTATCCGTACATCAGCCCGTTCGCGCATTGGAGCGGCATCCATACCGACCGGCACTATCGTCGCTCGCCGTGGTTCGACTGCGCCTGCTGCCCGCCGAACCTGGCGCGTCAGATCGCGAGCGTCGGCGCCTACCTGTATGCCGCGACCGACGACACGCTCTACGTCAACCTGTACGCCGCCAGTACGGCCCGGTTGTCTCTGGGCGGCACGGCGGTCCTGGTGACGCAGGCCACCGATTACCCGTGGGATGGCGCGGTCCAGCTCGAGGTGCGACCGGCCGAGCCCAAGACGTTCACGCTCGCGCTGCGTGTGCCCGGCTGGTGCCGGCGCTTTACGGTGACGGTCAACGGCGTCGCCGTCGAGGCCGAGGTGCGTTCCGGCTATGCGCGCCTCGAGCGTGCGTGGGCGCCGGGGGATGTGGTCGCGCTCGATCTCGCGATGCCCGTCGAGCGCATGCGCGCGCACCCGCAGGTGCGGCAGGACGCGGGGCAGGTGGCGCTGCAGCGCGGCCCGATCGTGTATTGCGCCGAGGAGGCCGACAACGGGGCACGGCTCGCCAATCTCGTCCTCCCGGCGGCCTCACCGCTGGTTGCCGGACGCGATCCGGGCCTGTTCGGCGGGCTGGGCGTGCTCACGGGCGAGGCGCTGCGCGTCGAACCGGCGGAATGGCCCGGCGGTCTGTACCAGGCGGAGACGGCGCATACCATCGCCGCTCGGCCGCAGGCGTTCAAGGCGATCCCATACGCGTTCTGGGCGAACCGCGCCCCGGGCGAGATGCGCGTCTGGCTGCCGGCCGGTTGACAGCGACCCTCCTCGAAACGAAAGGCATCGACGTCGTGGACACCCATCCGCAGACATTGCCACTCAACCAGGTCTCCATCCTGGCCGGCTTCTGGCATGACCGCATGGCGATCAACCGCGAGCAGACCCTGCCCGCGATCTACGACAAGCTCAAATCGACGGGCCGGCTCGACGCCTGGCGCCGCGACGTGTCCGACGAGCAGCTGCATCGCCACATCTTCTGGGATTCCGATACGGCCAAGTGGATCGAGGCCGCCGGGTACACGTTGGTCGGCCATCGCGACGAGGCCCTCGAGCGTCAGGTCGACGAGGTCGTCGGTTGGATGGCCGAGGCCCAGGAGGCCGACGGCTATCTGAACAGCTACTTCTCGCTGGCGCATCCTGACAGCCGGTGGAAGAACCTGCGCGACAACCACGAGCTGTACTGCGCCGGCCATCTGATGGAGGCGGGTGTCGCCTATCATCAGTCGACCGGCAAGACGACCTTGATCGACGTGATGCGCCGCTATGCCGACCTGATCGCGCGGACGTTCGGGCGCGGCGCCGGCCAGCTGCGCGGCTACTGCGGTCATCCCGAGATCGAGCTCGCGCTGGTGCGCCTGGCCGAAACGACGAACGCGACGCGCTATCTCGAACTGGCGCGCTATTTCGTCGAGGAGCGCGGCCAGACGCCGAACTACTACGACCTCGAGGCCGAGGCCCGCGGCGAGAACCCACGCGACTTCTGGGCACGCACTTACCGCTACTGTCAGGCACATCAGCCCGTGCGTCAGCAGACCATCGCGACCGGGCACTCGGTGCGCGCCGCGTATCTATACTCGGCCATGACCGACCTGGCCCGGCGCTACAACGACGCCGCCCTGGCCGAAACCTGTCGCACGCTCTGGGACGATCTGACGACGCGGCAGATGTACATCATCGGCGGGATGGGCCCGTCGGAGACGCACGAGGGCTTCACCTATGCGTACGACCTGCCAAACGAGACCGCCTACGGCGAGACGTGCTCGGCGATCGCGCTCGGCTATTTCGCGCAGCGGTTGTTCGAGCTCGACGGCAAGGGCGCGTACATCGACGTGCTTGAGCGCGCGTTCTACAACAACGTCCTCGCCGGCGTGTCGGCCGAGGGCCGGCATTTCTTCCAGTGCAATCCGCTGATCGCTTATCCGTATTACAGCCCGTATGTGCGCTGGAACGGTATCCTGGCCGATCGTCATTACCGCCGCGTCGACTGGATCGACTGCGCGTGCTGCCCGACCAACCTGGTGCGGCTGGTGGCGAGTGTCAACGGCTACGTCTACGCGACCACGGCCGACACGGTCTACGTCAACCTGTTCGCGAGCAGCCGCGCGCGGCTCCAGCTCAACGGCGCCGCGGTCACGCTCGAGCAGTACACGCACTATCCGTGGGAAGGCGCCGTGCACATCGAGATCCGGGCTTCCGAGCCGACGACGTTCACGCTGGCCGTTCGCATCCCGGGGTGGTGCCGCAACTTCGCCCTGGCGGTCAACGGCGCCGCGGTCGATGCCCCGGTGCGGGACGGGTACGCGCGTCTGGAGCGGCGCTGGAGCCCTGGTGACGTGATCGACCTCGACCTCGCCATGCCGATCGAGCGCATGGTGGCCCACCCCGAGATCCGTCAGGATGCGGGGCAGGTGGCGCTGCAGCGCGGCCCGATCGTGTACTGCGCCGAGGAGGTCGACAATGGGGCGCGGCTGGCCAACGTGGTCCTCCCGGCGACGGCGTCGTTGACGGCAGAACGCGACCCCGGGCTGTTCGGCGGGCTGGGCGTGATCACGGGCGAAGCGCTGCGGGTCGAGCCGGCCGCGTGGACGGGCGGCATCTACCAGCCTGAGGGCGCGGCGATGCTGACGTCTCGGCCACAACCGTTCAAGGCGATCCCGTACGCGTTCTGGGCGAACCGCGCCCCGGGCGAGATGCGCGTCTGGTTGCGAGCCGCGTGAACGTCGAACCCCACGAGACGGCGCTGGCGACGACGTTGACCGCGGCGCTGGCGCCTGACCCGTTCTATCAGGCGATCACGCCGAACGGCGATCGGCGAGCGGCGCTGCTGACATACTTTGCGTTGGCGGTGCGCGAAGGCCGGTCAGCCGGCGAGGTGCAGGTCATCGACGACGGCGCCGGTGTCGCGATCTGGACGGCGCCGACCGGCTCGCCCGGCGCCGCGTCAGCCGCGGCGGTCAAGCACGACGCCTTGTTCGGCCTGTTGGCCGGCGCCGGGTGGGACGCCTACGAGGCGATCTCGGCCTTCAGCCAGCGCCACGTGGCAAAGCACGTGCCGGAGACGGCCTGGTATCTGTCGATCCTGGGCGTCGACCCGACCCGTCAGGGCGGCGGGCTGGGCGGGCGCGTGCTGCGGTCGACCCTGGCCCGGCTCGACGCGCAACGGCTGCCCGGTTATCTTGAGACGTTCAACCCACGCAGTCTGACGTTCTATGCCCGTCACGGTTTCAACCCGGTGGCCACCGACGTCGAGCCCGTGACGGGCGCCCGCTACTGGCTGCTTCTCCGGCCCCACATCCCCTGAATCCGCCCGCAGACTGACCGGAAATCCTCCTCGGGGTTGATCCGCGATCGCGTCCGCCTCCCTATACTCGCAGGCACATGAGTTGTCGCCTTCTCAGGCGCTCACTCGAGGAGCCTGTCATGAGTTTCGGGATCGTTCTGCTCACCTTACTGTTCGTTGTCCTGTGTCTGGCGCCGTTCAGCGCCGCAAGCAGTCGCGACGACGGGATCCTGATCCTTCCCGAGTGATGCGTCCGGGCGTCGCTCTCTTTCTGGAGGTCTGGATGACGATCGTATTGGAGACGCTGGATCTGACGAAGACCTACGGTCGCAGGACCGTGGTCGATGCCGTGAACATCGCCGCTCACGAAGGCGAGGTATTCGGCTTTCTCGGCCCGAACGGGTCGGGCAAGACCACGACCCTGGGCATGGCGCTCGGGCTGGTCCATCCGACCTGCGGCGCGGTGCGTGTGCTGGGCCAGCGCGTCACGCCCAACGACACACGCGCGCTGGCGCAGGTCGGCGCGCTGCTGGGGGCGCCGGCGCTTGTGCCGTACCTGACGGCGCGCGAGAACCTCGCGCTGCTCGGCCGTCTGACGCCCGGCGTGACCTCGCGCCGCATCGCTGACGTGCTCGACCAGGTCGGGTTGTTCGAGTCGGCCGGCCGGAAAGTGGGCGCTTTCTCGACCGGCATGAAGCAACGCGTCGGCTTGGCGCTGGCGCTCCTCAACCGGCCGCGCTTTCTGATCCTCGATGAGCCGACCAACGGCCTCGACCCGGCCGGGATGCGCGAGATCCGGCAATTGGTCCGTGCGCTGGTGGCCGGCGGAACGACCGTGTTGCTCTCGAGCCATCTGCTCAACGAGGTGCAGCAGGTGTGCGACCGCATCGCCGTGCTCAATCGCGGCAAGGTCGTGGCGCAGGGGCGGGTGGACGAGCTTCTGCGCGGTCAGAGCCCCGGCGTGCGGCTGCGCGTGCCGACGATCGAACCGGCCGCCGATCTGTTGCGCGGTCTGCCGGGCGTGCGCTCGGTCGCCGTCGAGGACGGCGCCCTGGTCGTCAGCGGCGCCGACAACCAGGCTGTGCTGCAGCATCTGCTCACCCACGGCATCGTACCGACCGAGGTTTCGGCGTACGTGGCCGACCTCGAAACGCTTTTCCTGTCCGTCACGGCCTGAGCCGTGGCTTGAGGTTCACGTCATGTTTCCGGCTCTTGTGTTCATCGAATGGACCCGGTTGTTTCGGCGTTGGCTGCCCTGGATCGCCATGGCGCTGAGCGCGCTATTCGTGGGGCTCAGCCTGCACAACTTCTACGTCCTGAGCGCCGAGAACGCCGCCGACGGCACGTTCAAGATGCCCGGGTTGTCGTTCGACCTGGCGACGTCGCTCGACCAGTCGTTCACGATCGGGGCGTTGTTCATCATCATGATCGGCGCGGCCTTGATGGGCGACGACTACGCCCAGCGCACCAACCAGCACTGGCTGCTGCGCGGCTCGCGCGGATCGAGCGTGCTGGCCAAGTTCGTTGTGCTGGCGCTGACGATATTGATCCTCAACGTTGTCACGCTGGCGGCCGGCGCGGCGTTCGGGCTTGGCTACAAAGCCTGGTTGACAGGGTCGGCGAGCGTGGCCGGGGTCAACCTGGCCGAGGCGGCCTGGGCCCTGATCTATCTGACCGTCGTCGTCCTGCCCTATGCGGCGCTCATGTTGTTGCTGGCCCTGGTCACGCGCTCGACCTTCGTCAGCGCCGCCATCGGCTTCGCGTATGTGCTGGTCGCCGAGAACCTGGCCGGCGCCGTGTTCTACCAGGCGGCCTGGATTCGTTGGCTGCCACGCAACCTGTACTTCAGCGCCACCTATCTGCTCAACCACATCGGCAACAAGACCGTGCCGGTGCCCGATCATCTGTTTGAACCGTACACGGCCTGTCTGGTCGCGCTCGGGTATACGGTGGCCCTGCTCGCGTTGGCGATCGGCGTCTATCGGCGGCAGGACGTGGGCGGTTGACGACCGGAGCAACGACTGGGAAGATGACCCCGATGAAATCGTCGCCGTTGGCTTTCTTCAGCCGTCTGCAATGGCGGCTGACCGTCTCGTATGCGGTGGTGACCGCCGGCACCGTGATCGTGCTGGCTGCCATCTTCGTCACCATCGCCATCCTGGCGGACAACCTGACGACCGATCGAACCTATGAGGGGTTCTACTGGTCGAAGACGGGGTTCCAGGACAACATCCCCTGGCTGACGCCCGATCCGGCCACGCTGCAGGCCTGGGTGGATCGGGTTCGGGTCGAGGGCTTTGGCTGGAACGACTTCCAGACCCCGATCGTTTCAAAGAACCTGGACGACGCCAATACGCTCGTGCGTGGCGCGCCGATCTACGTGCTCGATCCCGACCTCAACGTGATCGCGGCCTCGCCGTTGATCGACCCGGCGATCATCGGCAAACCCTTCAACGCGCGCGGGGCGCTCGGCTTTGGGATCGAGGCGGTGCTCGAGGCCGCCCAGGCCGGCGACAAGCGCTACTACTCGCAGAGCACGCTCCAGCCCGACGGCAGCTATGTCGCGGCGTTCCCCTTGCGTCAGACCGATGACGCGCCGGTCGTTGCGATCGTGGTCTATCGGCTCAAGCCGCTGGCGATCGCGGCGCCGACGAACCTGTCGCTGTACACCACCTTCTTCATCCTCGTCGCGCTGACGATGTTCTGCACGGCGCTGCCGATCGGGGCCGTGTTCGGCTGGCTCGTGTCGCGCGGCTGGCGGCGCCGCCTCACCGCGCTCGCCGCGACGGCGCAGGCGTGGAGCACCGGCGATCTTTCGTCACAGCCGCGTGACACGTCGCAGGACGAGATCGGTGATTTGAGTCGGGCGCTCGGCGGGATGGCCGAGCAGCTTCAGACCCTGATCCACACTCGCGACGAGCTTGCGCGGGTCGAGGAGCGCAATCGGCTGGCCCGCGACCTGCACGACACGGTCAAGCAGCAGACCTACGCCGCGCGGATGCAGCTCTCGGCGGCCAAGAACCTGCTGACCTCTGACCCCGCCGTCGCCGCGACCCACCTCGACTCCGCGTTGCAGCTCAACCGCGATACGCAGCAGGAGCTCAAGCTGATCATCGACGAGCTGCGACCGGCCGCGCTGCAGGGCACGGGGCTGGCTCAGGCGCTGGCCGATTACGCCGAGCGCTGGCAGGGGCACACGGGCATCCAGGCGAGGCTGACCGTCACGGGCGAGCGCGCCCTCGCGCTGGATGTCGAACAGGTGCTGTATCGGGTCGCGCAGGAGGCGCTCTCGAACATCGCCCGACACTCGGACGCGGACACCGCCGAGCTGGCGCTCGACCAGGGTCCAAGCCGCGTGCGTCTGGTCATCGCCGACAACGGCCGCGGCTTCGAGTTGGGCGCCGTGCCGCCGAGCTCGCTCGGCCTGACCAGCATGCGCCAGCGCCTGGCCGAGATCGGCGGCACGCTGGAGGTCGAGACCCGACTGGCGGTCGGCACGCGGGTCGTGGCTCAAGTAGAATCGCCGGTGCCATGACGATCAAAGTGTTATTGGTCGACGACCACAAGATCGTGCGCCAGGGCGTGCGCGCCTACCTGCAGACGCTGGCCGATGTCACGGTTGTTGCCGAGGCCGAGACCGGCGCCGCCGCCATCGATGCGGTCACGCAGGCCGAGCCGGACGTCGTCCTCATGGATCTTGAAATGCCCGGCGAGCTCGACGGGATCGCGGCGACGCGTCAGATCCGTAGGCTCCGCCCCGCAACCCAGGTGATCGTGGTGACCTCGCACCACCAGGACGAGTACATCTTCCCGGCCGTGCGCGCCGGCGCGATCTCCTATCTGCTCAAGGACGTCGAGCCTGAGGAACTGGCCGACGCGATCCGCAAGGCCGCGCAAGGCGAGGCCCTGCTTGATTCGCGCGTCGCGTCCCGGCTGGTCAAGGAACTCCAGGGCATCCGGCAGGAGCAGGTCAATCCCTTCACCGAACTCTCCGAGCGTGAGTTCGACGTGCTGCGCCTGATCGCGGCAGGCAGGTCGAATGCCGAGATCGCGGCGACGCTCGTGATCGGCGAGAGCACGGTCAAGACCCACATCGGCAATCTGCTCAAGAAGCTTCACCTCGACGACCGCACCCAGGCCGCGGTCTATGCCTGGCAGCAGGGCATCGTGCGGCGTGCGCCGTGAGTGGTGGGGTGGGTGGGCTGAACAAAAAAGAGCCGTGCTCGATCGAGCACGGCTCTTTCTATTCTGGGTAAGGCTGTCGCTTACGGAACCGTCTTGAGGTAAGCGATGATGTCGGCGACATCCTGCTTGAGCAGGGTGGTGCCATAGTTGCCGGGCATGAGCGAGGAGGTCGCCTGCCAGGAGGCGCCGGCGGTCGGCGGGACCACAAAGGCGTTCGGGTTGACGATCGACTCGAACAGGTATTGATCGGTCGAGGTCGCGGCGCCGGTGTAGTCGCCTTCCTGCCAGCGCTTCTCGGCATCGGCGGCGATGCCGGTGCCCGTCTTCGATTCGGCCGTCTTCCAGGCCGGGGCCGTGATGCCGGCCGCCGGGCCGACATGGCAGGCCACGCAGCCGGTGGAGGTCACGAGCGCCTCGCCGCGTGTCGCGTCGCCGGCCGGGAGCTCAATGGTGATGTCGTTCCCGGCTGCGTTCGGGTTGGGCGTGGGGGTTGCCTGCGGGAAGTTCCCGCTTGCGTCCTTGTAGGCCTCGCCCCAGTTCATGACGAACGCGGTCACCGCCAGCACTTCGTCCTCGCGCAGCGGGCCGCCAAAGCGGTTGCTGAACGTCGGCATGCGGTTGGCGTTGCCCAACGCGGCGTAGAACTCCGACGGGCGTGGGCGGCCGCCGGCGATGGTGAGGTAGATGAAATCGTGGACCGTGCCAGTCCAGCCGATCTCCGTGGTGCGGGTGCCGTCAAACAGCTTGACGTCATTGAGCACGGGACCGCGCCCACCCTGGCCGTGATCGCCGTGACAGGTCACGCACTGCGCCTCATAGATGGCCGCGCCGGCCTCGATGTTGCGGGCTTCGTACGATGTCGAAAAACTGGCCATGCGGTCCTGCTCGGTGATGGCGACATACCCCAACGTGAGCATGCCGATCACCACAGCCACCGTGCCAACGAGTACTCGCCAAGTCATGGATAAGCTCTCCTACAGCATTGTGCGATCGAGCGATTGAGTGACTGGGCGATCGAGCACGATCGCCCGATCACCTGATCGCTCACTCACCCAATGTCACGGTCCCTGCCGATAGTTCGCCGCTTCGTCGAGATACGACGTCTGGCAGTATTCGCCGGGCACGATCTGGCCGACCGGGCACATGGTTTCGTCGGTGGGCGCCGAGAGCGGGCCGCTCGTGAACGCGCCGGTCTTGGAGTCGTACACGTCGTCCGGATCCCAGACCACGCGCCAGGTGACCTTCTTCAGGCCCTCCTGCCAGTTCTCGATGATCATCGTGCCGCGCACGTCCTTGAGGCCGTCGCTGGCGCCGATCTCGTACTGATGGATGGCGTGCTCGACGCCGCCCTGCATCTCTTCGAGGATGCTCTTGAGCGTCGCGGTCGGCGCGCTCTCGTACTCGGCGGCCTGGTAGACGGCGCGGCCGGTCGGGTTGGCGTCGCTGATGGGCGCGATCTGGTACGCCGCCCAATCCGACTGGCGGAAGGGGCCGGGGTGCGTCTGCGGCACGATCTCGGCGATGATCTCGACGTTGAGCGAGGCCGGGACGCCGTATCGCGGCGTGCCCATGTAGCTGAGCACGGCCAGGAGCGCGACGACCAGCGAGACAAAGGTCAGACCGACGCGGCGGTCGCCGTAGCGGCGGCTCGGGCCGACTTCGACGTACGGCAGAACGAACAGCACGCCGAACATCACACCGGGCATGACCACGCCCCAGAGGAACTTATCGCCGATCTTGAGCATGCCCTGGATCCAGAGGAAGTACCAGGGCGCTGTGGTGTGCAGCGGCGTGACAAGCGGGTTCGCATGCGGCTCGAGCGGCGCGTGATAGAAGAACGTCGCGGCAAAGACCATGCCGACGGTCACCACGCTGAACATCAGCAGTTCGCGGGTGAGGATGTCGGGCATGAAGTACGTGCGCTGATCGACCGGCGTGCGCTTGGCGGTGTCCTCGCCGACGGGCTCGATCTCCGGCGGCAGGCCGTGGCCGTGCAGGATGACCTTGTAATAGTGGATGCCGGTGAAGACGATGCCGAGCAGCGGTAGCAGCAGGACGTGGAGCAGATACCAGCGGAGCAGACCGCCCTCATTGAACTGCGGGCCGCCGCGGATGACCAGGTTGAGCAGATCGCCGACCGCCTGGGGCTGGACGGCCTCGGCCATCGAGGCGCCGATCGTCACCGCCCAGAGCGCGAGCTGGTCCCAGGGGAGCAGATAGCCCGAGAACGACAGCACGAGCGTGACGAGCAGGAGGACGACGCCCGTCAGCCAGGTGAACTGGCGTGGCTTCTTGTACGAGCCGGTGATGAAGGTCCGTAACATGTGTAAACAGACCACGATCACCATCATCTCGGCGCCGAGCTTGTGCAGGTCGCGCATCAGGCGGCCGAACGGAACGTTGCTCAGGATGTTGAGCATGTTCTCGTAGGCGACCAGCGGTGACGGCGTGTAGAAGATCATCAGGAACAGGCCCGTGATGATCTCGAACACGAAGAAGTACGTCGACAACCAGCCCATGCGGAACGTCGGGTAGACGCCCGTCACGAGGTTGTGATAGTAGGTCGGCCGCATATGCAGCCAGAAGCCGTCGGCGTGCGGGCGGACACGCGGGTTGGGGCGGGGCGCCGGATCGCCGCGGAGCATCGAGCGGATGTCTTCGATGTCCAGGCCGGCGGTGACGCGCTCGACGGTTTCGTTAACCTTGAAATACAGCGCCGGTCCAAGGCCGCGCTGTCTGACGTCGTCGATGAAAGGGCTGTGGAACTTCCAGACCGACATGAGGTTTGCTCCTCCTCTAAGAGGCGCTCAGGCCGCCTGACCCTGAATGCGCGAGCCGGTGTTGACCTTCAGCACGGCCGCGTTCGTGACATCGATGGCTGACGCCTCGAGACCGTTGTTGAGTTTCGTGGTCTTGGCGAGCGAGGCGCCGCCGCCATCGACGGCTTCGACTTCAAAGCAGTCGAGATTGCGCGTGGCCGGGCCGGCGATGCGATGTCCGCTGGGCGTGTATTGCGAGCCGTGGCACGGGCAATTGAACTTGTTCGTCGCGGGCTCCCAGCCATACAGACAGCCGAGGTGCACGCACACCATGTACAGCGCTTTGACGCCCGTAGTGGTCTGCACGCCCGCGTTGCGCGGATCGTTCTTGGTCTCTTCGCCGATGTTGACCAGCCAGAAGCGTCCGCCGGCAAATGCCTTCGGCCCGCTATCGGGCGCCGGGATCTGACTTGCATCGACTTCGAAGATGCCGCCGAACGTGCCAGCTCGGAAGCGGGGATAGGCGAACCACAAGAGTGAAGCAGCCGCCTGGCCGCTGAACAAGAGAAGCGAGGCGCCCCAGATGTAATAAAGAAATTCGCGCCGAGTCATCGGCGCGGGGCCCGTTGGTGCCGGGGCGGCCGGGGCTTTTTGAGGTGCCTTTTGCGGGGCCGGGGCTGCAGGTGCATCAGCTGCCATGCGTTGTCATTCCTCCTGTCAATAAGTGGACAGGCCTAGTCGCCACCGTGCCGATTCTAGCACGGACGTTTCTTAGCACATAATAATGAAAGTGCATCGAATTTATGCACTTTGGGGCAAACTGGCCGTTTCCGGGCAACGTTGCGTAATTTATCACAATCAAAAATGTGAGTCAAACGTGAGAAGAGCGAAGAGCGAGGGGCGAGGGGCGAAGGGTGAAGGGCGAGGGGCGAGGGGCGAAAGGCGAAGGGCGAAGGGCGAAGAACACTTCGCGATCGGGTCGATAATCAGCGGCGATACTTGTGGGCCGCACGACAGAGGGATGAGGGGCTAGACAACGTGAGTTCTGAGTCGACACTCTGTGTCGCTCCTCGCGCTTCGCCCCTCGCTCCTCGCCCCTCGCTCCTCGCCCCTCGCTCCTCGATCACAAGGGCTATAATCACGCCGATGACGCCCACTCTCCCACCCCCGGACATCATCGCTGATGAAGCCGGGCTGGAGCGCCTGGCAGCGGCGCTTGAATCGGTCCCTGCTCTTGCCGTCGACACCGAGTCCAACAGTCTCCACGCCTACCGTGAACGAGTCTGCTTGATTCAGATCTCGATCCCGGGCCACGACTTCATCATCGATCCCTTCCCGCTCGGCAGCGATATTGGACCGCTGCGAGCCGTGTTCGCCGACCCGAAACGTCAGAAGGTCTTTCATGCGGCGGAGTACGACATCCTCTGCTTGAAACGCGACTTCGACATCGAGTTGACCAGTCTGTTCGACACGATGGTGGCGGCGCGCACGCTCGGCTGGCCGCAGACCGGGCTGGCGAGCCTGCTCGAGGCGCACTTCGCCGTCAAGCTTGACAAGCGCTATCAACGCGCCGACTGGGGCCACCGCCCATTGACCGAGCCCGAACTCGACTACGCGCGGATGGATACGCGCTACTTGCTCGACCTGCGCGATCTGATGATCGGCGAGCTCGATGCTGTCGGTCGCCTGACCGAGGCTCATGAGGAGTTCAACAGGCTGACTCGTCTTGCGCCCGAGCCGCCGCGCGTCGATTACGATGCGTTCTGGCGGCTGCCTGGCGCTCGCGAGTTGAGCGGCCAGCAGGCCGCCATCCTCAGCGCGCTCTATCAGTATCGCGAACGCCAGGCCATGCAGATCGACCTGCCGCCCTTCAAGGTGATCGGCAACGACACGCTTGTGCAGGTGGCTCAGCGCGCGCCACGCGAGACGGCCGAGCTGAAAGGCATCGCCGGGATGACGACCGGCCAGATCCGCAGACACGGCGCCGCGCTCGTCGACGCCGTCCGCCGCGGGCTCGAGTCGCACCCGCTGCGACCGCCGCGGCCGACGCCGGAGCCCGACGACATCCGCGAGCGATACGAACGCCTGCGCTTGTGGCGCAAGCAGAAGGCCAGCACCCGCGGCGTCGAAAGCGACGTCATCATCCCGCGCGAGGCGCTCTGGGATCTGGCCCGACGCGTCCCGCGTACATTCGAAGAACTTGCCACACTCGAGAACATCGGCCCATGGCGGCGCGAAGCCTACGGCTCAGAGCTCCTCGATATCTTGAAGAAGTGACCCTATGCGCATCACGTTTCACGGCGCGGCTCAGACGGTGACGGGTTCGCAACACCTCGTGGAGGTGAACGGGCGCAGCCTGCTGCTCGACTGCGGCCTTTACCAGGGCGCGCGCTCCGAGGCGCTGATCCGCAATCGCAGCTTCGGCTTCGACGTCAAGAAGGTCGATGCCGTGATCCTCTCGCACGCCCACATCGACCACTCGGGCAATTTGCCGTCGCTGGTCAAGGCCGGCTACCGCGGCCCGATCTACGCGACGCCCGCCACTCACGACCTGTGCGACCTGATGCTGATGGACTCGGCGCGCATCCAGGAATCCGACGTCATCTTCTACAACAAGCGCGCGCTGCGTCGCGGCGAGCCGGCCAACGCCCAGGCGCTTTACACCGAAGAAGACGCCGCCGAAGCGCTCACGCTCTTCAGGGATCAGCCGCTCGATCGTTCGTGGGAGGTGCTGCCCGGCGTGCGCGCGACGCTCGTCGAGGCCGGCCACATCCTCGGCTCGGCCATGGTCGTGCTCGACATCGAAGAGGGCGGGCGGGCGCGCCGTTTCGCCTTCTCGGGCGACATCGGCCGCTTCGGCCTGCCGATCCTGCGCGACCCGACCATCCTGACCGACATCGACGACGTCATCATGGAGTCGACCTACGGGACGCGCACGCATCGTCCGCCAGAGGAAGCGTCGGCCGAGTTCGCGGTCGCTGCCAAGGAGACGATCGCGCGCGGCGGCAAGATCATCGTGCCGGCCTTCGCCGTGGGTCGCGCTCAGGAGCTGGTGGTCGATCTGCAGCG
>JBGAJV010000095.1:0-17431 GCA_044224715.1 Anaerolineales bacterium | reverse complement strand
GTTTTCTATGTACCTGGACCCGTGAGGAGGTGACCCGACCCACGTTCGAACCGCAACCACCCAGGACGATTGAAACCGACCACCGTGCACGTGAGGGAGGAAAAGATGTCCCGACAGACCCGAATGCAAATCGCGACGACGCTGCTGCTGGCTGGCGTGACGGCCTGTGCGCCGATCGCGACAGTGCCATCGACCACGGCGCCCGCCGGCCAACCGACCGACGCAGCAGCCACACAACCGCCCGCGACGGACGTGACGTTGACTGTGTGGTTCATGGGCGCCGACATCCCGGCGCAAAAGGAGTTCAGCGAGACCGCCGCCCGGAAATTCGAGGAAAAGACCGGGATCAAAATCGTCACCGAAACGGTCAGCTGGGGTGACGCGACGAAAAAGCTCACGACAGCGATCGCCGCCGGCGAAGGCCCCGACGTCACTATGCTCGGAAGCGGCGACGTCGCTTATTACAACCAGAACCTGCTCGACCTGACCGACGAGTTTGGCAAGACCCTACCGCCCACGGCCGACTTCGTCGCCGGAGCGTTCGACGGCAACACCTACGCCAACAGCACCTATGCCATCCCCTACATGGCTCAATTCCGCGGCCAGGCTTATCGCACAGACCTGTGGGCCGAAGCCGGCTTCCCGAACGGACCCGCCACCTGGGCCGAGTGGCGCGCGGGCGCGTTGAAGATCAAGGCCGCACATCCGGAGCTTGACTCGGTCCTCGGCATGCGCGGCCAGGGCGTCGAGCAATACGCCGTCTCCTTGATGTGGCAGAACTGCAGCGACATGATCTCCGAGGACGGCAAGACGGCGACGTTCAATCACCCGAACAGCGTCGAGGCGATCAAGTTCTTCGCCGACATGGTCGCGGTCGACGGAACATTCGATCTCAAGAACTCCGAGTGGGCGATCGCCGACGTAGGCTCGCGGTGGTGGGAAGGGAAGCTCGCCTGGACCTGGATCAGCAACACCTGGGTGCAGTACGGCAAGCCCGAGCAAATCGACGCGCTGCAGTCGAAAGTTGGCTACCTGCCGTCGCTGATCGGCAATCAGGGTTGCCAGCGCATGTTCAGCGCGATCAATGGTATGGGCATCTTCAAGTGGACCGAGCACCCCGACGCCGCCAAGCAGTGGCTCGCCTTCTTGTTGCAGCCCGACATGCAAGGGCTCTATTACGAACTCCTTGGCCATCTGCCCGTGGTGACGAGCGCCTACGATCTCGACGGGGTCCAGGAGCTGGGCGCCACGAACTGGCTGCCCCTGGCCCAGTTCAACAAGCCCTACACACTTCATCCGGCAACCTCCGAGGTCGCACTTCTGCTCGGAAAGATCATCCCGTCGATCTATGCCGCTGTCATCGACAAGACCTACACCGACACCACTGTTCAAGAGCTCCTGGATGACCTGAACTCGCAGGCTCAAGAGGCGCTCGATCGGAACCCGCCGCCGCCCGGGTACAGCAACCCGTGGCCCAAACCTGTGAAGTAGGCAGTCGCGAGTTGATCTGAGGCGGGGTTGGCCTCGTGCCGACCTCGCCTCGCTCGACCGCCGGATACGTCCGCCACCCACAGGCCGACAAGGGAAGGGCCGTCCATGACCACATCGACCGCGCCAATCACGAGAAGCGATCCAAAGGCACGCGGAGGCTTGAGCGGAGTGCTTCGGCGAACCTGGCAACGACACCACTTCGCCTACGGCATGCTCACGCCCGCCGTCCTGGCGATGATCATCGTTCTGTTCATCCCAATGGCCTGGGGGGTGATGATCAGTTTCCGCAGTTACAACAAATCGACCCTCAGCCTGCCGATCTGGGATGTGCCCTTTGTCGGCGTCGACAATTACGTGCGTTCGATCCAGAGCATGGATCTCGAGTTCATGCGCTCCCTGCAGGTGACGGTGTCGTTTGTGATCCTCAGCCTGCTCCTGAGCGTCGTCCTGGGTCTGGGCGCGGCGCTCGTGGGTAACAGCCGGTTTCCCGGGCAGACGATCTTCCGCGGGATCATGCTGATCCCGTTCATCCTTCCGGCAGTCGTCTCACTGACCACGTTTCGGTTCATGCTGTTGAGCGACGGGATCATCAATACGACCTTGACGCAGCTCGGGGTCATCCGCGAACCCGTGTTCTGGCTGGTCGGCGCCAACTCTTTTTGGGCTATCGTGATCGGCGCGGTCTGGACGCGCTTCCCGCTTTTCTTTCTGACGTTCCTGGCGGCGCTGCAGACGATCCCGGGCGATCTCTATGAGGCCGCTGAGTTGGATGGGGCTAACCGCTGGCAGCAGTTCCGGTACATCACCCTCCCGTATCTGCGCGGCATCGGCACCATCATCATCCTGCTCACGGTGCTCTGGGCGTACAACAATTATCTGATCCCGTTCGTCATGCTGGGGGGTGGCTACTATCAGGTCCCACCGCCGGCGGCGCTGCTGTCGGTCGATATCCTCAAAGAGTCTTTCACAAATCTCAACTTCTCCTATGGCGCGGCGCAATCGGTGCTGATGACAGCCCTGGCGCTCGGGTTCGTCATCGTCTATCTGGCCTGGACGCAGCCGCGTGAGATCGACGAAGCCGCGCGTGCCCGGCCGCGCGCGGGTCAGCGGCTCGTGGGCCTGGGGCTGACCCTTCTGCTGGCGCTGGGACTGTCGGTGTTACTGGGCGAGCATCTGCTCAGGATCGTGGCCGTCGCGGCCGTGATCGCGATCCTGGGCTTGGCGATCCGGCTGGTGTTGGCCGTCGGTGACCGGCTGGCTGTGCGCGTCCTGAAGGTGGTCGGGCTGGGCCTGTTCCTGACGATCGTGCTCTTTCCGGTGTACTGGTTGGTCATCTCCTCGCTCAAGAGCGAGGCCGAGATCCGTCAGGCCACCTGGTTCCCGGCCGCCATCGAGTGGAGTAACTACGTGCGGGTCTGGGACCAGGCGCCGCTGGGCCAGTTCTTCGGAAACAGCATCATGGTCTCCACTGCGGCCATGGTGCTTTCGGTGTTGTGCGCGACGCTGGCAGGCTATGCTTTCAGCCGTTTCCGCTTTCCGGGACGCGACTCGTTCGGCGTCGGGGTCCTGGCGGCGCAGGCGTTTCCGCATGTGTTGTTTCTGTTGCCGTACTTCTTGATCTTCTCGTCTCTGCAACGCACCTCGCTCTTCCGCGATGTCCTCGGGCTCAAGTTCATCGGCCAGGACGTGTATTGGGGAAACATCCTGCTCCTGGTCCTCACCTACACGGCTTTCGTGCTGCCGTTCACGTTGTGGTTGATCCGGGGGTTCACCGATAGCCTGCCGCGCGACCTCGAGGAGTCAGCTGAGGTGGACGGCGCCAGCCGTCTGCAAACGCTCTGGCAAATCGTGCTGCCGATGGCGCTCCCGGGGATTGCCACGGTTGCCATCCTGGCCTTCAACCAGGGCTGGAACGAAGTGCTGTTCTCGTCGGTCCTGACCAACGAGTCGACCCGCACGCTGGCCCTTGGGATCCAGGATTACCGCACCGACCTCGATGTGTTGTGGGGGTTGACGATGGCGGCCGGGGTGCTGATCTCGACCCCGGTGGTGATCTTCTTCACCGCGCTGCAACGGTACCTGGTGTCGGGGCTGACGGCCGGCGCGATAAAAGGCTGACTGATGACATTGAGCCCATCGATCAGTTGGGAAAGGAATCTGGAACTTCGTTATGCGACCTCTTAACCTGAGTGACCTGGCTGTGGAGCAGAAGATCGGGCAGATGTTGTTGGCCCGCCCGCCGATCAACAGGCAGGACCGGGATTACATCCATGGGCTGATCAAGGACAGGGCGCTCGGCGGCATCCATGCCACGGCGCGCTTCCGACGCTTTGACACAGATCTCGACGGCGACGAACTGGATGAAGTGCGCGCGTACAACGCGATCGCCGATTATCCGATCCTGATTTGTGAGGACATGGAATTTGGGTTCGGGCGCGGCCGGATCCAGTTGCCGCCGCCGCTGGCGGTGGGCAGCGCCGGCTCCGAGGCGCTGGCGTACGATTTTGCGAAGCTGACTGCCGTTGAGGCCAGGGCCGCCGGGTACAACACGGTCTTTGGACCGCTGTTCGATATCGCCCTCAATCCGCGCTCGAGCTGTCTGGGTCCACGCACGTTTGGTGGCGATGCCGAGCAGGTCGCGCGTCTGGCGACGGCGGCGGTCAAAGGGTATCAGGATCAGGGCATGGTGGTGACCGCCAAGCACTATCCAGGATTCGGCGAGTCGCCCGTTGACTCCCATCTGGGGATGGTTTATCTCAACGGCGATGAGGAGAGCCTCGTTCAACGTGAGCTCGTCCCGTATCTTCGGGCCATGCGCGACGCGGACCTTTCGGCCGTGATGGTCGGACACATCATGGTCCCCAAGGTCGATCCGCAATTCCCGGCGTCGCTCTCTCCCAGGTTGATCGGGTTGTTGCGCAGCCTTGGCTTTGGCGGATTGATCATGACCGACTCGTTCTCGATGGTGGGGGTGACCAACCGGTTCGGGCTCGAGGAGTGTCATCGTCTGGCAATGGCTGCGGGAAACGACATGGTCATGACCAACTATCGGATTGGCGCGCGGGCCGCATATGAGTTCATGCTTAAAGCCTATCGGGATGGGCGCATCTCCGAGCAACAAATCGACGCCGCCGTGTCGCGCGTGATCGTCGCCCAAAACCGAACATTGCGTCTACCGACACAAACGGCGATCACGCCGAACGATTACGAAACCGCGGATGAGATCGCGCGACGCGCCATCGCGGTCGAGTTGCCTCAAGGGGAGTGCGCGGCGATCGACGTCCATGCGCGGCACCTGTTCATCATCGAGCAGGGTAATCCGTTCATCCATCCCGAGTCGGGCGCCCTTTACCATGAGCGCCAATCGCTCGACACAGCCGTTGACCTGCTGAAGACGTCCTTCAGGGAGTCAAGCTTCATCAAGATCGACGAGTTCCCGAGCAAGGCTGAGATGGAACATGTTCTGAACGCGACGATCCCATTCGACAGCGTCGTCGTGGTGACCTACAACCGCTCGGTGTCGTATATGGGGTCGTCAGATCTTTCCAACCGGTTGCTGGCCCTCATCGGCGCGATCTCGCACAAACTGAGTGCCGTGGTCTTGTTTGGTAACCCTTATGCCGCCCGGCACCTGGCCCGGGTTCCGAGACTGATCTACGGCTTCGACAACGCGCTCTGCCAGCGCTACGCCATCCTCACCCTGACCGGGCAGCACCAACCTGTCGGACGTGTCCCTCTCAAAGTCGACGCGTTCGCGGACGCGTGAATGGGCGGGCCGGGATGGCGACCTCAATGACACGCGGGACTCGGCAGGGCTTGAGCTGCTGTTTGCGCCGGCCGTGAGTCTGATCGACGTGACCCGCACGCCTCGTTCACCGGCGACCGCCGGCCCGACACGTTTGCGAGCGGCACCGCGAGTCAGAAGATCGACTACCTCTTGCTGTCGCCCAAGCTGGCGGCCCGCGCGAAGGGCGGGGGGATCGAACGGCGGGGCGTGTGGGGCGGCACGAAGGGAACGCTCTTTCCGCCTCTGGAGATGATCAAGACATCCGTGGACGCGGCCTCTGACCACGCTCTGTTGTGGGTTGACCTGGATTTCTGGCGTTTTGGGGTGGATACCGTCGAAGACAGGAAGATGCTCTGAATCTGTGGAGAGAAGGGCATTGTTGCCACACACGACCCATCTATCTGTGCAAGAAAACCCCTGACCTGGCTAATGCGTCACGGCGTCCGGAATCAGGCTGCGGTATAGTTGGCCGTTATGGTCATTAAGCAGAGAAACTCGCGCATGTGTTTCGTCTGTGGTCTCGAGAACGCGGGCGGGCTCGGGTTACATTTCTACGATGACGGACACGAGACGGTTTGGTCGGACTTCGTGATCGCGTCGCAGCATCAGGGCTTTCCAGGCGTCGTCCACGGCGGAATCTGCGCCGCTGTCCTCGACGAGGTCGGCTGCCGCACGATGATGATCGGCGCGCCGGATCGGTTCGGCATGACCGCAAAGCTCGAGCTGCGCTATCGCGAGCCGGTACCACAGGGCGAGCCCCTCAAGGCGATCGGTCGTCTGGTCAAGGATCGCGGCCGATTGGTCACCGCCGAGGCCGTGATCCAGACGCGCGATGGCCGGATCCTCACCGAGGCGTCGGTGCTCGTGGCCGACCTGCCGCCCGGCAAACTCCATCTCGAGCAGGTCGACGTGCTCGGCTGGCGCATCTATCCGGATCCGACGGCCGCGCCCTGATCGCGACTGGCCGCGGCGTCCACGGGTGTACAACATGGTTCCCGCCGAAGTGGCCGGCGCTCCGGATCGATGGCGCGCCAGGCTGGTCTTGTTGGGCCTGCTCAGCGCGTTGGTGATCCCGCTCGCCTTGACGCCGTTGCCGTTTACGGCTGACGGCCGTAATCACATCCTGCGGACGCTGCTGCTCGAACGCGGCCTGGCCAACGGCGACTGGTTCGCCCGCTATTTCCCCGAACTCGCGTATGGCTACGGCGCGCCGTTGTTCAGCTATTACGCACCGCTGACGTACTACCTGACGGCTCTGATCGACGGCCTTGGGCTGGGCTTGAGCTATGCCTATCAGGTTGCGCTTGCCCTCGCGCTTGGCCTCGGTGGCTTCGGCGCCGCTGCATGGGCCGGCGCCTGGTACGGTCGCCGGGCCCGACTCGTGGCCGGCGTGCTCTGGGCCGCGGCGCCCTATGTGCTCTACAACGTCTATACCCGCGGTGCCGGGCCCGAGGTCCTCGGCCTCGCCTGGGTGCCCTGGCTGGGCTGGGCGCTGAGCGAGGCGATCCAGTTCGGGACACTCCGCAGTCGCCTCGTGCTCGGCGCCGGCGCGGCCGCCTTGATGCTCACCCACAATCTGACCGCGCTGTTGGGCTTTGGCCTGCTCACGATCGTCGGCGTGGCCGAGATCGTCGTGGCACTGCGCGTCGGACACGGGGCGGGTCTGGTCCGACGCCTGATCTGGATCGCCGTTCCACTCGCCCTCGGATTCGCGGCATCGTCGTTCTTCTGGGTCCCGGCGCTCCTCGAGACCGGGTACGTGCAGATGAGCGCCGCCACGGGCCCGGCCGGGTACGATTACCGCGATAACTTCCTCTCCCTCCGATTGCTTCTGACGGGCGCTTTCACCTACGACCCACTGCGGGTGCTCACGCCGGTTCCGCCCACCCTCGGGTGGGGCACGTTGACCCTGGGCGGGCTAGGCGCTGCTTCGTTGATCTTCCCGGCTTCGAAGAACGATGTGTCGCCGGCGACCCGAGCCATGCCGTTCCGCACGCTGCTCGTGCTGGTCCTGGCACTGGCCTGCACGCTGATGACCCTCACGATCTCGGAGCCGCTCTGGACGGCGTTGCCGATGGCGCGCCTCATCCAGTTCCCGTACCGCTGGCTTGGTCCCGCTGCATTGTTCTTCACGCTCCTGGGCGCACGCGGCGCCACGTGGTTGCAGGACTTGTTGTTTGGATGGCGCCGCAGCCGCCGCCTGATGCAAGTGATGCCGTTGGCGATCGGCGCAACGCTGATCGTGCTGGCGTGGCCCTGGACCTTCGCCAAGAATGACCCAACGCTGTTGCCGTCGCCGGACATCGAAGCCCTGTATTCCGCCGAAGCCGAGCTCGGCACCATCGGCCTGACGTCGACCGGCGAGTTTCTTCCGATCGGCGCTTCGCCGCGTCCCACACCGGACGTCGATTGGGCCCATGCCGTGTACGCCGGTGCCGCCGATCGCGTGGATCGGGCTGCGCTCGATCCGACCGTCTCCGTCACGACGCTCGCGCAGGATCGATTGACTGCGACCGTGTCGATCGATAGCCCAACGGCCGTGCGTCTGCGCTTCCGCTGGTTGTACTGGCCCGGCTGGCAGGCAACCGTCGACGGCGCCGCCGTCGACACGACGGCCGCCGCGGGCTCCGGATTCGTCGAAGTCCCCGTCCCGGCGGGCAGGCATGACGTGGTGGTCTGGCTAGGACTCACACCGCTGCGATTGGCGGCCAGCGTGATCTCCGATATTGCCATCCTCGTCGGAGTGGTCCTGGCCGCTGTCGCGCGTCGAAAGGGCCGGCTGCCCTGGCGCGCCCCAGTCTTCGCGGAGGCGCATCCCTGGCCGGCGGCGTACAGCATGCTCATGGTCGGCGCGGTCCTGGTTGTGGCGCGCGTCGGCCTGGCCTGGACGCTCAACCCATTCAAGGACACACGCTTCGACGGGACCAGCGTTCGCGGCGTCGAACACCCGATGCGCGTCGTCTTTGGCGACGACCTCGTCTTCCTGGGTCTGGATGAGGTCGGTTCGCTGTCGCCTGATACTGGCGGCACCCTGACGTCGTATTGGGCGCTGGCGCGTCCCGTCTCACGCGACTTGAGTTTCAGCTTCCAATTGTGGGATGACACGAATCACGTGGTTGGCCAGGGCGACACGCAGCATCCGGGCGGATGGCCGACCCGACGTTGGTTCGCGGGCGAATATGCGATCGACACGATGCTGATCCGGCCTGAAGCCACGACACCGCCGGGACGCTATCGTTTGATGGTCACCGTGTATGCGGCCGACGGATCGCAAGAGACGCTGCCCGGACGGATCGACAACGGGCCGGCCGACGCCTACGTGCAGGTGGGCGAGGTCGTTGTCACACGCGGGTCGGCGCCGACCCAACCGCAAGACGTGCTTGGCGCCACCTGGGTCACGTTCCGTGACGGTCCGTTCTCGGCCGTGGCGGCGGGCGGTCTGCCTGATCGCGCCAGATCGGGCGATGTGGTCGACGTCGGCTTCTATTGGCAGGCGCGCGCGCCGCTGGGCGACGTGCATCCCGAGGTGTTCCTGCGTGACGCGCTCGGCGTCCAACACGACCTTGGCCCGGCGCGTGTGGCCACCGCCGACTTCAACGAAAGTCTCTGGCAACCGGGTGACCTCTGGTTGATCGCGACGCAGGTCGTCGTGCCGGCCAACGCCGCGCCAGGCCGCGGCGCCTGGGTGGTGCGCAGCGACGGCGAGTCCATCACGCTGGGCGCCGTCACGATCTCCGTGCCGGAGCGTTCGACCACTGCGCCGGCCTATCTGCTTGGTTCGCGCGTGAGGTTTGGAGACGTGGCCGACTTGCTTGGCTACCGGGTGACTGGCGACTTCGTGCCCGGCGGTTCGATCACAGTCGACCTGGTCTGGCAATCGCTCCAGACCACGACGCAATCGCTCAAGGTCTTCGTCCACGTGATCGGCGGCGACGGTTTCCCCGCGGCGCAGGACGACTCGGTGCCGCAGGGCGGCGCGCGACCGACCACGGGCTGGTTGCCTCCCGAGGTCGTCATCGACCGGCACACGGTGGCTCTCCCCACCGGTTTCGCGCCCGGGACCTACCAATTGGCCGTCGGGCTGTACGATCCGGCGACGGGCGTTCGAGTAACGGTCTCGCCGGCCGATACCGACCCCAGCGGACAACCCGCCGATCACGTGGCGCTGCAAACCGTGGAGGTCCTGGCACGATAGGTGCATGCTCCTCCAGGACGGCGGCAGCGCGAGCCGTCGGTCACCCGTGCGTGGAGGATGTCATGCCGAGTTACAAAGTCGCCGACAAACCGAAAAACAACAGCCTGAATCCGATCTGGCGCGGTGTCGGTCTGCTGCTGATCGCGGCCCTCACGCTGGGCAGTTACTTCCTGGTCAGCGCCGGGATCAAGGCGATCAACATGGCCAATCAGTCGAAGGTTTTCCTGCCCGCGCCGTTTGGCGCGCAGGGGATCCCGACGATGGAGTTGCAGTTGGGGACGTACACGTTCCCGCGACCGGTGACCCAATGGCCGGTCCCCGGCTATGGCCCCTTCACGCTGGCCGAGCCGCTGCGCCAGATCGGGCCTGTGACGATCGAGGTGACCACGTTGGCCGCCACGGTCATCGTCAGCCTGATTGCCTACGCCGTGCTCTCTCTGGCCTGGGGCATCGTCGCCAACCCGACCCAACTCGGTCCGCAAGACGCCCCGCCACCGCCCCGGAAACGCCGCACGAATCTGGCGCGTTGAGCGCGGGAGTGCAAAGAGCGCAAGGAGCGCAAGGAGCGTAGGTGTGTTCACACCTGCGCTCCTTGCGCTCCCGCGCTCAACGCGCCAGCGTTCCCGCGCTCCTACTTGCCCGAATTGCGCGTGGCCACGTCGAAGATCACGGCCGCGACCAGCACGGCGCCACGCAGGATGTATTGGTAGGCGATGCCGGTCCCCATCAGGTTCATGCCCGAGATCAGCGAGCCCATCACCAGCGCGCCGATGAGCGACCCGGTCACCTTGCCGACGCCGCCGGCCGCCGACACGCCGCCGACGTAGGCCGCCGCGATCGCGTCGAGTTCGAACAGGTTGCCGGCGGTGGTCGTCGCGGATTGCAGCCGCGACGTGAACAGGATGCCGGAGAGCGCCGCCAACATGCCCATCGAGCCGAAGACCACGTACGTGATCCGGCTGAAGCGGATGCCGCTCAGCTCGGCCGCCTCGGGGTTGCCGCCCACGGCGTAGATGTGTCGGCCAAGCACCGTCTCGGATGTGATGAAGTGATAGAGGCCGACGACGACCAGCACGACCACAACGGTCCAGGAAAGCCCGTTATAGCCCGCCATGATCCAGGTGACGGCCGCCAGGAGCAGCGAGATCACCACGAGCTTGATCATGAAGATCTCGAACGGCAGCACTTCGAAGTCGTACGATTGCTTCTTGCGGCGATTGTTGAATTCGCTGACGATGTACAGCACGATCGCGACCGCGCCGATGAGCAGGGTCAAGACGTGCACGCCGGCGCCTTGCACGATGTCGGGGATGTAGCCGTTGCCGATTGCGTTGAAGATCGGGTCGGGCACGATGATCGTGCCGGTGCCCTCGGTGGCCAGCAGCAGCGCGCCGCGGTAGATCAGCCAGCCGGCCAGTGAGGCGACGAAGGCCGGGATCTTCATCTGCGCGACGAGGAAACCCGTGATCAGGCCGGCCACGACGCCCAGGACGAGCACCAACGGGATCGTGACGTAGACCGGCAGCGACCAGGCGGTCAGGGCGATCGCCGCGATCGCGCCGATAAAACCCGCCAGAAAGCCGACCGAAAGGTCGATCTGACGGATGACGATCACAAGCGTCATGCCGACGGCCAGCACCGCGATGTACCCGGTCTGGTTAAAGAGATTGCTGATGTTGCGCGACGACAGGAACACGCCCTTCGTCAGCACCGAGAAGATGGCCATGATCACGAACAACGCGATCAACATCCCGTAGTCGCGGACGTTTTGGCGCAGGACTTTTCCGAGGTTCTGGGTGAATGACATCTTCGACTCCCCCTAGTTCGTGGCCAGGTGCATGATCTTTTCTTGCGTCGCCTCGCCGATCGGCATTTCGCCGGCGATCCGCCCGGAGGCGACGATATAAATGCGATCGCTCATGCCCAGGATCTCGGGCAGCTCGGACGAGATCATGAGAATGCTCATGCCTTGCTGCACGAGCCGGTTCATGATCGTGTAAATCTCGTACTTGGCGCCGACGTCGATGCCGCGCGTCGGCTCGTCGAGGATCAATAAGCTCGGGTTGACGAACAGCCACTTGCCCAGCGATACCTTCTGCTGGTTGCCGCCGCTCAGATTGCCGACGGTCTGCTCGACGCTCGGGGTTTTGATGTTCAGCGACGTGCGATAGTCGTTGGCCACGCGGATCTCGCGGTTGGCGTCGACCACGCCGCGTTCGGCCAGCGCGCGCAGATTGGCCAGGCTGATGTTCTGCTTGACGTCCTGGATCAGGATCAGGCCGTCGCCCTTGCGGTCTTCCGTGACGTAGGCGATGCCCGAACGGATGGCCGTCTCGGGCGTCCGCAATGCGCGGGGCGAGCCGTTGAGGAAGAGCTCGCCGCTGAGCCGGTAGCCGTCCGGGTTGCCGAAGACGCTCAAGGCGAGCTCGGTGCGGCCCGAACCCATCAGCCCGGCTAGCCCGACGATCTCGCCTTTGCGCACCTTGACGTTCACGTCGCGCAGGATGCGCCGGCCGCTCCCGGGCTCGATCGCGGTCCAGCCGCGCAGCTCGAGCACCGTCTCGCCAAAATCATGCGCGTCGCGAGCCGGGTAGACGTTGTCGATCTCGCGGCCGACCATGTGCTTGATCAGCATGCCCTCGGTGACGTGGTCGGCTTCCTTGTTCAGCGTGCAGATGGTCTGGCCGTCGCGGAGCACCGTGATCGTGTCGGCGATGGCCATGACCTCCTTGAGCTTGTGCGAGATCATGATGCAGGTCACGCCGTGGTCGCGCAACTCGCGGAGCAACTTGAGCAGGTTCTCGCTGTCGTCTTCGTTGAGCGCCGCGGTCGGCTCGTCGAGGATCAGCAGCTTGACGTCTTTGCTCAGGGCCTTGGCGATCTCGACCAACTGCTGCTTGCCGACGCCCAACTCGCGGATGGTGGCGGCCGGGTTGACGTTCAGCCGGACCTTCTGCAGCATCTCGGTCGAGCGCCGGATGGTCTCGTTCCAATCGACCAGGAGGCCCTTGCGGATCTCGTGGCCGAGGAAGATGTTCTCGTAGACCGTCAGGTCTGGGACAAGCGCCAGTTCTTGGTAAATAATGGCGATGCCGGCGCGTTCGCTGTCGGCGATGCCCATGAAGCGCTGGGGCGTGCCCGCGAACAGGATTTCGCCGGTGTAGGTGCCGTGCGGGTAGACGCCGCTCAGCACCTTCATGAGGGTGGACTTGCCGGCGCCGTTCTCGCCGACCAGGCAGTGGATCTCGCCTTCGGCGACCTTGAAGCTGACGTTGTTCAGGGCTTTGACGCCCGGGAACTCCTTGGTGATGTTGCGCATCTCCAGGATCGGCGGTTTCATAGGCGGGCAACTCCCCGAACGTATGGCGGGGCAGGCGGCGTGACGGAGTCCGTCACGCCGCCTGCGTTCAAACTACGGTGATTCTACGGCAGGCCGGTGAAATCGCTGGCCGGGTAGTACCCGGAGTCGATCAGGGCAGCCTGGACGTTCGACTTGTCAACCGAGATGACCTCGGATTGCTTGGCCGGGACGTCGATCTTGCCGTTGTTGTACGAACCGGTCGTCTCGGGGGTCTTGCCCTCGAGCAGCGCCACGGCCATGCCGATGGCGTCGCTGACCAGGGTGCGGACGTCCTTGAAGACCGTCATCGACTGCTTGCCGTCGATGATGTACTGCACTGAAGCCTTCTCGGCGTCCTGGCCGGTGACGACGTAGGACGCGACGTCCTTGTCGGCGGCGAAGGCGTCGGCGATGGCGCGGGCCGTGCCGTCGTTCGGCGCGAGGATGAAGACGTTGCCCTTGTCGGCGGCGGCTGTGGCGGTCAGGTTGGCTTCAGCCAGGCCCTTGGCCGTGTTGAAGTCCCAGTTCGTCGTGACCTGGCCGATGATCGTGCTCATCTCATCGCGGCTCAGCTCGGCCTTGCCCTGCAGGGCCACGGCTTCGCTCGAGTTCTTGATCACGTACGTGCCGTCAGCGATCTTGGGCTGCAGCACCGACCACGCGCCCTGGAAGAACAGGAAGGCGTTGTTGTCGGTCGCCGCGCCAGCGTAAAGGAAGAGCGGGTTGCCGGTGCCCGTGGTCTTGTTGACCAGGTACTGGGCCTGGGCGGCGCCCACTGCCACGCTGTCGAACGTCACGTAGTAGTCGACGGCGTCGGTGTCGGTGATCAGGCGGTCATACGACACGACCTTGATGCCGGCGGCGCGGGCGGCCTCAGCGGCGGCAGCGGCGGCAGCGCCGTCCTGCGGGCAGATGATGAGGACCTTGATGCCCTTGGTGATCAGAGCTTCGACGTTGGCCTTCTCCTTCGCGGAGTCGCCCTGGCTGAACAGGATCTCGACGTCGTAGCCGGCCTTGGTCAGCGCGTCCTTGAAGCGGGTCTCGTCCTGTACCCAGCGGGGCTCGTCCTTGGTCGGAAGCACGATGCCGACCGCGAGCTTCTCGCCCGTCTCGCCAGAACCTGAAGGCGCGGCGGTGGGGGCGGCTGCCGGCGTGCAGGCGGTCATCAGAAGGGAAGCGCTGGCCACGAGGGACAGGGCACCCATAGCAAACCGATTGAATGTGCGACTCATCTTTCTCTCCTTTAGATCATGCGGTTCGAACGAGGTGGATGCGATGGTCCGGTTTTTCTCGCGCGCATCACCTCCCTTCGTCAGATCTAGTGGCTCGGATCGCTCAACGAGCCCAAAGTGTCTTGGATGACCTGCCGCAGCGCCGCCACGTCAAGGTCTTTTTTGTCGAGATAGGCCACGGCGCCGGCATTGAAACCGAGCCGTCGGAACTCCCGATCCGGGTAAGCGCTGATCAGCACGACGCGCGTCTCCGGCGAAATCGCCTTCAGGCGCCGCGTGCATTGGATGCCGTCTTCATCGCGCAGCACTACGTCGATGAATGCCAGATGCGGATGGGTCCGCTCGGCCGCGACCAGCGCGTCGGCGATGTCGCCGGCTTCAACCACATGCGACGATGGATGAGTCTTGCCGATCAGCCGCGCCATCTGCTCGCGGTAGCGCGGGTTGTCGTCGACGAGCAGCACGTTCAGCTGCCCGGCCGGCCTGACTTCGGGCACCTGGCTCACCGGCTCCGGATCGCGCAGCACATCCGGATAGCGCATCGCGAAGTTCGTGGCCTCGAGCCGGCTCTCGACCGCCAGCGATCGATACAGGCTGGTCAGGTGGTTCTCGACCGTCTTGACGCTCAGGTCCATCGCCTGCGCGATCTTGCGGTTGTCGAAGCCCTGCATCAGCAGCCGCAGCAACTCACGCTGCCGTCGCGTGAGCACCGGCGTCGCTCGCGGCGGGGCGGGCTGACGGTGCACCAGCCGATCGACCAGTTGCGCCGGGATCCAGCGCTCGCCTGCCACAACGCGCGCCACCGCCAGCTGCAGGTCCGCCAGCGGCTGATCCTTCAGGTGGTAACCGTCCACGCCCGCGCCCAACAGACCTACCAGGTAGGCCTCGTCGGCGTAGGCGCTGACCACCAGGATCTTCATCGTCGGGTACTGTGTTTTGAAGGTGCGGACCGCCTCGACGGGCTCGAACTCCGGCATCGCCACGTCGATGACGATCAAATCCGGCTGCCACTCGGCCACTGCCGCGACAAGATCCGGCCCGTTGCCGACCTCGGCAACAACCTCGAGCTCGGGCCGGCCGGTCAGGGCGTTCCTCAGACCCGCCCTCACGACCGCGTGGTCGTCGGCGAGAACAATTCGAATGGCAGCCATACCGTGACCCTTTCTATGTAACAGAACCCACCCCTTCAGGTCATTGGGGGATGCCCCCTAGGGGGATTTCCCCTAATGCGGAGTGGGCTAATCGGGTAGGAAAATGACGGAAGAGCGAGGAGCGTAGAGCGAGGAGCGAACGCTGCCGCGCAAGTTCGAGCGCGAGATCGCGGTAGCGTTCGCTCTTCGCTCTACGCTCCTCGCCACTCGAGTATTATCTACCCAAGCCACCATGCCTATTCGACTGGTCCTCTGCTCGATCCTCGTGTTCGTGCTGGTCGGCTGTGTCCCGCCGACGCCGGCGTCGACGCAGGGCAAGATCGCGTTGCTGTTGCCCGAGACGAAGACGACGCGTTACGAGTCGCACGACCTGCCGATCTTTCGCGCGCAGCTTGCCGCTCGCGGCTTCAACGTCGACCGTGACCTCATCTACAGCAACGCCACCCAGGATGCCGCGGCGCAGCAGCAGCAGGCCGAAGCGGCGCTGACCAACGGCGCGAAGGTGCTCGTCCTCGATCCGGTCGACTCCAGCTCGGCCACGGCCATCGCCGAGCTGGCCCAGTCACGCGGCGTTCCCGTGATCGCGTACGATCGATTGATCACCGACTCGTCGGCCGTCGATTACTACGTGTCGTTCGATAACGTCATGGTCGGGCGGTTGCAGGCCGAAGCGCTGCTCGACGCGCTCAAGGATGTGAAAGACCCGCGCATCGTGATGTTGAACGGCTCGCCGCTCGACAGCAACACGACCCAGTATCGTTTGGGGGCGATGGCCGTGCTGGGCAGCCGTGTGACGATCGCGCAGAGTTTCGACGTGCCCGACTGGAGTCCTGACAAGGCCCAGGAGTTCATGGCCCAGGCGCTCACTGCCCTCGGCAATCGCGTCGACGGCGTCTACGTCGCCAACGATGGCATGGCCGGCGGCGCGATCGCGGCGATGAAAGCCGCGGGCCTCGAGCCACTGCCGCCCGTGACCGGCCAGGACGCCGAGCTGGCGGCCATCCAACGCATCCTCGTCGGCGAGCAGTACATGACCGTCTATAAGGCGATCCACCGCGAAGCCACCGCCGCCGCTGACCTGGCCTACGTGCTCTGGCAGGGCGGCAAGCCGGACGAGGGGCTCTTCAACAGCCACGTCGACAACGGGCGCATCAAAGTGCCCGCGATCCTGCTTCAACCCGTCAGCGTCACCCGTGATAACCTGCGCGCCACGATCTTCGCCGACAAGTTCTGGGACCCGAGCGAGGTCTGCGTCGGCGAGGTCGCGGCCGCCTGCAGTGAGACCGGCATCGACCTCGGGGAGGGCGCTCCATGACCACCGCCGGCGCCAGCCATCTGCCGCGTGTGCTCGGCCAGGCGTGGGCGCGCATCAACCGCCCTGACTTCGCCTACGTGCCGACCGTTGTCGGCCTCGCGTTGGTCTGGCTGGTCCTTCAACTCGTCAATCCCAACTTCCTCAGCCCGCTCAACCTGACCAACCTGATGCTGCAGATCGCGGCCATGGGCACGATCGCGGTTGGTCTCGTGCTCGTGTTGTTGCTGGGCGAAATCGACCTCTCGGTCGGCGTGGTCAGCGGCCTGGCCGCCGTCGTCATGGCCGTCCTCAACGTCAAGGCCGGCGTCCCCGGCACGATCGCGGTGATGGCCGGTGTCGGGACCGGGCTGGCGATCGGGCTCGTTCAGGGCAGCTGGATCACCAAACTGCGGATCCCATCGTTCATCGTCACGTTGGCAGGGCAGTTGGCCTGGCAGGGAGCTTTGCTGTACGTCCTTGGCAATACCGGCACCGTCAACCTGCGTGATCCGTTCATCCTCAGCCTGGCCGGCACGTTCTTCAAACGCGATGTGCCCGGCGGTGAGGCGCTGAGTTGGGTGATTGGCGGCGTGTTCGTCAGCGTGTACGCGATCGGGTTGGGGTGGGAACGTCGCCAGCGCTTGAGCGCCGGCCTTGCCGCGCGTTCGTTACGGGCGGTGATCGTGCAGGTGGTCGTGATCGCCGTCGCCGGGCTCGGCGCCATCGTGATCCTCAATGCGGACCGCGGGTTGCCGTCGGCGCTCGTGTTGTTCATCGGCGTGGTGGTCGTGTTCGACTTCATCACGCGGCGGACGGTCTTCGGGCGCAGCATCGCCGTCGTCGGCGGGAACCCTGAGGCGGCCCGGCAGGCAGGCCTCGACGTCGACCTGATCCGCATCACGGTCTTCGGCCTGGCGTCGATGCTGGCGGCCTTCGGCGGC
>JBGAJV010000094.1:0-17598 GCA_044224715.1 Anaerolineales bacterium | reverse complement strand
CGTGGGCCGCCGAGCTGCGAGCCGATCTCGAGCCCCAGCCACGTCGCGCCCGCCACGATGCCGACCGCGCGCCCAAGCGTCAGGGCGAGTTCGGGCAGTTGCAGACCGGCCAGGCTGAGCACGGCCAGCGCGGCCAGCGCCCAGGCCACGCGCAGGTTGACGAACATGATTTGTTGATGCAGCGCGCGCAGCGCCGTCAGCCCAAGCGCCGAGGCCGGCGCGCTGTCGACGTGCGCGGCGATGAGCAACGTGGGTGCGTTCGCCGGCGCCGATGTGTACGCGATGATGTTCTGGCTTTGCCCGGTGCGGGCGCGTGCCCGGCTGATGATCCCGATCCATTCGGGCAGGACGATGATGTAAGCGAGGCTGAGGAAGGCGATCGCCGGCAGGCTTTCCAGCCAGGCCGCCGCAGCGAGCAGGGTCAATCCGCCCAGCGCGAACCACGGGACGAAAGCGACGTGCGGGGCGAAGACCACAGGCTGGCGCTCGGGCGCGTAGCCCTGCGCGCGCAATTGCGCTTCGACATAGTCGCCGGCGGCGCGTTCGGCGGCGCTTCCGGCCGGACGAGGCCCGATCACGTCGACCAGGTGCGCGATGTGTGCGCCGGCCCGCGGCGCCAGCGAGCCCTCGGTCCGCCGATCGGGCGACGCCAGATACGGCTCGACCCGGGGGGGCGGGGCCTCGATGGGCGTGTCGCGCAGGGCCGACCGAAACAGGAACATCAGTCAACCGGTTTCTGCGCACTGATCAAGTAGCGCGGTATGGGATAGAAGAAGAGCGGGCTCTCGAAACGGGCCGCATGATGGACCGGGATGCTCAGCGTCGAGAGGGCAGCGTGCTGCGCGGCGTGCTCGTCTGCGCCCTGGTTGACGATCACCAGCGCTCCCCCGGGTCGCAGACTCGCCCAGGCTGCCGCCAGCAGCGATTGCGGGCGGAACAGACCGCGCGGCAGCCCCCAGGCAAGGTGGTCGCGTTCGAAGACGAACGGGAAGAACAGAGTCACCAGGTCGAAGGCCGCCGGCTGCGCGACGAAAGCGCGCGGTTCGTAGACGACCGACTCCGCCGGCAGGCCGCGCATGTGCGCCTGCGCGTAATCCTGCCGTGAATGGAGATCGTTGTAGACCCGATAGGCGTCCGCCTCATACCCGATCAAGGCCGGCGCCGCATGATGGCGTTTGAGGAAGGCGTAGAGCGCGTGGACGTAGAACCAATCGGAGGCGCCGATGTCGGCGACGCGCGACCAACCGTCCGTCGCGGGCGCTGGCACATCCGCAAGCCCGGCTTCGAGCAAGGCCAGATAGTACAGGTTCTCGCGGTAGTTGCGCGCGCGACTGTGGCGGGCGAAATAGCCCAGGTCGTAGGCGTGCAACAACCGTTGAGACTCGAGCGCCGCGGCCGGATTCTGCGCGTAGGCCTCGGTCTTCGACTCATTGCGCCACCGCAGGCCGCCGCGCCCCCAGCGAAACAGCTGGCGCAGCGGATAATCGATGGCGTTGTGGAGCTGCGCGAAGACGGTCATATCTTCGCATTGTAGGCAGCCCTTCTGGTTCGGGATCGAAAAGTTACGTGAATTCGCGGCCGACCGCTCAAGTAGCGCCGCCCGCGACCTCACGCGAATGGCGGCCTCGCGGACCCCTTTTCGCGGCAGATCGACGGCTTCGATAACCAGGATGTGATAGCCCAAACCTCCCTTCCGGATGTGACTGTCGCCCTCCCCCGCCGATATAATGCCTATCCAGAACCATTGCCAACGCCAATCACTCATTCACCCAATCACTTACTTCCATGCGCCCACTGATCGGCATCACCATCCACCCCGACAATGACCCCGACCGGGATAACCTGGATCTGCTCGTCGGCCTGATCGCCAAGGGTGTCGAGCGCGCCGGCGGCCTGCCGGTCCTGGTGCCGCTGGGGTTGAGCGATGACTCCTTGCGGGGGCTCGCGCGGCGTCTTGATGGTCTATTGCTCTCGGGTGGCGGCGACGTCGCGCCCGAGCGCTACGGCGCGACCGAACGCCATCCCAAATTGGGCGGCGTCAGCGCCGAGCGGGATCGCACCGAGTTGCTGCTCACGGGCTGGGCGCTCGAGGACACGCAGCCGCTCTTCGGCATCTGTCGCGGTGCTCAGTTGTTGAACGTGTCGCTGGGCGGGACGCTGTATCAAGACATCAGCGAACATCCGGGCGCGATCCATCACACCTATGGCGATGACGACTTCGCGCGCCGGCCGCACGCCGTGCGGGTCGCCGAGGAGTCGCGTCTGGCGCGCATCCTCGGACATCCGATTCTCGACGTGAACAGCCTGCACCATCAGGGCATCCGCGCCGTCGCCTCCGGGCTGCGCGTCGCCGCCCAGGCGCCCGATGGGTTGGCCGAGGCGATCGAGTTGCCCGGCGACCACTTCGCGCTGGCGGTGCAATGGCACCCCGAATGCCTGCTTGAACTGCCCGAGCATCAGGCTCTGTTCGACGCACTCGTGACGGCTGCCCGCGCCCGCTCGGCGTAATCCCTCGTCCAACGCCTCAACAAGGCGGCGTCGCCGGCTCGTCGCGTGGCGTCGCCTTTCGATCCCCCCCGAATGAGCGCTTGATGAAAGTTTGTACCGACGCTCGACTCTAGCCAAGGCGGAAGATAAGCTCACTCTCGCGCGGCGCATCCCCCGACGCGCGGGAGAAAACGATGGAGCTCAACATCAACGGCGAGGTCGTCGAAGCCGGTGACCTGAACGGGCGGTTGCTGGTCTACGTCCTGCGCGATCAGCTGGGTCTGACGGGCACCAAGTTCGGGTGCGGCGCCGGCTATTGCGGATCGTGCACAGTCTGGGTTGACGGCGCGCCGACGCGCAGCTGTCAGAAGCCCGCGCTCGAGGTCGTCGGGCGCGTGATCACGACCATCGAAGGCCTCGCGGCCACGGCCGCGGACGCCGACCTGCACCCGGTGCAGCAGGCATTCGTCGAACTGCAGGTGCCGCAATGCGGTTGGTGTATGAGCGGGCAGATGATGACGGCCGCCGCCTTTCTGCGCGACCACCCCGAACCGACCCGCGCCGAGATCGAAACCGCGCTCGACGAGAACTACTGCCGCTGTGGCACGTACCACCGACTGCGGCAGGCCGTGCAACGCGCCGCCGACATTCAGCGGGCTGCCCGACAACAACAGGGGGCATCGGCATGACCCCGACGCCAAAATCGACCCCCAAGCGAAAACGTCTGACGCGCCGTGGCGCCCTCATCCTGAGCGGGCTCGGCCTGGCCGGCGCGGCCGGTCTATACGTCGGCTTCGATGTGCTGCGGCGCAACGCGCTCGACAACCTGTCGGCCGGCGGCCCGCCCGGGTACGGCCCGAACGCCTGGCTGCAGATCACGCCCGATGGGCGCGCGCGGCTGCTGATGCCCAAGGCCGAAATGGGCCAGGGCGTGCACACAGCTGTCGCGCAGATCGTGGCCGAAGAGCTGGGGCTGCCCCTCGAGCGCATCGACGTCGACCTGGCCGACACGGGGGTGCTGCCGGTTGACTCGTTCGGAACGGCCGGCTCCACCACGGTCGCCTCGATGTACCCGGAGTTGCGCCGGGCGGCTGCCCAGGCGCGGCGGATGCTCCTGACCGAGGCAGCGGCGAAGCTCGACGTCGCCGTGGATCGACTCGACGTGGTCGCCGGCCGCATCTTGAACGCCGGCGCGCCGACCGAGCTCGATGTCGCCGGACTCATCGGCGGGCGCCGGATCGTCGAACTATCCAAGGACGAGAACCCGACCTATCGGCCGGTCGAGTCCTACACCGTCATCGGCGCCCCGGCGCCGCGGATCGATCTGCCCGCCAAGGTCGTGGGCGCCGCGCGCTATGGGTACGATGCCCGCGTCGACGGCATGAAGTTCGGCAAGGTGTTGCGGCCGCCGCGTCTGGGTGCGACCCTGCGCTCGGCCGACACCAGCCGCGCGGCTGAGCTCCCCGGCGTGTTCACGGTCGTCGCGCTCGACGGTTTCGTCGGCGTGGTGGCGGAGACGCAAGAGGTCGCGAATCAGGCGATCAGCCTGATCGGGGCCGAGTGGAACGAACCCGCGCGGCCGGCAGCGCAAGACCAGATCGAGCCCGACGCGCTGCGACCCGGCGGTCTTGGCGGCGACTTAATCGGCCCGACCGCCGGGGATGCCGAGGGCGCGTTGCGCCGGGCCGCGACCGTGCTCGAAGCCGAGTACTTCACGCCGGCCGCGGATCACGCGACGCTCGAGCCCCAGAACGGCACCGCACACGTGCGTCAGGTCGACGGCGCCTGGCGCGCCGATGTCTGGGCCTCGACCCAGAGTCCGAACGGGCTGCGGAGCAGCGTCGCCCGCGCGCTTAAACTCGATGAGGCCGCGGTCGTCGTCCATCCCCAGTATCTGGGCGGAGGCTTCGGGCTCAAGGCCATCAACGACGCCGCCGTTGAGGCCGCCCGGCTCTCGCGCGAGGTCGGCCTGCCGGTGCGTGTCAACTGGGATCGCGCCGAGGAGTTTCAGCACGGCTTCAAACGCCCGCCGACCGTCAACGTGCTCAAAGCCGGATTGGGCGCCGACGGCGCCATCACGGCCTGGGCCCAAGACCAGGCGAGCGGACTGGTGATCACGGCGTTCTTCCCCGCGTTCGTCCGGCCGATCATCGGGCGCGACTTCGGCGCCACGCGGTCGCTCAATCCGATGACCTTCTACGCCGTCGCCGATCATCGCACCCGGGCGTGGATGCGCGACACGCCGATGCGCACGGGAAGCTGGCGAGGTCTGGGTCTGCTGCCGAACGTGTTCGCGATCGAGTCGTTCATGGACGAGCTGGCGCACGCGGCCGGCGCGGATCCGCTCGAGTATCGGCTGCGGCATCTGGGTCAATCGCGACTGGCCGAGCGCATGCGTGGCGTCCTGACGGCCGTGGCCGAGATGGCCGACTGGGCGTCGCCGACGGCCAGCGGCGATGGCGGGTGGGTCCGTGGGCGCGGTCTGGCCTGCTGCGAGGATGGCGGCACCGTGGTGGCCCAGGTGGCCGAGGTGTTGATCGAGCCATCGTCCGGGCGGGCGCGGGTCGAGCGCGTCCACTGCGCGATCGACGCGGGGCTGATCATCAACCCCGACATCGTCACGGCCCAGGTCGAAAGCGCGGTGATGTGGGGCGTTGGTTCGGCCTTGATCGAGGAAACGCGGATCGAGAACGGCGCGATCCGCGCCGTCAACTTCAACGCCTATCCGCTGCTGCGTATCAGCCAGGCGCCCGATGTGGAAACGCGCATCCTGGCCAACCCGGGCGAAGGGCCTTACGGCCTGGGTGAGCCCCCGATCGGGCCGGTCGCTGCCGCCATCGGCAATGCCATCTTCGCCGCGACAGGCGTGCGATTGCGGCGCCTGCCGTTCACGCCCGAGCGGGTCCTGGCCGGGCTGCAAGGCGCGTGACCGGGTGTGGCGCCGGCCGAGAGTCAAGACAAAGGCCAAAGCGCCTGGTGCCTTTTGCGTTTTGACCGCCCTTTTGCCGCGGGAAAGGATGCCTCGCCACCTGGCACGCAACCTGCAGGGTCAGAGGTGACCGTGTACAGGCGCGGCCCGACGGTTGGCGCACGACAACTCTCTCTCTCTCAACGCCATCTGTACCCAGGCGCTGCTTGCCTTAGACTACGGTCAACTACCTCGACCAGCGGGAACTTGGCACCCCCCCCAGCCAACCTCGCTGGTCTTTCTTTTAACTTGAAGCCCTGGCGGCCCCCACCGGCCGGGACCCAGGGCGAGAAGCGAGGCGCGATGACCACGACCCCGTCGCGGCCATCGCGCCTAGCTTCGCGTGCGTCTCACGAGTCGTTTTGAGAGATCGTCGTCTGGAAGTCGGTGCCAAGCGACTCTGCTCAGCGCGCCGACCAGAGCGCGACATCGTCGAAGGTTACCTGGAAAGCCGTGGTCACGATCGGGCGCGCGTACACGCCGAAGCGGCCGGAGGCGATGGTCGCGTCCGTGATCGTCGCGATCGTGGTGCCGTTCGCCAGCAACTCGAAGCGATCGCGGACGGCGCGCACTGCCAGCACGTTCGTGGCGCCGGCGCCTGTGTTGACGGCGGGGTTGGGCTCACCGGTGAGCAAGGCGCGATAGTGGCCGCCTTGCAGCACCTGGATTCGCGCCCGGCCGTCGCAGGAGACACCGAAGAGGTAGAAGTTGGACTCATCCTCGAGACGCACCACCAGACCGTAGTGATCCTCGGGCGCGCACCGGGCACCGACGCTCGCGGTTGCCTGATAGAGCACGTCGCCGGTGTTCGCCATCGTGCTGCTGTACGAGTACCCGACGTTGCCACGCGCGACGACGATGTTGAGCGAGCCGTCCTCGATCTGGCTGGAGATGTCGCCGAACTGGCGGATGACCCAGGCATAGCGCGGCGGGTCGAACGACTCGGCCGCCAGCAGCGTGCCGGCGCCGGGCGGCGGCGTGAAAGCCGGTAGGGTTGGCGACGCGGTTGGCGTCGACGTTGCCGTGGGCGTGCGGGTCGGCGTTCGCGTGATCGTGGGCGTCGCCGTATTGCGCTCGGTCCGGGTCGCGGTCGGGGTGCGCGTGGCGGTGCGCGTGGGCGTCGCTGACGGCGTCGGCGAGATCGCGGGCGTCAGGGTGGCGGTCGGCGTGGCGGTGACGGCAGGAGTCGGCGAAAAGCGCGGCGCAAAGGCCGTCAACGCGGCGTTTTGGGTCGCCGTGCCGAAGACGTCGGCATCGGGGGTGGCGGTATCGGGCACGCCGGTCTCGGTGAGCGCCTCGGCGCCGGTCGTGGCGTCGAGCGTCGGCTCCAGGCTGGCGGTGGGCGCGACGATGGTCTCGCCGCTGGCGAGCGTCGGCTCGCTGATCAGCGCGACCGCCTGGGTGGCCGTGGCGGTGGCCGGGGCCGGGGTCGGTTTCGGCGACAGCCACCAGGCCAGACCAAAGCCGAGCGGCACCAGGATCAACAGGGCCACAACCGAGTAAAACGCGATGAGGGTCATGCGCCAGCGCGTCTTGCGCGGCAGGCCGCGCATGCGCCGGATGACGCGGCTGCGGTCGCCGTACGGGTCGCTCCAGGCGTTTTGCCCGGGCGAAGCCTGACCGCGCGACGGCTCGCCTGGGCGCACGAGCGGCTGGATCGACTCCTGGTTCAATTCGGGCGCCGCTTGCGCGGATTTGACGTTTCTGGCGGCAATGCGCGACACGGTGACGTGTGGCAAGATGCCGGCGATCAGCTCGGGGGTCAACCCGGGGACGTGATTCAGGTCCAACAGGCCGCGATACGGCCGGGCGGCGACCAGGCGCGCGGCGATTTCACGATCGACCCCTGGCAATTGGTCGAGTTCGTCGATCGACGCGCTGTTCAGGTCGATGGGATGAGAACCCGTGGTCAAGATGACACGTCCTGGACCGCTCGGCAGCCGGCATTGGCGCGACGGCGCTTCAAGGCGGCCAGGCCGTCAGCCATTATACCCATACGGCCTGAACGACCGGACGACTGTGGAGTTGTGATCAGACCCAGTCGATTATCGGGCCGATCAGATGGGAGGCTGGGTGTCGCCCTCGGTGGGCGTGGGGCCGATGAAGGCGACCACGCTCAGGGCCACGAACAGGCCCATCACCAGGACGATACTCAAGCCGGCAAGAAGCCAAAGCATCGTTCTCCTCCTGAACGATCCCAGGCGGTCCAACGGCGTATGCAAAAAGTATCGCGTCAAGCGCGCGGGTCGACAACCACCCATTAGTCCCGCGACGCTTCCGGATTTTTTCGGGCACTCAACCCGCCACGTTTTTTCGGGGGTATTCCCCCTGGTGTATTGAGTCGAAAACCCTCAGCCCGATTCGTTTGAGACGCAGGTGTACGCCGTCAAATAAAACTATCGTGCTCGATCACAAGACGTTGTAATCGAATTCGTCTTCGGGCGCCAGTCGCAACTTCATTAGGGAAGTGTGACAGCGCAGATCATCGATTGCACGCACACGGTATCGTCGTGCACCCGGCCGTGGGTCTCGCCCGGGACAGCGTCTGGACATCATCCAACGGTGATGCACACAGTTTCGCGTAACCCGCGCACTGGCTCGAGAGGACTCGCGTTGGCCAACGCCAGAGACGATTGCCTCATTTCGAGAGGCGGATCGGGTTCGACGATGATAAGCTGAGGCATCGATGCGGATCAGGTTGACATCCAGCGAAAGCACGAACGATGTGGCAACAGTATTGCGACAATCCTCAGGCCATCGAGCACCTGTACGGCACTGTGCCCGCGCTCGACACAATTGACGTGCATGAGGTCATCCTTCAACGCGATGGGCCCTGCGTGCAGTTGCGCGTCGAGTTGCCGAGGTTCCCGGATCGGCCGCCCGCGAAGTGGCCACGTTCGGCCAACGCGGTTCAGATGGCTCTGGCGCTCGTGGGCGTATCAGACTTGAGACTCGACAGTTGGGGAGCGTCGAATCGCGGCGCGATCGCGATCGAGAGGACCGAAAACCGCATGTTGCGTTTCGTCGTCGCAACGGAGGCGCTGCGACTCACGGGGCTCTGTCTGTCGATCCAGATCGGGCGATTCAGCGCATACGAGAACATACCCGACCGAACGCCGTAGCCGGCGCTCCTCGTTTGCAAGAAACCGCGTTTCTTGCAAGTGCTCCGCCTGCTCGCGAATGGGCAGGCCGGGTTCCCGGTCGCGAGATCTTGTCTCGCTTCGTGGTGGTCGTGGCAAAGCGCGCGAAGCCCCACGTTCGGCGCGATCGCCCTGGAATGGACCCCCAGCCGGGCGAGATATGGTAGCATCGCCCTTACGCGGGTGTCGCCAAGTGGTAAGGCGTCAGCCTTCCAAGCTGATATTCGTGGGTTCGAATCCCATCACCCGCTCAATCCATTGCTGATTGATGATTTCCGATTGTTGATTGCAGCTCAAAGGCCAATCAGCAATCAGAAATCATCAATCAGCAATTGTTTTAAGGGATGGGCGTGTCGGCCGGCGCGTTCGGGTCCGGCGTGGGGGTCGCGACGGCATCGGCGGGCACGCCGACCGAGGCTTCCCAGGGATAGCGAGCGTAGCGCAGACCGAAGTAGGCCTCGATGATGCGCCGTGCGATCGGGGCGGCATAGTCGGAGCCCTGACCCTGGTTCTGCACGACGACCGCGAAGGCGATGTCGGGCCGATCGCCGCGGCCGGCGTAGGTGAAGCCCGTGAACCACGCATCCGGTTCTTGAATGCCGCTCACGCCCGGGTCCTCGGCCGTGCCCGTCTTGCCCGCGACCGGGATCGGAAAGTTGCGGAACCGATTGCGGGCCGTGCCGATCGGCTCCTTGGTGACGTTCTTCATGCCGGTCTGGATCGCGGCCAGTTGCTCCTCATTCAGCGGCAGCTTTCCGACCTCGATCGGCGCGAACGTGAATGACGGCAGGCCGTCGGCGCCGGCCACGCTGAGCACCAGCTGCGGTTGATACAACGTGCCGCCGTTGGCGACGGCCGCGGTCATGCGCGCGATCTGCAGCGGCGTAACGAGCACGTCGCCCTGGCCGATCGCCATGTTGACGTCGTCGAACGCCGTCCAGGCTTCGCCGCGCGTGCGCTGCTTCCACTGCGGATCCGGGATCTGTCCGGTCGTCTCGTCGATCTGTGCGATGCCGGTCGCGGCCCCGAGGCCGAACGCGCGCGCCGTCTTGCCCAGCCACTCGGGATCCTTGTTGTGCACGTTCAGGCCGACGTGCCAGAACCATGGGTTGCACGACCCCGATAGCCCCTGCACCAGCGTGATATCGCCGTGACCGCCCTCGAGCCAGTCGGGTCGAGGGAAGTTGTCCATCTCCGTCCACGTGCCCGTGCAGTCGTACTGGCTGTCGGGCGTGAACAGACCCGACGTCAGGCCGGCGGCCATGGTCACGATCTTGAAGATCGACCCCGCGGGGTATGAGGCCTGGGCCGCGTGATTGAGCGCGGGGAGCCGAGGGTCGCCCAGGATCGCGGCGGCTGTGTCGTTGTTACGGTTGCCCGGATCGAACAGGTTTGGGCTGAAGGTCGGGGCCGAGGCCATGCCCAGGACCTCGCCGGTTTGCAGGTTGATCACGACCGCCGCCGCCGGGAAGTCTCCGAGCGCGAACTGCATCGCCTCCTGAAGGTCGAGATCCACGGTGGACGTGATGGTCTGCGACTCCTGGGTCGGCGTTTGCGCAATCATGCGCAGAAACTGGCTGTTGGCGTCGCGCAGCTGCAACTGGCCGCCCGACTTGCCGGCCAGGTACTGCTCGCCCCAGCGCTCAAGCCCGGCCGAACCGACGCGCTCGGTGCCGAAATAGCCCTGCTCGCGATAGGTCTGCACTTCCTCGGGTTGGATGTAAGTCGTGTAACCGGTGACGTGCGCGGCGGCGCCGTCGCCATAGTAGAAGCGACCGTCGTAGGGGTAGAGATAGACGCCGGGGAGATTGAACAGGAAGCCGTAGCGGCCCTCGACCACCGAAGCCGGCGCCTCACCGATCGCCAGATACTGCTCGGGGACGGCCTGCGCCACGCGCGCGCTGAGCAACTCCGGTGCGATCCCGAACAGCCGCGCCACGCCGCCGACGCCGGGGTTGTCTTCGCCGAGTTCGCCCGGCACAAACCCCACGGCGTACGCCGAGATGTTCTCCACCATCGGCACGCCATTGCGATCAAGGATCGCGCCACGGTCCGGGGTCAACACGACCATCAGCAGTTGCTGGCCGTTGACCAGATCCGGCCAGACGACGGCCGGGCTGTAGACCACGTGCCAGGCGCCCGCGTCTTTCCGGAGTGGGATGTTGACCGTGGTGTTCAGCTCGCCGACCAGGGCGGTTTTGTAGCGTAGGTCCACAGTCGCGGTGGCGTTGGCGCCATCTGTGGTCACGGCGCCGGGATGAGCCTCGATGGTCGTCGCGGTCAGCGTATCGCCGATCAGCTTTTGCAGATCCTGCACGAACGTCTCGGTCGAGGCGCCGCGCGTGTCCGGCGTCACCAATTCGGCCACACGGGCGAAATCCTGGGTCGTAAAGGCTTCCAGATAGGCGCCAAGCGCCAGCTCCGGCGTCGAAAGCTCGGCCGGGGTCGCCGTGGGCGGCGGAACGGTCGGCGTCGAGATAACCGGTGCCGGCAGTGTGTTCGCGGGGGTGGAGGTCGTCGAGTTTCCGCAGGCCGCCAGCAACGCGACCAGCAAAAGATGGAGCGGCAGGGTCCGACGTCGGACGTGTTGACGAGAGGCCATCCGTATTCCCGGCGTCGCCGGGAGCACGGCGACAGAAAAATCATCATACCACGCAGGGGTAGTCGATCGCCGACAGTGGACCTTCATGGTCCTCATGGCTGGGACTGGGCACCGCGAAGGGATGCCGGGAGAGACTGACGGTCAGGCGTCCCATGGCCCACGGTCGGCGATTACGCAGAAAACGCCAACCAAGAGCCCGGTGATACTCGCTCAATCGGCGCGTCTTGCTCTCATTGACCGTGCTACAATGCGGCGCAACCGGCGCCTAACCTTATGGCGCCTACCTGGTGTTGAATTCTTTCAGGGTTGTGATTTTCGCCCCTGTGCCATCGTCATTCCGTCGCCATGCATCACATCCTGGTCGTTGAGGACAATTACGACATCCTGGCAGTGATGCAGGATCTGCTCGAGGGCGATGGCTATCGCGTGACACTGGCCAACAATGGCCAGGAGGGCCTGCAGGCCTTCGAGAACGAAATCCCCGATCTGATCATCTCGGATCTGATGATGCCGCGCCTCGACGGTTTCGGCCTGCTCGAGGCGGTCCGGGCCCAATCGCGCGGCGCCGCCGTGCCGTTTCTGTTCCTGAGCGCGCGGACCGAGTCGGCCATCACCACCCGTGCCCGCAGCCTCGGCGCCGACGACTACCTGTTCAAGCCCTTCTCGCCCGAAGACTTGCTGATCGCGGTCCGCTCCAAGCTGGATCGGCGCCGCACGCTGCAGTTATTCGACACGCGTTCGGCCCATCTGCAGACCGTCACCATGTTGGCGAACACGATCGAGGCGCGAGAAAGCTACACCCGCGGCCACGTCGATCGCGTGCAGAAGTACGCGCTGGCGTTGGCGACGGCGCTCAACTGGAGCGGCGAGGCCCTGGCGATCTGCGCGTTCGGCGCCATCCTGCACGACATCGGCAAGATCCAGGTGCCGCGTCGCATCCTCAACAAGCGCCGCCCGCTGACCCACAGCGAGTGGATCCTGCTGCGCCGCCACCCCGAGATCGGCGCGCGCATGTTGCAGGGCATCGACCACCTGCACGACGCCATTCCGTACGTGCTCTGCCACCATGAGCGCTGGGATGGGCGCGGGTATCCGGCCCGCCTGATCGGCCGCACCGTGCCGCGCGAGGGCAGATTGCTGGCGATCGTCGACTCCTTCGACGCCATGACAAGCGATCGCCCCTACCGGCGCTCGCTTGGTTTGGAGCGCGCCCTGGCCGAGATCCAGCGCGGCGCCAATGCCCAGTTCGACCCCGCGATGGTTGAAGCATTCGTCCGGCTCGACTTCAAATCCCTCGGCGTCGCGTGATCGCTCCCAGAGACGGCGCATCTATGCCGGCTCGGCGGGAGATCTCGCCACGAGTTTCGTAACTATTCCGCCCTGGCGGGTTGATGCAAAAAGGAGATAGGCCCATGGCCTATCTCCTTTTCTTTCGCATTTGGATGCCTGCGGCCCAGGCCCGTAATACAATTCCCACATGACACCGTTGCGCGTCAGCGATGTGGGACTTGTGCCGTATCTCGAAGCCTGGGAGCTGCAAAAACAGCTTGCCGCGCAGCGCGCGAAAGACGAGATCCCGGACACGCTGCTGCTGCTCGAGCACCCGCACACCTACACGTTCGGGCGGAGCGGCCAGCGTGCGAATCTGCTGTGGGACGAAGTCGAATGCGAGACGCGCGGCATCGCCTTGCATTGGGTCGATCGCGGCGGCGATATCACCTATCACGGGCCGGGTCAGCTGGTCGGTTACCCCATCCTGAAACTCGGCACGCCCGACCCCGAGAGCGGCCGCCTGCCGCAGACCGATTACATCGGGTACATGCGCCGGTTGGAGGAGATGCTCATCCGCGTGTTGCTGCGCTACGGGCTGGTGGCCGGGCAACTGAAGGGCATCACGGGCGTGTTCGTCCAGCCCGACGTGGCCTCGCGCTGCCCGCACTGTCCGCCGGCGGCGAGGCTCGCGCCCTCGAAAATCGCCCAGATCGGCGTCAAGGTCGACGCCCGCGGCGTGTCGCAGCACGGTTTCGCGCTCAACGTCGCGCCCGATATGAGCTATTTCGAAGGCATCATCGGCTGCGGTCTGCGCGAGCACGCGCCGATCTCGATGGCGGATCTTCTGGCAGCGCCGCCCGACCCGGCTCGCGTGCGAACGGCCGTCGTCGAGGAGTTCGCGCGCAGCCTCGAACGCGAGGTGCTGGGCTGACGGGTTCGGCGTGGACGACGCTCGGAATTTACGCGATCTTCACAGGCTCGGAGACGGCCCGGGCCTGACAATAAACATGCCATGATCTCGATCTCGACCTGGATGCTCTTGTTGCTGGCCTTCACCGGGTTGGCCACACTGGGTCTGGGCACCTACGTTTGGCGGCAGCGCCAGGTGCCGGGCGCCGGGCCGATGGCGTCGGTGCTCGTGCTCAGCGGCATCTGGTCGCTCTCGTATTCGGCGCAACTGCTCAACGCCGATCTCGGCGCCAAGATCCTGGCTTTCAAGTTCTATTTCACGACCGTGCCATTGGTGCCTGTCGCCTGGCTCTGCCTCGGCATCGAGCTGCGCCAACGGGCCCGCTGGGCCACATGGCGTCGCGTCGCGCTGCTGCTGATTCCTCCGGCGATCACGATCGCGCTGACCTGGACCGTCGAGTCCCACCTCTGGCTGTTCCCAGACATGCGGTTGGCATCGTCGCCGCCTTTGGTGCTGCTGGACAGCGACATCGGACCGTGGTTCTGGATCCACACGGTCTATTCGTATGCCTTGATCCTGATCGGCACGGCGTTGCTCGTGCCGCGTCTGCTCACCGAGCGCGGGCTGTATCGCTGGCAATCGGTGCTGCTGACGCTGGCGCCGCTCGTCCCGCTTGGGGCCAATCTGATCTACCTGCTGGGGATCATGCCGCCGCCGCGGCTCGACTTCACGCCGCAGGGGTTCAGCGCCTCGGCGTTGTTCATCGCCTGGGCGATCTTCCGGTATCGGCTGCTCGACCTTGCCCCGATCGCGCATCGGGTGGTCGTCGAGGGTCTGGGCGACGAAGTGTTGATCTTCAACGAGATGGATCAACTCGTCGAACTCAACCCCGCCGCGCGGGCGCGCTTCCAGATGGCGGCCGTTGGGGCATCGTCCGCCGCCGTCTTCGCGGGATGGCCGGAGCTGCAGAGCTTGATGACACAGGCCGACCCACAGCGGCTCGACCTCGAGCAGCGCAACCCTCAGGGCGTGCCGAGCTGGGTCGAGGCCCGGGCGCATGACCTGGCCGCCGCGCCCGGCCGCCGCGCCGGTCGATTGCTCGTGCTGCGCGACATCACACCGCGCAAGCGCGCCGAGTCCGCGATCGCGCTCGCGCGCGACCGGGCCGTCGAAGCCAGCGAACTTAAGAGCCAGATCCTGGCAAAGGTCAGCCATGAGCTGCGCACACCGATCGGCGCATTGATGGGCTATGCCGAGCTGCTGCAATCCGGCGCGTACGGACCGATCACGGACCAGCAACGCACGGCCGCCGACCGCATGATCCAGAACAGCGCCTCGCTTGGGCGGCTCGTCGGCGAGCTGCTCGATCAGGCCCAACTCGAAAGCGGGCGACTGCGGCTCAACCCGCGCCCGGCCGCTATCGCCGGGGTCATCGACGCGGTGCAGGAGGCGCTGGCGCCGCTGGCGCGGGCGAAGTCGCTCGGGCTGAGCCTGTCCATCGCGCCGGAGGTGCCGACCCATCTTGAAATCGACCCCGATCGCGTGCAGCAGATCCTCATGAACCTGACGCAAAACGCGATCAAGTTCACGGAGCAAGGCGACGTCTCGGTGCGGGTCGCGCTCGACGGATCCGAGCGCTGGCAGTTGCGCGTAACCGACACCGGCTGCGGCCTCAGCCCCGAGGCACAAACCCGAATCTTCGATCCGTTCTGGCAGGCCGACAGCACGCTGACGCGTGTGCACGGCGGCTACGGTCTCGGGTTGACGATCGTGCGCCAGCTGGTGGATTTGATGGGCGGCCAGATCGCTGTGGTCAGCGTCGTCGGCTCCGGCACGACGTTCACGGTCACGTTGCCGCTGTATCCGCCGTCGCCCACGGCCTGACGCTCAGGCGTCCGGCGCGCGGCGCATCCAGAACCACGCCGACGGCCAGGTGTCCTCGCCGACCGTCGTCGTCCCCAGCTCGATGCGATCAAAAGAAAACGCGTCCGCGAAGAGGGCCTCGAGCGTCGGTCGAGTGACCCAGCGGCGTCGCTCAGGCGTCAATCCGTCGTTCAAGTGGGCGAACAACAGAAACAGGCCGCCTGGCCGCAAGAGCCGGCGCACGTGTCCGGCGTAGCGCGCGCGGACGTCGAGGGGTTGTGCGTGCAGACACCCCACGTCGAGAATGAGGTCGTACGGTTCGGTCAGAAAGTCGACTGCCGAGACATCGGCGTGGAAGAAGCGCACGCGGCCGGCCAGGCCGAGCGCGTCGGCGCGTGTCTGGGCGCCCTGCACGGCTTCGGGGACGAAATCGACGCCGTCGCAGCGCCAGCCGTGGTCGGCGAGGTACAGACACGCCCGGCCGTAGCCGCACCCGAGATCCAGCATGTGCCCGGGCCGATGCGCCTCGACAAAGGCGAGCACCTCGGGCGGTGGGAGCGTGTGATCCCACGGCACGTTGTGCTCGAGGTAGCGTTGGCGGATGCGGTCGTACAGGCTTTCGGGTTCAGGCATCGACATCCCCGTGTCTCCACCCACGATGATATCAGGGGAATGTAGCGATTGGGTGATTGAGAGACTGAGTGAGTGGGAGATCGCCACTCACCCACTCACTCAATCGCCCGATATCTCTATGTCAGCATTGACGCAGTCGTGCGCCGCGGCTACGATGCCGGTATGTTGGACAAGATCCTGTTGGGCTACCTGGCGGATGGGCCGCGCAGCGGATACGACCTGAAGCTGCTGCTGGAGAACGACGGCGCGCACTTCTGGCATGCGCACCACAGCCAGATCTACACCACGCTGCGTCGATTGGAACGCCGGGGTTGGATCCGCTCGCGGCGGCAGGCGGCGCGCGGTCTACAGGAGCGGCGTGTGTACACCCTGTTGGCCGCCGGGCGCGACGCGCTCGACGCATGGCGCGACGAGCCGCTGCCGCTGGCAGCGCCCGCCAAAGACGCCGCGCTCGCGCGTCTCTTCTTCGCCGGGCCGCATCCGGCGCGCGACCTCCTGCCCGAGCTGCGGCGCTTGCGCGCTGCTCGGCGCGAACGCCTGACGGCGTTGAAGCGACGCCCGGCCTCCGAGACGCGCAACGATCCGGCGCAGCTCCGCGCGCTGACCCGCGAGCATGCGCGCGCCGTCGAGGCGTTGACGATTCGCTGGCTCGATCAGGTGATCGCGCGCCTCGAGACCGAACGGTGGACGCCATCGATGGCAAGCAAGCCCGGGCGAACGCACCGCCCCTGATCGCGATCAAAAAGCGGCCATGTCGAAAGACACAGCCGCTCTGCATAGGCGCGAGCAGCGCGCGCGACCTTGACGGGCGAGGCGCGTGCTCAGGGCGCGACCACGAACGTCAGCGAACCCTCGGAGCCGGACAGGGTGAGCCGATCCCCCTCGATCGCATACGTTGACGTCGCCTGCAGCAGCTTGAAGTACAGGGCCTCCTGATCGGAGACGCCGGTGTCGACGCAGGCCATCTTGGTCGCCGCGATCGCGCCGATCGTGAGGGCCGTATCGGCGCCGGACCGCTCGGCCGTGTACGTGTTGCAGCCGCCGTTGCCGTGGATCGCGTCGTCCGAGAAGATCACGGTGACCGTGCTGCCCGCGATCGTCGATTGCGCGGTCTCGCCGACGACCAGACCGTCGAGTTGCCAGGTCGGCCCGACCAGGCTGGCGGGCGTGGGCTCGGGTTGGCGCGTGTAGCGCAGCTCGCCGCCGGGGTAGGCGATCACGAGCGTGTCGCCGGCTTGCGTGAGCGTCGTCGCGGATTGGAGCGCCTGCGAGATGTCGCTTTCCTGCGTCATCAGCGGTTCCTCACAGGCCATCAGGGTCTGCATCACGTTCGAGAGCGTGAGGGTCGAGCCGGCGAGCGTGTACTCGCCGCCAAGGCCGTTGCAGCCGGTGGTGTGGCCGAGACGGCTGTCCTCAGGGAAGGACAGGGTCGGTTGGCTGTCGGGCACCGGAGTCTTTGGCGCAGCCGGGTCGCCGTATTGGGTCAGATCCCAGCGGGTGCCGGTGAGTTCGGGCGTCACGGCCGGGCCGGATCCGCCGGGCGCGTTGGGCTGCGGCGGGTCGAGCGGGGTACAGGCCGCGAGGGCCAGCGTGAGGATGGTGAGGGTGGTCAGAATGGTGCGCATGGGGACGATGACGCCCCCTGCGGAAAAAGAGTTCCAAGACACCGGGAGTGCCCCGATGTACCCCGATGTCGGTGTGGTCCACACCGACATCGGGGTAC
>JBGAJV010000093.1:0-17770 GCA_044224715.1 Anaerolineales bacterium | reverse complement strand
AAATCGCCAACCACCAATCGCCAATCACCAATCGACGGAGAGAATCCATGGACGCCGTGATCGTCTCGGGTGCCCGAACACCCGTTGGAAGAGCCGCAAAAGGGGCCTTGCGAACGACCCGGCCGGACGATCTGGCGGCGATCGCGATCAGGGCCAGCGTCGAGCGGGCCGGGGGGCTGGATCCCGCGCTGATCGACGACGTGATCCTGGGCTGTGCGATGCCCGAGGCCGCGCAGGGCATGAACATCGGGCGTGTGGCGGCGCTGCGGGCTGGGCTGCCGGTCGAGGTGCCCGGGCTGACCGTTAACCGCTTCTGCGCGTCCGGGCTGCAGTCGATCGCGCTGGCCGCGCAGCAGATCATGGCCGGGCAGGCCGACGTGCTCGTGGCCGGCGGCGTCGAGTCGATGAGCAGCGTCGGCATGGCCGGCAACGTGTTCTCGCCGAACCCGGCGCTGGTCGAGATCAGCCCCGAGGTCTACATGCCGATGGGGCTGACGGCCGAGCAGGTCGCGCGCGAGTATCGTGTCAGCCGGGCCGATCAGGATGCGTTTGCGTTGGCGTCACAACAGAAGGCGCTCGCGGCGATCGAAGCCGGGCGCTTCGTCGACGAGATCGTCCCGGTCGAGGTCGAGATGACCGAATACGTCGACGGCGCGCCGCGCCGGTCGACCATGCCGTTCGCGGTCGACGAGTCGCCGCGCCGCGACACCTCGGCCGAGGCGCTGGCCAAACTCAAACCGGTCTTCGCGGCGGACGGCACGGTGACGGCCGGAAACGCGTCGCCGATGAACGATGGCGCGGCGGCCGTGGTCGTGATGAGCCGCGCGCGGGCTGAGGCGTTGGGGCTGAAGCCGCTGGCGCGCTTCGTGTCGTTTGCCGTCGGGGGCGTGCCGCCCCAGGTGATGGGCATCGGTCCGATCGTGGCTGTGCCCAAGGCGCTCAAGCTGGCGGGACTGTCGCTGAACGACATCGATCTGATCGAACTCAACGAAGCCTTTGCCGCGCAGGCACTGGCCGTGATGCGTGTCCTGGCGCTGGACCCCGAGCGCGTCAACGTCAACGGCGGCGCGATCGCGCTGGGCCATCCGCTCGGCTGTTCTGGCGCCAGGCTGACGATCTCATTGATGTCTGAGCTGGCTCGACGCAAGGCTCGGTATGGCTTGGTGACGATGTGCATCGGCGGGGGAATGGGCGCCGCCGGCGTGATCGAGAATCTGGTACCCTGACGGCACGATGAAACTGTCGATCAAGCCGCTCACGTCCGACCTGTGGCCGGCGCTCGAGGAGCTCTTCGGCGAGAAGGGCGCCGTCGGCGGTTGCTGGTGCATGTACTGGCGCATCGGCAGCGCCTACCGCAGGCGCGGGGCGGCGGCGAACAAAGCCGCGTTTCGCGCGGTCGTAAAGGACGGGCCGCCGCCCGGGCTGTTGGCGCTCGACGGCGATCGGGCGGTCGGCTGGTGCCAATTGACGCCGCGGGCCGATCTCCCATGGATGTCCAGGAACTGGCGGCTGAAGGCCGTCGACGAAGTGCCGGTGTGGTCGCTGTCCTGCTTCTACATTCGCATCGGCTTTCGGCGGCGTGGCGTGACGGTGGCCCTGATCAAGGCCGCGCTGAAGATGGCCCGCGAGGCCGGCGCGCCCGCGCTCGAAGCCTATCCGCTCGACGCGGCATTAACCCCCAGCACCAGCAGCACCGGTTACGCATCGACCTTCCTGCGCCTCGGCTTCGAGGAAGTGGCCCGGCATGTCGCGCCGCGGCCGATACTGCGGTACACCTTCGTGCGTGGGCGTTAGCGGGTTCGATCCGCGGCTGTTGACCGCCGCGCCTAAACCAGCGCGGTCTTGAGGCCGTTTCCGGTCACGATCGCGACCACGTCGCCGGGCGTCTCGACGAGCACCGGCCAAATCGCGGCGCTGGTCAGTTCTACGAACAGGCCGCGCCGGGCCAGCTCCGCGTGCGCCGGTCGGATCTGATCTTCCTCGACGGCGACCACGTGCCCGCCGCTGGCCGCGACCGCGGCCAGCACCGCATCGCCGCGGATCGGTTGCACGACCCGGATCCCTTCGGCGAGGGTCGCGCCCTCCGTGACCCACCCCAGACCCGCGCGGCCATACTGTGCGACGGCCCAGAGCGGCGCGCAGGCCAGCGCCTGCACGGCAATGAGGCGCGGCACGCGCGCGATCAGGCCCGCGGCCCGCAGCGCCTCGAAGCCGAGCGCGAGGCCGAGCAACAGCGTGCCGTGACCCACCGGGAGCACGACGGCCTCGGGCGCTCGCCCGAGCTGCGCCGCGATCTCGTAGGCGCAGGTGGCGTTGCCCAGCAGCCCGAGCGGATTGAACACATGGCTGGCGTAGACGGCGCCGGCGTCAGCCGCGGCGCGCGCGGCTTCGGCGGCCTTCGAACGCGGGCCGTCGATGGCGGCCAACTCGGCGCCGTAGGCCTCGATCTGCCGCCGCTTGGCGCCGGCCGCTGTCGCCGGCACAAAGACCCGGGCACGGATGCCCGCGCGCGCCGCGTAGGCCGCGAACGCGGCGCCGGCGTTGCCGGAGGAGTCCTCGATCGCTTCGGCCACGCCGAGGTGCCGCAGCCAGCTGAAGACCACGGCCATGCCGCGATCCTTGAACGCGCCGCTGGGGTTCAGGCCCTCGTGCTTGATCTGCACCGTCCGGCCGCCGAGGTCGAGCGCGATCAGCGGCGTATTGCCCTCGCCCAGCGTGATCGTGGGTGCGTCGTCGGGCAGCCCAAACGTCTGCCGAAAGCGCCAGATCCCGGGCGCCGTCGTGTCGATGCGGTCAGACGCGAAGGTCGGCGTTTCCGCAAGACCGAGCACGCCCGTACAGGTCGGGCAGCGATAGCCCGTGAACGTCAGCGCCTGCGTCCGCCCGCAGTTGGTGCACTTAAAGTCCATCGTGGCTCGTCGTCTCGTGGCGAAGATCCGGCCGCGAGGGGCGCAGAAGGAAGTTGGCTGCCCTACACATGGGGCGCTCGCCGATCCCGCGAAATCCGTGCAATTCGCGAAAAGAACTACCCATCGTGCCTGTCCGACTGGTTTGGCGTGTAGTGCCCTTCGATCCACACCTGGCCGGCCGGGCCGACCTCTTTCTTCCAGACGGGCACGATCTCCTTGAGCCGATCGATGCCATAGTGCGCGGCATCGAACACGCCCGTGTCGCGATGCGCCGCCGAGCACGCGATCAAGACGGTCGGCGTGCCTGGGTCGAGCGGGCCGATGCGCTGGACGATGGCGATGCCCTCGATGGTCGGCCAGCGTTCACGGATCTCGTCGGCGACCTGCTTCATCTTGGCCTCGGCCATCGGCACATAGGCCTCGTACTCGAGGCGCGTGGTCTCATGCGGGCCGATCGCGTCGCGATCTGGCCGTGTGGTCACGCCGCGCACCATCCCGGTGAACACGCAGGCGGCGCCGGTGCTCGGTAACGTGATCGCGGCGACCAGCGCGTCGAGGTCAAGCGTGTCGTTCGTGATTTTGAAGAGGGTCGGAAACATTTGGATTGCTGATTGCTGATTGCTGATTGTGGATTGTTGATTGCCGGTTTATTTCAACGCAGGATACTCAATCAGAAATCAACAATCGGAAATCATCAATTCCCCCAGAGACGGGCGGGAACAAGGCCACCTCGTCGCCATCGTGGAGGAGGTCTTCGTTGAAGGCATACTCATGATTGACCGAGACGAGCGCGGTCGGCAGCGCCGGCGTCAGGCCGGGTAGGGCGCTGGCCAGGGCGTCGCGCAGCGCCGTGACGGTGGCGTCATCGGGCAACGTGAGCGTCGTCTGCGCCTGACCGGCGCGATCTTTGAGCGTCGCGAAGAAGAGGACTTTGACCTGCATGCGGTAAGTGTACAACGGTCGCCGCTGATTCAACGGAACCTGTCGCTGCTCGGCCATTTTGAAACGAAAAGCGGGAAAACGGGATGCCGGCCACGAAATCGGATAGTCTCGGGATCGCGTGATTCTGGTAATGTCAGACCATGTCTTTGGAAGAACGCCCCCTCCATGCTCGCTGGGCCACCGATAGCGCTCATGGCCTCGATTGCTCCGGCCAGGACCTGGACCACATCGCCGCCCCAGATCGGCAGGATCTCGAAGCTCTCGACCTCGATCGCAACCGCCTGGTTGCGCTGCCCGGCTGGATCGGCGACCTGACTGGCTTGCGGTTCCTGAGTGCGTATCACAACGAGTTGACCGGGCCGCCGCACGTGCTTGGCACGCTGAGTCAGCTCGAAGTGCTCAACCTTTCGGTCAATCAACTCACCGACTTGGGCGCGGGCTTTGCCAGCCTGAGGCATCTGCGCATGGTCGACGTCGGTCACAACCTTCTGACGGCGCTGCCCGACGCGCTTGGCGCGAATGCGGCGCTCGACGTCTTGTACGCGGCGGACAACCAACTCGAGACGTTGCCCGACGGGATCGCGCGTCTGGGTGCGCTCAGCTACCTCAATCTTTCCGAAAACCGGTTCACGGCACTGCCCGCTTGGCTCGGTTCCCTGAGCGCGCTCATCGAGCTGCGGATCGCCGACAACCGCCTGGAAGCGCTGCCCGACAGCATCGGTGATCTGGCGGCGCTGCGCGAGCTTCACGTCGCCAACAATCGGCTTGGGGCTTTGCCCGAGGCGCTTGGCCGACTCGCGCGTCTGCGTATGCTGGGAGCGTCCGGCAACGCGGTGACGCGCCTGCCGGATGAGATCGGGCGATTGACGGCCCTGACCGATCTCGACCTGCGCTTCAATCGGCTGACGACGCTGCCTGACGCAATCGGAGATCTGCGCGCGCTACGCCGGCTCGACGTCCGCGCCAATGCCCTGACGGCGCTGCCGGATGTGCTGGGCGCCTTGCCGGCGCTCGAGCGGCTGGATCTGCGGTGGAATCCGTTACGGCGCGTGCCGGATTGGGTGAAGGGGCTCGAGGCGCGGGGCTGCGTCGTGTGGCTTTAGGCGGGGCGTCCGGCCTGCCACGGCCCGCTCTTGCCGCCGGTCTTCTCGAGCAGACGGACGTTCGTGATCTGCATCGTCTTCTCGACGGCCTTGGCCATGTCGTAGATCGTCAGCGCCGCGACCGAGACCGCCGTGAGCGCTTCCATCTCGACGCCGGTCTTGCCGGTCGTGCGAGCCGTGGCCGTGATCGCCACGCCCGGCAGGTCGTCGCGCAGCTCGCAGGTCACGTCGACGTGCGTGAGCGCGATCGGGTGACACAGCGGGATCAGGTCCGACGTGCGTTTGGCGGCCATCACACCCGCCAGCTGCGCGGTGGTGAGCACGTCGCCTTTCTTGATCTGCCCGGCGCGGATGGCCGCCAGGGTCTCGGCGCGCATGCGCACCTCGCCGGCGGCAACGGCCACGCGTTCGGTGTCGGGCTTGCCGCCGACATCGACCATGCGGGCGTTGCCGTGCTCGTCCAGATGGGTCAGGCTCATGCGGCGTTATCCTCGGGCTTCGGTGGCGCCTCGCGGACGACGTACAACGGCCGCTTCTTGACTTCTTCGTAGATTCGGCCCAGGTACTCGCCCAGGATGCCGACCGAGATCAACTGCACGCCGCCCATGAACAGCACGGCAATCAACGTGCTCGCCTGGCCTTCGAAGAACGTCGCGCTGTAGAAGAAACGCAGGATCGCGACGACCGGGATGCTGAGCAGCGCGATCAGCGATATCCAGAACCCGAGCGTGGTCACCCACTGGATCGGCGCGTAGCTGAAGCCCGTGATCGCGTCGCTGGCGAATTTGACCATCTTGCGCAGCGGGTACTGCGTGCTGCCCGCGTAGCGCTCGTGGCGGTCGTAAAGCACGCCGGTCTGCTTGAACCCAACCCAAACCGAAAGCCCGCGCATGAAGCGGTGGTGCTCGCGCATCTGCCGCATCACAAGCACGACCTTGCGATCGATCAGGCGGAAGTCGCCGGTGTCCTGCGGGATCTCGATCGAGGCCATGCTGCGGATCAGGCGGTAGAACGCGGCCGCCGTGAACAGCTTGAAGAAGGTCTCGCCCGCGCGCTTGCGGCGCTGGGCATAGATCACTTCATAGCCTTCCTTCCACTTGGCGGCCAGGTCGAGGATCACCTCGGGCGGGTCCTGCAGGTCGGAGTCGATGATCGCGACAGCGTCGCCCTCGGCGTAGTCGATGCCCGCCGTGATCGCGATCTGATGCCCAAAGTTCCTGGCGAAGTCGATGACCTTGATCCGCGGATCCTTGTCACGCAACTGTCGGCCGATCTCGGGCGATTTGTCGCGACTGCCGTCGAAGACCAGCACCAACTCGCACGGCCCGTCGAGTTTTTCCATGACGCCCGCCATCCGCTCATAGAACACGGGCAGCGTTTCTTCTTCATTGAAGACGGGTGCGACGATCGAGTATTTTGGACGAGACATAGCGATTGCTGATTGTTGATTGCCGATGTCTGATTGAACTTTGCTGATCCGGGTTCACACAATCAGCAATCATCGATCAGCAATCGGCAATTCACAAATGGTACAGGGCTCCTAATGCCGTGACATAACCCGGATTGGGCGCCACCTCGAGCGTGACGCCGTACAGACCGCCGACCTTGAGCACCGCGTCTTGCAGGGTGGGGAGGTCGAGCAGGCGGCCGATCAGCAGGATCCTGCCGATCGCCTGCGCGCGCGCGGCGTTGATGGCGATCAGGCCAATGGTCTGGCCGACGAGGGTCACCAGACCGGCGGCCACATCCTCGCGCCGTGGCGAAAAGGCCTCGCGGCCGATCCGGCCGAAATTGACGGCGGTGGTGTCGGCGTGCAGCAGCCCGATGCCGGCGCCGATCACATCGCCCAGCGCCAGGTCGACGCCGTTGCGGTCGCCATGTGTGGCCAGGGCGTCGATCGCGCGCGGGTCGGCCGTGCCGAGCAACAGGCGGCCCAGGCCCTGCAGGGTGCCGCCGCCGACCGCCGTACCGCTGACGTGGGTGTAGGCCTCGCCGCGCGCGGCGACGGCCGCCGTGCCTGAGCCGCAGCTGACCACCAGCAAAGGTTCGTCGCGCGACCCGACGACCACCTGCCCGCCGCGGCCGATTGCGCTCATTTCGCCGATCGTGGCGACCGCCGTGGCGCCCAGGCGCCCGGGTAGTTCGCGGCTGCGTCCGCCGGTCGCCGCCAGCTGCGCCACATCGGAGAGCGCGACGTCGCCAACGGCCAGCACCTCGGCCACCCGGGCCGCATCCGGCACGCCCTGGCTGGGCACCATCCAATGCCGAAGGCCGTCACTGGTTTCGACCAGGACGTCGGTGTTCGTGATCCCGAAATCTACGGCGGCACGCCGAATGGCAGGCATCCGAGAATTATAACCGTCACGCCCCCGTCGCGAGCGTTCCCGGCGAAGGGCGGTAGGCGAGATGCGTCATCATCGAGCGCGCCCGCCGTCGAAGGCGCCGCCGGCGTGCCCCTTGTGGGCCCCCTGCCGACATCCGCCCGACCCGATCGCGCGCGCAGCCACGTGGCGCCCAAACACGAGAAGCCCCAATCTCTTTGCCGGGAATTGCGCGAATGACGCGAATTGCCGTATCGCACAGCCCTTTCGCGAAATGTGCGCAAATCGCGGCGGAGCGATCCCACCAGGAAACCTGACGCGATTGCCCTGCGCCCAAGGCCCCCAGAACCCGATATAATCCCAAGCCATGTTCAAATCGATTCGCGATTCTCTGGCGCGCACCCGCGACGCGGTCTTCGGCCGCGTCGCCTCCTTGTTGGGCCAGAGCGACATCACCGACGAGACCTGGGAGCAGCTCGAAATCGCGCTGATCCAGGCCGACATGGGCGCCATCGTCGCCGACGAGATGATCGGCCGTCTGCGAGCCCGCGCGACGGCGGAGGGCATCGTCCAGGCCGACAAGCTGCGCGCCGCCCTGCGTCAGGAACTGCGGGCGCTGTTGGGCGAGCCGCGCGTGGTGCGCTTCGACCATCAGCCGACCGTGATTGCGCTGGTGGGCGTCAACGGGTCGGGCAAGACCACGACCGTGGCCAAGCTGGCGCGTTACCTGCGTGGCCAGGGCAAGACCGTCATCGCGGCTGCGGCCGACACGTTTCGCGCCGCCGCTGTCGACCAGCTGCAGGTGTGGGGCGAGCGCCTCGACTTCCCGGTCATCGCGGGCCAGCCGAACGCAGACCCGAGCTCCGTGGCGTACGACGCGGCGACGGCCGCCCAGGCCCGTGGCGTCGACGTGTTGATCGTCGACACCGCCGGCCGCCTGCAGAGCAAGTACAATCTCATGGAAGAGCTGCGCAAGGTCACGCGCGTCATCGGCAAGGCCGTGCCGGGCGCGCCGCACGAGACCTGGCTCGTGCTCGACGCGATCACGGGTCAGAACGCGCTCTCGCAGGCGCGCGGTTTCAAGGACGCCTCCGGCGTCACCGGCGTCGTGTTGACCAAGCTCGACAGCTCGGCCAAGGGCGGCATGGCCTTCGCCATCCGCCGCGAGCTCGGTCTGCCGATCGTGTTCATCGGCACCGGCGAGCATTTTGAGGATTTCGCGCCGTTCGACGCGGACAAATTCGTGAACGGCCTGATCGAGGAGCCCGAAGAGGGTCGTTGACCGTACCTCGACGGAGCGCGGTGCGGCGACGTTGACGCCGTACCGCGCTCCGTTGCATGTAAAGGATGCAAGCAAGATGGAAGACCTGATCGCCCGCTTGAACGTCATCGACGAGCGCCTGCATACCCTGCTGGAGCGTCTTTGACCTGCCTGTCAAAGAGGAACGCCTGGCCGAGCTCGAGGCCAAATCGCAAGATCCGAATCTGTGGAACAACCCCGAGGCCGCGCAACGCACGATGCGCGAGCTCTCGACCATCCGGGATGAACTGAACCAGCTCAAGGGCGCCAAGCAGGGCATCGCCGACGCGCTCGAACTGGCGACGCTGGGCGACGAAAGCATGCGCGCCGAGCTCTCGGCCGAGGTCGTGCGGCTCGAGAAGCTCGCGCGTGAGATCGAAGTCGAAACGCTGCTCTCGGGCACGTACGACCGCGACGACGCGATCTTCACGATCTTCGCGGGCGCCGGTGGCACCGAGTCGCAGGACTGGGTCGGCATGCTCTATCGCATGTACCAGCGCTACTGCGAGGATCACCGCTTCAAGGTCGAGGTGCTCGACCTGAGCGAGGGCGAAGAAGCCGGGATCAAGTCGGTGACCATGTCGATCAGCGGGCCGTTCGCCTACGGCTTGCTCAAGGCCGAGAAGGGCACGCACCGCCTCGTGCGCATCTCGCCGTTCGACTCCTCCGCGCGGCGGCACACGTCGTTCGCGTCGGTCGAGGTGTACCCGGAGGTCGAGGACGTGGGATCGATCGAGATCCCGCCGAACGAGATCGAGATGGAGACCTACCGCGCCAACGGCGCCGGCGGCCAGAACGTGCAGAAGAACGCCACGGCGATCCGCATCCGCCACCTGCCGACCGGCCTGATCGTCACCTGCCAGAACGAACGCTCGCTGACGCAAAACCGCGAGAACGCCATGAAGGTATTGCGCTCACGTCTGCTGGCGATCAAGGAAGAGGAACGGCAGAAAGAGATCAACGCGCTCAAGGGCGGGCGAGTCAAAGCCGAGTGGGGCCAGCAGATCCGCTCGTACGTGCTGCACCCCTACCAGATGGTCAAGGACCATCGCACCGATCACGAGACCAGTCAGACCGATAAGGTCCTCGACGGCGAGCTCGACGGTTTCATTGAGGCCTATCTGGAAAGCCAGGTGGGCGTGTAAGGCACGGGTGCGGGGGAGCGCGGGGGGCGCGGGAACGGGGAGCGTTGCTTCCCCCGCTCATTGCGCTCTCCGCTCTCGCGCTCCCGCTATTTCTCAGACAGCGCCAGTCGCACCCCCAACCCCACGAACGTCACGGCCGCCAGTCGCTGGATCCAGCGCTGGATGGCCACGCGCGTCTTCAACCATCCCCCGACGCTCCCGGCGAACGCGCCCATCAGGCTGCCATAGGTGATCGTCAGCGTGGTGAAGATCAGGCCGTAAAGCAGGATCTGCACCGCGGCCGGTCCGGCGGCAGGATCCACGAACTGCGGCAGGAACGCCAGCAAGAAGAGCCCGGCCTTCGGGTTCGACACACCCACCAGGAATCCTTGCGCAATCACGGCGCGACCGCTGCGGCCGGTCGTCGGTTCGACCCCGTTGGCAAACACCGGCTTGTCGCTCGAGCGCCACAACTGTACGCCCAGATATGCTAGATAAGCCGCGCCGGCGTACTGCACGATCCTGAACACGAGCACCGACGTCTGCAACAACGCCGCCAGCCCGGCCGCGATCGCGATGACCTGCACGATCAGGCCGAGCGAGTCGCCCAGGGCGAAGACGACGCCCGCACGGCGGCCCTGTGCGATCCCGCGCGCCACGATCGCGATGAGGCTCGGCCCGGGCACCAGCACGATCGGGATGGCCACGGCTAGAAAGGCGAACAGGTGAGGGGGCATGGGTTTCTCCTGTGAGGATTGGACGCGCGGATCAATGACGGCGACGGCGCCGAAAGCCCGGGCTCACCGTGGCTCGCTTCGTCCGGGTTTGAAATCGAACTCGAGCCACCTTGTTTCCAGCGCTGGCCAGGCGTTCGTCTGCTCGGCGGCCTCAGCCCAGTTCTCCTTGCCGCTCCAGTCGTCGATCGCGATGGCGTAGACGCTCGTGCGCGCGAGCGCCGCGTCGTCGATCGGCATGATCTCGCGCCCGACCTCCAGTTGAGGGAAGTACTTGCCGAGCAAGCTTGTCAGCGCCCGGCGCCGCGCGTCTGCGTCGACGAGCACCTGGGCGCGACCGAACACGATTACGCTGCGGTATTGCACCGAGGCCTCGAGCGGATCGTTGCTGGCCAGGAAGCGCCCGTACTCGCTGACCTCGAGGCACAACGCCGGGTGTCGTTCGAGGTTGGCCCGGACACGTCCGGCGATGTTTGAGTGAAAAATGATGACATGGTTGGCCTCGTCGAACCAATAGCTGGTCGGCGTCTGAAACAGTTGCTCGTCCCAGCGCGTCGCGACATGCGCGATCTCGCCACGCTGCAGCAGCGCGCGAATCCAGGCATCGTCGCGGCGGTTCGCCGGTCGGCGCTGGCGCGAGGGCGGGTGGTTCTGCGGGTCGTAGTAATCGAGTGGCATGGGTGTGTGTGCTCCGCTGTCGGTCGCCACAGTGTACGTCAGGATGGCGCCGCCTGAAGGCGTGCGGGGCGTTGGGGCGAGGCCGGCCTGCGCCCGCCCCGCTCACGGCAGCGACGGCAGCACAGCCCGCGCGGCTTTAGCCGGGGCCGCCCCCGCTGCAACCGCGGCGAACCGCCCGGCGTATACTCGTCGTATGTCAGCAGCTCTCAGCGTCAATCGACTCAAGAAATCCTTCGCCAACGTGGTGGCCGTGCAAGACGTCAGTTTTGAGGTCGAGCGCGGCGGAATCTTCGGGCTGCTCGGCCCGAACGGCGCCGGCAAGACCACCACGATCCGCATGATCATGGACATCCTCAAGCCCGACACCGGCGAGATCCAGATCCTGGATCATGCGCCGGGGTTGGGACGCGAGCAGATCGGCTATTTGCCGGAAGAGCGCGGTCTGTATCGCGGGTTGCGGGTGCTCGAGACCCTGGTCTACTTCGGCGAGCTCAAGGGCCTCTCGCGGGCCAGCGCTAAAGAACGCGCGCTGGCGCTGCTCAAGCGGGTTGAGCTCGACGACCGCGCGCGCGCCAAGGTGCAAGAGCTCTCGCGTGGCATGCAGCAGAAGCTGCAGATCGCGGCCACGATCATCCACCAACCCGAGCTGGTCATCCTCGATGAGCCGTTTCAGGGCCTTGACCCGGTCAACGTCGACCTGGTGCGCGGCCTGATCCGCGATCTGCGCGACGAAGGCAAGACCATCATCCTCAGCGCGCATGAGATGCATCTCGTCGAGACGCTGTGCGAACGGATCGCGCTCATCAATCGAGGTGAGATCGTGCTCAACGGCGAGCTGGCCGCGATCAAACGCCAGTTCTCGCCCAACGCGCTCGAGGTGTCGCCGGTCGTCGGCGCGGCCGGACGCCCCGGCGTCGCGCACGCCGAGCCCGTCCTCAACGGGGACGGGCGACCGCGCGGCGAGCGCATCACCCTCGCCGAGGGCGTCACGCCTCAGGCCTTCTTGAAGAGCCTGATCGAGTCGGGCGCGAGCCTCGATCGCTTCGAGGTGGCCAGTATGCCCCTCGATGAGATCTTTGTGCGTGTGGTGACCGGCAAGGCCTGAACGCAGGCGACCCTAATGGTGAAACGATGTTTGGATTGACCCGCAAGACCTGGACCATCGCCCGGCACGAGTACCTGGTCAACGTGCGTCGGCCGGGCTTCATCTTCGCCACGCTGCTCATCCCGGCTATTGGCTTGATCGGCGTGATCGTGGCGGCTTTCTTCGGCGGCGAGGCCGCCGGTTTCCTCGACGAGCAGTTCTCAGGCGCCACCCAACCTATCGGCGTCGTCGATGAGTCGGGGGTGTATCGCGCGATCCCCGATGACTTCGCGAAGAGCCTGACCCTGTACGCGACCGAAGACGCCGCCCGCCAGGCGTTGATCGGCGACGACATCGCCGGGTATGTCGTCGTGCCCGGCGACTTCGTCTCGGGCGGCTCCCTGCGCGCGTATGTGCGCGGCGGCGGCGGGTTCTCGAACCTCATCGCCCTCGACAACGGGCGGCTGACGCGTTTCCTGATGCGCGGCCTCCTTGACGGCAAGGTCGACGCGGCCACCCAGCAGCGCCTCGAGCTCCTGATGAACGAGGATCTGAACCCGGTGAGCCTCGACGCCAACGGTCAACCGACATCGAGCCGCGACGACAACGGTATCGCCTTCGGCGCCGGTTTCGCCGTCTCCTTTGGAGTCTCGCTCCTGCTCTTTATCTCGATCTTCTCGTCGTCCGGATACCTGCTACGCAGCGTGGGCGAGGAGAAAGAGAACCGGGTGATGGAGGTCGTGCTGTCGTCGGTGTCGGCCAGCGATCTGCTCGCGGGCAAAGTCATCGGGCTGGGCGCGCTCGGTCTGACACAGGTCGGGGTCTGGATCCTCTCGGGCGTCCTGGTCTCGGGTGGGTTGGGCGCCATCGCCGTCGCGGCGCTGGCGGCCTTGAGCCCCGGCGTCTTCGCGCTCGCGCTGGTCTACTTCGTGCTCGGGTATCTCATGTTCGGCACGCTCATGGCGACGGCCGGCTCGATGGGCACGAGCATGCGCGAGAGCCAGCAGATCGCCGGTGTGTTCTCGTTCATGGCGGCCATCCCCTGGATGATCAACGGCTTCGTCTTCGCCAACCCGAATTTCATCGTGGCCCGGATCCTGAGCTGGTTCCCGCTGACGGCGCCGATGATGATGATGATCCGGCTGCCGCACGGCGACATCCCGGTCGAGGACATCGTCATCAGCCTGGCCGGGTTGCTTGTCACGGTGCCGATCGTGATCTGGGGCGGCGCCAAGATCTTCCGCACCAGCCTGCTCATGTACGGCAAGCGGATGTCGTTCCGCGAGATCTGGGCGACGCTGCGGGCGGCCTGAGCGGCGGTGACCGATCGCGCGCACGGGCCGACCCATGTCGCCGCTCAACTTCGTAGGGAGACAGAGACGATCCAACGTGATCGAGGGGGCTGGGCGAAACCCGGCCCCTCGATCACCCTGCCGATTTGCCGAACTCCCTCTTGGCAGATCTTTCCGTGACGGGCGATAACCCCGGCCCCTCACCACGTCCAACCGTTTCCGAGCCCTCGCTGTGTTAACATGCTTATCGGAAAGGCGGGCCGGCACAGCCCGCGAGGGTGATCCGTGCGCGGTTTTGGCTCGTTCTTGACGCGTTGGCTCCCCCCGTCGCTGGCGGCGGAGGTGAGCAGTCCGTTCTTCCTGACGTTCAGGGACGCGGACCGAGAGCGCGCCTATCGCGACGACCACTTCACCCGCTCGCTGGGTCAGTTGCGCGCCGCCCTGGCGCTGGGCATCGCGATGTATGCCGCCTTCGGCGTGCTCGATGGCTACCTGATCCCCGATGTGGCCCAGACTGCGTGGTTGATCCGCTACGCGCTCGTCGTGCCATTGGCCTCGCTCGTCCTGGCGCTGTCCTACACGCGGCACTTTCGGGCCATGATGGAGGCGACCACCGCTTTGGTCATGTTCGTCGCCAGCCTGGGGATCGTGGCCATGGTCGCGATCGCGGAGCCGCCGGGCAACTACCTCTACTATGCCGGCCTGCTCTTGGTCGTGACATTCATGATGACCTTCCTGCGGCCGCGCTTCCCGATCGCGACGGCGCTCGCCTGGATCACGTTTCTGCTCTATGAGATCACGGCCGTGTGGGGTGGGCGGGTCCCGACCACGATCCTGGTCAGCAACACGGTCTTTTTTGCGGCCTTCACCGTCGTGGCCATGCTGGCCAACTACACGCTCGAAAGCCTGGTCCGGTCGGACTTCCTACAGCGCCAGGTCATCCAGGATCAGGCACGCCGGCTCGAGGAAAACCTGTTCGAGGTCGAGCTGCGTCGCCGCGAGGCCGAAGCCCACGCCCAGATCGACTCGCTGACCGGTCTGTACAACCGCCGCCATTTCTTCGCGATGCTGGATTACGCTTGCAACCGCGATCGTCGCACGCCGCGCGAGCTGTCGGTGCTGCTCATGGACCTGGACCATTTCAAGCACGTCAACGACACCTTTGGCCACCTGGTCGGCGACGAGGTGCTGCAGAGCGTCGCCCAGATCATGCGCTTCGGCATCCGGCAGGGAGACGTGCCGTGCCGCTACGGCGGTGAGGAGTTCGCCATCCTGCTGCCGCAGGCCAGCCTGACCGTCGCCACCATGGTCGGCGAACGCCTGCGCGAGATCCTGGAGCGCACGACCATCCCGACCGACAAGGGCCCGATCCTGATCACGACCAGCGTCGGCGTCGCCAGCCTGGCCGATGACGAAGAAGGTTTCGAAGCCTTGCTGGAGCGGGCGGATGGGGCGCTGTATACGGCCAAACGCGAGGGCCGAAACCAGGTTCGTGTGGCCAGCGCCACGGACCCGGCGACGCGGGCGTTGCCGTTGGGCTGATCTGGTTGCGTATGATATGATTATGTCGTTACGTTTCGTGGCTCTAACTTGACTCACTCGAAAACGCGAGTATAATTCAGGGGCTGTCAGCATAACTACAAGCGCCGAAAAGCACTTTCGGGCGCTTGTTTTTCTATTCCCCTGGTTTAGCACGTCTGTTCTGTTTCCTGTTTCGACAGTGGAGGTTCGTGCATGTCGGATCTATATCGCGAAAGCTCGGCAGAGGCCAAGATCTTCCAGGCGCTGCGTATCAGCCTGGCGTCCCCGGACCAGATCCGGTCGTGGTCTTACGGCGAGGTGACCAAGCCCGAGACCATCAACTACCGACGTCTCCGCCCCGAAAAAGACGGCCTGTTCGATGAGGCGATCTTCGGACCGACCCGCGATTACCAGTGCTATTGCGGCAAGTACAAGAACATCCGCTATCGCGGCATCGTCTGCGACAAGTGCGGCGTCGAAGTGACCCGCTCGTCGGTCCGCCGCGAGCGCATGGGCCACATCGAGCTGGCTGCGCCGGTGGCGCATGTCTGGTACACGCGGCGCGTGCCGTCGTATCTGGGCGTGCTGCTGGATGTGTCGCGCCGCAACCTCGATCGCGTGCTGTACTTCGCGCAGTACGTCGTCACGTCCGTCGACGAGGACGCGCGCCAGAAGGCGCTCAAGCGCCTTGATGAGGATGCGGGGCGGGAGGAGAAGCGGCGCCTCGACGAGATCAACCAGAAGATCGCGTCGCTCAAGCAGCATCGTGACAAGAAGCTCGGCGATCTCGAGGGCAAGCGCGACGCGGTCAAGGAGAAGTTCGAGGCCGAGGCCGCGGACAAGATCGACCCGATCATGAAGGAAGCGCAGAAGCTCGAGCGCTCCCTGGCCGACAAGGTCGACACGACCATCCGCGTCCCGATCGAATTCTCGTACACGGGCGAAGTCATCGCCGACAAGGGCGAGACGATCGCGCGCAAGCACACGCAGTCGCTGACCAAGATGGTCCAGGCCTACGTGGCCAAGATCGAGGGCGATCTCAAGGAAAAGCGCGACCGCCAGCTCGAGAAGCTCAAGGAAGACGTTGAGAAGGCCAAGGCCGAGGCCGATATGGCCATCGCCCAGCTGCGCACCGATGTCGAGACCGGCCCGAACGTCGCGGCCGACAACGCCGCGCAGGAGCGCGACGAGCTGCTCAGCCTGCAGCCGATGATGTTCCTTGGCGAGGCCAAGTACCGCGAGCTCAAGCAGAAGTACGGCCAGGTGTTCCGTGCCGACATGGGCGCCGAGGCGTTCATGGAGCTGCTGCGCAACATGAACCTCGAGAAGGCCGCCAAGGAGCTCTGGCACGAGATCCGCTCGACCAAGTCGAAGCAGAAGCGCAAGAAGGCGCTCAAGCGCCTGAAGGTCGTCGAGGCGCTGCGGCGTTCGAACAACCGCCCCGAGTGGATGGTCCTCGCGGTGCTGCCCGTGATCCCGCCGGACCTGCGCCCGATGGTTCAGCTTGACGGCGGCCGCTTCGCGACCTCTGACCTGAACGACCTGTACCGGCGCGTGATCAACCGCAACAACCGGCTCAAGCGCCTGCTCGAGCTCGGCGCCCCCGACGTGATCGTGCGCAACGAAAAGCGCATGCTCCAGGAGGCCGTCGACAGCCTGATCGACAACAGCCAGCGCGGCAAGATGCTCTCGCGCCGCGGCCGCCGCGAGCTCAAGTCGCTCTCGGACATGCTCAAGGGCAAGAAGGGCCGCTTCCGCCGCAACCTGCTGGGCAAGCGCGTCGACTACTCGGGCCGCTCGGTCATCGTGGTCGGCCCGACGCTCAAACTGCACCAGTGCGGCCTGCCGAAGACCATGGCGCTCGAGCTGTACCGTCCGTTCGTGATCGCCAAACTGGTCGAGTACAACTACGCCTCGAACGTCAAGGGCGCCAAGCGCTTCATCGAGCGCGAGCGGCCCGAGGTGTGGGAAGTGCTGGAAGAGGTCATCCGCACGCGGCCGGTGCTGCTCAACCGCGCGCCGACTCTGCACCGACTCGGCATCCAGGCCTTCGAGCCGATCCTGGTCGAGGGCAAGGCGATCCAGATCCACCCGCTGGTCTGCTCGGCCTTCAACGCCGACTTCGACGGCGACCAGATGGCCGTGCACGTGCCCCTCTCCGACAAGTCGGTCGAGGAGGCCCGCCGGCTGATGCTGTCGACCACGAACCTCCTCAAGCCGGCCGACGGCGAACCGATCGTCGGCCCGCAGAAGGACATGGTCCTGGGCGTCTACTACCTGACGTTCATGCACCCGCTCGAGCGCAAGGGCCACGGCCGCGTGTTCGCGGACCTGGACGACGTCGAGCTGGCGTACGGGCTGGGGCAGGTGGACATTCACGCCAAGATCCGCGTGATGATCACCACCTGGTACAACGAGAAGAACGAGCGTTACGCGCGCCCGCAGCGCCGCCTGGTGGAGACCACCGTCGGCCGCGCGCTCTTCAACCGCATCCTGCCCGACGAGATGCGTCTGTACAACGACTCGCTCGACAAGGGCGGTCTGCAGAAGCTGGTCGGCCGCTGCTACCAGGTCATCGGGCCTGAGCGCACCACCGACGTGGTCGACGAGATCAAGAACATCGGCTTCAAGTACGCGACCCGCTCGGGCACGACGATCGCGATCTCCGATCTGAGCGTGCCGGGCGAGAAGGCGACGATCGTCGAGCACACCCTGGCCGAGCAGCAGGACCTGGAGCGCATGTTCCAGCGCGGTCTGCTGAC
>JBGAJV010000092.1:0-17943 GCA_044224715.1 Anaerolineales bacterium | reverse complement strand
ATCGGGGCACTCCCGGTGTCTAGTATCCGTATCGATTGACGACCCACACGCCCAACATCAACAACCCACAGCCCGCGAGCTGCATGGGGTCCGGGTATTCGCCGAGAAGCGGGATCGCGAGCAGCAGGGTCACCACCGGCTGCAACAGCAGCGTGATCGACACCACCGAGGCCGGCAGATGGCCCAACGCATAGTTGACCAACAGGTAGCCGAAGATTTGCGTGAACAGGCCGACGGCGAACATCCAGATGTAGGCCTGGGCCGCGTAGCCGGTCAAAGGTTGGCCGAGCGCCAACGCCGCGAGCGCCAGGGCCACCAGGCTCGTCAACGCCGAGATCCACCAGGACGCCAGCGAACTCAACCCGAGACGTGCCTGCTGGGTGATCAGAAAGAACGCGGCGTAGAATACCGCGGCGCCCAGGCTCATCATCCCGCCAAGACCAGCCCGCCCGCCGAGCGAGAAGTCGCCGGCCACAAGCGTGAACGCGCCGACGAACGCGATGGCCAACCCGACCCAGTAACCGCGCTTGAGCCGCTGCTTGAGGATCAACCAGGTCGCCAGACCGACCCAGAGCGGCGCCGTATTGCCGAGGAAGGTGGCATTCGCGGCCGAGGTCATCAGCACGGATTGGTTCCAGAGCGTCAGGTCGCCGGCGAAACACAGGCCCGCCAACACGGCCATGCCGAGCGCTCGTCGATCTCGCACGGGCTGACGCTTGACCGCGAACGCAAAGGGCAGGCCCAATACCCCGACCGCCAACAGCATGCGATACAGGCCAGACACCGCGCCCGGGGTGCCGGCCCAACGCACGAAGATGGCCGACGAGCCCATGCCGACCAGGCCGAAAAGCAACCCGATCAACGGCCACGGGCGCGTCGATCGGCCTGACGCCTGCGCTGGCGCGGTCACGCCGAGGCATCCGTTTCCGGCGCGCGTCGCCTCAACATGATGTGCTGTGGATGGTCAGGAAGGCTCTGCAACCCGGTCGGCAGGAACTCGGGGTACACCGTGAGCGCGCTCAGATGCGCGATCGGATGCCAGACGTACTCCATCTGATGACCGTCGACAAAGACGCTGCGCACGCCGTCCAGTCGGTTCCAGGGCGAGTCGTCCGGAAAGCGCATCACCCAGTAGAAGCCCAACTCATGAAAGCGCGCCAGCAGCGCGTCGATGAAGAAATGCTCGACGATCCAAAGCAGGCGCTCGGGCTGGACCTCCGCGCTCAGTTCTTCGCGCATCTCGCGCTGCAGCGCCTCGGCCGAGGTTTCATTGGCCTCGATGCGCCCGCCCGGCAAGAACCAGAAGCTCTGATCGGCCAGCCGTTGCAGCAAGACATGGTCGTCGCGGACGGCGAGGCCGGCCGTGCGCACCATGACGTTCGTGTTATCGACGCTGAAGGAAAGCATGGCTCACAGTTTTCGGTATTCGACGTCGAGACCGGCGAAACGCTTGCGCATCACGCGCAGGGCCGGCGCGTGGCGATCGACCAGCAGAAAGCGCCGACCCAGCTCGGCCGCGGCGATGCCGGTCGTGCCCGAGCCCGCGAAGAAATCGAGCACGAGATCGCCCGGGTCCGACGAGGCCGCGATGATGCGCCGCAACAGCGTCAGGGGCTTCTGGGTCGGATAGCCGGTCTTCTCCTTGCCGGTCGGGCTGACGATGGTCAGCCACCAGGTGTCGGTCGGCAACTTGCCACGCGCCGCCTTCTCGGGTCCGACCAATCCGGGCGCCATGTACGGAATGCGGTCGATCGCGTCGACGTTGAAGACGTAGCGCTGCGGATCGCGCGCGTACCAGAGGATGTTGTCGTGCTTCGCCGGCCACTTCTTGCGCGTGCGCGCGCCGTAGTCGTAGGCCCAGATGATCTCGTTGAGAAAGCTGTCGCGGCCGAAAAGGTCGTCGAGCAGCACCTTGCAATAGTGCACCTCGCGGTAGTCGATGTGGAAGTACAGCGAGCCATCGGGCGTCAGGACGCGGCGCGCTTCGGCCAGCCGCGGGGCGAGGAACGCCAGATAATCGTCGAACCGATCGTGATACGACTGCTCGCCGACACGTCGACTGACATAGCGCCGACCGGCGAACCCGATGCGATCGCCGTCGCCGTCGGCCGCGCGCACGGTCTTGATCTGCGTTCGGCTCTGGCGTTTGCCGGTGTTGAACGGCGGGTCGATATAGATCAGCCGCGCACAGGCGTCGGGGAGTGAGCGCAGCACGGACAGGTTGTCAGCGTGGTAGACGAGGTTGGCGGACACGGACGCGATTGTAATTCACCGCTCGCCGACCGCGCCAACACTTGCCCCCCATCGCCTCCTTTTCTGCGGGCGCAGTTTTCCAATAATGATCGGTAGTTGACTTTATTCACCGGGAAGGACGGTGGGTCCGAGCGCCGACACTCATTGACGCAACTCGGCGCCACCGTCCTTCCCGGCCTTATTTCGAGGTCGAAGAAAGCGCATGAAGGCCAGCCTGCGTTTCACCCTGCTCCTGAGCACGCTGCTATCGGCCTGCGGCAACGCCGGGCCCACAGCCTCGCCGACGCCCGTGCCGCCAACGGCGACCATCGCGGCCCCAAGCGCCACTCCGCTGCCGCCTACCGACAGCCCGCCGCCCACCGCGGCCCCGACGGCCACGCTGGCGCCAACCGCGGTCCCGCCCAGCCCGACCGCCCTGCCCGCGCCTGAAACGCTCTCGGTCTTCCAGCTCGGCATGCAGAAGGACGCTGAGCGCTATCAGTTCGCCGTCGATCAGGGCGCCCGGTTTGCCACGGCCCCGGATGCGCGCGCGTTCTACATCGTCTGGTACCCGCCTGGCACAGGTCCGGAGGCGCCGCCGCCGATGATCGCAACGATCCACGGCCACGGCAGTTTCGCGTTCGACGAGTTCTACCTCTGGCAACCCTACGCGCTCGAACGCGGCTACGGCATCATCGCCCTGCAATGGTGGTTCGGGGAAGGCGAGCAGATGAACGACTATTATCTGCCGCACGAGATCCACCAGGTGCTGGCATCCGCCTTCGCCGCCGAACATGTCAAACCCGGCACCGTGCTCTTCCACGGATTCAGCCGCGGCTCGGCCAACTCGTACGGCGTGGCGGCCATCGACCGCAGCCAGCCGACGCCGTATTTTGCGCTGACGATTTCGAACGCGGGTGAGCCCGGCACGGATTTCCCCATCAACGTCGACATCGCCAACGGCAAGTTCGGGCCGCAGCCCTTTGCGGGCATGCACTGGGTGATGGTCTGCGGCATGCGCGACCCGAACCCCGATCGCGACGGCTGTCCGGCCATGGAGGGTGCGCGCGATTGGGTGACGGGTTACGGCGCGACGGTCGACCTCTTGATCGAAGACCCCAAGGGCGACCACGGCGCGTTCCACATGAACCCCGATAACGTCAACGCCGCGCTGGACGTTTTCGCCGAGCGACTGAAGTCGGCGCCGTGACGCGTTTCGCACGCGCAGACGAAAAAGCCGGGTCAGGGTAGCCTGACCCGGCTTTTCGTTTTTCTTAGCGTCGTAGTCGAAGGAGCCGTTCAGCCGCGCGTTCGAGCGTCGTCTGTTGTTTGCAGAACGCAAACCGGACCCGACCGCGTGTCTGACCGACGTGGTCGGGGCTATAGAAGGCGCTCAACGGGATCGCGGCCACGCCGATCTCGGTCGTCAGCCAGCGACAGAACGTCGCGCCGTCGTCGCCGACGCCGACCCGGGCGCTCAGATCGCTGACGTCGGTGAGGATGAAGTAGCCGCCATCCGGTACGCCCGGCCGTAGACCGATCTCATCCAGCACCCCGACCAGGTAGTCGCGCTTGCGCTCAAAATCCTCGGCCAGGGCCCTGACCACGGAGTCGCCGTCCAGAAGCGCGGCAGCGGCAGCGACCTGCAAAGGGATCGGCGTCGCAAAGGTGATGTACTGGTGGGTCCGGCGAACGGCGGGGGTCAGCTCGGGCGCGGCGATCGCCCAGCCGACCTTCCACCCGGTGAAGCTGAAGCTCTTGCCCAGGCTGCCGATCGTGATCGTGCGGTCGGCCATGCCCGGTTGTTGCGCGAGCCGCAGGTGGCGCGCGGCGCCATAGACCAGGTGCTCGTACACTTCGTCCGTGATCGCCACGACGTCCCACGCCACGCACAGGATCGCGATCGCCTTGAGCTCGTCGGCCGTGAACACCTTCCCGGTCGGGTTGTGCGGCGTGTTGATCAAGATCGCGCGCGTGCGCGGGTTGAAGGCGGCGTTGAGTTCGTCAAGATCGAGCCGCCAGGCGTTCTCACCAGGTCCTGGTGGATGAAGCGGCACATAGCGCGGGATCCCGCCCGCCATATGCACGGCCGGCACGTAGCAATCGTAGAACGGCTCGAGCAGGATGACTTCGTCACCCGGGTCGATCAGGCCCTGGATCGCGGAGAAGATCGCCTCGGTCGCGCCGCACGTGATCGTGACCATCCGGTCTGGGTCGACCGCCTGACTGTAGTGGCGGCGCGCATGCTCGGCCACCGCCGCGCGCAGGGCGGGCTGCCCGACGCCGACGGCGTACTGGTTCTGACCGTCGTTGATCGCGCGGACCGCGGCCGCCTTGACCGATTCGGGGCCGTCGAAATCGGGAAAACCCTGACCGAGGTTGATGGCGTTTTGACGCACGGCCAACGCCGTCATCTCGGAGAAGATTGTGGTGCCGAAGTCCTCAACGCGTTTGGCAAGCCGGGGCGACATCGCGACACTCTACCATGATTTGATGACCGCAGACGGCAGGTCGGCCCAAGACAATCGCATCTTGTATTCCGGTTGACCAGGATGCCGCGAATGGCGCGAATTCCGCGAATGGATCGTGCGATGCGGCACTTCACGACATTCGCGGCGGATCGTTTGAACCGGGGAACAAGGTGCGAGTGCCCGGCACACGCGTGCGCTGACCGCCGTCCGGCGCCTAATTCCGGGTATCATCGGCGCGGAGGCGACGATGGACCTGAGACCCGGACGAAACGGCCTGCCCTGTTTGACCCTGACCGCGCGCGACGGCGCGCAGGTCGAGATCTACGCCGACGGCGCGCACGTGACATCCTGGCGACCGGCGGGCGGCGCCGAACAACTCTTCTTGAGCGACAGGTCGGAGTTCTCGCCCGGCCGCGCGATCCGCGGCGGCGTGCCGATCGTCTTTCCGCAATTCTCGGGCGAAGGCCCGCTCCCCAAACACGGCTTCGCGCGAAATCAGCTCTGGCAGCTCGAGAGCGCCGGCGCCGGCGACGATCAGGCGACCGCCTGCTTCAGCCTCGACGACAACGAGGCCACGCGGGCGATCTGGCCCTCAAGGTTTCGCGCGACCTGCACCGTGACGTTCGGCGGGCGCGAGCTGGCCGTGACCTTCGGCGTGACCAACATCGACGTGGGCCCGTTCAGGTTCACGGCCGCGTTGCACACGTACCTGGCCGTCGGCGATTGCGTTGAGACGACGGTGACTGGCCTGCAGGAATTGGCCTACCGCGACGCGGCCCTGGGCGATCCGCCCGGCCTGTCGCCGCGCATGGACAAACAACCGGCGCTGCGGTTTCCGGGCGAAGTCGATCGCGTCTACTACGGCGCCGGCAAAGTCAAGGTCCACGACGGCGCCCGCACGGTCGACATCTGGTCCACGGGTTTTCCGGATGTCGTGGTCTGGAACCCGGGCCCGCAGATCGCGGCCCAGCTCAAGGACCTGGCGCCCGACGGGTATCGACGTTACATCTGCGTCGAGGCCGCGGTCATCGGTCGGCCGGTGCTGCTCGCCTCCGGCGAATCCTGGCGCGGCACACAACATCTCCGCCTGGCGGCATAGGTCACGAGGTTCGCGTCAAGGTCCGCACCACTCACGCCTCGTCGACGCGCCGATCGCTGAACGTCACGGGCGTGAAACGTTCGGGTGTGTGGGTGTCGGGCGAGCCGATTGGGTGCCAGCTCCAGGCCGGATGAATGGTCTGGCCGCTGATGTCGAGGTGCTCGAAACGGCCAAAGAACAGACGCCAGGTGTCGCCGGCCAGCGGCGGCAAGTTGCGCCCGAGCGCCCACGAGCGCATACCCGCCCAGGGGAAGGCCAATTCGACAGTCCAACCTCGATCGACCACGGCGCGGTCGTTGAGCACGCCATCGACGTGCACGCCCGTGCGTAGCCCCGGCAGATCCCAATTCGTGAACGCCCAACGCAGGCCGCGTGGATGCGCGCCCCGCCAGAAGCGCAGACCGTCGCGGTCGTAGTTGCCGCCGAAGGTCACGGCGCGGTGCTTGTGCACGTCGAAGGCGACCGAGTCGAAGTGCGGATAAGCGTCCTGCCAGATGAACAACACCTCGTACACGGTGTTGTGGGCGTTGATCTCGAACTCGTAGTAGGCGTCGCCGGCGTCGATGAAGACCTCGACGTCGTTGTCGACGAAGATCGGTTGATCGCGTTCGGTCAGCGACGCCGTGACGAACGGCTCCTCGATCCAGAAGCCGACGTAGAGGCACGTGTCGTCCCACAGCGCCGCGGCCCGCGTATCGAAGTGCGCGGGGGCGCCGTTGAGCATATCGACGAAGCGCGGCGAGCGCGGCGCCTTGATCCAGCAGGCGTCGTCGAGCCTGCCGTCGATGACGGGCGGCTCATTCACACGCAGGCAGGTGTACGCGTCGCTCACTTCGCCAACCGTAGCCAGGTCTTCTGCATCACGCGCGCGTCGTCCTCCATGATCGGGCTTTCGCACAGGACGCGTCCGGAGCAGCCGAAGTCGTATAGGGCCTTGAACAGATCTTTGTATTTGAGGTCGGCCTCGGCCAGCGTCAGGTGATGCTTCTCGCCTTTCGGGCCGTAGGCGATGCCCGAGAGGTGGATGTGCAGGCGCTTGAGCGCCTTCGCCCCGAGCCGCTTCTTCACGGCCGTCAGCATCGCCGCCCACTCGGCATACGAATTCTGCGTGCCGTCGCCGGGGCGCGCATGCAGATGCGCGAAATCGAGACAGGGCAGCACGCCGTCGATCTCCGCGGCCATCGCCAGCGTGTCCTCCAACGAGCCGAGCATCGCGATCTTGCCCATCGTCTCCGGGCGCAGTGTCACCGGGTTGCCCGCGGCGCGCAGCTCGTCGACGCAACCGCGAAGCCGCGGGATCGCGACCTCGAGCACCTCGGCCGGCGGGCGCCCGAAATACGAGCCGGGGTGGAAGATGATGTCGGTCGCGCCCGCCAGGTTGCCGTAGTGCGCGGCATCCATCAGACGCTTCCGGCTCTTTGGCCATTCGTCCTTCGTCGCGTTGAGGTTGATGAAGTACGGCGCGTGCACCGACAACGCCACGTCGTGCTCGGCGCCGACCGCCTTGATCTCGGCGCACTTCGCCTCGCTGACCCGGACCGATTGCACCCAGGCCAGTTCGAGCGCGTCGAGTTTTAGCTCGGCCATGCGCCGGGCGCCGCCCACCGTGCCGCCCGGGTTCTTGGGCGTCGAGATCGGCGTGCCCACCGTGCCGAATCGAAAACGAAGTTTCGCCATATCGCGTCGTCTCCTCCCGGACGGCTCACGCCGCGTCGGGGTCTTGGGGTTTTCGTTTGGATTGGAGCGCGGCGCGCAGGCGCTCCCACACGGCACGGACGGTGCCGGCCTGGGCCGCATCGATCGGTTGGCCGCTGTAACGCGCCCTGTCGAAGGCCGAGGTCAACGCATGAACGTCGGCCTCGGCGTCGGTCACATGCGTTCCCAGGACGGGATCATATTCGTCGGGCGTCTGCGACGGCTTGCGCCGCACACCCTGTTCACCGGCGCGCCGCAGGATGCTGAGATAGTAGTACAGCACCTGATCGCGCGGCGACGCCCGTCGCAGACTCCAGAATCGCAACGGCGGCAGCGCCGGGATCCGATTTCGGAACCGCGCCAGACCCTCAGCGAGCCCCTGGCGCAACGATCTGGCCCACCCCAACCCGCGCGCACGCAACTTGTCGAACAGACGGAAGACGATACGCAGCCAGCGCGCGTCGCGCAACATCTTCAACAACTCGGGCCGTTCGCGCAGATACATGTACAGGATGACGCCGACCATGACCGCGATGGTCAGGCCGAACAACACAAGCCGCAACTGCTCCCAGAACGGATCGGCCACGACCGGTGCATCCTGCACGATGGAGGGCGGGAGTATAGACGACGGCGGTGGGAGGCTGGCCGGGGTGTCGACCTTCATGGCCGGGAACAACAGCCCGAGCACGGCCGCCACGGCGGCGAACACGAAGTAGACGAGCAGATACACGAGGTACAGCACGAAGCCGACGATCACGATCAGCCAGCGCCCGAGGCTGAACAGACCGTCGCTGTAGCCCGTCGGCAACACGAAGGCCGCGAGCGCCGCGATCACGACCAGGGCCAGCGCATGCCAGGTCCAGCGGGCGCCGAGCTGCGCGCTCATTTCGACCTTTTCGTAGTCCCAGATCGCGCCCCAATACATGTAATTGGCGACGCCGAGCTGCGCCAAACCAAGCAGGAAGTACAACAGCGCGTTCGTCACAAGCCCGGTCACGGCTGGCCGGGAGAAATCGAGCAGTTGATCGATCCCGACCAGCGCCAGACCCGAGATCGCGATCAGCAGAAAGCCACCCATGAAGAAGCGGCCATACAGCCGATCGCGCGGGATCGAAGTCATCATCGAACGCTCCGGGTCGGAGAGCCGATCGAGGTCCTCGAGGGTTTCGGTCGTCATCAACAACGCCGAGAGCGCGAGCACGTAATTGACAAGCGTCTGGATGTCGACGATCCGGGTCAGGTCGTCGGTCCAGACCCGCAGCAGGTCGGAGAGCGCCGGCAACGGCTGGCTCAACATCCCGCCGATCTTGACCAGCACGAACAGCGTCGCGAACTCGACCAGCCGCATCTTCCAGCGATCGGTGAGGAACACAAACCGGCGTTTGAACAGGTAGAAGGTGAAACCGCCCTCGAGCGCCGCCAGCGGCGCGACGATCACGGTCCACGGCAGGTTCCAGCTCGGGAACCATTGCCGCGCAAAAGTCGCCATCGACCAGGCCAGACAGGCGGCCATGCCGGCCTGCAGGAGCGGCACAAGCACTTCCGGGATCCAGGCGGGCAGCCAGGCGCGGTCCCTCATACCCACGCCTCCAGATCGCGCTCCTGCTCGACCGCGTACACCGGCACGCGCAGGATCGCGGCGCGGCGCTGGGTGTCGGGGAGCAGGCGCTCGGGCTGGGTCACGACCAGCGCGGCCGGGAAGCCGGCGCGCACGAGCTGGGCCAGCGCCTCGAGCAACTCGGGCGTGTCGCGGCCCGTGATCGCCACGACCGTGGTGCCCCAGGGCAGATGGAGCCGCTGGCGCCGCAGCAACTCGACGAACGGCGCGTTGTCGATTGGGTTGACGCGCGCCAGGACCTCGAGCACCGACATGAGATGCGCGCGCTCGGAGCGGATCGGCAGCGCAAACGAGGTGCGTTCGCCGAGCCAGACGTCATGGGCATCGCTCGCCAGGCCCACCGGCAGTCGCTGGCCCACGACGATGTGATTGGCGATCGACGCCGCGGCGACGATGGACAGCTCGATCGCGTCGTAGCGGCCGCGCATGTGATAGCCGTCATAGCCCAGATCAAGACAGATCAGGGTTTCGCGCGCGATCGCGGGCTGGTAGTGTTTGACGAGCAGGCTCCCGGCGCTGGCCGATGCGGTCCAGTGGATGCGGCGCAGCGAGTCGCCGGGCGCGTAGTCGCGGACGCCGATGACGCGCGCCGGGTCCTCGAACAGCGGCAACGGCGCGGGCAAGGTCGCGAGCGGCGAGCGTGTCGGCAAACCAAGCCGCTGCAGCGGCACCACCTTGGGATACACGATCAGGCGATTGGGCTCCGCCTCCATCGTCTCGGGCTTGATCAGACCGAGCACGTCGCCGGTCTGCAGCCGGGTCGGGCCCAGGTTGTATACGCCGCGCTTCGAGCAGTACAGCGTGTACTCGATGTCGCGGCTGGTCTCGGGGTCGAGGCTGAAGACCTGGTGACGCGGCGTGGTCTGGCGCAGCGACACCGGCACCGACTCGCGCGCGTGCAGCCACGTGATGGGCAGGCGCCCGACGTTGCGGATGCTCAGACGGACCGGCACGCTATCGCCGAAGAAGGCACGATCGACAAAACGGCGCTCGACGCGCACGTTGCGCAACCCGCGCCGCACCCACACCCGCGTCAGCAGATACACGCCGAAGAACAAATACGCGATCGTGAAATAGAAGTCGACGCGCAGGACTGCCGCGATCAGGAAGACGAACAGGAGGAAGAGCAGCAGGCGTTGCATGACGGCGCCCTAAAGGGCTCAGCCGGTCTTCAACTCACCCAGATCGAGCGGCGTCCGTTCGACGATCTCGGCCAGGATGGCCTCGGCCGTCCGGCCGCGCAGCTGGCTCTCGGGCCGGATCACGAGGCGATGCGCCAGGGCGAATGGCACGAGCTCCTTGACGTCGTCCGGCAGCACGAAGGCCCTACCGCGCAGCGCGGCGAGCGCCTGACCGGTCTTGTACAGCGCCAGCGAACCGCGCGGGCTGGCGCCGAGCGCCACGTCGGGATGGGCCCGCGTCGCCTGGACGATGGCCAGGATGTAGCGTTCGAGCGTCTCATCGACGTTGACGTCGCTCACCTGGTCGGCGAGCGTCATCAGCTCGGCGCCGCTGACGGCCGCGCCGAGCGTCTCGATCGGGTGGGTGTGCCGCAGGTTCCGCAACATGCGCGTTTCGTCGCTGGTCTCCAGATAGCCGAGCGACAGCCGCAGCAGGAAGCGATCGAGCTGCGCCTCGGGCAACGGGAACGTCCCCTCGAACTCCACCGGGTTCTGCGTGGCAAGCACGATGAACGGGACAGGCAGGGTGTGCGTCACGCCGTCGACCGTCACCTGATGCTCCTGCATGGCCTCGAGCAACGCCGCCTGGGCGCGGGGCGTCGCCCGGTTGATCTCATCGGCAAGCAGGACGTTGACGAAGACCGGGCCCGGCCGGAACTCGAATTCGGTCGAGCGCTGGTTGTAGATGCTCACGCCGGTGATGTCGTTCGGGAGCAAATCGGGCGTGCATTGCAGTCGCTTGAAGCCCAACCCGAGGCTGGCGGCGGCGGCACGTGCCAGCATGGTCTTGCCAGTTCCAGGGACGTCCTGGATCAACACATGTCCGCGGCACAACAAGGCCACAAGCAGATACTCGATCTGGGTGCGTTTGCCGACGATGACGGTTTCGATGTTTGCGATCAGACTCTGAGCGAGATCGGTCAAAGGCATGCGCGCGGTCCGTTCGAGTGTATCTGGGCCCGGCCAGGCCGGGCGATGGCTGCGCCGACGACGATCCAAGCATCCGCCAGCGTTCTATCCGGTCCATTATCGCCCAGACTTGCTGAAACCCACATGATAAAAGCGACGTGCCGCGGGAACGAGGCTCTGCCTCGGCCTCGCGGCACGTCGCTCATCAAGCCCGTATCAGCGCCCGATGTAGGGCAACCCGACCCGGTGCTGCGCCGGGATGTAAACGCCGATGTCGTTCCAGCCGCTCAACGGCATGGCGAACGTGTAGGTATACGACTGCGCGCTTCCCCAGTGGTCGAACTGATGCGGGAAGTTCGCGATCGACTGCAGATTGATCGGCGCCACGGTGACGGCGTAATCCACGATCCGCGTCACCGTATACGGGGTCGTCCGCGTGATCCCGTCGACCAGCACCATCCCGCCCGCCGGTTGCGTGTTCAGGTAGCCCTGCACCACCACCGGCGTGATGTCGCGGTATAGCTCGGTCACCTGGCCCTGCGAATCACGCACCCGCAGAATGACGCGATACCACTGGACCGGGTCAGGCTCCTCCACATGGATCGTGAAGGAGCCGCCGACGTCGGCCAGATACGGGACGAACGGGTGGTGGTGCGTCTGATGATGGAAGACGACCTCCCACGTGAACGCGCCGACCGGCAAGGGCGTGTCGTCGCTGGCGTTGGCTACGCCGAATTCCCAGTCGTCATGCATGTAATAGTTCGCGCGGCCCGGCGCCGTCGTGTTGGTGAGCACGATGGTGGCCGTCGGCGGATTGTTCCCGGGGTACACCGTCAGCGCCGCGGGCTCCGACGTGATCGGCGGGACGCCGCTGTCGGCCACCCTGAGGGTGACCGATTTCGGCCCAGCGCTGGTGTAGGTGTGCGTCACCGTGAGGGCCGACGTCGACTGCGTGGAACCGTCGCCAAAGGCCCACGTGTACGTGATCGGCAGGTTGTTGTCGGGATCCGCCGAACCCACCGCCGAGAACGTGAAGAGCGTGTTCACCGGGCCCCCGGTCGGTGAGACCGACGCCTGCGCGAACGGCGGGACGTTCTCGCCGGCCGCGAGGTAACGAATGCGTCGCAGCTCGCTGGTGCGCTGTTCGCTCAGATAGGCGATGTAGTACAGGTTCTGGTCGAGCCCGAACTTCAACCCGACCAGACCCTGGCCATCGCTCGCGAATTCTGTGTCCGCCGCCGCCCAGGTCTGGGTCGCCGGGTTGTACTTGAGGCGCTGGATAAAGCCGCGCGCGAACTCGCCAAAGAAATAATTGCCCTGGTATTCCGCGGGCCAGCTGGAGCCCGTATAAAACGCGCCGCCGATCACGGCCGAGTCGAAGTTCGCGTACACCGACAGGTGCGGGTAGGTGTACAGCGGATCGATATAAGCCGGATGCGCACCCTCGTTCGCCGGGTTGCAGAGCACCCCACCCGAGCACGGGCCCTCACGCAACGGGTGCCCGTAATTGCCCCCGGCCGTGATCACGTCGATCTCCTCCCAGACGCCGCCGCCGACATCGCCGACCCACGGCTCGCTCGTGCCCGGGCGGATTGTGAAACGGAACGGGTTGCGCAGACCCAGCGCGAACACCTCCCGACACGCGCCCGTGGCGCCGTTCGTGGTCATGAGCGGCAGGATCCCGCACGTCACGGCGCCGACCTGCGTGTCGTACGGGTTGCCCGTCGTCGTGTAGTACGGCGCAGAGGGCGACTCGTTTGGCAGGATGCGCAGGATCTTGCCGTTAAGGTTGGCCGTCGACTGCGAGAGCGCGGCGATGCCGCCCTCACCGGTGGAGATGTAGAGGTAACCGTCGGCGCCGAACGCCAGATCGCCGGCGTTGTGATAACCAACATCGGTGATGATGTTGTCGACCAGGATCCGTTCCGACCCCGGATCGATGACGTCGCCCGTCATCGTAAAGCGCGACACGCGGTTGCGCGGGCCATCGACGCCGTTGGTCGCCGTGTTGAACGCACAGACCGTGCCGCTGGCGGCGCGGCGCGTGTAGTAGAGGTAGACATAGCCGTTTGTCGCAAACGCCGGATCGAGCGCGATCCCAAGCAGGCCGCGTTCGCTGTCGCCGCAGGTCGCCACGCTCACCGCGCGCGCCGGCAACATCTGACCGTTCTTAATCACGCGCAGACTGGCCCAATTGATGTCCTCAGTGCCGTCTGCGCCGCGCTCGAGCAGAAAGATGCGACCGTCGGGCGCGAAAGCCATCGCACGCGGCGCCAACAGGCCGCCGACGACAAGCTCGTCGACAAAGCCCGCCGGCACCTGCAAAGGCTGGCCCGCCTCGGCGGTCGGCGTCGCCTGACCAAGCGTCAATAACGCCCAGGCCGTCGCCAAGCCGAACACAAGCGCGAAGATAGAGCGGAGTACGCGAGAGGTCATGGTCTATTCCGTTTTCAGCGTCGCCGGCTCACGACAACACCATGGCCATCGCGATCCCAAGGATCAACGAGATGAGCGCCATGGTCAGCAGGAGTAAGAGCAGGCCCGGATGTGGCCCGGAGCCGCGACGGCGCCGCGAGCCGACCCGGGGCTCGCCCGCTCGAACGCTCCTCCCTCCCAACAGCGATACGGCTTCCCAGCTGAGTTCCTCCGAGGCCTCGAACTCGCCGCCATACCAGGCGGCCGCCTCGGCGCTCCGCCCCGCCATCGTCAACGAGCGCATGCCCTCCAACAGCGTGTGCTGCTGGGCGGCTTCGGAGCCCTGGCTCAGGCAGAAGGTCAACCAGTGTCGGCTCCCGTCCTGAACCTGCGCCGGCAGCCCGTGCGAAAGCAAACGGGCCACCGTCGCCGCCCGGGGCGCGTCCAGGCGATACCGCTGCCGGATCCAGCCCGCGACCTCGTCGCGTCGGCCGGACTGCAACAGTGCGTGCAGATCCTGCTCCGGCATGGACGCATCGCGAGCCGCGCCGACCTGCGTCACCGCGGAGTTTTGACCCAATTCGATCAACATGAGCGTAATGAGTATAGCAGGCACGACGCGTACCGGACACGTGGCGTAGTATGCCGTTTTGCCAGATCGGTCTCGGACAAAATGCTCTTTGGTCGTTGGGCGATTTTACCGACGAACATCCTTGCGTCTGCCCGCCTGGACTTTGTCGAATAACACAAAGCGCCGGCCTTTGGGGCCGACGCTTTGAGAACCTGCACAGGAGATCACATCAATCGTCGCTCTTTTTCTCGTCATCGGGCCGCTCGCGATGCCACTTCAGGGTGACGTTGAAGTTGGCGTCGCTGTTCGTCCGGCCGACGACGAGCGTGCCGAGTTCGCCCACGGCTTTGAGGTTGAAGAACAACTCCATCTCGTCCGGCGGGGTGCTCAGCGATTGCAGTTGACGCACCAGGAGATCCGCCGACAGACGCAGGCTTTCGATCGACGCGTCGAACGACTGAGTTGCTTTGTCTGCGGCGTCGGACTGACCGGCCGACCGCACGAAGCCGCTCGCGCCGGGCTTACGTTCGTCGGAGGTCTCAATCAGGATGGTGCCGCCGCTCTGCAGCGGGAATTCCAGGTATTTCGACATAGAGTCCTCTTCAACTGATGCGCCCGCCTCGGGTTGCGCGGGCCGAGAGATGTGGTCCGATTGTACCAACGATGTATTGGCGAAACATCAGCACGGGCATGCGGTGTGCGAGCACGCGGGGTCGGCGTTTCTTTGCCGCAAATTCCGCGAATACCGCTCAATCCGCTGCGCCGGATGGATGGATTCCAATTCGCGTCATTCGCGGCCAGACTCCGCGCCCGTGCACGCGACGTGGCGGCACACGGCAATTGCGCCTTGTGCGTCAGGATAGGTTTTCCCACGAATTGCGCTGATTGAGGTGACTATTCTGCCAGCTGGGCTGTGCCCGCAGGCGGTCGAGCCGGGATCGGGAGGAAGGCCTCTCCGTGTCGGGCCTTCGACCTAGCCAGCGGCCACGGCGCAGATCACGTAGTCGGCCAGGTTTCGGGCGTGGCCGTCGTCGCTGAATCGATCCACCGTCTGCAGGCCCGTCTCATCCAGGAGCGCCTGCAGTTCGTCTGGATCGATCACGCGGACGTAGCGCAGCCCGCTTCGACCGCCACGCTCCCAACCCAACAATCGATCCGCCGGCTCGACGGCGTCCGCCGCCACGCCGATCTCGGACCACGGTCGGTTCAATCTCTCATAGCGCGGACTCCGTTGCGGTTGCCAGCACGAGACCGCGAGGCGGCCGCCCGGCTTGAGCCAACCGGCCGCCGTTCGAAGCAGCGCCAGCCGCTGCGACTGATCGGGGATGTGGTGCAAAACCGCAAACGCGACCACCCAATCCGCGACGCCGTCGGCTATCGCGCCAACGCCCGGACCAAGCACATCGACCTGAGCGAAGGCGACGTCTGACCCACTCTCGGGCCAGACGGCGAGCGCCGAGACATCGAGCAACTGCGCAGACCCGAACAAGCCACGCGTGAGGGCACAGGCACGCGCCAGCAGTGCGGGGCTGGAGTCGAGCCCCAGATACCGCCCCCCAACCACGCGCCTTCCGACCTTTCCGTCGCCGCAACCGATGTCGATCACGGTCGAACCCGCCGGGATCCGCGCCAACACCCGCTGGACGCCGGGATTCACGCGTGGGCGGGTCTCGCCGAAATCCTCGCCAAAGCGCGCGTAGAAATCGGCATTCAAGGCGCTCAACCGCGCCACGATCTCGGGTGTCATCGCCAAGATTGTAAGGGAGTTACCGGCGGCCTTTACGTCGGGTTTAGGGCGCTTTCCAGGGCCCTTTACGGACGCAAGGTTGGGCGGGTGTTAGCATCGAATCGTGGGTTTGCGCCGGGCGCCGGATAGCGGCGTCTGGCACGGCTTGTGCAGGTGATGTGACGATGGATGCGCCAACTCGACTCTCCCGCCGCGCGGTGTTACGTCTGGCCGGTCTCGCCGGTCTGAGCACCTGGGCGGCTGCCTGTCGCCCGATGGGGCAACAGCCGCTGAACGTCGCGTACCCAACCCCCACCCTGCGCCCCGATGACCCGGTCGCGCCGGCCGACGCGATCGAGCGTCTGCTGACCGGCAACGGTCGCTACGCGCTCGATCTCCGGCTCAACCCGGGTCGCACCGAGCCCCGCCGGACCCAGATCGCATCTGGCCAGCACCCGTTCGCCGTCATCGTGACCGACTCGGACTCGCGCGTGACACCCGAGGTCATCTTCGATCAAGGTCTGGGCGACCTGTTCGTCGTGCGCGTGGCCGGGATGGCGCTGGACGACGAGGTCATTGGCAGCATCGAATATGCGGTCGAGCATTTGGGCGCCAAGGCGATCCTGGTGCTGGGTCCGGAACGTTCGGGCGCCGTGCGGGTCGCGCTCGAATCGATCGTGATGCATCAGCCGGTCCTCGAGGAGCTGTCGCCGATGGTCGAGGGCCTGCGACCGGCGATCCTCACCGCGACCGAACGCGAAGGCGACCCGTGGGAAAACACGATCAACGAGAACACGTTGCGTGTGGCGGAGCGCCTCGCCGCGACCGGCCCGCTGTTGAGCGACTTCGTGACCATCGATGAGTTGAAGATCGCGGCCGCCCGCTACGATCTCGACACGGGCCTGGTGACGATGCTCAAACGCCCGATCGGCTATGTGGCCGAGACGGCGCCCGAGAGCGAGACCGAGGGCCACGAGAGCACGACGACCAGCGAAGGCTCGGCTCAGCCCGAGGCCACGACCGCGCCGGCCGAAGCGCCCACGGAAGCCGCTCCGACGACCGGCGAGGCAACACCGGCGCTCGACTCGGCGACCCTCGCCGATCCGGGCAACGTGATCTTCACAGCCACACCGGAGGCGACGCACTAGGCGCGTCGAACCACACGTGACATCCAGGTCCTCGGTCAATCGCCGTCAGTTTCTCAAGGCCGCCGTCGGCGCGCTCGTCGGCGCGGCGGGTGTCAGCGCCTGCAGCGGCGAGCTCGCCGCCGACGGGTCGGTCGATCCGTCGCAGTGGAAACCCCTGCCGACCGCCCAGCCATCGGCCACCCCGCGCGGCGTCGAACCGTTGACACCCGACCATGCGCTCGAGGTGCTCATGCAGGGCAACCAGCGCTTTCAGGCGTCCGAGGGCGTGAACCCGGACCAGGCGTCCGACCGCCGGGCGGCGGTCGCCCTGGGTCAGGCCCCTCTGGCGATCGTGCTCGCCTGCGCCGACTCGCGCGTGTCGCCTGAGTTGATCTTCGATCAAGGCCTGGGCGACATCTACACGGTGCGCATCGCCGGCAACATCCTCAGCGACTCCGTGCTGGCGTCGATCGAGTACGCCGCCGATCGCATCGCGCCCCCGCTGTTGATGGTGGTCGGGCACAAGGCCTGCGGCGCGGTCAAGGCAGCGTTCACCACGATCGAACTTGGCGCGCGCGCCGAGGGCCACGTTCAAAGCCTGGTCGAGGCGCTACGCCCGGTGATCGGGCACATCATGGACACCGAGAAAGACGACATCGTCGATCGCTCGGTGCGCTACAACGCCGAATACCAGCTCGAGCAGATCCGGCGCCGCTCGTCGTCGGTCAACCGGCTACACCGCGATGGGTTGATGAAGCTGGTTGCTGCCTATTACGACCTCGACAGCGGCGCGGTGGAATTGCTGGGCGCACTGTAGACAACAACGACGAAGACGCGAAGCGCGCCAAGAAAGCCTTACTTGGCGCGCTTCGCGTCTTTGTGGTTAATGCTCGGGGCGG
>JBGAJV010000091.1:0-19290 GCA_044224715.1 Anaerolineales bacterium | reverse complement strand
TGGGCCCAGAGTCGGGGCGAAGCCCCGACCCTGGGCCCACCCCGCTTTTCGCCCAACCTCCTGCTGGCAGAGCAGTAACCAGATATCCCGAATTGGAGCTTCACAGGTAGAATTTACCTGTGCCGACGCTGACTCTTTCGTTGGGCCAGATGACGGTTTCGGCCGGCGACCCCGACTCGAACTGGGCCCGTGCGCGCGACTGCGTCGCCGAGGCGGCGCGTCGCGGTTCGCAGCTCGTGCTCCTGCCTGAGCTGTGGTCGACCGGCTACGACCTCGAGCATTGGCGGCGCTACGCCGCGCCGCTCGGCGAGGGCCACTTTGCCGAGATCGCCGCGCTGGCGCGCCGGCATCGGATCGCCATTGGCGGCTCGCTGCTCGAGGCACGGGGCGAACACGCCACGAACTGCTTCTCGCTCGTCGGCCCCGACGGAGACCTCTGGGCCACCTATCGCAAAATCCACCTCTTCAGATTGATGGCCGAGGATCAATGGCTGGCACCTGGAGAGGATGTCGTGTCGGCCGAGACGCCCTGGGGCGCGACCGGCCTGGCCATCTGCTATGACCTGCGCTTCCCCGAGCTCTTCCGCAAGCAGGCCGTCGGCGGCGCGCGCCTGCTGCTGCTGCCGGCCGAGTGGCCGAGCCGACGCATCGCGCACTGGCAGACGTTGCTCCGCGCTCGCGCAATCGAGAACCAGTGTTTCATCGCGGCCTGCAATTGCGTCGGTGGCGGCGAGAAGGACACGTTTGGCGGTCGTTCGGCCGTGATCGACGCCTGGGGTGAGACGGTCGTCGAAGCGGGCGCCGGCGAAACCCTGCTGACGGCCACGCTCGACCTCGACCTGGTCGATCGCGTGCGCGCCCACATCCCGGTCTTTCAAGATCGACGGCCCGAACTGTATGCGTGACGGAGGCGTTATGACTCCACTCCGCCTGGTGACGATCGGTCTGCTGGCAATCGGGTTGACGAGCCAGCCGCTTACGGTTGCGGCCCAGGGCACGCCGCCGACGCCCACGCCGGAGAGCGCCGGGCGCGGTCAACGCCCCACGACCAAACAACTGCTCAAGCAACTGGGCGGCGTGCCTTGCCCCGACGGCAGCGCCTTCACGTGTGTGACCTTGCGCGTCCCGGTCGATCACTTCGACGCGACCAACACGGCGTCGTTGTCGGTCGTGTTCGCGGTGCTGCCCGCCACAGGCGATCGCTACGGCATGTTCGTGACGGCCACCGGCGGCCCGGGGTCCTCGGGCATCGCGGCCGCGGACTCCTACACGGCCGCCTTCGACCCGCGCATCCCCGAGCATTACGACACCGTCTTCTTCGATCAACGCGGGATCGCGCAATCCGGCGGTCTCACCTGCCCCGAGGCGGCCGCGGCGTACTATCTGACCGAAAGCCGTTCAGAGACGCCGCAGCAGGAAGCGGCGCTCGTCGCCGCGGCTCGCGCGTTCAGCTCGACCTGCGTGACCGAGATGGGAAGCCCCGCCGCCCTGCGCTTCTACGGCACCGAACAGGCCGTTGAGGATCTCGACGCACTCCGCGAGGCGCTGCGCACGCCCAAGCTTCACCTGTACGGCGAAAGCTACGGCACGCAGTACGCGCAGACCTACGCCGCGGCCCATCCCGACCACGTGGCCGCGCTCTTTATCGACGGCGTCGTCGATCTGACGCTGTCGCAGACCGACTATTACGCTCAACAGGCCCAGGCCTTCAACGACACTCTGGTCGCGACTCTGCGAGCCTGCGCCGCCGATGCCGAGTGCGCCGGCGATTTTTCCACCGAGCCGTTGGCGGCCTACGATGCGCTGGCCGCTCGCCTAAAGCGCAGCCCGCAAAACGTGCGTTTCTTCACCCCCGACGGGCGGGAGACGCGCAGCATGTCGTTCGGCGACCTCGAGACCGTGGTCGCTGGCCAGGTCTACGGCGAGGCCGATCGGGCCATCCTGGCGCGCGGCTTGGCCTACGCGCAGCGCGGCGATCTGGGCTATCTGCTGCGTCTGCTGTACATCAACCTGGGGATCGATCCGCTCACGCTCACCGCCATCCCAGACCCGACGTATTCGGACGGCATGTACTACGGCGTCGAGTGTCAGGACTATGGCGATTTCTCCGGTTCACCGGAGTCGCGCGCGAGCCAGTACCTGCACATCGGTGACGGCGTCGAGGCCTCGGTGCCGCGCTTGGCGTCGATCTTCTACGGCGACCTGCCCTGCGCGTTTTGGCCCGACGCGGCCGAGGGTCTCGCTCGACCAGAGCCACTCACGGGCCAGGGCTACACGACGTTCGTGCTCGGAGCGACGGCCGACCCGGCCACGCCGTATGCGCAAGGCGTGAACGTCTACCGCCGCGTGGCCGACGGCTATCTGATCACGCAATCCGGCGGCCCGCACGTGATCTTCGGGCGCGGCGTGACGTGCGTCGACGCTTTGGTTTCCGACTATCTGGCGACGGGCGCCCTGCCCTCCCGGCGAGAGACCACGTGCGACGGCGCTGTGATGACCGGTTACGCGCCGCTGCCACCGACGAACGCCCGCGACTTCGCCGATGTGCTCGACGGTTTGATCTCGTTCGAGAACGAGGTCAGCGTCTGGCCGGAGGTCTACTACTGGGATGGGTCCGATGCGGAGGCAACCGGCTGCGGCGTGCGCGGGTCGCTCGGCGTCGAGACGCGTGGTGGCAAGACCCGGTACACGTTGACGAACTGCGCGTTCACGACCAACTTCGTGGTCACGGGCGATGGCACGTATGATCCCGATCGCGATCGCTTCACGCTCGACGTGCGCACCAACGGTCTCGAGCGGTGCGATCTCAAATACACACGCGAGGGCGAGACGCACAAGGTCACCGGCACCTGCAACGGCAAGCGGGTTCGATTGGAGCGGTAGCGAAACCGCGGGCGCTCAGGCGCCCACGCCCCCGCGCTCCCGCGCTTGTGCGTTCCCGGCGTTTTCTTCCAGGCGCTCGCGAAATGTGGCGCCCAGCCGCGCGACACCGGCGCGGATCTTGTCGGGCGGCGAGAACGAGAAGTTGAAACGCGCGGTGTGCTCGCCGCCGCCGTCCGCATAGAAGGCGCCGCCGGGCACATAAGCGACCTTCTGCTCCAGGCAGCGTTTGAGCAACTCGGTCGAGTTGATGCCCTCGGGCAGTGTCAGCCAGCAGAACATGCCGCCGGCGGGTCGGGTCCACGTCACGCCGGCGGGCATCTCGGCCGCCAGCGCCGCCAGCATCGCATCCCGTCGGACGCGATAGACGTCGCGGATCTTTGGGATGTGGTGCTCGAGCAGGCCATCCTTGCAGGTCAGGTACGCCACCCGCTGCGCGAAGCTGTTGGAGTGCAGGTCAAGACCCTGCTTCAAGATCGCGGCCCGTGAGACGAACGCCGACGGCGCGGCCATCCACCCCACGCGCAAACCCGGCGCCAGTTGCTTGGAAAACGTGCTCAGATAGATGACGTGTCGCAGTTCGCCGTGCATGGCGACGTCGAGCGCGGCCAGTGGCTGCGCCCGCTCGCCTTCGTAGTACAGCTCGCCGTACGGGTCGTCCTCGAGGATGACCAGGCCATAGCGGGCCGCGAGCTCCAGCAGCCGCACGCGCCGCTCTGGGCTGAGCGTCACGCCGGTCGGGTTCTGAAAGCACGAGACCACGTACAGGAACCGCGGTCGCACGCCGCTTGCCAGCACGCTTGCGAGTTGATCGATGTCGAGCCCGTCTTGGTCGAGGCCCAGCGTCACCCATGTCGGCTGCAGACCGCGCCAGGCGCCGAGCGCGCCCAGGTACGACGGATCCTCGACGGCCACCGGAGCTCCCGGATCGATCAACAGCCGGCCGGCCATGTCTAGGCCCTGCTGGGATCCATGGGTCACGAGCACCTGGTCGACCGGCACCCGGATCCCGAGCGCGGCCATGCGCGTCACGAGGAGCTCGCGCAGGGGCCGATAGCCTTCGGTCAGCCCGTATTGCAGCGCGGCGGCCGGGTTCTCCATCAACGCCTGCTCCGCCGCCGCCGCCAGTTCCTCGACCGGGAACGACTCGGGCGCTGGCAAACCGCCACCGAACGAGATCACGTCGGGCTGCTCGGTCAGCTTGAGGAGATCGCGCACCGCCGAGCTCCGCATCTGGCTGACACCGGCTGCGAAACGTTCGGACCATAGGTCGGTCATGGGAAGGCCCTTCCTGGGGATGTTGAGGCTACTGGGATTCTACGCCCGACCGGTTCGTCCGGGGTTCACGCCCTTGGCGCGCGGCGATCGAGCACTTCCAGCCGAGTCAGCACGTCGGCGGTGAGGCGATCGAGCTTCTCGTGCAGCTGCATGATCTCGAGCTCGGCCTTCAGATTGACGTCGAAGTCCGCGTCGGAGCGGAGGCGATCACGCTCGGCCTGACGATTCTGACTGAGCAGCACGAACACCGACAGGATGATCGCCTCGAGCGATACCACCATCGTCAACAACCCGAATGGGAACGGATCGAAGGCGTTGAGCCCGGGCAACAGGTTCCAGCCGATCCAAATCGCGAACAAAAGCAGGTGGATGAAGAGGAACGGCATGCTGCCGCTGAAGGCGGCGATCCAATCGGCGCCGCGCTCGAGCGACGTGCGTCGGTCCTCCATCTCCTCGATGACGTTGCGCGAGGCCGTGTGCCGCAGCAACTCGGCCGTGGTGCGCATGCGGCGTCCGAGCGACTGGAGGATGTCGAACGCGGCCGCCGGATACAGGCGGAACAAGACTTCGAGGTCATGTCGGTCCACGCGCAGCACGTCGGTGTCCGCGATGGCGCGGGCCGAGGCGGTATGTGCGCCGCCGTCGAGCATCGAGATCTCACCGACGAAGTCGCCGGCGTTGACCAGGTCGAGCACGATCTTACGCCCCGTGTTGTCGGTATAGAAGAGCTCGACCTCGCCCGTTCGGATCACGAACATGCCGCGTCCGGGCTCATCGACCGAAAACAGCAGCTGTCCGCCGTCGAAGTGCAGATGGTCGAGCTGCGCGGCCAGCGTTTCTCGTTCCGAGTCGTCCAGGAATTGAAACAGCGGGACGTCGGCGAGCAAACCGGTGTCGATGGGCATAGACCGCTCCTTGCGCGAGATGGGCAGAAGGGCGCGCGAGTTATTGGATGCAGAAGCCGCGCAGGGCTTGAGAAGCCAGCACAGCCAGGCCGATCAGACCGATGATCGTGCCAGGCCAGGCGTAGACCAGCGCGAGCGCGCTGGCGACCACGGCCATCTGCCAGGCCCACCGGCGGCCGATGTATACGCCGAAGCCGCTGCCGATCAGGGTCGACCCGAGGACGATCATGGGCCACCCAGTCTCGGCCGCCGAAAGGCCACCGGCCGAGAGCCACGCCGCGATGGGCGTTAACGGTCCCAGTGCGAAGTACCCGCCGGTCAGGCGTTGGATCAAGCCACCCCAGACGAGTAGCGCGCCCAACACACAGGCGCCGCCCAGATACAGGCGCGCGAGCGGCGGGACGGACGCTGTGGGTTGCGTTGGCATCCCGGCGATTATAGCCCTGCCGAGAAACAGATCGCCGATCGGCGTGAAGCCGCCTGAGGTGTTGCCTCGTCGGTCGCGGCGTCGACGCGCGCCCGATGCGATGGTCTCCCTGTAGGGGCGGCCACAAGGGCCGCCCTGCCGGTCCTGTCGATCTTTCGCCCTGCCCATCCGCCCTGCCGGTCCTGTCGATCGTTCGCCCTGCCCATCCGCCCTGCAGGCCCTGTCGGCCCCCGGCGGCACACCAGCCCCCGACCTGCCCAGCGACACTCTGATCCCGCATGCGACGCACATCACCGCACAGGCGCATCCCTCACGCCCGGGAAACCGCTGCAAGACCCTCCGGGCTCAACGGGCTCGTCTCGTGGTGCGACGGTCGTCACGCTCGGCCTTCGCGCCGGCCGCAGACCGAGGTGCGCGAACGGCACGCGCGGCCCAGCGCCGCGCTCCTCCAGTTTCGGTTGTAGCCCAGCGTAGTCGGAAGATCAGCTCGAGTCGCCAAACGTCGTGACCCGTTACGCAAAGAGGGACAGCTGACGAGCAGGCGCCCGCCCGCCGATGAGGATGTACGGCGCCGCGCGTTCGGCCAGCACGCCGAGCCGACGCAGATCGGCGATGTCGCGCAGCCTGGCCTGCCGACGGGCGCTGAGGATGGCGGCCGCCCCTTTCGGGCCGATGCCTGGGACGCGCAGGAGCTCGGCGAGCTCCGCTTGATGAATCTCGACCCGCGTGTCGACGAGGTTCTCCTCAGCCCAGGCTTGTTTGGGATCGCGATCGAGCGGCAGACGACGCGCCGAACTGAAGGGCATGTCCTCGAGCTCGAAACCGTAATCGCGGATCAGGAACGAGGCCTGGTAGAGCCGGTGCTCGCGGAGCGGATCTTCGGGGGGATGATTTTCCAGCGGCGTGTCGGGCACGGGGCTGAACGCCGAGAAGTACACACGGCCAAGCTTGAGCTGCCGAGTCAATGCATGGGTCGTCGACAAGATTTCGAGATCGTCCTCGCCCGCCCCGCCCACGACGAACTGCGTCACGAGCGACGGCCAACGCCGCAGGCCAAAGCGCTCGGGCGCGAGGCTCTGCCGGAGTTCGTGCGCCCATTTCAACGGCTGCACCAGCTCCTCGAGGAAGAGCTTGCCCGGCGCCAATCGGCGCAGGCGCTCCGTGTTGGGCGCCTCGAGATTAACCGAAAGCCGATCGGCCAACTGCATCGAGCGCAGCACCTGATCGCGCTCCGTGCCCGGCATCATCTTGAGATGAAGGTAGCCGCGGTAAGCGTGGCGCTGGCGTAGGATGGTGGCGGTGTCGATCAACTGATCCTGCGTGCGCACGCCCCCGCCCGCGACGCCTGAGCTCAGGAAGAGTCCCTCGGCCACCCCGGCCCGATGCATCTGCGCGAACACCGTCGCCATCTCATGCGGCTTGAACGTGGCTCGCCGAAAGTTGCGACGCGCGCGGAAAGGGCAATAGAAACAATCGCGTTCGCAGGCCGAGGTCAGCAGGGTCTTGAGTAGCGCGATGCGTTTGCCGCCCGGCATCACGGCCTGGCTGACGCCCAGCGAGTGCTTTTTGCGCTCCAGGTCCGGCGCCGGATCGCCGCCGCGACGGGTCAACGTATCCATCGCTTCGTGCAGGGCGTGTGGCGTGTTGCCACAGGGTGCCTTGGCGTACGGGTTGATCGAGCGGGCCTCGGACGCGACGACAGGTGCCCGTCTGAGGTCAGAATCCTCGGCCGGTTCCAGGCGCATCTGATCTGTGAGTAGGGCCAGTCGAGCGGCCATCTCCATGGATCAGATCATAGAACATTATTTCTAATTGTCAACCACCTGCCCGGTTGGCCTCGCTCATCCAGGCGGGAGGCGGCACCACCCGCTCCTCGACGAGCGCGAGAATGGCGCCCAACGCCGCGCCGGCCACCGCCGTGGACCAGCCAATCATGGTCCACGAAATGAATGACAACAGCAGGGCCATCATCGGCGCGATGAACAGATCGTTGAACAGGCCCTCTCGGCTGGTGCCGACCGTCAACAGGATCCACATGGCGGTCAGCCAGTAAGCCAGCGGATGCGCCAGCACACCCGTCAACGCTCCGACGATGATGCCACGCGGCCAAGACGGATGCCGGGGCTCGGAGATGACCCACCACCAGAAACCGGCGCCGAGCAGCCCGGCCGCAGTCGCCACAGCCGGCGCCGTGACGATCGGGACGTCGTAGGTCAACGATTGCGGCAGGTAGAGGACGGCGATGACGCCGGCGATCAGGGCGCACAACAGGCCCATGACGGGCGCGAAATAGGCGTGGCGCATATGTGCTCTCTCCAGCGAAACAGGGTCAGAAGGTATTGTATCCCCTCGGGAAGGTGCGAACCGCGAAGACACTATGGCGCGAAGTCGTTTCGCGGCGCGCTTCGCGTCTTCGCGGTTCGCTTCAATCACGTACCCGACGCGCACTGACGACCGATTCCTGGAATTGGTCGGACTGATCGCGAAGACGCGAAGCGCATGGTGTGATCCTTCGCGCCCTTAGAGTCTTCGCGGTTCACGTTACTCAGCGACCTGAGGCGCCGCGACGACGGCCAGCCTGGGCGGACGGGTCACGCTGAGCCATACGACGATCGGGCCTATCGCCAGAACCCACAAGGCGACGTTCAGACCCGCCTGCGCGGCCAACAGACCGAGCCCGAGCGGCACAAGTTTCTCGACAAAGCCGAAGACCGAGTCGATCGCCAGCACGGTGCCCGATTGGCCGGGCAGCGTGCCGTACATCTGCGCTTTGAGGATCGCATACCAGCCGGCGTTGAGCAGGCCCACCGTGCCGAGCAGCATCAGTTTGGGCACGAGACCCGGCACGAGCAGAAACGCCGGATAGACCACGACCATCAGGGCTGTGCTCCAACGCAGATAACTCAGGCCGGACACTCGGGTCAGGAGCGGCACAAGCAAGGCGTCGCTGAGCAGCCCCACACCCGTGAACACGCCCACAGCCAGCGCGCCCTGCTCCGGCGTGGCGCCGACGACATCGACGAAGTACAGGGCGGTGTAGCTGAGCAGCAGGTCGAGCATGAAATCGGCGAACATGAGCGCGATCAGCCAATGCCACACATCGGGCCGCCGCAGCGCGCGCACGATCACGCGCCATCCCGACGGTTGACCGTCCGCGTCGTCCGGTCTCGCAGGCGGCGTCGGAAAGCGGGCGCGAGCCGCGCCGAATACCAACAAGCCGGCGCCGACCGCGATGATCCCAAAAGCCACGCGCCACGAGAGGCCGGCCCAGCCCATCGTCGACAGGAAGATCGGGCCGAGCACCACGCCGATCGAACCCGCCAGGGTCCAGCGCGCCATCTGCTGCTCCATCCGATGCGGATCCGAATCCATCAGCGTGGCCTGCGCGACACTGACAAATGCCCCGGAACCCGGGAAGAACAGGATGAAAGCGATCAACAGAAAAGCGTAGCTCGGCGCCAGACCGGTCAACAGCGTGGCGATCGTGAAACAGACGCCGCCGCCCAGCACAAGCCAGCGCTTGTAACCCCGGTCGGCCCAGAGGCCGAACACAGGTTCCACGAAAGCAGCCAACAGACCGGGCAGGCTCAACAACACGCCGATCTGAGCGTAGTTCAAGCCCAGGTCACGGCGGATCAACGGCCAGGCGGACTCCGCCAGACCGAAGTACAACTCGTCGACGAATTCAATCAACAACAGGATGAATGCCAGACCGCCGGCACGGCGGATGGCAGCAAACCAACGCTCGCTCATAAAGCCCTCTGAGAACGTTCGCGCAGCGGATCGACCGGACAGCCGCGATGAACCCAGAAGGCGGGGCGCGCGCGTGAGAGGATCAGCAGGGCGGATGATCGGACAGGAACATGCGAAGATGATATCACGCGAAAACAAAAAGCCCCGGCAAATGCCGGGGCTTTTCGAAGATCGGACTTCAGGCTCGAAGACACAACGGGGGCTAGCCGGCGTGCCTTACTCGGCCTTCTCTCCCAGGTCGACCACATTGGCGGCCTGCGGCCCCTTGTCGGTGTTCTCGATCGAGAACTCGACGCGTTGGCCCTCTTCGAGATTGCGGTAGCCGGAGCCAGTGATCGCGGAATAATGGACAAAAACGTCCTTCGCACCGCCATCAGGGCTGATGAAACCATACCCCTTAACCCGGCTGAACCACTTGACGGTACCAGTCACACGTTCGCTCATACGATAGGTTCCTCCTTCGAACCCATTGACTGTGCGAGTTCATTTCCAGAGACACCTGCCAAAAAAAAACCGCCGGCTGTCACTAGCCTGACAGTGGCGATTGGGTTGGTGCCGGGTGACTGGAATTGGGTCTCGCTTCCGACAAGATTACTCGACTTTGTACCATCGGTCAATGGGAACAAAGGTCGTCACCGCCCACCGGGGTTTGATTCGCGTTATTTTCGGTGGGAATGTGCGGTCACCGGTGCTTCACAGGGTTTCGGGAAGGCCTTACGAGGCGTAGCGCTTATGTTATGCCAGCACAAAACACCCGAGGAACTCGATTCGGCTACTCGCCCTCCACGTCGCTGATTTCGGCGAGACGGAGGGCGGCCAGCGTCGCAAACGTCTGAGGATTTCCCGCGGCCTCTGCGGCCAGTGCCTGGTACCAGTGGCGGGCACGTGGCAAGTCCCCGGCCAGTTCGTAGTCCCGCGCGATCCGCCAGCGCAGGGCCTGGCTCGGTGCCTCGTGGTAGTGCGCGAGGTCCAGTGCGGCGGAGAGGTAGCCGTGTTCGCCAAGGCTACGCGGGTCGAAGGTGCGGTCGATATCCATGGTGCCCCAGGCGTCGACCGACGGAGGGTCGGGCGCTTGCGTGCGAGTGTAGGAGGTTTCGGGACCGGGGCCGGCATGAACGCGTGTGCGATCGTTGGGAATAGAAACGCGGGGCTACGGTTGACCCGATGCCCCGCGTCGCAAGTCGCCCTGCCCCGCGCCGTGCTCAGCTGGGGGTGCTGAAGTCGACCTCGCAGGCCCCGCCCACGCACGCCAGTTCCTGGGCCGCGGTGGTCAGGTCTTCTTCCTCGTAGTAATACAACTTGGCGAAATCGATGTTCGGGAAGTCCGCCGCGCGCTTCTCGAACTCTTCCTTGGTGATCTCGACGTACGGCATCTGCGCGTACTGTGCGTCGAAGGCCGGCAGGAACGACAAGCCGCCGATCACTTCGCGATGCTCCCAGACCCACTTCATCAGGTCGAGCACCTCGTGCGGCCGATACGTGATCGTGCACGACGGGTTGTGCTCGGTCCAATGCAGCTTGTTCTGCAGCCAGAACTCGCACTGTTCGACGGCCGAGCGCTGATTGCGCGTGATCGCACCTTCGGGCGACTTGACCGGGAAGTGCACGACCCAGGTGTTGGCGTTCTCGGTCGTCTGGCCGTTCTCGGGATCCATCGGCGCGCCGACGTCGCGGAGCACCTTGAAAAGCGGAGAGTGCGCGGCGACGCGAACGTTGCGGACGTAGTACGGCGCCCAGCGCGAGTGCAGACCCGAGGCGCAGTTGAGTAGCTGGCTCGAATTGCCGCTCGGCTTGACGCACGTGATCGACGCGCTGCGGTTGATGCCGAGCTGCGCGGCCAACTGGCCGTTGACCTCGACCGCGATTTCGCGCAGGCGGCGCTTGGCGAGCGCGTCCTGGGCGATGGCGCTGTCCATCTGGCCGGTGATGTCGACGCCCAGCAGTCGCTCCTCTTCGCAGTTCTGCTTCCACTGCGGGCGCAGACCGGGGAAGTGCGTGGCTAGCGACTGGAGCGTGCCGATGATCGTGGCGACCTCGACCTTGTCGCGCATGGTCTCGAACGTGTCCTCGGCGCGGGCGACGGCCGCCGACAGGTTGCAGAACTCCCACGGGCGCAGGTTGATCTCGCCGCACGGGTTGGTGCCGAACTCGGCGTCGCGCCGGCGCGCAGGCTTCATGGCGTTGGCGGCCACGCGGCTGAAGATACCGGGCTCGCCGCGGCCGCTGTCGACCATGGCCATGAACTCGTGGATGAAGCCCTGCTGATCGAGCAGGTTCTCACCCCACACGGCCGAGTTGTTGGCGTTCCAGCGCTGGCTGTTGTCGCGTTCGAAATCGCCGCTCTTGCTCAGGCGCATCTCGTCGTCGTCGGCGTCGAAGAGCGAGATCATGGCCGTACGGCGCACCCCACCCGACACGGCGGCGTTGCCGACGGCGCACATCATGTCGTGCGCGTCGAGCGGGCGCAGGAACGAGCCCTGGCGCGCCAGCACGCGGGCACGGACGAAGTCGAGCATGACGCGGAACGGCTCAGGGCCCGAGGCGCGGCCGCCCTTGGTGCGCAGCGGCGTGCCGGCCGGGCGCAGCTGGGTCAAATCGAAGCGGACGTCGCCGCCGTCGAACCAGGTCTGCAGGCCGAAGCGCAGGGCTTCGGCCCAGCCCTCGGCCGAGTCCTCGACCACGAACTCGATGGCGGCCTTGCCGCCCTGGCGCTTGATGCGCGGGAACTGCTCGACGTAGCGACGCTCGACCGAGAAGCCAACGCCGCAGCCCGACATCGAGATGATCAGGGCCTCGATGAAGCTGTCGATGCTCTCGACCGGCTGATAGGAGCAGTTGTAAATGGCGATGTTGTTGCGGCGCGCGGCCGGGCCGGCCATGGCCAACAGGCGCATGGAGGGCATGGCCTCCATCTTCAGGATGCTGCGGCGGACGCGATCGTACGTCTCGCGCGGCAGGCGATCCCCGCCGAGTTCGTACAGGTAATCGACGGCGCGATCGACCGTCTCGATCCAGGTCTCGCGCCGGCCCATATCGTAGGAGAACCGCGAGTATTTGTCGTAGAACTGGAATTTCTGGAGCTGGGTCGGGAAGTATTTGTCCGACTCGCTGAACGCGATCCGAACCGAATCCGGGATCGGGCGTTCGGCGCGCTTCTTGGCGCGCTCGACGCGGTACAGGATGTAGTGCTTGGCGGCCTCGTACTCGCCGGCCGATTGCAGCACCATCTCGACGATGTCCTGCACCTGCTCGACCGTCGGCTGCTCGAACCGGGCGCCGACGATGTTGACGACCTGCTTGGCGATCTCGGCGATCGGGGTCACGGGTTTGTGGCCGACCGACGCGAAACACTTCTGCACGGCGCTCTCGATCCGCGTAATATCGAACGGCACCACGCGGCCGTCGCGCTTGACCACATTGGTCGGCATGGCCATCACCTCAGTCACGCGGGCGCGTTTGACGCGTCCGTTGCGCCCGTTCACCTCGGTCACTTCCTGCTTGTTGTCCAACATACCCGCGAGCTCCTGAATATATGAGAACGAGACACCCCGAGGCGACCCACCCGGCCAATCGGCTGGCGGGCCACCGATGGATGTCTCACTCGAGCAATCGATCGATTTCGTCGCGCACCGACTTGAGGTTCTCAAGCCCAAGGTACACGATCGCGTAACGGATGTACGCCACCTGATCGAGGTCCTTGAGGCCGGCGATGACCATATCGCCGATCACGCGGCTCGAGACCTCGCTCTTGCCCATCGTCTGCAACGTCGCCTCGATCTCGCCGACCATGCGCTCGATGTCGCTGGCCGAGACCGGGCGTTTGGCGCAGGAGATGCGCAGACCGCGCATCAACTTCTCGCGGTCGAATTCCTCGCGCGTGCCGTCTTGCTTGACGATCAACGGCGTGGCCAGGATCGCGCGCTCGTACGTGCTGAAGCGCTGGTTGCAATCCTTGCATTTCCGACGGCGACGAACGCCGCCTTTCGAATCGTGATTGGTGTCGATGACCTGGCTGTCACCGGCTCCGCAATAAGGACACCGCATGTCGTTGTGTGTTCTGACGATAAACGCCCACGCCACCCGCCATATCTTGGGGCGAGCGACACGGGCATCCAATATGTTCGACCGAAGGGCGCACAGTGTACAACACCCAGGGGGGTGACGCAACCGACAACCTGGCCTTTTAGCTTAAAAGTTCTTGACGAATTTCGTTGACAGATTCCTCGGTAAACGGCGACGACTTCGCTCCAGTTTTTTGTTAAGGAATCGAACCGCCCCAACATATGGGGGCAATTCCGCCGATCGCGCATGAGCGACGCCTCGACCTCGTGCCGCGACATGTGGCGCCGTGCAAGACACGGTGCGTTGGGCCTTCCGGCGAATGCCCAGACAGCGTCGCGCGGACCGGCATGTGACCGCCGCCGTGACGACGCGCACTGGGCCGCGTGACCCTCGACCCGGTAGAGTGATCACCGAAAACCAACCCACGGAGCAGGCATGAAGGTCAACACTCACACTCGATCGGGTCTGTGGCTGGCGCTCGGCGCGCCGCCGGTGCTCTTCCTGCTCGTCATCGTCGCCGCCTCGATCGTCGTGGGCGCAGCGGGGGTGACGGATCCGGGGGCCATCGCGGCGACCGTATCGGGCGCGACCCCGTGGTTGCTCCTGGCGGCCCAGGTGGCGATGCTCGGCGTGCTGGTGTGGATCTATCGGCTGGACCCGACGGCGCTGGATCGCTTCGGCTGGCGTGCAGGCGCCGGTTGGCGGGGCGCGGTTGCGCTCGGCGTCACGGCGGGCGTCGTGCTGGCGCTGCTCTACGTGAGCGTGCTGTCGCCGGCCATGGTCTGGCTGCAGCGCACGGTCGGTGACTACGTGCCCGCTGGCGAACTCCTGCCGTCACTGGGCACGTCGCTGGCGCCGTTCTTCATCGCCAACGTCGTGCTCGCGCCGTTCGTCGAGGAGGCGCTCTACCGCGGGTACGCCCTGCCCCGCCTGGTCGATCGGTTCGGGCTGCCCTTTGGTCTCGCCCTGCACGCGATCGGCTTTGGTCTCCTGCATTGGAGCGGCGGCGCCTGGTACATGCTGCTCACCGGTGTGGTCGCCGGCGGTCTGCTGGCTGCGCTGGCCTTGTGGCGCCGCGATCTGGCGGCGGCCTACGCCGCGCACCTCGCGCTCAATCTGGTCGAGTTCGGGTTCGTGGCCTGGGGGATGTGGGGTGGCTGACGCGCTCAGTGCGTGCCGCCGCGGGCCAGACCGACCCCCACAGTTTCCTCGCGACCGGGTTGCACGGTGCGCCAGGCGAATAGCAGCAGCACGACAAGGATCAGGCCGCCGGTGAGGAACGGCGCAGTCGACCCCAGCGTCTGAAACAACGCGCCGCCGAAAAGCGGCGCGATCGCGTTGGCGCCGCTGACCAGCGCGGCGGAGATGCCCAGCGTGCCGCCGACCTCGTCGGGCTCGATGCGCTTGGTGATCAGGCTATTGAGCGCCGGCTGCAGGATCCCGCCGCCGATCGACGCCGGCACGAGCGCGACCATCAGCCAGGCCAGACCCAGCCACCCTTTGTCGCCCTCCTCGGGCAAGACGACGGGCACGTTACCCGTGACGGCGGAGTTGGTATGGCCCGCCCCCTGGCCGCTCAACTCGGCGGTCAACGCCGCGCGATCGTACCAGGGCGCCGGTTGGGCCGGTGTCAGGGCCGACAGGCTCAGGCCGATCGCCAGCGCCAGCAACCCGGCGAACACCAGACGCCGATCCCCGAAACGTCGGCTCCACTGGCCGATGAAGTACCCCTGCACGGCCACGACCAGCACACCGATGAAGACGAACAAGACGGCGTTGCCCGTTGCATTAAGGCCGAGGCGGTTGAGCGTGAAGAGCGAGAACAACTGCTCGAAGCCGCCAAAGGCCACCTGCTGGGCGAAGATCAGCACAAGCAACAGGCCGACCTGCGGATGTCTCAACGCCTCGAACAGGCGAGCCAGCGAGAAGGCGCTGCCGGCGGCTTTGACGCCGCGTCGCTCGGGTGGGAGCGATTCGGGCAGCCAGAAGAACGTCAGGGCCAACGAGGCCAGACTGAAGGCGGCGGCGATGAACGCCGGGACGTGATAGTTGTCGGCGCCGGCCCATAACGAGACGGCGGCGATGATCGGGCCGATCACAAAGCCGAGGCCAAAGGCCGCGCCGAGCAGGCCGAGACCCTGCGTGCGGTTCTTTTCGGTCGTGTTGTCGGTGATCACGGCCTGCGCCGTCGAGATGTTGGCGCCCGAGAGCCCGTCGATCAGTCGCGACAGGAACAGCAGCCACAGCGCGTTCGCGAAACCCAGCAAAAGGAAACCGGCCAATGTCCCGATCTGGCTGACCAGGAGCACGGGACGTCGACCGAATCGATCCGACAACCGCCCCAGCACCGGCGCGCCGAGGAATTGGGCGATCGGGTAGGTCGCCCCCAACAGGCCGATCGTCCACGCATCGCCGCCGAAGGTCGTCGCGTACAGCGGCATCAGCGGGATGATGATCGTCAGACCGAGCAGGTCGACCAGGATGATGATGAAGATCGGCAGCAGTTTCTTGAAATCGAGTTTGTCGTCTGGGGTCGTCATAGGTATCGGTTCCGAGGCCAGAGTCTACCCGATCTGGTGTGGGCCCGGACGCGCTGTCCAGCGTGGCAGGCGTCATCTCAGCGCTCGGCTTCGGATTTCGGCGTATTTCGCGGGATTCGAGCGGACTTTCCACGCCTCGCCAACCGACTCTATCCACCTTGAGAACCACTGACTGCGAAAATCGAATGGGCGCCTGAACAGGGTCGATCAGCCGGTATTTGGGAGGGTCGCCGATTCGAAGCGCCGGGTTCGTTCATATTTTGCAGGCAACAACGATAACCGCGCCATGTCATCTCACCGAATACGGCACGTCATTGGGTTGTTCTTGGGAATCGGGTTCACGCTGCTCGTTTGGGATGCGCGTCTTCCCGATCAGACACCACGCGCGCTGGGCCAACCCGAGGTCTGTCCCTACCCGCCCGGATCGCCGTCAGAGCTTCTATATTGCACCAGCGGCTACCTGAACACGCCCTCGCCAACCGACCCGACGACCCTGACGCCCACGCCAACGTCAACCGAGACCGCCACCGTCACGGCGACGGTCACGACGACTCAAACGCGCACCAAGACCGCCACACCGACGAGAACTGACACGTGGACGCCGACCCCAACGCGGACGGTCACAGCCACGATCACGACGACGCCCTCGGCCACGGCCAGCGCCACGCCCACTGGAACGTCGACGGCGACACCGACGGTGACACCGGCGATCTGTCCCTACCCGGATGGCCACCCCGATGCCATTCTGTACTGCACCGGCGGCTTCCTCAATACGCCCACGCCGATCTCGACGGTTCTTGCGTCACCGACGCCCACGGCTTCGGCAACGCGCACAGCAACTCCGACTCTGAGCCCGAGCGCCACGCCAACGTCGATCTGGGCGCCCGCGCCCCAGGTCGGCCTGGATCCAATGTACGGCGTAAACGGCATCGCCTGGCGCCAGAGCCAGCTGCCCGTCCGCGGTGCCGACATCCAGACCGATGGCAAGGTCGTGGTCCTGCAGCAAGACGGCTTCGACGCCGTATTCACCCGCTGGGACACCTCCGGTCAGAACGACCCGACCTTCGGCGCGGCCGGCACGCTGCGCTACACCGTGCCGATGACCGACCACGTCAGCCTGGCGATCTATCACCTGGTCGCCTCGCCGGACGGACGCCTGGCTTTCGTCGCGGACCGAACCACGACGGTGCCGACGGCCGGCGGTTCCACGACCACGGGTCACGCCGAACTCGTGGTGCTGGATTCGTCCGGAGCACCAGCGGCGGGCTTCGGCACTGCCGGCGAGGCCACGCTGAGTTGGCCGGCGGTGTGGTCCATCGACTCCGACACCCTGGTTCAGCTGCCGGACGGCAGCTATCTTTACAAACACGGCACGAACGCGCTGGTGATCAGCCCGACCGGCTGGCTCGATGCCGATGCCACAGCGCGCTATGAGGCCAATTCGCGTTGCTGTGCCGGAGCGCGTCTACGCCTGCTCGATGATGGGCAGGTACTCTGGCCGCAGAACGTCTTCAGCCCCACCATCCACGGCGAGGTCGTTCGTCTGGCGGCGAACGGGTCACCCGACGCGAGCTTCGGCACCGATGGGCGCGCGATCGTCAGTTCCACGATGCTGGTGGACAGTGACGCTGACTCGTTTGGACGCGCCTATGTGCTGGCGTCGCCGTACGTCTATCGCACGTCGCAGGTCATTCGGTTGGATCCGACCGGGCAGCGCGACACCAGCTGGGGCGTGACAGGCGTTCTGTCGGTGACAGCGCCATTCGACGGCTTATCGTCGTTACCGGCGTTCCTGCAGATCGATCAGGCCGATCGACCGATGTTGATCGACGTCGGCGAGGATCGCCTGGGCCTCAACGTCATCCGGCTCGATCCCGGCGGTGGGGTCGACACCAGTTTCGGGCCGAGCGGCATGCAGTCCATCACCATCGGCACAGGTGGACAGATCGTGCACCTGGTGCGCATGTTGGAACAACCCGATGGCGCCTGGATCGCGGTGACGACGAGCAGCATCAACGGTTCGCCGATCGTCGCGCTGGCCCGTCTCGACTCGACCCCGCCGGTCGCCACAGCGACACCGGTGCCGGCCACCGCGACGCACACGTCCACGCCGACGCTCACGGCCACGCGCACGACGACGCCGACCTCCACTCCGACGGCGACCTCGACGCCGACTGCCACGCCAGCGGTGACTCTCACCCGAACGCCGACCCGCACGACGACACCGACACGGACGTCCACGGTGACCTCCACGGCAACCGCGACCACAACCCCGTCGAGCACCGTGACGGCCACCCAGTCGTCGACGCCGACGCCCACGATGACGACGACGCAGACACCCAGCGCCTCTGCGACGCACACCGCCGCGCCAACGTCCAGCCCGACGCCGCCGTCGGGCACGCTGAGCCTGGATCCGGGCTTTGGCACGGGCGGCCGCCTCACGATCGGCGGATCGCTAACAGACACGCTTGTGGTGCGGGTTGCTTCGGCGCCAGATACCGGGTTGGTCGCCCTGCTCTACGGGCGCGACGACGGCGGCGCCTATCGCTACGGGTTGGCGCGCTACGACGGCACCGGGAAGCCCGATCCCGCGTTCGGCGTCGTCGGAACGGTCGTGATCGACGCGGGCGCGCTGCCCGGTCTCGACCTGGCCGACCTCGCGGTCGGGTCGAACGGGGCGATCACGCTCGTCGGCACGGCGAACCTGACTCCGACGGGTCAGAGCATCGCCCGCGACGTGATCGTCGTCATGCGGCGCCTGCCGAACGGGGCGCCCGACACCGGCTTCGGCGACGCCGGGGCGCTGATCCTCGCGCTCGGCGACGCAGCCCGCGGACGTGGCTTGCTGGCGACGCCGACCGGCATGATCGTGTTCGGTCAGGTCTCGCCGACGGGCACAGGCCGCCTCGCCGGTGTGCTGACGCAGTTTGACTCGATGACCGGAACACTCGATCCGGCGTTCGGTCCCGGCGGCAGCCTGGTCCAGGTGTCGGTCGCCCAGCCCGGCGCGGCAGAGCTCCGCATCGACGAGATTGAGCGGACCCCGACGGGAGACCTGCTTGGGGTCGGCGCCGTCGACGGCGCCGGCACGGCCTGGCGCTGGTCCGAAGCGGGCGTGCTAGACCCGAGCTTCGGAACCGGCGGCGAACTCACCCTCTCCGCTTCCGGCCAGATCGCCCGGGTCGTCGGCGGAGGCAGTCGGTTGTTCAGTCTGATCGAGGAAGGCATAGGGGATACGCGCGTGCTGGCGATCGCGGTCTTCGACGAAAACGGGCAGCCCGTCGCCGGCTACGGCACACAGGGAAGGGCCGAGATCGCTCTGGGCGCGGGCAACAGGCTGCTGGATGCTCGCGTGATCGCCGACGCGGGCCTGTACGTGCTGATCGGGCCACGCGCCGCGGGGGTGGCGGCGCTCGACGCGGGGAGCGCCCAACAAATGGCTACA
>JBGAJV010000090.1:0-19617 GCA_044224715.1 Anaerolineales bacterium | reverse complement strand
GCCGAAGCTCATGCCCATATCGCGGGCGGTGAGCATGGTGTCGGAGTCGATCGGCACGGTCTTCATGCGGCTGCACGCATCGGCGAGAGGCACATAGCTGACGGTGGGAGGCGTCAGCGAGACCATGATGCCGCGCTGGCCCTCCTCGAGCGCGCGGATCGCCGCGGCGCCGAAGCGCAGACCCACCAGGCGGTCGAAAGCCGTGGGCGAGCCGCCGCGTAGCAGGTGGCCGAGGACCACGACGCGCGTCTCCTTGCCCGTGATCTCCTCGAGCTCGTGGGCGACCTTCTCGCCGACGCCGCCCAGGCGCTCGGCCTGGCCGACCGACTTGCCCTTGATGGTCACCGCGCCGTCGAGCGGCTTGGCGCCTTCGGCCACGATCACGATCGAGAACAGCCGGCCGGCGGCCTGGCGTTCGCGGATCTTGGCCGCGATCTTGTTGATGTCGTAGGGGATCTCGGGGATGAGCACGACGTCGGCCGCGCTGGCGACGCCGGCGTTCAGCGCGATCCAGCCGGCGTAGCGGCCCATCACCTCCACGACCATGATGCGGCCGTGCGATGCGGCCGTGCTGTTGAGCCGGTCGATGCACTCGGTCGCGAAGGCCACGGCGGTGTCGAAACCGAACGTCGCCTCGGTCTTGTCGAGGTCGTTATCGATCGTCTTCGGGACGCCCACGACCCACAGGCCCTTGCGGTGCAGGTGGTCGGCCAATGTCAGCGAGCCGTCGCCGCCGATCGTCACCAGGGCGTCGATGTCGTGCATGCGGAAGCGCGCGATCAGCTCGTCGGTGCGGTCCTCTTCCTTGTACGAGCCGTCGGGCTGCGGCACCGGGAAGCGCATCGGATTGCCGCGGTTGGTGGTGCCGATGATGGTGCCGCCGGTATGCGTAATGCCGCGCACGGTGGTGCGATCCAGCCGGATCAGACCGCCGTCGATGTAGCGCTCGGGGAACATCAGGCCGTTGAATCCGTCGCGGATGCCGACGACGTCCCACCCGCGCGCGCGCGCGGCGATCGTCGCCGCTCGAATGACCGCGTTGAGGCCGGGTGCGTCGCCGCCGCCTGTGGAAATGGCGATACGACGAATGGTCGGAGTAGTCATGCGAAAGTCCTCATTCCTCTGGTTTTATTCCCCCACATTATATGCTCACTAGGAATCGGGTCACGGCCCGTCGGGGCCATTTCCGGTCCGCCGTCGCATGGCCCGGCGCGCCGAGTCGCGCCGGAGATCGCGGCCGGGTCGTCGCGACCTTCGTATAATCCGGATACATGGCGACGGCCACCGAACTGGACGCCTTTCTCGCGCGTTTCCCGCGGACCGACGGGTACTGGCAGCTGGATGACCCCGAGGCTCATCGCGCCTGGTCCGACGCCCAATGGCGCCGCCGTGCGCGCGAAAGCCGGGTCTACAACGAGCCGACGGCCGCGGCGCTGCCGGTGGTGCCGGCCGACCACCCGCTGGCGCGCGAGTGGGGCGCACGTGCCGACACGCTCGAGCGGCTGGCCACGCACGTCACGCGGCTGTGGCGGTCGCTCGTCATCCTGGACGTTGGGTGTGGGTGTGGTTGGCTCGCGCATCGGCTCGCCATGGCGCGCGGCAACTATCGGGTGTACGGTCTGGATCGGGATGGGCGCGACTTGAAACTGGCGAGCCGGGTGTTCCTGCATCAACGGCGCTTGCGCTTCATGCAGGGCGACGCGCTGACCGTGCCGTTGCCCGAGGGTTGCGTCGACATCGTGGTCCTGGCCGCGACCCTCGAACACGTCGAGTCGCCCGGGCGTCTGGTCGAGCGGTGTCTGAGCTGGCTCGCCCCGAACGGCGAGCTGCACATCGTCGATAGCCCGATCGCGCGGGCCGGGCACCCGGCGCCGCCGGAACCGGCCATCGCGTGGGACGTGGTCGCGCCGCATCGCCCCGAGGTGTTGTACGACCCGGCGGCGTGGCCGAACCGGCTGGCGGCGTGGTGGTGGGGCGAGATCCCGCGCACGCGACACCCCTGGCTGAAACTCAGCCGGCCCGCGGCGTGACGGCCGTGACCGTCATGCCGTCGTGAAGTGCTCGATCAACAAGTCCGCCACGTCGGCTGGTCGTTCCTCCGGCAGCCAATGCGTGTTTTCAGGGAAGCGCACGAGCCGACCGTTCGGCACGTACCGCATGCCCTCTACGGCGACGCGCACGTCGAGCGCCACGTCGCGTTCGCCGAACAGCACCAACGTAGGCGTCGCGATCGTGCCCATGAACGGCTCGAGTTGGCGCCGCGCGATCTGGGCCGGCATGGCGCGATACCATCCGAGCATCGCCGCAAGCGCGCCGGGCTTGGCCCAGGCCGTGACGTAGCGCTGCAGGTCCTCGTCGGAATACGTGCCCGGCGCCGACGTCGTCGTCAGGGCGCGCTTGAGCCCGAGGTACCGATTGGCCGACAGCGCGGCCTCGGGAAGACGCGGGATCTGGATGACGCCGATGTAATAACTCTTGCCGAGCTGAGTGAAGTTGCCGCGGAGGCCGGCGGTCAAAAACGCGCGCAGGTGCGGCAGGTTGATCACACCGAGGCGTTCGATCAGGGCGGGTTGCGCGCTGGCGAGCGCCCAGGCCACGGCGCCGCCCCAGTCATGCCCGACGACGTGCGCGCGCTCACGGCCTTCGGCGTGGATCAACGCCGCGACGTCACGGGTCAGGGTCGCCAGGGTGTATGGACCCGTCTTGCTCGACAGGTTGTAACCGCGCTGATCGGGCGCGAGCACGCGAAAGCCCGCCGCCGCCAGGCGGGGCGCGATGCCGCGCCAGCTATACCAGAATTGCGGAAACCCATGCAACAGCACGACCAGCGGACCATCGGCCGGGCCCGTCGTCGCGCAATGCAGCCGGCCGCCCGGCACGTCGTGATAACGAAACTGGATATTGTTCATAACAAAGTGCTACCCTTTGGTACGGAGCGCTTCTCATCAGACATTAGTCTGAGACCCCTGGCGCCGGTGCTATACTCGCCGCCGCATTCACTAAGGAGATCGACAGGTTATGACGCTCGCTTACCAGATCGTGTTGTTCCTACATTCTATTCTGCGTTATGTGGCCGTGATTTCCGCGCTGGTCGCCATCGTCATGGCGTTCCGTGGCTGGCTCACGCGACGGCCCTTTACCGCGCTGGACGATCGGCTCGGCATGATCTATACCACGAGTCTGCATACGCAACTGCTCGTGGGCTTGCTGCTCTATGCCGTCTTCAGCCCGCTCACCCAGGTGGCGTTCCGTGACATGGGCGCGGCCATGGCGACACCGGCCTTGCGCTTCTACTCGGTCGAGCACATCAGCCTGATGGTTGTGGGGATCATCGTCGCCACGGCCGGGCGCGCCCTGGCGCGCCGCGCGAAGGACGATGCCGGCAAACACCGCATGGCCGCGATCCTGTACACGCTCTCGATCGTGCTGATCTTTGTCGCCATTCCGTGGCCATGGGGAAGCGCGGCGGTCGCGCGCCCGCTGGACCCGTTCCACATGTTTGCGGGCAATTGAGGCCGCGTCGCGGTTGTTGACAAACGCGGCAGGACGAACGACGCCGGTTGCGTAGGCAACCGGCGTCGTTCGTCCTGCTTCGTTTACGGCTGGATGCGATGCGAACGCCGTGCGGTTCGAGCAGGGCGCGCGCGATCACGTAGCGTTGGATCTCGTCGGTGCCGCCGAGCAGACGCAGCGCGCGCACGTCGCGGTAGACGCGTGCGATCGGTAGCGCCTCATTGAACCCCGCGCCGCCATGCACCTGAAGCATTCGATCGGCGACGGCGTTGGCCACGCGGGCGCCAAAGGCTTTTGCCTGCGCGCCGGCCAGGCCGAACGGTTCGCCGCGATCGGCCAGCCAGGCCGCGCGGTACACCATTCCCCGCAGGGCTTCGACTTCCATCTGGCTCTCGGCCAGATACGTCTGCACCGCCTGCTTGTACCCGATCTGCGTCCCAAACTGTCGGCGCGTGCTGGCGTAATCCGCGCCGAGCGCGACTGCCCCGGCCGCGGCGCCCAGCGCGGCGGCGGCCAGGATGACCCGTACCCGATCGAAGGCGCGCAGGATGATCGGCCAACCGTCGCCGAGGCGGCCGAGCACGGCGCCCGACTCGACCACGACGTTCTCGAAGGTCACCGTGCGGATGTCGGCGGCACGCAACCCGAGCGTCGCATCGCGCAGCCCCAGTGAGAGACCAGGCGTGCCCGCCTCGAGCACAAGCGCCGTGATCGCGCGATGACGTTGCGTCAGATCGTGGCTGGCGAACACGACGAAGGCCTCGGCCAGCCCGGCGTTGCTGACCCAGCTCTTCACGCCGTTCAAGACGTGTCGGTCGCCCGCGCGGGTCAGCGTGGCCGAGAGACCGCCGGGGTCCGAGCCGGCGTCGGGCTCGGTGAGCGCGAAAGCGCCCAACGCGCCGCCGCCGGCGAGCAGACGCATCCAGCGTTGGCGCTGGGCGGCGTCGCCGGCCTCGTAGATCGACATCGAAGCTAGACAGGTGTGGATGGCGAGCGCAATCGCGGTCGACAGGCAGGCGCCGGCGATCTGTTCGACGATCAACGCCAGGTCGAGATAGCCGAGCCCGCTGCCGCCCAGGGTCGTGGGCCAGAGCGTGCCCATCCATCCGTGTTCGGCCAGGCGGATGAAGAGCCGGCGATCGACGGCCTCGGCCTGATCCCGCGCGGCGGCGCCGGGCGCGATCTCATGGGCCGCGACATCTTGCGCGCGGCGTTGCAGGTCGAGTTGGGGCGGGGTGAGCGCGAAGTCCATGAGTCGGCCTGCCTGTGGGCGCTGAGCGCCCGGTCAGCCCGCGCCGCCGTCGCGCAGGCGTTTGAGCTCGGCCTCGAGCTTGGCCTTTTCGTCCTTCAGATGGTCGATCTCGATCTGCAGCGCGGCGCGCGGCCTGGGCGCCGCGTCCTGGCCCCAGACCTTGATGCCGCTGCTGTCGGCCGGCTGGAGCCGCCGACCGAGCAGGAGGTAATAGGCGCCGCCCAGCGCCAGACCCAGCCCGGTGCCGGCGAACGCCTCCGGCCACGAGGCCGAGATCGCCGCCCACAGGATGGTCAGCATCAGGATCGGCAGCCACAGGAAAAGAAGTCCAACGAACCAGCGCTTGCGTTCGATACGCACCTGCAGCACCGCGCAGACCAGCCACGCCAGGGCGAGGGCGATGAGGTTTCCAACGTTCATGGTCAAGAGTGTATCAGTCTTCGCCGGCTCCTACGCGAAGCGGGCTGGGCGTTTTTCGATGAACGCCCGCACGCCCTCGCGCAGGTCTTCGGTCTCGAACAGGCGCTCGGCCTCGGCCACCTCAAAGATCAGGCCATCGGTCATCGGCAGGCTCTGGCTGGCGCGCACCGCGCGCAGCGCCGCGCCGATCGCCGGCGCGCCCTTGCTCGCGATCTTCTCGGCCAGGGTCTGCGCGGCCGCGCGGACGTCGGCCGCGATCGCGTTGACCAGACGTAGTTCGACGGCGCGCTCGGCCGGGATCGGATCGCCGGTGAGGATCAACTCAAGGGCCGGCGTCGGGCCGATCAGCCGCGGTAGCCGCTGCGTGCCGCCCCAGGCCGGGATCAGGCCCAGGTTGATCTCGGGTTGACCGAGCCGGACGCCCGGGGCCGCGAGGCGCAGATGACACGCCAGCGCGAGCTCAAGCCCGCCGCCCAGCGCCACGCCGTTGATCGCCGCGATCACGGGCATCGGCGCGCGTTCGATTTTGGAGAACAGCGCCTGGCCCTGCGCCAGGTAGTCGCGCATGTCGTCCAGACCGGCGTCGCCGCCGTTGACCTGGGCATCAAAGGCCTTGATGTTCGCGCCGGCCACGAAGGCCTTCTCGCCGGCGCCCGTGATGACGATGGCGCGGACCTGCGTTTCCTGCAATAGGGTGTCGAGGCCCTGATCGAGCGCGGCCAGGGTCTCGCGTGAAAGCGTATTGACCGGCGGGTTGTCGATCGTCAGCGTGCCGACCCGGTTCGCGATTGCGGCGTGGACGAGCTCGCTCATGGCGGATCCTCCTTAGCGGCGGCGGGTGATGAGCGTGCCGACGACGCCGCCCAACGCGCCCATCAGGGCGCCGATCACGATCCCGATGCAGATTCCGAAGAGGGAGCCGACGACGCTCGAGGCCATGTTGACGCCGAGCATCTCGGGTGTGAGCCCGCCGCCAAATTGTCCTCCGACCTGTTGCATGATCATGGGCGTCACGAGCATGCCGATCCCGGCCTGCACGACGCCGCTGACGAGCTGGGCCGTTGCCGTGCTCGCGGCGCCGCCGATCGCGCCCTCGTCGGCCGCGGCCGACCCCGCGCGCCCGACCCAGCCGCCGTACACCGCGCCGGTGCCGATGTTGATCAGGCTGGCACACAGACAGCTGATCACCGTGGTGGCTCCGGTCACCAGGAGGTACGACTGCGCTTTGGATGGGTCGGTGGCGATGTCGCCGGCACCGGCGAGCGTCATGTAGGTCACGCCCAGCTGGACCAGCCCAAAGACGATGAAGACCACACTGCCGACGACGCTTGCGATCAGGTACGCGCGGGTATTGAATCTTGCGTTCATGGACGAAAGGATACCAGAGCCGCGCCCTGTTACTGCTCAGCCAAACAGGAAGCTAGGCAAAAACCGGGGTGCGCCAAGGGTCGGGGCGGAGCCCCGGCCCTTGAGCACCCCGATATTCGCCTGGTCTGCCCATTACCGCTGAGTAGTCTCGCGAATTTCGCGGCAGCAACCGTATTTCTCACATCTTGTTGCGATTGCCCTGCCGTTCAGCTTCGTCCGGTCGGCCGCGTTGTCCTGGATCGGGGTTGGCGTGCCAAAGCGCGCGCCCTGGCTATAATCTTCGGATGCCCATTCGCGTCCTGTCCGAAGAACTTGCGTCCCAGATCGCGGCCGGCGAGGTCGTCGAGCGGCCCGCGTCCGTGGTCAAGGAACTGATCGAGAACGCCCTCGATGCCGGAGCTCGAAACATCACCGTGACGATCGAGGCCGCCGGACGCGCGTTGATCCGCATCGCCGATGATGGTCAGGGCATCGCCGCCGGCGAGGTCGAGCTGGCGTTCGCGCGGCATGCCACGTCGAAGCTCACGGTTGTCGACGACCTGTTCCGCATCCACACCCTTGGCTTTCGCGGCGAGGCCCTGGCCTCGATCGCGTCGGTCTCGCGGGTGACTGCGTTGACGCGCGCCACCGGCGAGACGACCGGCACTCAACTGCGTCTCGAAGCGGGCGCCGTGATCGAACGTCGTAGCGTCGGCGCGCCGCAAGGCACGGTGATCTCGGTCGAGGATCTGTTCTATAACGTCCCGGCGCGGCTCAAGTTCCTCAAGTCCGACGTCTCCGAGCGTGGCCAGATCGCGGCGCTGATCACGCGATATGCGATCGCGTATCCGCGCGTGCGCTGGAAGCTGGTCGTCGATCAACGCACGGCGTTCCAATCGACCGGCTCGGGCGATCTGCGCGAGGTGTTGGCGTCGGCGTACGGCGTCGACGTGGCCAAGCAATTGATCGAGATCGACAGCGAGCAGGAGACAAACCAGATCCCGGCGCCGGAGGTGCCGCCCGACGATCTCGACGATCGCGCGCTGCACGAGACCGAGGTCGATCCGTTCGGGATCCGCGAACGTCGTGTGTTGTACGGCGGGCGCGCGATCATCAAGGTCCACGGTTTCGTCAGCCCGCCGGCGCTCAATCGCTCGAACCGGCGCGACATCACGCTGTTCGTCAACGGCCGCTGGGTGCAGGACATCCGGCTGTCGACCGCCGTGCTGCAGGCGTACCACACGATGTTGATGGTCGGGCGCTACCCGCTGGCCGTGATCTTCGTCGACGTGCCGCCGGAGGACGTCGACGTGAACGTCCATCCGACCAAGGCCGAGGTGCGGTTCCGCAACGCCGACAAGGCGTTCAGCGCCATCGAGCGCACGGTGCGCCGCGCGCTTGTTGCGCAGGCGCCGGTGCCTGAAGTGCAGATGCGGCGCTGGGACACGGCGGTCGGGGAGGATGTGCCGTTGCAACGCCCGTCGTTGCAATGGTCGCCGGATTGGTCGCTGGCGCCCGGGGCGCTACCGACCGCCGCGCCCGAAACCGGCGCCGAGGCTCAGCCGCCGCACCCCCAGCCGACGCCGCAGCCGGCGTTGTCGCTCGAGCCGGGGCCGACGACGCCGGGTCAGCAAATGTTGCCGGCGTCCGACATCCCGCTCTTGCGCGTCATCGGCCAGATCGGCACGGCCTACATCGTGGCCGAAGGGCCCGATGGCCTGTATCTGATCGATCAGCACGCCGCGCACGAACGCATCTTGTTCGAGGCCTTCCGGTTGCAGGCCGCGGCCTCGCAGGTCGTGTCGCAAGCGCTGCTAGCCCCGGCGGTGGTCGAAGTCGCGCCGTCGGCTGCGCAGTTGATCGAGAGCCAGCTGCCGCTGCTCGGCCATCTGGGCTTCTCGGTCGAGCCGTTCGGGGTTCAGCAGTTCCTGGTCCGCGCGCTGCCGACCGTGCTCGGCCGGCTCGACCCGGCGCGCGCCTTGCGGGTGCTGGTCGAGGACTTCGAGGAGGACGAGACGCCGTTGCAGGCCGAGGTCGAGGCGCGTCTGATCGCGCGGGTGTGCAAACGCGCCGCGATCAAGGCCGGTCAAACGCTCTCGCCGATCGAGATGCAGGAGCTCGTCCGCCAACTCGAGCGCTGTCAGTCGCCGCGCACGTGCCCGCACGGCCGGCCGACCATGATCTTCCTCTCGGTTGATACGCTCGAGAAGCAGTTCGGGCGGAGAGGGTAGTCAGGTAGTCGGCGCCTTGAGCGACTACCTGACTACTTGACTGCTCGACTACTCGACTTTCAACGTCCAGCCATACGGGTCGGGGATGCGCCCGTACTGCAGATCCGTCAGATACTGGTAGAGGTGTTTGGAGATCGCGCCGACCTGGCCGCCGCCGACGACGTATTCCTTGCCGGCGTAGCCGAACTTGCCCACCGGCGCGATGACGGCCGCCGTTCCCATCCCGAAGACTTCGGTGATCTCGCCACGCTCGATATCGCGCAAGACCTTGGCGACCTCGATCCGTTCTTCGGAGATCGTGTAGCCGAGGTCGGGCGCCATCTCGATCACGGACTTGCGCGTGATGCCCGGCAGGATCGTGCCCGTGAGCGACGGCGTGATGATGTGCTTGCCGTAGGCGAACGCGATGTTCATCGCGCCGACTTCCTCGACGTACTTGCGCTCGACGCCATCGAGCCAGAGCACCTGCTGATACCCGAGCTTCGATACTTCTTCGCCGACCAGGAGGCTTGCCGCGTAATTGCCGCCGGTCTTGGCCTCGCCCGTGCCGCCGCGGACCGCGCGCACGTACTGGTCCGAGATGTACACGGGCACGGGGTTGAACCCGGTCGCGAAGTACGCGCCGACCGGCCCGACGATGATGTAGTGCAGAAAGCGGCTGCTGGCATGCACGCCGAGCGCGGGCTCGGTCGCGATCAGGGTCGGGCGGATGTACAACGAGGCCGGGGCGTCGGGCACCCAGCGCTCCTCGAGCCCGACCAGCTTGACCATGGCCTCGACGTGCGCCTCGGGATCGACCTCTTGCATCGCCATGCGCTTGGCCGATCGATTGAACCGGGCGGCGTTCTCCCAGGGTCGGAAGAGGTTGACCTTGCCATCGGGTCGCCGATAGGCCTTCGTGCCCTCGAAGATCTCCTGAGCGTAATGGAAGACGGCGGTGGCGGGGTCGAGCACGAACGGCTTGTACGGCCCGATCTTGGCGTCGTGCCAGCCTTCGGCCTTCGTCCATTCCTGGGTGAACATGCGATCCGAGAAGATCTGGCCAAACCCGAGCTTCTCGGGCAGGGGGCGTTGCGGCAGGTTCTCGGGCAGGGGTTCGATCGAGATGGTCACGCGTGGCTCCTCATCGCTAGATTACCGGCGATTATATCCACCGGCGGCGATCGCCGAAAGACACGCGTGTGCTCGGGGCGTGGCCAGCTCAACCGAGGAGTTGCGCGACCAGCGTCCGCGCCTCGGCCAGGTCGCGCACGACGTGGTGCGCCGCCGAGAAGTCGTGCGTCAACGTGTAAGCGTTCGGCACCGCCACGGTCAACACGCCGGCGGACGCCGCCGATTGCACGCCGACGGCCGTGTCTTCGAAAGCCACGACCGCCGATTCCGAGACGGCGAGTCGCCGCAGCGCCAGGCGATAGCTATCCGGCGCGGGCTTGCCATTCGGCACCTCGTCACGCGTCACGCGGACCGCGAAGACGTCGAGCAGCCCGTGCCCGGTCAGCGTCCTGCGCACCGGTTCGTCGGCCGCGCCCGTCACCAGCCCCAGTCGGATCCCGGCGGCGGTCAGGGTCGTGAGGATCGCCGTCGCCCCAGGCATCAAGGGCAGATCATGCGCCGCCGTCCACGCCTCATAACACTGGTTCTTCGCCGCCGCCAATGCCCGCGGCTCTTGGCCGAGCGATGGCAGATGCTGCAAGATGCGTTCAGCGATCTCCTCCGAACGACGTCCGGTGCAGGTCGAACCGTAAAACGCGACGTCGATCTCGGCGCCGAGCGGCGCCAGCACGCGGTTCCAACAGGCCAGATGGACGGATTCCGAATCGATCAACGTCCCGTCGAAGTCGAAAAGGGCGACCTGGATCACGCGTTGAGTTCTCCTTTGCACGAACGAACGGTTCACGCCTGGCGCGCACCGTTCGCGTCAATTCGTAACTGTTCAGCCGCCAACGGGAGTACATGGCGAAAACCTGGGCCTACCCCGGTTTTCGCCCAACTTCCTGAAGGCTGAGCCGTTACTCCAATTCGTGAAAGCCGTGGCGAGAATCCCTGCCCGACAGCTCGCCCGTGCGTGCCCGCCTTCGTGGTCGGCGCCGCCGCGCGCGACGCGGCATTATAATGCGCCAGTTTGTTCAACTCGAGCGAAGGCCCTCTTACGCCATGCTGACGACCTATCTCACCAATCCCTGGATTGCCGACACCGTTGCCGCCTTCTTCACACTGGGTGTGGCAGTGCTCTGGCTGCGCATCATCGACGCGCTCGCACATCGCGGCCTGATCGAACCGAGGCTCAGCCGCAAGATCATCCATATCGGCACGGGGCCGCTGTTCGTGGCCTGTTGGCCCTTGTTCTCGGCGGAGCCGGCGGCCCGCTGGTTCGCCGCCGCGGTTCCGTTCATCATTTCGCTTCAGTTCGTCGCCGTCGGCCTTGGTTGGATGAAGGACGAGGCGGCGGTTCAGGCCATGACGCGCACGGGCGACCGCCGCGAGATCCTCCGCGGCCCGTTGTATTACGGGATCGCGTTCGTCGTCGTGACTCTCGGGTGGTGGCGACACTCGCCGGTCGGCATCCTGGCGCTGATGGCGCTGTGCGGTGGCGACGGCCTGGCCGACATCGTCGGGCGTCGTCTGGGCAAGGTCAAGCTGCCGGGGTTTCGCGAGAAGAGCTGGGCCGGCTCGGCGGCCATGTTCTTCGGTAGCTTCGTCTTCGGCGCGATCTTCGTGATCTGGTTCAATAGTTTCGGGTCGTTTTCGCCCGCGCTGACGTTGGGCTCGATTATCGGTGGATCGTTCGGCGCCGCCGTGCTCGTCACCCTCATCGAGGCCGTGTCTCCCCGCGACGTCGACAATCTCTTGATCGTCGCCGCCATCCTGGCGCTGGGCGGGGCCGGCCTGATTTTCGCTTGAAACAGATGTCTCGGATGCTATAATCCTCGCGGTTTACCACATCTGGTTGCGTGTGAGGAAAGCGATGCCGTCCGAGTCTGAGCTTCAATCGGCGCTGAAGCGCCTTCAAGAGAACCCGCGTGTCCGCCTGATCCGCGTCGCGGTGGCCGATCATGCCTGCCCCGCGTGTCAGTCGCTGCAGGGCGCCTACTCGAAGGTGTCGATCCCGGTGTTGCCGCCGGAAGGCTGTTCCTGCCCGAACGGCCAGCCGGCCGTGTACTACGAACCCGTGCTCGACGAGATCTATCCCTGACGGATCGTCGGCGCAGCGGCGGTCGACCGAAAAGGACGCAGGCCGCGGGTTGTCTTGACAACCCGCGGCCTGCGTCCTTTTCGTGAGGTCTCGCGGCGAGACCCGGGCGCTCAGGGCTCCACCGATGGCTGAGGGTTCTCGTGATGCACCAACACGTCGACCGTCAACGCCAGGGCAGCTGCTGAAACGGCCCCGTGCACTGCGCGCATCAACACCCGGGACGCGTCCCAGATGCCGGCGCGGCCGGCGTTGACGATTCTGCCGGTGCGCACGTCGAACGTCTGCCCGGCCGCGAGGTGGCCGATGATGGCGTCGGAGTCATACCCGGCGTTGGCGATCAGGGCCCGCGCGGGTTGCGCGAGCGCCGTGGCCAGGGCACGCAGCGCGGCGCGCTCGTCCTCGTCGACGGCGCGGCGCAACGCCTGCTGGAGGGCCGGCCGACACGCGAGCAGCGCCGCGCCACCGCCCGGGAGTACGCCGTCGATCAAAGCGCCGCGGATGACTCGGGCCGCGCGTTCCGCCTGCTCGCGCCGCAACGTCGCCTCGGGCGTCGTCAGTCCGCCGATCAGCAACCGCGCCACTTTGCCCGTCAGGCGGCCGATACGTTCGCGCAATCGGTCGGCCCCGTCACCGTCGGCCCCATCCAACGCAGCCCGCAGGTGTTCGACATACGCGCCGAGGCCCTCGCTGTCGCCGCCGCCGTGAAGCACGCCGAGGTGGTTCGGATCGGCCCAGACCTGACCGGCACGGCCCAGATGGAGGGCCTCCACGCGCTCGAGCGTCGCGCCGGTGACCTGAAGGAGCGGCAACCCGCCGGTCAGCACGGCCAGGTCATCCAGTGCCGCGGCCTGATCCGACGCCGACGTGCCTGGCACCTTGACCGCCATCGCCTTGAACGACTCAGGTTTGCTGCTGGCGTTCCGCAGGAGGGCATTGGCCTCCGGCGACAGTTGCCGCGCGACGACGACGAGCCCGCCGCGGCCGGCCCTCTGCGCGGCGTTGAGGGCCGGCACCAACGCGCGCGGCTCGGTGATCTCAAAATCGGTGAGGAGCAGGGCGGCCTCGTCGATCTCGCCGCGCAGCCGTTTGGGGTCGGACACCAACCGTTGCGACAGCAGACCGCCGTCCCAAAACGCGCCGAGGATGTATTCGCGTTCGGTCGCGGGTCCAAGCCCCAGCCGGACCTCGAGATGGCCGTAACGCCCGATCGTGTCGTAGATCTCGGCCAGCAACGGCGGCAGCGTGACATCCGGACAGATGGACGTGGCCAGCCCACGCAGCCGCGCGCGACCGTCCAGCGCGACGCTCTGTTCAGACAGCGCCGTCTGCACGAGCGGCAAGGCGGCTTCGAGATGATGACGCAGCCGCATCGCGTTGCCGCCGGCCGCGAGATGCCGCACGCCGGCGTCAAGCACCGCCTGAAACATCACGGCGGCCGTGGCCGCGCCGTCACCGGCGTCCTCGCGCTGGCGCCACAGCGCCTGACGCGCGAACATGGCGCCCATGTCCTCGTCGCGATCCGCCAGTTGCGCGATGCGCCGCGCGATCAAGCCCGCGTCGTCTAGCACCTCTGGGGTCTCGTTGCGATGCGGTCGCTGGACGGCGACGTGGCGCGGCAACGGACCGAGCGTCGGGCGCACGGCAGCCACGACCTGGGACGCGCCGCGCACGAAGGCCTGGCGCGCTGCGGGGAGCGAGACCACACGCTGAACGGATCTGGGTTTCATCCTAATTTGCAGCCACCTCGGCCAGATAATAGCCGCTGTCCTTGATGATGCGCTGCTGTGACGCGTAGTCGGTGTAAATCACGCCAAAGCGTTTGGCGAAACCACAGGCCCACTCGAAATTGTCGAGCAGCGACCAGACGAAGTAGCCTTTGAGCGGAACGCCGTCGGCCAGCGCGCGACGGGCCTGCGCAAAGTGCTCGCGGAGGTATTGCACCCGCCGGGGATCGTGGACGCGACCGTCGGGCGAGACGATGTCGGCGAAGGCGGCCCCGTTTTCGGTGACGTACATGGCCTTGGGATGATACCCGTCCCACACCGTCTTAAGGATGTCGTACAGGCCGCGCGGCGAGACTTCCCAGCCCATCTCCGTGTACTCCCCCGCGGGGCGGTGGCGCCGCCAGTTGATCGGCGGCAGATCGGTGCCGGCGCCGGCCACAGAGCGTCGGTAGAAGTTGACGCCGAGATAATCGAGCGGCGCCGCGATCTGTTCGAGATCGCCTGGGTGGATCGTCGGGCCATCGGCGCCGTACAACGTCAGCATGTCGTCCGGGTAACGGCCCTTGAACACGGGATCGAGATACCAGCGGTTCTGACAGCCCTCCCAGCGTCGCGCGGCCGCAAGGTCGTCGGGTCGATCGCTGGCGGGCTCGACGTGATTGAGATCCAGCACGATGCCGACGTCGGCGTCCGGCACGTTGGCGCGGATGATTGGGACGGTCACGCCGTGCGCGAGCAGGGCGTGGTGTGTGGCCGCCAGCGCGCCGCGCGCACCGAGCTTGAGCCCGGGCGCGTCCTCGCCCAGGCCGTAGCCCGTCCAGGTGAAGACCCATGGCTCGTTGAACGTCGTCCAGTGCTTCACACGGTCGCCGAGCGCGCGGGTCACGACGTCGGCGTAGCCCTGGAAGTCGTCAACGATGTCGCGCCGGAGCCAGCCGCCTTCATCTTCGAGCGTCTGCGGCAGATCCCAGTGATAGAGAGTCACATACGGCGTCACGCCGACGGCCAGCAAGCCGTCGATCAGCCGGCTGTAGAAGTCGAGACCAGCCGGGTTCACGGCCCCGCGGCCGGCCGGCAGGATGCGGGGCCAGGCGATCGAGAACCGATAAGCGTCGAGGTTGAGCGCGCGCATCAGTGCGATGTCGTCGCGCCAACGATGGTAATGGTCGCAGGCGACGTCGCCGGTCGCCCCGTCGTCGATCACGCCGGGTCGATGCGCGAACGTGTCCCAGATACTCGGCCCCTTGCCGTCCGCCGCCGGCGCGCCTTCGATCTGATAGGCCGCGGTGGCCGCGCCCCAGACAAAATCCTTTGGGAATGTGAGCATGTCAGGCCAGGCCTCCGCCATCCACGACAAGCGCCGCGCCGGTCACGTAGCTGGCGGCGTCGCTGGCCAGGTAAAGTACCGCCTGGGCGATTTCGCTTGGCTTTCCGAAACGGCGCAGCGGGCGTTCGGCCGCCTCCGCCAGGAAGCTGGCCTCGGTTTGACCGAGTTGTTGAGCCTCGGTGCGCAGCATCGGCGTGTCGGTGTCGCCTGGGCACACGCAGTTGACGCGGATGCCCTGAGGCCCATGGTCGATGGCCATCGCGCGTGTCAGGTTGACGACCGCGCCCTTCGACGCGCAGTAAGACGCCGCGTTTCCGCCGCCCTTGAGACCCCAACCCGATCCGGTGTTGATGATCGATCCGCCGCCGGCGCGCGCCATCACCGGAACCGCCGCCTTGCACATCAGAAAGATCGACTTGACGTTGACGGCCATGACCCGGTCCCACTCGTCTTCGGTCGTGTCGACCACGCTGGCGCGGCGGATGATGCCCGCGTTGTTGAAGAGCACGTCGAGCCGGCCAAAACGTTCGACGGCGACGTTCACGACATGATGGCAATCTGTCGCGCGCGTCACGTCGCCCTTGACGAAAACGGCCTGGCCCCCCGCCGCCACGATCTCGCGAACGACGGCGGCGCCCTGCGCCTCGTTGAGGTCGACGACCACGACGTCGGCGCCGGCCGCCGACAGGGCAATCACGGTCGCCCGTCCGATGCCCGAGGCGCCGCCGGTCACCAGCGCGCATTTGCCACTCAAACTGCTCATGTGTGTCCTCCGTAGACCGCGTTGGCGGTCGTAATCACGCTACGCGATACATCACGCGTTCGCGATAACCGGTGATGACCCGAACGTGACCCATCAGCAGGGTGTCGGTCTCGGTGTCGCCGGTGTCGACGCGCAATGGCGCGCCGCGCAGCCCGGCAAGTTTTTCGGCCGTGGCGACGACGCGAATGTTTTCACGCCCGATTGCCCGGATCACGGCCGGGCTGAGCGGCTGGTTGCCGCGTCCGAACAGAAAGCCCTGGCCGCCGATGGGCGTGATCACGATCTCGGCCGGCGTGTGAACCACGCGGTCGAGCAGATCCGCCTCGGTTGCGTCGCTCGATGCCAGGGCGCCGTCGACGATGACGTCGACGCCGACCAGCGTCTTGGCGAGACCGAGCCGGGCCGCGATCGCGCGGGTCGTTGTGCCCGGCCCCAACACGTAGGCGCGTCCGGGTGTCATGTGCTCGACCACGTCGGCCGCGATCGCCTGGAGCTGAGCCGTCTCGCTCCGCGGCGACGGCGCCTTGCGGTTCTGGACGTGCCGCGGCGCGACCGGCACGCGGAGCGTCCCATACAGCCTTGGCGCGACGTGGCCGCTGCGGTATGCGTCCTCGTCGAGGTCGAGCACCTCGGCCTCTTGGAAGTGTGGGGCCGGAGACGCCAGGACGCGCGCCGTGAGATCGCCGGCGGCCCGCGGGTCGATGGCGAACACGGCCGAGTGCATCTTCACGCCGGCCGGGATCCCGAGCACGGGCAGGTCGGCGCCGATGGCAGCGACCAGGTCGCGGGCTGTGCCGTCGCCGCCCGCGAAGAGCAGTAGGTCCACGCCCAGATCGCGCAGTGCGAGGGCCGCTACCCGGGTGTGCTCGGCCGTGGTCGCCAGGTTAGAAGAACTGGCGGAATCGGCCGAATGCGATTTCTGGGGGCCCTTGTTTTCCCGAGAATCGCATGTCGACCGGTCAGGTCCAAGGTTAGAATCCACTACCCCGGCCGAGAGGCCAGCCGCGGCGGCGACCGACGCCCCCATCGCGCCCGGGCAGGTCACGAGCTCGAAGGCCGCGCCGGCCGCCTGCAAGGCCCGCAACGCCTGCGCGGCGCGCACGCCCGACAGCGGCGACGCGCCCAACGCCAGCGCGCGCGCCTGCACGTCGGAACCGTCGCTGCCCTTGAGCCCGACCCGGCCCCCAAGCCCCGCGATCGGGTTGACGATCAGACCGACGCGTTTCACGGCGCCGGAGTCCGTCCGGATTTGCGCAGGTACGCGCGCCAGGTCACGGCCCACTCGGCCGGGTCGTCGAACGGCTCGTGATGGGTCTTATGCACCGTGCTGTTGTGCGGCGCGGTCTTGACCAGCTCCGGCTGAGCGTAGGCCTCCTCGGCGATCTGGCGCAGGATGGCCGCGTACTCGTCGAGGTCGGTCTGCGAATACGACTCGGTCGGCTCGAGCGTCATCGGCTCGGGCACCACGTATGGGTGGTGGCTGGTCCAATAGTGGGTGCCGAAGTCCGCGGCGCGATAGCCGATCTCCTCCGAGTGGATGCCGGTGTCGGCGGCGAGTTGCTCCCAGCTGTAGCGCACTTGCTCGAGCCGCCGCTTGCCCGGCGCGTACGGCGCGCTGGCGCCGCGGATCTCGAGCACCTTCTTCATCAGGTAGTTGTTGTTGAGCACGGCGACCTCGGCGACCTCGCGCAGGCCGTCCGCGCCCAGGCTCATGATCCAGGCATAGGCCTTGAGCATGTTCTGGGTCACGCCCAAGAACGGCCGGACCTTGCCGATGCTCTGCGGCCGATCGTCGTTCAGGAAGTACCTGCCTCCGTCGAACTCGACCGTCGGCCGAGGCAGGAAGGGCGCCAGCGCCTCGGTCACGCCACTCGCGCCGGCCGCCGGACCGCCGCAGCCGTGCGGCGTCGAGAAGGTCTTGTGCAGGTTGAAGTGGCACAGGTCGAAGCCGGCGTCGCGCGCCCGGGTGATGCCCAGGATGCCGTTGGCGTTGGCCTGGTCGTACGCGCACAGCCCGCCGGCCGCGTGCACGACCCTGACGAACGCGTCGATGCGCGGGTTGAAGATGCCCGTGTCCTCCGGGTTGGTGATCATCAAAGCGGCCGTGCGCTCCGAGACCGCGGCCTTGAGCGCGTCGAGGTCCGGGTAGCCATCCGCGTCGGGATAGAGCGTGATGACCTTGTACCCCGCGGTCTTGGCGCAGGCCGCGTTCGACGGATGCGAGAAGATCGTCGTGATGACCTCGTCGCGTGCGGTATCCCCACGGGCCGCGTGGTACGCGCGGATCATCGAGACGTTGGCCCAGATCGCGGCCGAGCCGGCGCCCGGCTGCAGCGAGAAGCGGTCCATCCCCGAGATCTCTTTGAGCATCTGCTCGAGCCTGTAGATCACTTCGAGGATGCCCTGCAATGTCGTCTCGTCCTGCAGCGGGTGCACGTCGGCGAGTTTGGGCGAACGCGCCAGCTGATCGTTCACCTTCGGGCTGTACTTCATCGTGCACGTGCCCTGGCCGACGTCGATGTTGAAGTCGACGCCCAGGTTCTCCTGCGAGAGCCGGACGTAGTGTCGCAGCACGTGCAGTTGCGACATCTCGGGCAGCGCCGGCCGAACGTCGCGGCGGATTCCGTCCGGCAGACCCGCGAACACGTCGCCGGTCAGTGCCCTCAGCTCGGGTTCGACGTCGGGCGGCAACACGCCGCGTTGCCCCGGTCGGCTGAGCTCGAAGATGACGGGCTCGTCCCAGCTGGCCTGGTGGAACCGGCGCAGCGTTGGCTTAGGTTCGACGTGGTTCATCGCAGCACCTCCGCCAGCGTGTCGACCAGGCGATCGATGTCGGCCTGAGTATGGACCTCGGTCACGCAGATCAGCAAGCACTGGCCCAGCGCCGGAAAGTCGCGGCTCAGGTCCTTGCCGCCGAAGATGTCGCGCGCGAGCAACGCCGCGAGCACATCGCGGACCGTCTTGCCCGTGCCGTCGAGCGCGATCACGATCTCCTTGAAGCTCGTCGACGTCGCAAACGGCGCGGTGACACCGGGCAGGGCGCTCAATCGCTGCAATGCGTAGCGCGAGCGCTGCAGGATCCCGGCGCCGAGTTCCGCCATACCGTGCGGCCCCATCAGCGCCAGGTATACGCCGGCCGTGATGCCCCACAGCGCCGCCGCCGTTCCGACCCATTCCTTGCCGGCTTCGCGGATCGCAAAGGACGTGCGCTCGTATGCGACGTCGCCAAAGCCGTATTCGCCGGGCACGACCGTCGGCGCGACGCCGAACAGCCGCGACGGATACTCCTGCACGAAGACCGGGTCGTCGTGCGTGGCGATGTAGCCGCCATGCCCGCCGCCGCACCACTGGTGGATGCCGAGCCCCTGGATGTCGCCGCAGGCAATGTCGGCGCCGTAGTCGGCCGGTGGCCGGAGCACGCCCAGCGAGATCGGATCGGCCGCGACCACGCACAGCGCGTCATGGCGATGCGCGAGCGCCGCGATCTCGGCCGGCTCCGTTTCGATCACGCCCAGGAACGACGGGTTCTCGAAGTACACGGCCGCGACCTGATCCGACAGCGCTTCGGACAACGCGCCGATATCGACGCGCCCGCTGCTCGCCGCGAAGCCGAGCACGTCGACGGCGACATCGGGCTTCAGGTAGTCGCGCACCATCGAGAGCTTGTCGGCGCTGACCGCGCCGGCGACGATCACGCGGCCCCGCCCGGTGATGCGGGCGGCCATGCGCAGCGCCGTCGCCGCCGCCGTTCCGACCCATTCCTTGCCGGCTTCGCGGATCGCAAAGGACGTGCGCTCGTATGCGACGTCGCCAAAGCCGTATTCGCCGGGCACGACCGTCGGCGCGA
>JBGAJV010000089.1:0-19874 GCA_044224715.1 Anaerolineales bacterium | reverse complement strand
ATACACCTATCTTGGCGCACTTCGCGTCTTCGCCGTGCCGCTACAACAGCGGCACCGATTCGGGCGCGGCCGGCACCGTGCTCTTGACCAGGCGCACCCGGTCCCACATGCGACACCAGGCGCATTCGCCCGGCGCCGACGTGGGCTGGCCGCAGCGATCGCAGGGATGCAGGGCGGCTTTGTCCTCGACCGAGGCGAAGAGCCCGGCCTTCTTGGCCTCCAGGAAGCTGACGTAGTACTGCAGCTTGGTTCCTGGCCGATCGGTCTCCATCTGGTTGAGGATCTCTTTGTAGTAAATCGTGGTCGAGCCCTCGGCGTGCGGGCACTCGGCGTAGATGTACTCGATGCCCTGAAGCAGGCAGTACGCGGTCATCTCGCGCTCGTAGATCCGGCACAGCGGCTTGGCCTTGCGGGCCAACCCCGTGCCACCGGGGAGCACGGGCGCCTGTCGCGCCAGGTAGCCGCCGGCCCAGTTGAACGTGTTCTGCATGAGCACGGCCACCTCGTCGTCGAGGTTATGGCCGGTGACGATGACGTCGAACGCACCCTCGAGCGCGACGCGATTGAACAAATAACGCTTGTTCAGGCCGCATACCGAGCACGGTTTGCCCTGGCCGCGATTGCTGATCACGGCCAGTTCCGGGATGGTGGCGCCGTATTTCTGTTCGATATCGACGACGTGCAACGTCAGGCCGTGTTCGCGGGCAAAGGCTTCGCTCAACGCGCGGGACTCGTCGGAATAGTCGACGCCGCCGTCGATGCCCAAACCGATGTACAGGCCCTCTGTGTTGTAGCCGAGCGTCTTGAGGATGTGCCAGAGGCCGAGCGAGTCTTTGCCGCCGGAGACGGCGACCAGCACTTTCTCGGCGTGCGTGAACATCCGGTACTTCTCGATAAAGCGCTCGACCTGCTCGGGCAGCCAGGTCAGATAGTGCTCACGGCATAACGCCAGCTTATGCTGACGCATATTGATCACGGCCTTCTCGCCGCACTTTCGGCATTTCATCGGCAAGACTCCTCGCCGGTCAGGCGGCGCCGCCTGAGACGACGGCTACCAACTTCACCTGTTGGCCGGGCTTGAGGATGACGTCGTCGGTCTGGAGTTCGCCGTCGACGACGATGAGCACCGATTCGGGATGTAGCCCGGTCTTTTTGATCGCGTCGCGCGCGGTCATGCCGGCCGGCAGTTCCCACTGCTGGTTGCGATATTTCAGGACGACTTTTTCCATATTTGCTCCCCCGCAAGCCCGAACGCGTTGATGCGACCGGGCGACCTGAAAAGGGCCTTTGCGAGGCGGACGGGAAGTATATCACGCAGGGTTTAGGTAAAATCCGCGCGGTGGTTCGGCTGATGCCGATGGCGTCTGAAGATGACCTGCGTTGCGTGCGTCACATGAGTGCTTCAACACCCCTGCTGCGCGTCTTTCTGCTGGGCGATCTCCGTCTGGAGTGGGACGGTCACGCCATCGAATTGCCGCGCCGCGAGCGCGTGTTGCGGCTGTGGGTCCGACTCGCGCTCCAACCAGGCCGACCGCTGCCGCGTCAGCCGCTGGCGTTCGCGCTTTGGCCGGACGTCAGCGAAGCCGATGCGTTGGCGAATCTGCGGCGCCACCTTTACCTGCTGCGGTCGTCGCTGCCCGAGCCGGCCCAGGGGTGGTTGGCGGTCAGCACCCGCGAGGTGATCTGGGCGCCCGGGCCAAATGGCTGGTCCGATTTGGAGGCCTTCGAGGCCGCGGCCGAGGTTCCGGCGACGCTCGACGCCGCCGCAGCCCTGTATCGCGGCGACCTGGCCCGCGAGCTCTCCGAGGACGACGTGATCCTGGCGCGCCGGGAGCAGGTGCGCCAGCGGCACGCGGCGATCCTCAAAACCCTGGCCACGCGCGCCCTGGATGACGGCGCCCATGCCCGCGGCCTGGTTTGGGCGCGGGCGTTGCTCGGGCAAGATCCGTGGGATGAAGAGTCCGTGCGGCTCAAGATGACGCTCGAGGCCTTATCGGGCAACCGGCAGGCCGCCGTTGCGACGTATGAAGCGCTCGCGGCCAGCCTCGCGACGGAGCTTCAAACGACGCCGCTGCCGGAGACGATGGCGCTCTATGCGGACCTGGTGCACAACCGCGTCCGTGCCGCGGCGCGGCGGGAGGACGCGTCGTCACCCGGCACATTCGTGGGCCGCCAGCGGGAGCTCCGGCAGATCCAGGCCGCCGTCGCCGACGTCGCGCGCGGCCAGGGCGCCACCCTGTTCATCTCCGGCGACGCTGGCTCCGGGAAGACCGCGCTCGTGCGCGAAGCCCTGCACGCGAGGTCGGAGGGCGAGCGGAAGCCGGTGTTTTGGGGCGCTTGCCATCCGACAGCGGAAGCCGAGGCCGCGCAGCCGTATGGCCCCTGGCAACAGATCCTGACTCTGGCAGCCCCGATCATCGCGCATCGCAGCGACTTTCCGGCCGAGTTGCTCAACGTGCTCCTGCCGGTGGCGCCGGATCTCGGCCTGTTGCGCCCGGGTCTGCTGGCCCCGTCGCAGCCCGATGCGGCCGAGCTGCGGCGCGCTCTGCGTCAGGTCATGTTGCAGCTGGCGAAGCCCGATCCACTGGTCCTCGTCTTGGAGGATCTCCATTGGGCGGATCGCCAGTCGCTCGACCTGCTGGACGACCTGGCCGCGGCCGGGCCGACCTCCGGGCTGCTGGTGCTGGCCACGCACCGATCCGAACCCGCCGTCGAGCGCCTGTCTGCTCTCAAGCGCGATCTGCGCCGCCGGCGCCGCGCCGTTGACCTCGTATTGGAGCCGTTCACGGCCGACGAAACGCTGGCGTTGCTCGAGCGCGCGCTGGATCCGACGCGCCTCGACGCGGCCCTTGTCGCGGAGTTGACGGCATTTGCACAGGGATCGCCCCTGTTGTTGCGGGAGGCGCTGGAAAGCCTGATCGACGCCTGGGGTTCCGCGACCACGGTTCGGTCGCCGCTTGGGCTGCGAGAAGCGCTCCGCAGCCGTCTGGATCGCTTGCCGGCCGAAGCCCGCGCCGCTCTGGAAGCCGCGGCGATCCTGGGTCCGGCGTTTCTGCAGACCGAGCTCGAGCGGGTTCTGGCCTGGCCGACAGGGCGGCTCGAAGCCGCACTCGATCTGCTCCTGGCCCGACGATTGCTCTCGTCGGCCGGCCCGGGAGAGCCCCACGACTATGCGTTCAGCCATCAGTTGACCCATGACGTGTTGGCTGCCGCGATCGACGGCGAACGCGCCGGTCGCCTGCATCTCGACGCGGCGGGGGCGTTGTCGGACCTGTACGGCGACGAGCGGGGCCAGGCCGGACGCATCGCGCGTCACCTCGAATCCGGCGGGCAGCCGGTTCGGGCGCTACCGTATTGGATGCGGCGGGCCGAGGCGTTGGTCGATCTGGCGGCATTCGACGAGGCGCGCGTGCTGCTCGACGGTGTGCTCGATCGACCGCAAGGCATTGGACGCGCGGAGCGTGAGATCCAGGCGCAGGCCGCGATCCTGCGGGCGACGCTGGCGCACTACGAGGGCCGAACCGGCCCGGCGCTTGCGTTGATCGAAGCGGCCCTGCCGGCCGCCCGCGAGTTTCCGACACTGGCCTGCAAAGCGTTGACACTCAAGGCCTTCATCCTCTCGACCCGCGATGACTGGGCGACCGGCCTTGCCAGTGCGCTCGAAGCCGTGGCGATCGCTCAGACCTGCGGCGACCTGGCACGAGAGGCCGAAGGGCGCAATCTGTGCGGGATCTGTCGCATGATGCTCGGCGAGACTCGCGCGGCCGTCGTCGATCTCGATCAGGCCCGCGTTCAACTCGAAGCGACGGGGCAAATCCGCACTGTGTTGTATGCGCAGACCCTGAACCATCTGGGGACTGCCCTGGTCTTCACGCGCGAGTACTCAAGGGCCGTCGACGTGCTCGAACGCACGGCGACGCAGACGCGCGCGGCCGGGCTGCGCCGGCTGGAGTCCGCGTCGTTGACCATGCTGGGCCAGATCGCGCTGAACCGCGGTCGCTACGCCGACTCGATCGGGCTGTACACGCGAGCGATCGAGGTGGTCGGGCAGTCGTACCGACCCGGCCTGTGGGCGAAGTTCGCCGGTCGGGGCAGTGCGTACCTGCGCCGCGGCGACACGAACGCGGCAATCGGCGACTTCCAACGGGGGCTCGAGCTCACCACGCAGCTTGGAACGCGCTACGGCCAGGCGCTGTTTCAGACCTATCAGGTCGCGGCGTATCTGGCGCGACGCGACGGCGCTCGCCCGGGCCTGACCCTGCGCGCGATCGAGCGGACATTCGCCGATATCCAGCCGGTCGTGATCGCCACGGCCACGCTGCAAGGCGAGATGTGGCGGCTCTTAGGTGACCTCGAGGCTTCACGGGCTGCGTTGGCGCGCGCCAGCCTGGCCGCCGAGCAAACCCAGGTGCCGTCGTTCATGCTTGCCACGCGGGTCCAGGCGCTGCAAACGAGCATGCTCGGCGCCGAACCGGGCGATCACACGCCTGAGCTCGAGGCCGCGATCGCCGAGGCCGACTGTGTCGGCGAAGTGCCCGTGTTGATCCGCGCGCTGTTCGCACGCGCGGTTCAGGCTCAGCGCGATGGGTGCGACGCCGCCGCCGACGCCGACGCCGATCGGGCGTTACTCCTGGCGCGGACCTGTGCCGATCAGGCCCTGATCGTCGAAGCTCTCGTGCTGCAGGCCAGTTCGCGCGCGGTCGATCCGACACGGGCCTTGCCGTTGCTGCATCAAGCCCGTGTGATGAGCGACGCAGACTGCTGGCCCTGGTCGATCGCGGTGCACCGGCTTGAGGCGCGCCTGGCCGGCATCCCAAACTTCGCCGGCGACACACTGCTGGCGGCCGAGCTCCGCGCGCTACTCGGCGACGACGGATCCCCCTACGAGCACACATAATCGAAAGCCGCCGGCAACGCCTCCCCGGTCGCGCCGAGGACGAATTTGGGACGCCTCCCCGTCACAATCGACGCATGGTTGACCCCCGTCGCAGCGCCGTATACGTGATCCGCATCTGGCGTGAGCCAAGCCGCCTGGCTCCGCCCGGCGAGTGGCGGGGCACATTGCGTTCGGTCGATGGCGCCCGCAATATCGGATTCCGGACCCCGGACGAGCTTTGGCGGATCCTGACCGTCACGGAAGAGACGATGCAAGACGCTCCGTCCGCCGAACCGACGGGCGACGATCCCACGGGAGACGTTCGATGAAACTCAACGGATTGATCCTTTTCACACGCCATGATCTGTGGCGCCGCTGTGCCAGCGCCGGCCTGGCGCTGGCCCTGACGGCGAGCGCGATCGGCGTCGCTCCGGCCGCGGCCGCCGATGTCACGATCACGGTGACGACCACGGTCGACGAGCTCAACGCCGACGGCGATTGCTCGCTGCGCGAAGCCATCCAGGCCGCGAACGCCAACGCCGCCGTGGATGCGTGTCCGGCCGGCACCGCCGTGGATGTCGACCGGATCCTGCTTGCCGATGCGACGTATACGCTTGGCATCGCCGGGACGACCGAAGACGCCAACGCGACCGGTGATCTCGACGTCACGGCCGGCGGCACGGTCAGCATTCAGGGCATGCCGTTCGGACACACCATCTTGAGCGGCGGTTTCGGCGATCGGGTCCTCGATGTGCACGGCTCTGGCGCCAGGCTGGAACTGTCGTTTGTGACCGTGCGCGACGGCCTTACTGTGGACGAGCCCGGCGCCGGGATCCGCACAAACGGTCGTCTGATCCTGATGCAGACGACCGTGACTCAGAACAACGCCCTGGGAAACACGGCGGACTCGGCGGGCGGCGGGATCTGTGTGGGCTGCGGCGCCGGCACCGGTTCGGCCTGGCTGTCGTTGTCGAACGTGATCGACAACCACGCGCGGTCGGGCGGTGGGATCTTCACCAATCGCACGCTCATGGTGAGCCTGAGCTCGGTCATCTCCAACACGTCGACCGTCGACGGCGCCGGGATCTATGGCCTGGCCGACTTGATCCTCGAGAGCACGCTGGTCAGCAACAACACCTCGTCCACTGCCACGGGCGGTATCGCCTCACTGGGCACGCTATCGGCCAACAACGTGACCCTCAGCAACAACTCGGGCGCCATCACCAGCGCCGGCGGTATCGCGGTGTTCGGGTCGGCGACCCTGTCGAACACGATCCTGTCCAACAACGTGCCCGGCAACTGCGTCGGGGGCCAGGCCTTCTCGTCGGGCGGCCATAACCTGAGCAGCGACAGCAGCTGCGAGACCCCGCTCACCCAGCCCAGCGACCTGAACGCCACGTCGGCGTTGCTCGGCGATCTGCAGGCGAACGGCTTTAGTTCATTCGTCCGGCCGCCGCTCCCGGGCTCGCCCGCCATCGACGCTGGTGACAACGCGACCTGCGTGACCAACGACCAGCGTGGCGTGGTTCGACCGGTCGACGGCGACGCAGCCGGCGCGGCCGCTTGTGACATCGGCGCTTTCGAGTTCATTCCGCGCCTGTACGTGGACGCGACCGTAACGGGCGAGCAAACCGGTTTGACCTGGCCGCTCGCTATGACGTCGCTCCAGGATGCGCTGGCGTATGCGACCCGCGGCACCGAGATCTGGGTCGCCGACGGCGTGTACTACCCGGACGACGCGCGAACCGGCGCGCCGGATGTGCGCACGGCCTCCTTCGTGCTCAAGGACCTGGTCGACGTCTACGGCGGTTTCGCCGGAACCGAGACGTCGCTGAGCCAACGAAACCCGGCGGTCAACTCGTCGATCCTGAGCGGCGATCTGGCCCAAAACGACGTCAACGGCGACGGCAATCACGTCGCCGAGACCTACACCGACATCGCCGGCACCGACAACGCCTATCACGTCGTGACGGCGGCCGGCGGGATCTTCGGCACGTTCGACGGGTTCATCGTCACGGCCGGGAACGCCAACGGCACGGCGCCCAACAACGTCGGCGGCGGCATCTATAACAATCACACGTACGTGGATTTCGCCAATCTACTGCTGCGGGGCAATTCGGCGGTCGGCGGGGGCGGCATGCTCAACACCGATACGAGCGCGACGTTGACCAACGTCGGCGTGATCGGCAACTTCGGCACTTTCGGCGGTGGCATGCAGAACGACGCCGGCAGCAACGTCACGCTGACCAACGTCACCTTCAGCCACAACGTCGGCGGGATCGGCGGCGGACTGTTCAACGCCAATAGCAACCCTTACCTGACCAACGTCACGTTTAGCAACAACGCCGGCAACGCCGCGTCGGGCGGCAACCTGTACAACTCGGGCAGCGCGCCGCGACTGATCAACACCTTGATCGCCAACAGCGTCAGCGGCGGAGATTGCATCAACGCCGGCGGGAGTTTCATCGCCGCGGGATCGTCGCACAATCTGATCGAAGACGACACCACCGCCTGCGGGCTGGTCCACGGGGTGAATGGCAACCTCACCGCCATCGATCCCTTCCTCGACGATCTGCCCACCACCGGCGGCACCGCGATCACGCGGCCGCTGCTCCTGGGCTCGCAAATGATCAATGCGGGCACAAACGTCGGCTGCCCCGCCTTTGACCAACGCCGCGTGTATCGCCCGATGTACGGCGTGTGCGATATCGGCGCGTACGAGTACGGCCAGACCCAGTTGTTCCTGCCATCGCTCCGGAAGTAGGACGCGCGCTGGAAGCGTGAATCAGAACGCGCCGGGGAGACCCGGCGCGTTCTTGTTTTCGGAGCCCGTTGGCCGCTTCACGCATCGGGGCCGAGCATGTCATCCAGCTCGTCGAACGTCAGCCGAAAGTCGCGGCGCTTGTGGGCCAGCAGGTGGTTGAGCAGCGCGGCGCCGACGGCGCCGAACGTCCCCGGAGCGATCCGATAGGCGGGCAGGGCGCGCGCCACGATCGGCGCCGGCGCAGGCACCGGCACAACGGCGAGGTTATCGGGCACGGCCTCGGCTTCGATCGCCAGGGCGATCGGCAGAAACGGACCATCCGGCGAATTCGCGGCAAAGACGCGCAGATCCGTCAGGTCCATGGCCTTGACCACAAAGCCTTTCTCGGACCCGTCGATCAGGCGGCCGTACGCTTCGGAGCGCGGGAAGAGGTCGCCGCGTTCTTCGAGCCACTGATACGACTCGGGCGGTTCGAACTCCTGCCCGATGTCGTCGACGATGAGGTTCGGGAGGAAGTAGGTCGGCGCCTCCCACAGACGATAGCCCGGCCAGAGGGATACCGGCGCCGCGAGGGTCGGCACGCCCAGCGCGTTCGCTTCGCTCCCGTACACCAGGAGGTATTGGCCGTTGTGGGCGATCACCACGCCCGGGACATCGATCGGCATGCGTTTCGCTCTTTGCCGGACGAACGACGAAGGACGAACGACGCGGTCCGCCGCAGCGCACCCTTCGTCATCCGTCCTTCGTCGTTCGTCAACGGATCGCGGTCGGCGATCCGCCGGCTGCGGGCTTAGAACTTCAGCGCGCTCATCGTCTCGCGGATGAGCTTGATCGACTTGTCGGCCATGGCCTTCTCGTCGTCGGTGAGCGGGAACTGGAGGATCTCCTCCACGCCGCCGGCGCCGAGCTTGACCGGCACGCCGAAGTAGATGTCGTTGTAGCCAAACTCGCCTTCAAGGTAGGCCGAGGCCGGGACGATGAGCTTGCTGTCGAGCAGGATGGCCTCAGCCATGCGCGCGGCAGCGGCGCCCGGCGCGTAGTAGGCCGACGTGCCAAGCAGGTTGACGATCTCGCCGCCGCCCTTGCGCGTGCGATCGACGATGGCGTTGACCTTCTCGGCCGAGAGCCATTCGGTGATCGGGCGCCCGAAGACGGTCGAGTAACGGGTCAGAGGCACCATCTCGTCGCCGTGGCCGCCGAGCACGACGGTCTGGACGTTCTCGATCGAGACGTTCATCTCAAGCGCGATGAACGCCGCCATGCGGGCGCTATCGAGGATGCCGGCCTGGCCCATGACGCGGTGCTTGGGCAGCCCCGAGAGCTTGTAGGCCAGGTACGTCATCGAGTCGAGCGGGTTGGTGACGACGACGATGTAGGCGTTCGGCGACTTGGGCAGGGCCTTGGCCAGCACGTCGGTGATGATGCCCTGGTTGGCGCTGACCAGGTCCTCGCGGCTCATGCCGGGCTTGCGCGGGAAACCGGCCGTGATCACGATCACGTCGGAGTTCTCGGTGCCCTCGTACGACCCGTTGGCCGTGCCGACGATGCGGGCGTTGTAGCCGACGATCGGGGCGGCCTGCAGCAGGTCGAGCGACTTGCCGACGGGCGCCGTTTTGGCGATCTCGGCGTCCACCAGGACGATGTCGCAGATGCCGCGCTGGGCGAGCCAGAGCGCGCACGAAGCGCCCACGTTGCCGGCGCCGACGACGGTGACTTTCTTTCTCATGTTCCAGTGCTCCTCATGGATGCTGATGGGAGATGGTTGCGGATAGACCGGACGCCATCTGCCATGGGAATGTAGGGACGGCTCTGTCGCGGCTCATTGTATCATTGGACGATCGACGGCCGTTCGGACCCGACAGCGCGCATGTGCACCGGCGAGGTGCCCGCCGCCTCTTGATTGAGGCCTGAACACGTACACGGCTGTCGCGGATCACGCGGAACCCTGGCGTATCTCGGCGCCATCTCGCGCGACGCGATGCCCTTGAATCGTCTGGGCGCGTCTGCCAATCATCAGAGGCGTCGGTCGTGATTGTCTCGAAGCAAGACGACCGCCTGGGCCGTGTCATCGTCGACGTGTGATACGTCTATACCGACAGTGATCGCATGAATATGGATGTGCCCGTTGTGTTGTTCGTTCCCGTGGATGCCGCCGCCGATTGGCGCGCGGCCGCTGCGTTGTGCGCGCCCGACGCTTTGGTGACATCCGACCCCGAAGCTGCGGCGCGTTACGGTTTCCCACGCCAACACATCACGGTAGTTGGGCCAGAGTCGGCCGAACCATGGCTGGGCTGGTTCGCGGCCCGCTTTCCGCGGCTTCATGTCGATCGCCTGCTGGTGGACGCGCCCGTTGCGCTGGCCGATGCCTGGGCACGCCGCTCGACGCCCGAGATCTGGCCGCGGTGGTGGTCGACGCGCGAGACGGCGATCGGGGCCACCCTGTCGGCCGATGCCGGTATCGCGCAGCTGGCGGCGCTCACCGCCGGGCGCGCCACGGCGGTACGCGTCCCTGTCGGTCTGAGCGCCTTGCTGCCGCGCGTGTTGGCCGAACAAGCGCCGGCCACCACGGTCATCCTCTGCGCGAGCCCGTCGACGCAACGCAAGATGCAGCCCCTGGAGTTCGTGACCGGGATTGCGACCTCGTTGGGCGCGTGGTATCGCACCGGGGTGCGCGCGCTCGAGCTCTGCCCTGAACCCAATCTGCCGCGCGGCGGGTGGGGCGTGTGTTGGTCGACGGTCGATGCTTTCGCCGACTGGTGGTTGCAGACCGGCGACGTCTTGCGACGCCTGTTCCCCGAGATCCGTTTGGGCTGGCCCGGCCTGGCGCCGAGCTGGATGGCGCGGCGACTCGGCGGCTCGACTGAAGAGGCGTGGGCATCGTCCGCAGCGACGGCAGCTCGAGCCGATTGGATCGGTGTCCGCGCCCACTGGCGCGACACGCATGAGATCCTGGCTGAGACTGGAGGGCTGCGCCCGTGGCTGGCACGGCGCGCGTGGCCCGAACACCTCTTGATCGTCACCGGGTTTGGCCCTGTGGATGCCGCCGAGCCCGAGCCGGTGCGCGCCGAACAGTGCGCGCGTTTCGTCGATCAACTGCAGGCGTTGGCGGGCGTCGGCGCGGCGTTCACCGACGGCCCGGCCGGCTCGTGGTGGGCATCGGCCGGACGCGTCTCTGGCGTGGCGCTGCGATTGGGTGAACGCGCGGGCTACTCGGTGGCCAGCAGTTGAATCTGGCTGACCTCGCTGTCGAAGCGGTGACCCGAGGCGGTCACCTCGACGTACAGCAACACACTCATCGGCCGGTTGACGCTGCGCAGCGTCTCCAGAAGCTCTGGCGATTGCCAGTTGGTCCACTCATTGGTGCGCAACTGCTCATGCTCCGGCCGGGGCAGGGCGCAGTCGGCGCAGTACGTCTTCCCGACGCTCGAGCTGTATAGCGCGAAGAACCCCTGGATCCACTGTTGCTGGTTGCCGTCGCGGTCCAGATAGACCAGGCGGAGCATGATCGGACATTCCGTGCCCTTGTCGCCGCAGTTGTAGAGATCCTGGCTATGGATCAAGACGTCGACCTGCAGACGCAGCGACGTGAAATCGCTTACGTTGAGGTTGAGATCCTGCCGGATGCTCGCGTCGTTGTAGTCGAACGACCGGCCCTGAAAGCGAACCGCCGGCAGGCCCGTGCTGCTGGTGACGACCGATACCGTCGCTGGCGCGTCGCCCGAGCCGGGCGTCGGGGCGTTGACCTGCCACGTTCCCTCGAGTGGGTTGGCGAAGTCGCCGTTGGCCACCAGGTTCTGCTCGTTCTTGGTCGGGCCGTCGACGCGTCCGTCCGCGCGGATCTCGCCGCTCTCGTCCGAGAGCAGGGGCAACTGCCCATTGGCGCCGAGCAAGAGCGCCGCTCCTTCGCGCACCGTCGTCCGGGTTCGGGCCGCGCCGACCTCGACCGACACGCTGCTGCCGGGCTGTGAGATCTCGGTCGTGCCGAGCGCGCTCGACGGCGTCATCACCTGGATGATCGTCTGGCGAGACGGGTTGACGCTGGTGGTCACCCGGATCCGCCCTGTCGTCACCTTGAGGACGATCAGGTTCGGGTTCGGGTTCATCGACGGAAAACGCGGGACGACGGCGCTGACGATTTCAACGCTCGTGTTCTCGAACAGCGTGATCACGGCCAGCGGCGCCTGGCCGTCGTCTCCGCCCATGCCATGCGGCGCCAGGAAGGCCAGCTGGCCCTGACTGGTCAACGTGCTGTCCGTCATGATCCGCGACTGCACGGGGACGGTCGTCACGTTCACCTCGGATTGCAGTCGGTTGGGTCGTTGGACGGCGACGTTGTGCCCGGTCAGGGCGATGTCCTGCTCGACCGTTGAGTCGGTGAGCCACCAGTATCCGCTGTAGCCGATGGTCCCGACGATCGCCAGGAAAAAGCAGAAGGCAGTGACGATGACGGTCCAGGCGACGCCGTTGGGGTTGGTGCGAAGGTTCACGGTTACCTGCAAAGACGGGCGGTCAGCCCGTGACGGTGAACGACGTGAACTCACCGGTGGCGGCGCCCCACGAGGCATCCACCCGAGTCACGTTGGCGCCGCTGGGTCCGCGGCTCAAGAACGCGCGCAGTTGTTCGAGCGCCTCGCGATCGCCCTCGGCGACGACCTCGACGTCGCCCGACACGCGATTGCGCACCCAGCCGGTCAGGCTGAGGCGGCGCGCCACGTCGCGGGTCGTATAGCGAAAGCCCACGCCTTGGACGGTGCCGGAGATCATGGCATGCAGCCGGGCCGACGAGGTGTCTGCCATGGCGACGATTCTATCATCGCGGTTCGCCGGCTTTGACGGGTCGCGTCGCGCCAAGGCTGACCAGGAGCAACGCCGGCGACACCACCACCACGAGGAACGCCAGCACCAGCCAGCCGCTGGCCGAGTCGCTCAGGCCCAGACCCGGGGCCACGGCCGGCCCAGCCTGCCAGGCCTGGTCGAGCCCGGCCAACGTCAGCCCAAGCGTCTGCTGAACGCCCGCTTCGCAGGAGAGGCCGCTCGCGTAGGCGCTCAGCAACTCGGCCAGCTTCGGCGCGCCGTACTGGTTGCGGATGTGGCGCACGACGGCGGCGCTGTGCGCGTAAGCCAGCCGCGCCTCGGCCGGGTCGCTCGGGAACGGCCCGCAATAATCCGCCAGGGCGCGCAACTCGCCGTTGCCGCGCGCGTTGGTGAGCAGCGCTGCAGCATCGGCGTTCGGCGTCGGCTCGTTCAACTGCGCCAGGCCTTCGTTGAACCAGGCGGGCACGCCCGACATGCGGCCATCGCTGGATTGTGCCGCGACGAGGTGCATCATTTCATGCGGGATGTCGCGCGCCAGACGGCTGAGCGCTTCCGGGGTCGCCGGGTCCGCGATCACGATGGCGCTATGGCCCGCCGGGTTGGCAAACCCGCTGGCCCAAAATGGGCCGGCCGAATCGAGCGCCGCGCGCGCGTCTTTGTCCGAGGCATAGACGTAGACGTCGGCCCGCTCCAACTGCGCGCCCGGCAACACGCCTCGAGCGCCGGCGTACCCGCTGAGGGCCGCGTCGAGCGCCGCCTGACCCAGCGCCGCGTCGCCGGCGTACCAGTGCACGGCCAGCCGCGCGTCAGACGTCTCGAGCGTCTGCCAGTCGAAGCGATTGTCGGCGTACACGAACGTCGCCGGATCGGTCCGCGCCAGATTGCCGTCGCTGTCCGCCACCTCCCACCAGAACGTCACCGGGGTGAAGGCGCTCAACGCCCGTTGCGCCGGATCAAACGTGTAGACTCCTTCGACCGTTGTGCCGCTTGCAAACCGGGCCAGACCCGTGAACGTCCGGGCATCGTCCTGGGCGCGCACATACAGGTTCACGCGGACGATGTCCTTTGCCGCATGCGCCGTCAGCGTGAAGGTCAACGGATCGCCAAACCGATACTCGGGCACCGGCGATGTGTCGATCACCGGGCCGGATTGGCCTTGGGTCGATGCGGCCGGCCACAGACCGAGGCCGACGATCAGACCCAGGGCCATCCGCACGAATACGGGGAGCAGGTTCCGAGAAGCCACCGGGTTGAATTTTACCGGATGCCCGGCTATGCTCCACCCTCGATGAAGACGTCCACTCTGACGCCGGGCGCGCTCAAAACCTACCGCTCGGTCACCTACCATTGGGCGCCGGCCCGGCGCGTCAAAACCCCTGAAGCCGCAGTGTCCTTCGTGTTGGAGCGCGGATTTGCCTATTTCTGGCCGATCCAGGGTGTTGAGCTGCCCAGCCTGTGGGCGGCCGTCGCCGGTGATCGACCAGTGGCCAGCGCCCACGACGACCCGGGTCACATGACGTGGGGTTGGAAGGACTCGCTGCTGGGCACAGGTGTCTGGCACTACGCCAAGCTGCTGCGGGGCAAAGCCACGCTTGTCGCGCCCGACGTGGCCCCATACTTCTACGCGTTGAGCGAGAACTTCGGCGACCCACGTGACGACGCCGAAACCCTTTATCGCGCCGGCACGCTGTCACGCGAGGCGTTCCGTTTGTTCGAGGTCGTGCTCGACAAGGGCCGGCAGCACACCATCGCATTGCGGCGTGAAGCCGGGATGACGTCGCGCGAGTCGAACACGCGGTTCGAACGGGCCCTCACCGAGCTTCAGACGAACTGGCTGATTGCGCCGGTCGGCGTGGCCGAAGCGGGCGCGTGGCGCTACGCGTTCATCTACGATAGCGTCACCAACGTCTGGCCAAAACTCGCCGCTCGAGCCGAGAAGATCACGCGGCGTGACGCGCGAGCCAGGATCCTCGACCTGTATCTCGCATCGGTCGGCGCCGCGACGCCGGCCCAGGCGCTCAAGCTGCTGCACTGGCCGAAGGCCGATCTGCAGACGGCCTTCGCTGCCCTCGTGGACTCCGGCGCCGCGCGTGAGATCGACGCGATCGGCTCGACGGCCGGCCCCTGGTGGGTCAACGCGGCGCTCCTCGCCTCCTCCGCTCGGTCGAGTGGTTCATGACTTCCTCAGTCGGGGCTGTTGACCACGCGTCATCGCGAATGCCGCCCGGCCGGTCCGACCGGCTGCGCGAGCGGCTGATCGTGTTTGGGCTGATGACCGCGGTATTGGCGTTGACCGTTGTCGCGTTGCGCGTCTATCCGTCGCCCTGGCTCGACGAAGGCCTCAATTGGGGCGCCGTGCGTTCGTTGGCGGAGACGGGGCGGTATGGCCTCGACTCTGCCGACGGCTTTCGGCCGTTCGCGACGGCGATACAAACCGGCCCGACCGTGATCCTGCCGGCGGTGCTGACGTTCGAGGCACTCGGGAAGACGGTCGACTCGGTCCGTCTGATCTCGGCGCTGTATGGTCTGGTGGCCGTCGCCGCGGCGTACACCCTGGCGCGACGACTGTTCGACTCTGCCCCGGTCGCGCAGCTGGCCGTTCTGTTGCTTCTGTTGGGTTCGGCCGAGTCGTCCGCCAGCTTCCTGCCGATGGCGCGTCAGTTTCTGGGCGAAGTCGCCGCGTTGGCGTGGTATCTCGTCGGGCTCAACCTGTGGCTGGCGGCGCCATCGGAGGCCGGCTGGCGCAACCCGTGGATCTGGGCGGCGGGCCTGAGCTTCGGGTTGGCTGGGCTGACGAAAAGCCAGATGGCGCTGGTGTTCGGTCCGAGCTGGTGTCTGTTTGCGCTTCTGTCGTGGTGGCTGCATCGTCGGCGGATGGTCGCCGCGTTTCTTCTGCCACTCGGCGCGTACGTGTTAGTCAGCAGCGCGTGGGGCGGGGTGCAGTTCATTGCGCTCGGGCCCGACGGGTTCGCGGCGCAGTCGGCGCTCCTGCGTGAAACCGCGCTCATCCACGTCTTGACGTTCGACCCGCAGCACTGGCGTGCGGCGCTGGGCGTTATGTGGCGCACCGGGTATTTCTGGTGGGGGATCCCGGCGCTCGTCTGGATGGCGTTCCGCGCGCTCCGCCGCGACGGATCGGGCCAGGCGGCCCTGGCGACGCTGGTATTTCCGGTGACGGCGCTGGTGTGGTTCGTGTTGCTCTCAATCGGGTGGGCGCGCTATGCATTCTATCCGCTCACGCTGACGACTCTCCCGCTGGCCGGTCTGCTGCGCGATCTTTGGCGCGGCGCCGATCACGTTGCCGCCGGGACACGTTGGTTGCGTCGTGGCGCGGTCGCGGCGACCGTAGGGGCGCTGACGCTGACGGGCTTTGTGCCGTTCGCCTGGGAGCTGGCACGCGCCAAGGACGATGGGTTCGAGGCGATGCGCGCTTACCTGAAGACGCAGGTGTCGGCGGATGCCGTGGTCGACACCTGGGAATGGCCGCTGGCCATCGACGCGACGCCGCGCTTCAACTACCCCGCGCAGGAGACGCTCAATCGGGTCACGATCTACATCCAGGATCAACACGTCCGGCCACCGGCGGGCGAGTTCACCAAGTCGGCGCCCGGCGACCAGTATGTCTTGATCGGGCCGTTTGGGGCCTGGACCGGAATCTACGACACGTGGGTTGTCGGACGTGAACCGCAGGCCGTCTTTGGCAGCTACGCGCTATACGACCTGGCCACCGTGCCGTGAGCGATCAATGATGATCGCGCCGCGGGCGCACCGGAATGGTGCGGAATTCGCGGACCAGCTCCACAAATCGATCGGCCGTCACGTCGAACATGCGCCGACCGAACTCCGCAGTCGCGACTGACGCATCGCCCGCGATCCCCTCGGCCGAGAAACGGCTCCACCAATCCTGCCACGCGTAGGCGGACGGCTCGGGATGGTCCCAGTTGAAGTACTTGAGTTTCAACTGCCCGACGTCGCGCTTCGCCTGGGCCATATCGACGCGCTCCGGGTGCAGATGAAGCATCATTGCCGTCTCGTACTCGCAGGCATGGCCGACCGAACCCGGCCCCCCGCGCCGCTCGGCGTCGAGCACGTCGCGCACGAGGCTGGGATCCACCGCGGCGTTGACCGTCGTGCTCGCGCAGATCATGCCGGTCTTGATCACGCAATCGCGCGCGGCCAGATCGCAGATGCTGGCATTGCTGCCGTGGCCGTTGACGATCAGGATGTGCGTGAACCCGTGGCGCGCGACCGAGACGGCGACCTGCGTGAGATAGGCGAGGGTGGTCTGGATGTCCACGGCGATGGTGCCCGGGAAGTCCATGTGATGCTCGTCGAGGCCAAAGGGGATCGTCGGTAGGAGCAACAGATCGCCCTGGGCGCGGCGGCCGCATTCGGCCAGCACGCCCTCGAGGATGTCGTTGTCGGTCGATAGGGCCATATGCGGACCGTGATCCTCGACGGCCCCGATCGGGATGATGACGACGGGCTGCGGCTCGCGCGCCACGGCGTCGCGGATCTCTTTCCAGGTCAGGTGATCGTAGCGATAGGTGTGTTTCATGGTTCGGCCCTCTCCCTGACCGCGATTGTACAAGACACCGGGAGTGCGAACGAACGCAGCACAGACGACACCGGGAGTGCGAATGAAAGCAGCATAGACACCGGGAGCGCGAACGGCGAGTCTCAAGGATCGAGACTCGTCATTCGCACTCCCGGTGTCTTCGTTCCAGCGATCGTTAGCGAGCGGCCTGGGTGGTCGCGAGTTGAGGATGGTCTGGGAAGATGCCGCCCGTCAGCCAACCGGTGACCTGGGCGGCGTCGAGATTGTACGTTGTGGCCTGCTCGGCCAGATAAGCGCTGATCTCGGCGCTCGGCGTCACCTGGAGCCGGGTCTCGATCGCCGCAAGCAGCGCGGCCTGGAACGACAAACGCGCGTCGGGACCGCTGGCGCCGATCGCGTCGTACGTGGCCAGCGTCTGGGCGCCGTTGAGCGTCTGGTCGACCACGGTGACGCCGCCGAGTCGATCGACGACGCCGGCTAATAAAGCATGGTCGACGATGACCCGATAGAGAGGGGCGACGGCGCCGGCGGTCAACCGACGCAGCCCGGCCTCGACGAGCAGCGCGCCGTCCTGCGCGCTGCGGCCGATCCCGTAACCCGTGGTGAAGTAGTTGGCGAGCGTGTCCTGATCGACGCTCAGGTCGGCCGCGAAACCGACCCAGCTGCTTTCAGCCGAACCCGGCGTGAGCGTGACGACCCAGACGCCGTCCAGCGCGGGGCGGGCGGCGCTCAGGTCGTCGACGACCAGCACCAGGACCTGAGTGGCGGTTGTGGGCAGGCCGGTCGGCGTGGCGGTGAGCGGAAAAGGGGTGGGCGTCGAGCGCTCCGGCACCAGGGCGCGCGCGGCCGCCCAGCCGAACCAGACGCAAAGAAGCGTCAGCCCGACCGGGAGGAAGAGCCGGCTGAACATCACGCGCGATGACACGAGGACCGGTGACACGCCCTGCATCCTACAGGGCCCAAACCAAGAAATGAAGTCGGTTGTGCGTGAAATCACGCCCGCTTGCGGCGGATTTCAGCGCGTCTTTACGCAGTCGCCCGCTGTGTCGTTAAATCTCGCTGAAATGGCCGGGCGAGGCCTTGACATTCTAGCGCCTAACGACGACGGACGAGTGACGCAGACTGGCGATCTGGCCAACCCGCATCATTCGTCCTGTGGAATTCCGTCGATCGAGCGCTGGCGTCGACTTTACCAGTGGACGATCCCCAACAGCATCAAGATGCCGGCGATGATGGCCGGGATGGCGGCGATGGTCAGCGTGGCGACGGCGGCCGCGAGCCACCACTTGAAGAAGAGCACGTACATCGACACGAACGAGATCTCGAGATCCGTCACGCGCACGGCGCTGCTCCCGCGGCTCTTGAGGCCTTCGCGGAGCGCGACGGCGTGTTTCTCCAGGCCGCGCGCCAGGTCGAGGTTCGACAGCTTCAGGTATTCGAGCGTCTCCTCGATCCGCGCCTGTTGGGCCTGGTGCGCCATCACCGATTGCTCGAGCACCTTGGTCTGGCGCTCCATGAGTTCGGTGGGCGTGCGATTGATGACGTAAGCGTTGTCAAGCATGGCGGTCCTCTTCGGTTCGACGTTGTCTCAGCCGGCCAACCGGCTGGCGATCCCGGCTACGACGCCGACGCCGAGCCCGGCGACGGGCATCCACCAGTACACGGCCATCGGTCGCACGGCGCGATAGGCTTCGGCGGCCGCCCGGTTGAACCGGACGACCTCGCGCAGCACGGCCAACTGCGCCTGGTCAAGCGCCTCGTTTACTTCGGGCGGCAGCGCGTGCCGAAATCGTGCAAGCCAATGGGCGACCATCTCTATATCCCGCTTCCTCAGTGCCGATAGGTCCTCAATCGGCAATCCATCGTCAATGTCACTTCGTCGTGCTCATCTTCAACACGGCGCCCTTGGGGTCCGTGACCACGCGCACGATGCGCGGGATCGTGCGGCCACCGGGTCCGGCGCCTTTGCCCTTGAACGTGAGCACGAACCGTTCAGCCGCGCCGGGCGTCTTGGCCGACATCGAGGCGACGGCCGGCGCCGAGCCCTTGACTTCCGGGAACTGGCGATAGACCTGCTTCGCGATCGTGTCGATCTGATTGCTGGAGAGCGGCATGCGTCACCTCGGTCCGTGTGCCTCGGCCTCAGGCCTTCAGGTCGCCGATCGAGCGGCGACGGCGCAGAAAAGCCGGGATGTCGAGGTTGTTCGGATTGACTTGAACTTCCTGGGCGACAAAGCTTTCGACTTTGGGCTCGGCCGACATGGCCTGGCTGAAGAGCGCCTGCGCCAGGTTGACACGCGGCGCCGGCTTGGCTTCGGCCACGGGCTCGGGCGCCGGGGCGGCAGCCGCCTCGGGTTCGGCCTGCCCCGCGGTGGTCGGGACGGCCGTGATCACCGGCAGCCCACGCGGCTCTGGCGCACGCTGCGTGAAGCCGGTCGCGATCAGGATGACCTGGGCCTTGCCCTGCATCGAAGCATCCATCGAGGCGCCAAAGACGATGTCGGCGTCCGGGGCGGCCTTGCGGATCTGTTCGCCGGCCTGGCTGACCTCAAACAGGCTGAGGTCGTCGCCGCCGGTGAAGTGCAGGAGCACGCCGCGCGCGTCCTGCAGGGTCGGCAGGTCGAGCAGTGGCATGTGCAGCGCCTGATGAATGGCGTCGGCGGCCTTGTTCTCGCCCTTGCCCTGACCGATGGCCATCATCGCGTTTCCCGCGCCGGCCATGATGGTGCGGACGTTGTTGAAGTCGACGTTGATCAGGCCAGGCCGCGTGATCATCTCGGTCAGGCCTTGGACGCCCTGGCGCAGCACTTCGTCGGCCACGCGCAGCGCGGTCTCGAACGGCACGTTGCGGCCGACCAGAC
>JBGAJV010000088.1:0-20259 GCA_044224715.1 Anaerolineales bacterium | reverse complement strand
GCGCGCCGAACTTCTTGTCGAGCGCGACGTTGCGGCCCTTCGGGCCCAGGGTGGTGGCGACGGCGTTGGCCAGGGTATCGACGCCGCGCTGCAGCTTGCGGCGGGCTTCTTCGCTGAAAACGAGTTGCTTGGCAGCCATGGTGGTGTCTCCGTGTTACGTGTGCGTGTCATTCAAGGCGGGAAAGGTGGCTCTTGTGGCCACCCAGGCGGCCACAAGGGCCACCCTTACCGCCTCCAGGTTATTTCTTGGCCTTCTTGCCGCTGTCGTCGACGATGGCCAGCAGGTCGCTCTCGCGCAGGATCAGGAGCTTCTTGCCATCGACCTTGAACTCGGTGCCCGCGTACTTGGCGTACAGGACGACATCGCCGACCTTGACATCGAGCTCGACACGCTTGCCCGAGTCGTCGCGGCCACCCGGGCCGGCGGCGATCACGTTGCCACGCTGCGGCTTCTCTTTGGCCGTCTCGGGCAGGACGATGCCACCCGCCGTGACTTCTTCAGTCTCGATCGGCTCGATTACGACGCGGTCGCCCAAGGGCTTGAGGGAGATAGACATAATTGTTCTCCTGGGAGGATTTTTGTTGTATTAGCACTCACTCCACATGAGTGCCAGACCGACTTCCGATATTAGCCAAAAGACGTGGCCTCGTCAAGACCCAATTAGCAACTCACAGACTCGACTGCTAAACCGGTGGATTGTCGCCCTTGTTTCCCGAATTGGAGGCCGATGGGGGAAGCCGTGAAGGACCGGCGCGAAAAAGCGGCGGACGGGGATCGCACTGCCCCGCCCACCGCCTGATTGCGCGGCAGGTTGGACGCTTCGGCGCCCTAGTGCGTCGGATCCGTGACCCGGCCCACGAACAGCAGGGCGCCCGTCGCGCGATCTCGGATCACATACAGGTAGGGCCGATCGATCGTCAACGTGACGGGCTCGGTGGTCGGCGGCGCAGCGCCGGCCTCCATGATCAAGGCCGTGGCCGCGGCGGCCTCGGTGCCGGTCTCGTCCAGCGTGATGTTGGCCTGATGCAGCACCGCGCCGATGAAGAGGTCGTGCGTGCCATCGATGCCCGAGAAGTCGGCCGCCCCGGAGGTGAAGGCCGTCTGCACCCCAAGCGATTGGAGCGCGGGCGCAAGCGCGAAGCGACTCTCGTAGTCGAGGCTGGGCATGGTCAGGATCACGTCCGTGTCGGTCAGGGCGGACAACGCGCCGTCGAACCAGCTTTGTGTGAGCCGATCCTCGAGCGCCTCGAGCGCGCCCGCCTTGGGCACCAGCGCCACGAACGCGATCCGTTCGCCCGCGTACGGCACCTCGATGATCTGGACATCGTCGACGGCGGCGTATTGGAAAAATCCGCTGTTCAGGATCGCCGGCGCGTCGATTGTCGCACCCGACCCGGTCGTGAACGACAGCGGGTCGGGCAAGGCCGCGAACTCATTGGCCCACCCGGCCTTGAAATAGACGGCATTCGTCAACGCCAGGCGCGTGTCAGAATTCAACTGCTCCGGCGGCACCAGGTCGGTGATTCGATCGGCGGTCTGATCGGCGACCCAGCGGTTGATCTCACCGGCTGCGGCGACCGGGTCCGCGAAGTCGACCACGTGCAGACCGGCGCCGTAGTGCTCGGCGAGCAAGTCGAGGTAGCTCGTTTCGAAGTGATAACCGCGCTGGCCCCAGGCCGCGTTGGCGACACGCAACTGGAACGCGAGATCGGGCTGCGGTGTGCCCGAAGGATCCGGCTCAGGCGTCGGCGCCGGCCGGCTGAGGCTTTGGTCGAGCGCGCTGAACGTTGGGTGCAGCACGTCGCCATCCGGGAAATGAAAGACCGTGGCGATCTCAGACGCCGTGTCGCCGCGCGCGCCCGCCTGCGCCAGGGCAAACGCTCCAGCGATACTGTAGGGCGAAAAGATCAGGTTGCCATCCTCGGTGCGCAGGGTCGCGTACAGATCGAAGGCAAAGGCGCGCTGGCCGGCCGTTAACGCCTCGATCGCCGCCGGATCCTCCTGGACCGCCAGGCGCGGTCGATCGCTGCGGACCAGGCTCGCGTCGGGTGTCGGCACCGGCGTTGCAGCGTTCAACCCCAGGCTGCAGGCCAGGTTGAACGAAACCGCCATCCCCAGCCAGATCCAGGCGTGTCGTCGCATAGAACCCTCCGCTGTCGGTACTGGTGCGCTCAGGGCGCATCGGCTCCATCGGCCGCGGCGTTTCCAAGGAAACCGTCGATCAGCGGCGCGATGGCGTCGCGATTCGGCAGACTCACCGAGCCGCCCCCGGGCGAGGTCCACGGGATCACATACGGGCCGTCGATCGCAAAGGTCTCGATCGAGTCGCGCGGGATCTGCGGCCCCGCGCACAGCAGCATCGCGATCTCCTCGGGGCTCAGATCGGTGCGGACCGAGCCTCGCAGTGCGGCGAGCACGGCCGGCAGCCGTGTCAGCGTATCGCCCGAGAAGAGCCGATCGCGGATCGCCAGCGCGACGAGTTGCTGGCGCTTGATGCGTTCGTAATCGCTGTCTTGGTGACGCGTGCGGGCATAGCGCAACGCCGTCAGGCCGTCCATGTGCTGCAGACCCGGCTCGACCTCGAAGACGATGGTGCCATCGCCCTCCTGGGCCGGGAACTGCGAGTCGTAGATCGCCTTCGGCACATCGACGTCGATCCCGCCCAACGCGTCGACGAAGCGCACGAAGGCGTCGAAGTTGACGAGCACGTAGCGATCGACGCGAAAACCAAAGTTGCCCGCGACCGTGTCTTTGAGTTGGCCGGCCCCGCCACCGGGGACGTCGTAGTTCTCGCCGTACACGTACGACAGGTTGATTCGGTCCTCGGAGATGCCGGTGATGTCGACATTGGCCTGAGCCACCCACAAGTCGCGCGGCACCGACAGGACGCCGGCTTCGCGCTGACCGAAGCGCAGGTTTGCGAACATCAGGGCGTCGGTGCGGCTCGGGATGCTGTAGTCGCCGATGCGATCGTCGACGCCCAGGATGGCGAGCGTCATCTCCTCGGGCGCACCGCAGAAACCGGCCGCACCCGGGCTCGGCAGCGGCTCCGCCGTCGGGGCGCCTTCCTCGGTCGGCGCGACGACGCCGCTCGCGTCGACGGCGATCGCCACGGGGTTCCGGAACAACAGCCGGAGCCACCCCGGACGTGCCACGCTGATCACGCCAAACACGGCGATGACCATCACCATCGCCGTGCCGGCGCCTAATACGAGGCTTCGAAAGATGCGATCCATGGTTGCAAAACGATTCTAACCCAGCGTTTGTTCCCGGATTGGGCCTTCGGACACCCAACGCGAATGGAACTTGACAACCACAATCCGATTTGGTATTATATCGAAAGTTGATATATCGGGACTTGACTGAATGACCTCACCTGATTTTGATCTCCCCCTCACCCCGGCCGCCTTCCATATCCTGTTGGCGTTGGCCGACGGCGAGAAGCACGGCTACGCCATCATGCAAGACGTGACGGCTTTGAGCGCTGGCCAGGTGCATCTGGGCCCCGGCTCGCTCTATGGCACGATCAAACGCCTCCTGGCGGACGGCTGGATCGCCGAGGCCGGTGAGCGCGCCGCAGAGGGTGATGAGCGCCGCAGGTATTACCGTCTGACCGAATTGGGCCACAGGGTCGTGCGCGCGGAAGCGCTCCGCCTGGCGCAACTGGTCGATCAGGCCCGCGCCCGCAGACTCCTGCCGCGCGCGTCCGGGGTTATAGACCTATGAACTGGGTGACAACCTCTACCCGCCTCTATGCCGCGCTGGTGCAGTTCTATCCCAAACGCTTTCGCGAGGCGTATGGCGACGAGCTGCAGCAGGTGTTCCGCGATTGCGCACGCGATGCACATCAGCGCGCCGGAGCGTGGGGCCTCATCCGGGTTTGGCTGGGCGTCTTGCCCGACTTCTTTACCACTGCGGCGGAACAACACGCCGAGGAGGACTTGACCGTGTCACGCAAGTTGATCGGTGGGACCCTGAACGGGTTTCTCGTTGGGATGCTGAGCGGCGCCGGCCTGATCGGCGGCGCGCTCTGGATCCTGGTTGGGGCTGTGAGCTTTCTGCGTCCGCCCGGCGTGCCGGGCGGCATGTACCGAGATGTGGAGGATCTGCTCCCTCTGTTCTTCTCCGGCGTGCAACTGGTGTCGCTGGGGCTGATCGCTGTCTTTCTGCTGCCGGGCCGCCAATGGTCGTTTCCCTTTCGCCTGCTCCTTTTGGTCGCTGCCGGCGGCGGCCAGGTGACCGCAATGGGCTGGCAGTTTTTCGGAGACACGGCCGACTGGATGGTCTTGACGACGGGCATCCTGATCCAGGTCGCGGGCATCGCGCTCGCCGGGCTCGGGCTGCTCCGACAGGCCCGTTCACGAACCTGGGGCGCGCTCTTGCTGACCCTGGCCGCGGCCATGCTCCTCTTCAACTTCGAGGACTGGCGGACCCTGTTCATCGCGCTCTCCGGCGCCCTGACGATGGGGCTGATGGTCTTGATGTACCGATCGGCGCCGGGGCCGAATCTGGGCACACCGGCCCTGTCGTGATGGACATCAGACACGCGGGCTGAACACAACCGGCCCGAGCAACTCGATCGAACTGCTCGGGCCGGCTTGTTTGCGGGTTCTTCAAGTCGACGTCAGGGCGCCTGGTGTTCCTGCACATACTGGTCGCGTTGTGCGGCCAGGCGATCCCAGATCTCGGCGGGCACGGCCGTGTACACGGCGCTCTTGGCGCTGTCCGCCTGCTCGATCATTCGCGCCGGAAACGCCGGGATCTCGCTGGTCTGCCCATCGGCCAGGATCGTCAACGTGGAATGGCTGCCGCCGACCGGGATGTCGTCAGCCTCCGACCACGAGGTCGTCAGGACGCCCAGATCCCGGAGGTGCGCGTAGAGCGTGTCGAGCTGCGCGGTGTCCAGCGTGAAGTCCTCGGTCCACGTCGGCACATCGGCTCCGGGATAGTTCGGGGTGTAAACGACCTGGCCGGCTCCGTCCGCGTCGATCGAGACCGTGTACTCGTAGTGGTAGGGCGGCGGCAAACTGCCCTCGTACCAGTTGTACGTCACCGAGAAATCCGCGGGTCGTGTGGCGGGCGCCGCGCGCCCGCCGAACGCGGCGCAGGCGAGCGTCGCTGTGGTCAGACCGAGCAGCGATATCCAGGCGGTCGGCATTGAGGCCATGGCGTCATCAGCCCGCGCGGCGGAACACGACGCCGCGGCGGCTGCCTGCGGTTATACCACCGGCGGCGGCTCGAGCACTTCCGAAGGCGGCGCGCTGGGCGGAACGCCGCGCATGTACGGCTGCGTGCCGAACCGGGTGAGCGCGACCGCCCCGACGCCGAACGCGGGAACAAGGAACCAGGAGATCGTGTCGCCGATACACGGGATCCAGGCGATCGCAAAGCTAAGCCCATATCCGAGCACGCTGATGATGAACGTCCCGGCCGTCGCTGCCGCCACGGCGTTGACGCCGCGCAGACCGAAGGCGTTGGACAGCTGAAGCCCGACCAGTTGGCCGAGTGCGATCCACCCGAACAACCAGGCCATGGCGTAGCCAAGGCCGATCACAACCCAACCGACCAGACTGACCGGCAACAGGCAGATCGTGAGCGCCAGCAGCACCAGGATCACCATCAAGATCGGCACGGCGACGCCGGTCAGCAGGCCCATGAAGAAGGACGGCATCGGCGCGCTGCGAATCGTGGCGGCCACCCGCGCGGTCTGGTCCGGCCAGAACGCGGCGACCACCAGCGACAGCACGGTCACGCCCAGGATCCAAAGACCCGCCTGGAAGAACGCGACCAGATAGCCGAAAAGACCGCGTCCGGGATCGTCGGCAATCGGGGTCGGCGGCGCGGTTTCGTTGATGATAGCGGGCAACGGCGGCAGCCAGTTGGTCAACCCTGGGGCTTCGGTGACCGAGCCCGAGATCGCGGCGCCGGCGGCGCGGTCGAACGATCCGCCCGTGCGCGTGACATCGCCGTCGACGGTCGCGGTTTCGGCCAGGGCCAGGCTGCCGCCGATGAGCGAGATGGATCCATCCACCTGGCCCGCGATCGTCGCCGACCCGCCGAACATCACCACGTCGCCGGTGATCGTGGCGCCGTCCTCGATCTTGACGTTCCCGCCGAGCACGAGCAGATCGCCATCGATCGTGTCGCCCGCGGCCAGCACGTAGTCGCCTTGCGTGACCGTGACGTCGTCGAACGGCGGGGCGGCCAGCGCGACGCGCGGCGTCGCCAGGCCGAGCGTGAGGACGATGGTCAAAGCCGCGATGGCTTTCGAAAAGAACTTAGGCCACATCCTCATCTCCTATACCGGGCGGCGCGCCGTCGCCAGCACCAACCGCCCCATCCAAAACATCCAGAAGAACGTCGCGAACACGGCCGCGATGAGCCCGGCCCAGACCACCGGCGAGCTCAACGCTACACGCGCCACAGTCGTCGCGGCCATCAGCAGGCCGTTCAACACACGCAACGAAATCGCGGCCCCGGTTTGCAGCGCCAACGCGGCCGTCGGCTGCCCGAAGGCGACGGCCAGGGGCGCCAGGAACGCGGCGCCGCTGGCGACCAGCGCCATGATCGGCACCAGCGCGCCAAAGCCCAGCGCGAGCGCGCCGAACCAGCTCGGCCGCTCGCGCCGCCGCTGCGCCAGACGCGCGCTGAAGCGCCCGCTGAAACCGCGACGCGGCTCCAACACAGGCAGGAGCTCGGGCGCCTGCTCGAGCGTCTCCTCGGCCAGCTGTAGCTCGGCCCACAGGCGCGCGGCCTCGGGCTCGGTCAGCACTTCGGCGATCAGTCGATCACGCGCAGCCGCGTCAAGCTCGTTATCCAGGGCAGCGTGCATCCTGTTCTTCAGCTTTTCATCCACCATGACCACCTCATCCCCTTCAGCCGCGTTCAACCGACGGCCGCAGGCCGGGCCACACGAGTCTCGGATCCCAATAGACGCCCGAGCGCCTCGCGCGCGCGGTGCAGCCGGCTCTTGACGGCCGACACCGTGGCGCCGGTCGCCTCGGAGATCTCTTCATAAGACAGATCGTTCCAGTAGCGCATCACGACCATGCGCCGATCTTCGGGCGGCAGCTGCTTCAACAGCGCCTCCAGTTGCGCCGCCCGTTCGCGGCGTGACACTTCATGCTCGGGCCCGGGTGTCGGGTCCTGCAGCGCGATCTGAGGCACTTCCGCATCATCCTCGTCGACCGAAAGCCACGTGACCCGTCGCTTGCGCAGCAGGTCGATGCAATAGTGGCTGGCGATCGAAAACAACCAGGTCTTGAACGACCGGTTTCGGTCGTAGCGCGCCAGCTGCGACCAGGCGCGCAGGAAGGCCTCCTGGGCGGCCTCCTCGGCTTCCGCCGGGTCGCCCAGCATGCGATAGCACAGGTGGAAGACCGGAGTCTGGTACATATCCACCAGGCCGACAAAAGCGCGCTCGTCGCCAGCAAAGGCGCGCGCGATCAGTTCCGTCTCGCTCACGAGTTCCTGCCGTTCCTCGGGACCAGCCGGCTTTTCCCGCGTTGGAAGGTGCGCCCATGGCACGCGGGTGACTGGCATCCCTATCTACGGATTATAGGGTCCCCGGTTGCGGCGCTCCCTGCACTCTGGACGGGTTTTCGGACAGGCCGTCCGGACAGGCGCGAAGCCGGCTCTCTTGGCATCGAGCTTGCATCTACCCCGACGAGGACCAACGCCGTTATGCCAAATTACGTGCTTGTCATCGACGATAACCGGCTGATCGCCGACAACCTGGTCAAAATGCTCACCCTGCTCGGGCATCGCGCTCGAGCCGTCTACGGCTCGCCCAGCGCGATGCAGACGCTGGTCGAGTATCCGCCCAGCCTGGTCATGGTCGACATCCACATGCAGGGCATCAACGGCGTCGAAGTCGTGCGGTTCATCCGCCGCCATGAGCGACTGATGCACACACGTGTACTGGCGATGTCCTCGGACAATCAGCCCGATCTGATCACGGCCGTGAACGAGGCCGGCGCCAACGAATTCCTGCCCAAACCGGTTCGGCTCGAGGACCTGGAAGGCGCCCTGGAGCGGATCGGCATTCAACCCCCGGCGTGAGCCATGCGCGTCAGGTTTTGGGGGGTGCGCGGCTCGACGCCGACGCCACTTACCCAGGCTGACCTTCGCGGTCGACTGCGCGCCGCGCTTGAGGGCGCAACCGGCCTCGACCTGGGCAACCCAGAGGTCGTCGACGCCTATCTCGACCGGCTACCCGCGGCAGTCGGCAATCTGATCGGCGGACACACTACCTGCCTCTCCATCGAGATCGACCAACAGCTGATCGTCATCGACGCCGGCTCCGGCATGCGGCTCCTCGGCCAGGACCTGATGCGCCGCGCCGACTTCAAGACGGGCCGTGGCTGCGCGCACGTGCTGCTCACTCACGGTCACTGGGATCACCTTCAGGGCTACCCCTTCTTCGCCCCGGCCTATGTCACGGGCAATCGCCTCAACTTCTACGCCGTGAACGCCGATCCGGCGGCCTACCTGCGACACCAGCAACGCGCCCCGGCCTATTTCCCGATCGACATCGGCGAACAACCCGCGACCTTGAGTTTCACGACGCTACGGGAAGACGAGGTGTTGACGCTGGGCGACGTCCGGATCACGGCGTTGAGTCTGTATCACCCCGGCACGGCGTACGCCTTTCGCATCGAGCACGGCGGAAAGGCCCTGGTCTTCGCCAGCGACGCGGAGTACAAAGCGCTGACGGAGGCGGCGTTGAAACGCTACCTGGCGTTCTACGCCGACGCCGATGCGCTTGTCTTCGACGCGCAGTACGCGCTGCGGGAGACCTTCCTCCAGCGTGCCGATTGGGGGCACAGCTCGGCCATCATCGGCGTCGACCTGGCCGAACGGGCGCGGGTCAAGCGCCTGATCCTCGTCCATCACGACCCGAACGCCACCGATCACGAGATCCTGGCGGCTGCCGAGACCGCCCGGCACTACGCCCTGGTCAACGACGTCTGCGCCGACACCGAGGTGATCGTCGGGCGAGAGGGGCTCGAGCTCACTCTGTGATCGCCCGCGGGAATCACAACGGCCCACGGCTCAGGGAACTCCTGAGCCGTGGGCCGTTGTCAGCCGGATCGCGCCGGCGTTCGATCAGAATTGGAACAGGTTCTCGCGCAGCGGAACCGATTTGCGCTGATAGTTGATCACGAACTGCTGCAGTTCGTTTTCGAGCCGCTCGAACGTCTCCGAGGTGATCACCCGCTGGAGAGTGGCCTCGTCTTCCGCCACGAACTCGACCAGACGCAGCGGATAGTTGCCATAAGCCGTGTGCCAGACGCCCGACATCGACAGACCGATGCCGTTGAGCGTCGGCACCATCTCGCCGAGCATAAACTGATAGTACCGGTCTTGCACGTCCGGTCGTATGTCGTAAGTCAGGATCATCTTCACCGGATGCATGATGCCTCCGTCTCACTAAACGTCGCGCGGACACATTCCAGGGCACGACGCTGGAAAGAATTCTAGCACGTCCGGCGTCAGCGGAAGGGGTACGCTGGTCGGGGTGTGCCCGAACGAATTGTCGGGCCGAGACTCTAGCCGCAGATGTCGCGGATGACGTAGACGAAAGCGTGAGCGGCAAAATCCGCGACAAAACGCACTGACACCTCGTGCGTGCACGCTGGTCGGGGGCCGGCCACCGCGGATGTTCTTCGCTTATTCTCATCGCAACGTCGGCGTCGTCGATCGATCGCGGCCGTCGGGTTCACCCTCGAACGGGCGACGGCTCGATATAATCTCGACATGGAAGGCATCAGCCTCGCGGTCCTCGCCGGCGGGCAAAGCACGCGGTTCGGCAGCAACAAGGCGCTGACCGAAGTGGACGGTCGACCGATCGTCCAACGCGTGATCGACGCGGCGCGCGATCTGGCCGACGAGGCCTTCATCGTCACCAACACGCCGGACGAGTATGCGCGCTTCGGTTTGCGTCTGGTGCCCGACGTGTTGCCATCCGGCGGCGCGCTCCGCGGTCTCCACACGGCCCTGAGCACCGCGCGCGGGCCCTGGGTGTTGTGTCTGGCCTGCGACATGCCCTTCCCCCAGAAACGACTGTTGCGACGTTTGTGCGAGCTGGCCCTGATGCCGGCGGAGCGACCGCTCGGCGGCGTGGCGCCCCGACACGCGGGCGGCGTCGAGCCGCTGTGCGCGATCTACCACCGCGAACGTTGTCTGCCCCTGTTCGCGCCGCTGTTCGCCGCCGGTCGCTATCGCTTGAGCGGGATCTACGAACAGGCGGCGATGCGGTTCATCGAGCCTCCCGAACTGGACGAACTCGACCCCGGCTTGTTGTCGTTCGTCAACGTCAACACCCACGCCGACCTGGAAGCCGCCGCCGCCCTCGCGCGCGAGCGGGACCTGTGATCGGTTCGTGCCCTCACGCATTTTTCACGTGTTTTGAAGCCGCAATTCACCCCGTTTGCGTCAAGTATTTCCTAGAATCACTGACGGGCGCGCGCACGGACGCGCGAACCGGGTGCCCAGTGATCAACTATCTCATTGACGGACAAACGATCGCGACCGAACAGACCGGCCAGCCCGGCCGACAGGTCGCCCTGCTCGTCCACGGCTGGTCGAGTTCGTGGTATGCGCTCGCGCCATTGATGGAACTGCTGGCGCAGCGCTATCACTGCATCGCGGTCGATCTGCCGGGCTACGGCGGCTCGCCCGAACCGCGCGAGCGGATCACGATCCCGTACTACACCGATCTGCTCGCGCATCTGATCGCGCAGGTCAGCGATCGTCCGGTGGTATACGTCGGGCACTCGATGGGCGGCATGATCGGCGCGACGCTGGCGCTGCGTCATCCGGGCTTGATCGATCGTCTCGTGCTGATCGCGCCGACGATCTCGGGCCGGCTGTCGGCGCGCATCAACTGGCTGGTCTCGCCGATCACGCGGCTCGAACGCTTCTCGGCCACGGGGTGGCTGGTGCGCGCGAGCGAGCGCCTGGTCGCCGGCATCACCGACGAGTTGATGCGCCCCGTGTCGTTTGCGCAGCGCACGTCGATCTCGGATCAGGATTACGAGCGGCTGCGTGCCGACGCGCGTCGGCCCGGTCAGGGACGCACCCGCTACGAGTGCTACTTCGCGATGCGCGAGAACGACCTGACCGGCCGGCTTGGCGCCATCGACACGCCGACGCTGGTCGTCTGGGGCGCCGAGGACAACACGGTGCCGCTGCGCGACTCGGGCATCGTGGCCGACGAATGGCCGCAGGCCGATCTGCGCATCCTGCCCAAAGCCGGACATTGGCCGCAGTTCGAACAGCCGCAACTGACGCAGCGCCACATCACGTCCTTCCTCGGACTGCCGCTCAATCGCGGCGAAGTCAGGGCCGACCCTGACGCCGTCGCGACGCAAGACGTGGCGCGCTTCCTGAGCCATTCCGATATCGGCAGCGGATTGAACGAGGCGCAGCGGCTCAAGCTGGCCGAGCATTTCCGCCAGCGCGAATTCGAACCGGGCCAGGTGATCGTGCGGATCGAGGACGGCGGCAACGAAATGTACATCGTGCGCGACGGCAGCGTCGAGGTCTGGAACGACCCCGATCAGGTCGGTCCGGGTCCGCGCCACGTGCGCCACATCGCTTCGCTGACACCCGGCCAGATCACGGGTGAACTGGCGATGCTCGACGGCGGCCTGCGCAGCGCCGATCTGCGCGCGGGATCGACGGGCGCGACCATGCTCGTGCTCGATCGCACGCGCCTCGAGATCCTGTGCAGCGAGGACCCTGAGCTCGGCACAAGTGTGCTGTGGAACATCAGCCGGGCCATGGCCGGACGCGTGCGGTTCATCCTCTGGCAGTTGCAGCGCGCCTTGAGCCGCACGCACGCGACTCCCGAGGTCGAACCGGCCCGAGACCGACCATTGGCCGTTTGAGCCGAACCATCTCAACCGCCCGAAACGAAACAGCGCTCCGGTCGACCGGAGCGGGGTTTGGTTTAGGGCGGTTGGCTTTTGTGCCGGGGTTACCCGACGCCGGCCAGGGCCGCGCGCATGATCGCGACCTCGGCATCGAGCGCGGCGACGCAGGCAGTGTACCGTTCGCTTGACCGATCGGCCGCGGCCGACTCGAGCGCGCGGAAGCTGGCCGCGAGTTCGCCAGCGCCGATCGCCAGGCTTGCGCCCCGCCCGGTCTGGCACAACTGCCGGACCCGGTCGTGGGCCTGACCCTGGACCGCCGCATGCACCGCGGCGTCGAGGGCCGTGATCTCTTCGACGAAATCGGCGGCGACGCGTGCCGGATCGATCTCGGGTCGCTCGGCCACGCCGGCGCGGAACCGTTCGCGAAGGGCCGCCGCGCGAGACGGCGCCGGGCTGCGCACTTCCTCGGTGACGGCCGGCGACCAGCGGCCGAGCATCTGGCTGAGGGCTTGCCGGTTGACCGGCTTCGAGAGGTAGTCGTCCATGCCGGCGGCGAGACACTGCTCACGGTCTCCGGCCATGGCGTTGGCGGTCATGGCGATCACGGGGATGTGCGCGCCACGCCCCTGCTCGCTCTCCCAGGCGCGGAGCTTGCGCGTGGCCGCGAACCCGTCGAGCACCGGCATCTGGCAGTCCATCAAGATCAAGGCGAACCGGCCCGGCGTGGACTGCGCGGCGACGACGGCCGTCTCGCCGTCGCTGACCACGTCGGCGTCATAACCCAGCTTCTCCAACTGCAGCAAGGCGACCCGCTGGTTGACGGGATTATCCTCAGCCAGCAACACGCGCGGCCGTTCGTGCGTGATCGGCGCGATCGGTTTGCCCGCCGGCACGGTCAGGGTTTGGTCCGGCGCCGGCGCCGCCTCGGTCAGAGCCTGATCGAGCCGCTCCAGGAGCGCCGCGCGTTTGACCGGGCGGAACACGTACCCGTCGATCTGGCTGCGTTCTGACGAGGCCTCGGCGATCACAACCCGGCGCAGGCCGCTCAACGTCGGATCGTCGGTCACGCTCGCCAGGAGGCGTTGCGTCGCCAGGTCGTCCTCCCAAACGCCGATGACCAGCGCGTCGTAGTGGTCCTGCTGGCGCAGGTGCGCCAGCGCGGCCATCGGATCGCTGAACAGCGTGCACGCGAAGCCCGCCGCGCGAACGTAGGCCTGGAGGACCTCGCCGGCCTGGGGATCGGGCTCGGCCACGAAGACGCGGCCGCGTTCGACAGGCGGCGCGCCGGTCGAAACGCCAAAGGACGGGGCGGTTAGCGGCACGGTCAGGGTGACCGTCGTGCCCTGCCCAGGCAGGCTCACCAGACGCACGTCGCCGTGCATCAGATCGAGCAACCGTTTGACGATCGCTAGCCCCAAACCGGTGCCGCCAAAGCGCCGGGTCGTTCCGCTCTCGGCCTGCTCGAACGGCTGAAACAGGCGCGCGACCGCGTCAGGCGCGATGCCAATGCCCGTGTCCTGCACGCTGATGCCGATATTCACATTTGTGTCGATCGACTCGAGGACTGCGCGCACCGACACATGACCGGCGTTCGTGAACTTGACCGCGTTGCTGAGCAGGTTGAGCAGGATCTGGCGCAGCCTGCCGGAATCGCCGAGCAGGGTATCGGGGATCACGGGGTCGATGTAGCAAGACAGCCGCAGGCCCTTCTGCCTGGCGCGTATGGCCAGCAGATCCGCGGAGGTCTCGACGAGGTTGGCGAGGTTGAACTCGTGCAGGTCGAGTTCGAGCCGCCCCGCCTCGATCTTCGAGAAGTCAAGAATGTCGTTGATGATGTCGAGCAGCGCCTGGCCGGAGTCGATCATCAGCTGGACCGAGCCGCGCTGCTCGTCAGCCAGCGGCGAATCCAGGAGCAGCTCCGCCAGGCCGACGATCGCGTTCATCGGCGTGCGGATCTCGTGGCTCATGTTGGCCAGGAAGTCGCTCTTGGCGCGGTTTGCGGCCTGGGCCTCGCGAGCGAGCTCGCGCGCCGTCAGCAGCGCCTGTTCGAGCTCGATATTGGTCTCTGAGAGGGCATGCTCCATCGTCTTGCGATCGGTGAGATCGGCAAAGACCACCACGGCGCCGATGAGTTCGCCGTCACGGAGGCGCGGCGACACCGTCACCAGCAGGTCCATGGCGCCGCCATCGGGACGGCGATGCACGTACTCGAAGGTCATCGGTGAGAGCGGGTTGCCGGGCCGATACCAGCCGGCGTCGATTTCCTGACGGCTCTCGGATGGGATGAGCGCCGAGAGGTCGGCGCCGACCAGCAACTCCGCGGCCAAACCGATCATCCGCGCGCCGGCAGGGTTGATGTATTCGCAGCGGCTCTGGCGATTGAACACGGCGACGCCCTGCCCGAGTGTGTTGAGCACCAGCTGCGCGAAGTCGCGTTCGGCGCGGATCTCGTCCTGCAGCGCCTTGCTGCCGGTAATATCCTCGAGCAGACCGACGATCTGCGTGACCACGCCTTGAGCGTTGCGTTCGAAGACGAGGTTGCGTGCGCGCATCCAGCGCCATTCGCCCGAGGCCGCGCGCAATCGGTACTCTTTTTCGGCGACTGCGCCGTCCTCGAGCTGCGCGATCTCGCGTCTAAGGCCCGCGTAGACAGCGACGTCGTCGGGATGCAGGTGCGACGTGACGAAATCGCGCCAGCCGTTCATGGGCTCCTGTGTGTACCCGAGCGTCGCGGGCAGCGACCGGTTCGAATAGACCACGCCCCGATTGACCTGTTGATTCTCCAGATCCAACACGTACACGACGTTCGGCACTGCGAGGGCGACACGGTTGAGCAGGCGCTGGCTGGCGGCCAACTCCTCCTGGGCGTGCCGAGTGACCGTCACATCGTCCATGATGCCCAGGACCTGCGACACCTGACCGGCCGCATCACGGTTAAAGACCAGGACGCGCGAGTGGACCCAATGCCAGCTGCCGTCGAATGCCTTGACCCGGAATTCGCCATCGATGATCTCGCCGTCCGCCAGGCTCTCGATGCTCCCGGCCGACGCCAGCCAGGCCGCCCGATCGTCGGGGTGCATGTGCGCGAACAGAAAACCGGGAGTATCGCGCAGTTCGCCAACGCCGGGCGGGTACCCGAGCAAATCGGGTAGGTGACGATTCGCGTATTCGAAATCGCTTGGCCCGCCGGACGTCACGTTCAGAATGTAGGTGACGCTGGGCAGGGCCCCGGTCATCCGGTGGAGCAGGCGTTGGCTGTCGGCCAGGGCGCGTTCGGCAACCCGTGCTTCGGTGACGTCATCCCACACCGTCAGGAGCTGTGTCGGTCGGCCGGCGGCGTCGCGTTTGAAAATCCGATGCCGCAAATGCACGTCGTGCCAACCGCCGTCGCTCGCCCGAATGCGCAACTGGATGCGGTGCGTCTCGTTGTCCGCCAACTGCATCACGACACCGCGCATGGCCTGGTAGGCGGCTCGGTCGTCGACATGCACGTCGTTAAGGACCTGGTCGCCGTATTCCATGCCCTGCTCAGCGCGCGTGTAGTAGTTCAGCAAGGTGTCGTGGACCCGATTGTGGTAGATCACCTCGCGCGTCGGGAGATCGATCACGGTGACCTGGCTGGGGATGGCGACCGCCATTTGCGAAATGAACCGCTGGCTCTCCTCGAGCTCGAGTTGCGCGCGCTTGCGGTCCGTGACGTCCTGGATCTGGCCGATCACCTCCGTGGCGGCTCCGTCGGGCGCCAAGATGATGTGCGACGTGTCTTCCAGCCACACCTCGACCCCGTCGCGACGTTGGAAGCGGTACTCGGCCACGCGCCCTCGTTCAGAGTGTTCGCCGACGACCGACGACCAGGTGTTGCCGCGATCTTGTGGGTGGATCCGCCGTTCCCAAAGACCCTGATCGGCGAGCAGCTCGCTGGCGGCGAAACCGGTCAGACCGTGCACGTTGTTGGTTATGAAGGTGCAGGTCACGGCCGTCTCGGCTCCGAGCTGGAGCGTGTAGGTCGCCATCGGGCTGTTGCTGACGATGTGGTCCAGCCGCGCCTGCGCCTGGCGCAGCGCCTCGGCGGCCTCGTGCTGGGCCGTGACGTCCTCCAGGTGCCCAAAGATCGTGGTCACGCGTCCGTCGGGTCCGGCGAGCACGCGCCCAAAGTCGTGCAGCCAGATCGTCGTCCCGTCGTCACGGCGGAAACGGAACTCGAAGTCGTACTGAGGCTGTTCGGCGAGATGGTCCAAGGTCTCGGCCACGCGGTCGCGATCGGCCGGGTGAATGTAATCGAGCCAGCGCGGGCTGATCGCGAGCACGGCCTCGGGCTCCATGCCGAGGATGTCGCGCGAGCGTTCGCTGATGTACGTGTATTCCCACGGATCGCCGGGGCGATCGAGCGGGACGCAGGAGTATGAGAGGATCGGGCTGTTGTCCAGCACCTGCCGCACGCGCTCATTGGCTTCGGCCAACGCCAGCTCCATGCGCTTCTGGGCCGTGATATCCAGGTTCTGGCCGATCACCTCGCGGACCTGGCCGCTCTCGTCTCGGATGGCGCGGAGTGTGTCCTGGAGCCAGACCTCGACGCCGTCGCCGCGGAGGAACCTGTAGGTGTTGATGAGCGGGCTGTCGCTCGGCGTCGAGCTCAACGCGAAAGCGCGGCTGTCGGCCACCACGCGTTCGCGCTCGTCCGGGTGGATGCGGGCGATCCAATCCGCGGCGCCGCTGTACAAATCGGCGAGCGGCAAACCGACCACCTCGGGCGTGTTGGGGCTGTAGTACAGGTAACGCATCCCGTCGACGCTGTTCGGGTCGATCTCGGCCCGGAACAGCGCGGCTGGGCTGTTGCGGACGATCTCATCCAGCTCTTGGCGGCTGGCTTCGAGCGCATGCTCGGCCAGTTTGCGAGCTGTGATATCGAGGCTCTGCCCGTACAGCATGACCGGTCGGCCATCATCATCGAACAGCACGCGCAGGCTGTCCTGGATCCACAGCTCGTGACCATCCTTGTGCAGGAAGCGGTAATCGTAGACGACCGGCATCTCGGCCGTGGATGGGAGCGTCGAGAGCGCCACGGCCCGAGCCAGGATCTCGTCCCGGTCGTCCGGGTGGATCCGCTCGCCCCACAGGCTTGGGCTTGATTCGAGTTCGTCGACGGTGTACCCGACCACGTCGCGCGTGTTTGCGCTGTGATACAGGTACTCCCAACCGCCCGGATCGTCGGGGTTCGGGCGCGCCCGGAAGAGAATGGCCGGGCTGTTCCGCACGCTCTCGTCCTGGACCCGGTGGCTCTCGGCGAGCGCCTGATCGACGAGCTTGCGCTCGGTCACGTCGACGGACTGTCCGAACAACTCGATCGGCGCCCCATCGGCGTCGTACTTGATCCGCAAGGTGTCCTGCAGCCAGATCACCGCGCCATCCTTGCGCATGAAGCGGTACTCATAGACGACCGGCGCCTGACTCGCCTGCGGGACAAGCGTGGATCGTCGCGACTCCGCCCAGATGCGCGCCGAATCATCAGGGTGGATCCGGCTGAACCACAACAGCGGGTCGGCGTCGAGTTCCTGTGTCGAGTAGCCGATCACGTGGATCGCGTTGGCGCTGTTGAAGAGGACACGCCAGCCTTCGGGGTCATGCGGATCGGGAACCGCCCGGTACAGAACCGCAGGGGAAGCGAGCACCACCTCATTCAGCTGGCGCCGGCTCTCGGTCAGCGCTTCCTCGGCGTGGCGGCGCTCGGTGATATCAAGACTCTGGCCGTACATCTCGAACGGGCGGCCATCGGCGCCGACGAGGACGCGCAGCGTGTCTTGCAGCCAGATCTGACGCCCGTCTTTGCGGGTGAAGCGGTAGTCGTAGACGATCGGCGTGCCGTCGCCGGTCTCGAGCGACGCCTTGCGCGCGGCATCGGCGATGCGGGCGCGATCGTCCGGATGAATGCGGCTGAGCCAGATGTCACGATCGCGCTGCAAGTCCTCGGCCGAATAGCCGACCACATCGAGCACGTTGATGCTATTGAAGACGAACAGCCAGCCGAACTGGCGATCTGGATCCGGGACGGCCCGGAACAACACGGCCGGACTGTTGCGGACGATCTCGGTCAGTTGCCGTTCGCGCTCCGCCAGGGCCTCGGCGTAGCGATGCTGTTCGCTGATGTCGATCAGGTGTCCGACGACTTCGTCGATGCGCCCTTCCAGGCCGCGGACCGCACGACACGAGTCGCGCACCCAGAGCGTCTGTCCGCCGGCGCCGGTCAAGGGGTATTCGACGAACGCCTCGCCGGTTCGTTCGAGCGCCTCCCGCCAGGCGTGGGCCGCGGCCGGCGAGACCCTGCCGGCCAGTCCGGCGCCGAGTGGGTCGAGGCGATGGGTGAGTGGATCCAGGCCGAACAAACTCCGGGCGTTGTCGCCCACGAACGTCGGCCGAAAACCACCCGGCTCCGCGGGATCGGGCGTCAGGCCGTACACGACCGCCGGGTTACGTTCGAGCAACTCGAGCAGACGCTCCTGGGTCTGCTTCTCGCGTTCGACGCTGTGGGCGTGATTCCGCACCAAACGATGGATGGCCTCGCTGAGGATGAGGAGTATCCCGATGCCGGCGACGTAGAAGGCCCAGAACGCGAGCGGCCGCATGCCGATCCGGAGCGTGGTCGGCAGGATCGTCAGGAGGAAGAGGGTGATCGTGGCAACCTGGAATCGACGCGGATACCACAGCGCTGCGAGCACGACGCCGGCGATCAGCAGAAAGGCGCCCAAGCCGGTCGTATCCAAGAAGAAGATGGCCATATTCGCAAACGCGCCCAGCGCGGCAAACATGACGAGGAACAGGATGGGTCCGGGGCGACTTAACCTGGGCATAAGCAGGCGGGCGTGTCGAGAGAGACATGCGCCGCACTGCCGTTATAACGAATCTCAAGCCTTCTCGGGGTATTCGAGGCGTAAATCTTGGAAACGCCCTGAGAAACTTTACGGCGACTTTATCCAAATCCGAGCAACAACCGCAGGATGCCCACGCCGCCGCCGGCCAGGATCAACCAGGTGGGGTTGATGCGCCGACGCCAGAGCACGACCGCGCCGACCAGGGCCAGCCCAATCGTGAGCGGGTCAATCAAGGCCTCCGCCGCCAGCATGACCGACACCACGGCCATCAGCGCAAGTGACGCGGCGGTCACGCCATCGAGCACGGCGGCCACGGTCGCCGATCGACGCGCTCGCTCGAAGAGCGGGATGCTCAACGCGACGAACACGAACGCGGGCAAAAAGATCCCGGCCGTGGCGACGACGGCGCCGAGCGGTCCGCCCAACACGTAGCCGACAAAGGTCGCCGTCGTGAATACGGGCCCGGGCGTCACCTGGCCGATGGCGACCGCGTCGAGGAGCTGCTGATTGGTGAGCCAACCCAACCGCTCGACGAAGTCGCTCTGCAGAAAAGCCAGCAGCACGTAGCCGCTGCCGTAGAGCACCGAGCCGATCTTCGCGAAGGTCAAGAACAACTCGAGTTGGCTGAACGGCGCCGGCGACACGGCCGGCCAGAACGGCCAGGCCGTCGGCGCGAACAATCCTGCCAGCGCGCCCTGCCGCCAGCGCCGCCAGACCGGCGCGACGACGCCGGCGAGCACCAGAAGCGTCAACTCGTTGACGCCGAGCGTGGCGCCCAACACGACGCCGGCGGCGAGCAGCGCGGTCAAACGGTCTTTCAGCGCCGCGCGGCCCAGACCCAGCAACGCTTGAGCCACGATGACGATCACGATGGGCTGGATGCCATACAACAACGCGCGAGCGGGCGGCGTCGCGCCGTACGCGACGTACGCCCAGGCGAGGGCCAGGACGATGAGCGCGGCCGGAACGATGAAGCCGAGACCGGCCACGAACAGACCAGGCCAACCGGCGCGGCGGTAGCCCAGGTGCATGGCCAGCTCCGTGCTGTTGGGCCCCGGGATGAGGTTGGCCGCGCCAAGCAGATCGAGGAATTCGGCGTCGGTGACCCAGCCCCGCCGCGTCACGAGCTCGGCGCGCATCAGGGCGATATGGGCCGCCGGCCCACCGAACGAGGTAAATCCCAGGCGGACAAAAAACGTCAGAACCTCGAGGAGTGGCGCTGACATCGACGTTCAGGCCGCGGCCCCGGCAGAGGCGCGTCGCTGTCGCACCAGTTCGAAGACGATGATGCTGCCGGCCACTGCGGCGTTGAGCGACTCGGAGCCGCCGGGCATGGGGATGTGCACGGCCGACGCCGCGGCCGAGCGCGCGCCGGCGCTTGGGCCGGCTGCCTCGGCGCCGACGATCAAACCGACTGCCGCGCGCCAATCGATGGAGTCATAGGCCGGCCCCTGATCGACGTCGGCCACGTAGAGGCGCAGCGCGCCGAGCTCGGGCGGCGGGGCCGCCCAAT
>JBGAJV010000087.1:0-20969 GCA_044224715.1 Anaerolineales bacterium | reverse complement strand
GCGGCCCCGTTGTCATTTAACCTGCCTGCGATTCGATGTACTCGAGTGATTGATGTCGGAAGTAGGTGTTGTAAAGCTCGGCGTAGTGACCGCCGGCCGCCAGGAGCTCGTCGTGCGTCCCGGCCTCAAGGATGCTCCCCTGACGGATGACGATGATGCGATCCGCCTCGCGCACGGTCGACAACCGGTGAGCGATCACGATCGACGTGCGTCCATGTAGCGCCACGTCGAGCCCTTCCTGGATCAGGGCCTCGGTCAGCGGGTCGACGCTGGCGGTGGCCTCGTCGAGGATGAAGATCGCGGGGTTGTGCAACACGACGCGGGCGAGCGCGACAAGCTGACGCTGGCCCATCGACAACCCGGCGCCGCGTTCGCCGACCGGCGTGTCAAGCCCCTTCGGCAGCGAGGCGATCCAATCGCCGCCGCCGACGCGATGCGCCGCGGCCTCGACTGCGCCGTCGTCGGCCTCAGGCCGGCTGTAGCGGATGTTGTCGCGCACTGTGCCGTCGAACAGAAACGGCGTCTGCGTGACGATGCCGAGTTGATGGCGATAGGCCTCGAGGTCCAGCTGCCGGATATCGGTGCCGTCGACGAGCAGTGTGCCGCCCTGAAACTCGTAGAAGCGGGCGATCAGCTTGGCGATCGAGCTCTTGCCCGAGCCGGTGTGTCCGACCAGCGCCACGGTCTCACCTGCCGCGATCGCGAGCGAAAACTTCTGCAGCACCGGTTGCCCGTCCACATAGCAGAAGTCCACGTCGCGGAACTCGACAGCGCCCCGCAGCCGCTCGGGTTTCTCGGCCGCGGTCTGCACGACCTTGGCCTCGGCGTCGAGCAGGGCGAAGACGCGTTCCGCGGCCGCCAACCCGAGCTGGAACTGGCTCCAGAACGAGGCGATGCTCGTCACCGGGAACCAGAACAGGTTCATGCCCTGGATGAACAGGTACCAGTTGCCGGCAGTCAAGCGCCCGGCGGCCGTCGCCAGACCGCCCAGGTAGGTCAGGCTGGCCGTGCCGATGCCCGCCAGCACGTTGAGCACCGGGAAGATGACCGAGAAGATCCGGCCGGTGCGGACGTTGATCTTGAACGATTGCTCATTGACGCCCGTGAACTCGTCGTAGATCCCGGCTTCCTGGCGGAAGGCTTTCGCGACGGCGATGCCGTTAACCGTCTCCTGGATGTGCGCGCTCACGGTCGAGTTGATCCGCCGCGACCGCGTGATCGCGGCGCGCGCCATGCGTCGGAAGCTCAACGCGACCGCCACGACGAACGGCGTCAGCGCGAGCAACACCAGGGTCAGCTGCGCGTCGACCGAGAAGAGGTAAGCGAACAGCACGACGACCAACAGGACCTGGCTGAGCAACTCCATCGTCAGCGTGACGACCTGCGAGAAGGCTTGCGTGTCCGACGTGACGCGCGCGACCACCTTGGCCGACTGAAACTGATCGTAGAAGGACAGGTCGCGGCGCAGGACCGCGTCGAGCGCGTCCTCGCGCAGCTTGAGCACGACGTCGGCGACGGCGCGGGCCGACGTCGACCGGCGCACGAAGTTGAAGCCCCACGACAGGCTGCCGAGCGCGATCAACGCGCCCGCGGCCAGCAGGGCATTGAGCGACCCCGCCTGGATCGAATCGAGGCTGCGCGAGATCAGGATCGGCATGCCGACGTCCACGGCCGATTGCGCCAGGATCATGCCGGCGACCGTGACGAAGCGCCCGCGCTGCGGCCAGAAGTAGCCCAGCACCCGTCGCACCAGTTCGCCGTCCGTGTATTTTCGATCGTAGGCCTCTGCGTCGAGGCCGTCAAAAATGAAACCCATGGCGTTAGTTTTCTAGTCGGGTAGTCTGCCAGTCGAATAGTTGGATGGTCTCGCCGTCAAGGAGTCCGTCGTCAGGCGGCTCGCGCTCACGCGTCGGTCACCTGCGGGTTGACGGCCGTCGGCGGCGCGCCGTCGGAATGCCCATCCGCCGCCTGTAGCCTGAGGCCGGAGGCCAATGGCCTCGCGCCCGCCATCTTCCGCTGCGCGCCGTGTTCCTCGTAGCGCGCGAAGATGCGCCGGTACAGCGCGGACGATCGCAACAACGTTTCGTGCGTGCCGGCGGCTTCGATCCGACCGCCGTCGAGCACGACGATGGTGTCGGCCCAGCGGATCTGCGAGAGCCGGTGCGTGATCAGCAACGTGGTGCGCCCGCGCTGGATTTCGCGGATGGCCTTTTGGATCTCGTCTTCGGTGGCGCTGTCGATGGCGCTGGTCGAGTCGTCGAGGATCAGGATGCGCGGGTCGGCCAGGAAGGCGCGCGCCAGCGCGATGCGTTGGCGCTGACCACCGGAGAGCGTCATGCCGCGCTCGCCGATCACGGTCGCGTAGCCGTCCTTGGTCTGCATGATGAACTCGTGCGCCTGTGCCGCGCGGGCCGCCGTCTCGATCTCGGCCGGCGTCGCATCGGGCCGCCCAAAGGCGATATTGTCCGCGATCGAGCGCGAGAACAGGAAGATATCCTGCTCGATCTTCGAGATCTGCGAGCGGAGCGCGTCGAGGTTCCAGGCGCGGACGTCGACGCCGTCGATCAGCACGCGACCCTCGGTGGCGTCGTACGTGCGGTTGATCAGCTGCGTCAGGCTCGACTTACCCGAGCCGGTCTGGCCGACGATGGCGACCGTCTCGCCGGGTTCGACGCGGAACGACACATCCCGCAGCAATGGGCCGGCCGCCGCATGGTCGGGCTGGCCAAAGCTGACGTGCTCGAACACGATCTCCCCGCGGATGGTCTCGCCATGACCGCCCAGGTTCTGGTCGAGGTCCGTATGGGCCTTGATCACCGCCAGGATCCGGCCGGCGCTGGCGCGGCCGGCCTGCACGATCGAGAACGTGAAGATCGAGGCAAAGGTGGGCCAACGCAGCACCGCCATCAGGCCCATGATCGTGATGACCTGCGCCACGCCGATGGCGCCCGCCTGCACGCGCAACAGCGCATGCAGAAACTGCAGGCCGATGGTCACGGCGTACAGCAACAACGGCAGGTAGCGGGCCTCGATGGTGCCCTGGGCCACGAACGAATCGCGGATCAGCCGCGCCAGCCCCGAGATCTTCTTGCGCTCGGCCGGTTCCTGGGCGCTGGCCTTGACCGTTTCGATGCCGCTGATGGTTTCTTCGAGCTTGGCGTTGAGCTCGCCGAACTGCACGCGCTGGCGTTCGACCACGGGCTCCAGTTCGCGGGTGTAGGCGCGCACCGCGAAGGCATAGACCACGAAGAACAGCGTCGGCACCAGCAGGAGTTGCGGATCCGTCAGCGCCGTGAACACCATCGGCGCGATGCTGAAGAAGGCGGTCTCGAGGATGATGCTCATCCCGGGCGTGACCATCTCGGCCAGCAGGTTGACGTCGTCGGTGGCGCGGGCCATCAGGTCACCGGCGCGCTGACGGTTGTGAAAGACCTGGTTCTTCTCGAGCAGGCTCGCGTACAGCTCCTCGCGGGCGTCGGCCGAGAACCGCTTGGCCACGTACTCCCACTGCATGGCGCCGACGAGGTTGAACCCGCCGTCGCCGGCCAGGACGACGAACACGGCCAACGCCAACGGCGCCAGCGTCGCGACGTCGCCGCCGTTGATCAAGGTGTCGATCGCGCGGCCGATCAGCAGCGGCGCGGCCGAGTACGAGAAGGCCGAGATCAGATACATGCAGAAGAGGAGCAGCAGACGCCAGCGGTAGCGCCCGAGGTGCGAGACGATCCAACGATCCACGCTGCTGCGATCGTAGTGATGTTGATTGGGTGCCGTGAACTCTGCGGTGCGCATAGCGGGATCTCGCCCGTCGGCCGGGAGGGGCCGGTCAGGTCGCTTGGGTTGGTTGTTGACGGTACGGAATGACGCGTGGCGGCAGGACCGAGACCAGACCCGTCATTATAGAACAAATATTCCCAAAGTCAACGTCTCGGGGCAAACAGCGATCTATCTGGCGCGTCGACTCGCCGCGGATTTCGCGAATGACGCGAATTAGACCGTGTGCAACCAGCGTGTCCGGTCCGGCCGGTTTCGCGTAATCCGTGGCAAAGACTCGGACTACTCGGCGAGCGCTGGGCGGCGGAGGCCAGCGCTCGGAAACCGCAACGGCCCGGCAGGCGTGCGGATCAGCAAGAACCGAGGCGGGTCCAGTGTCTGCGTGAAGCTCAGACACTGGGACCGCCTTGGTTCTTCGTGATCGGTCAGTCGCCCTTCGTCTTCGCCTCGTCGTCCTTCGACGTCTGCGTGGCACGGTCGGTGGTCAGGCCTTCGGCCAGCCGGGCCTGAACGCCGGCGGGAATGCTCGGGCGTTTGGGCTGCTTGCGGACGAATTCTTTGAGTTGCTTGACCTGGACGGCGGGCAGGGGCGAGCCGGCGACGTCGAGCACGGCCCGCGGGCTCATGAAGACGATGACGGGCTGCGGCTCGACGGAGAGCTCCGGCGCGTGCTTCTTGAGATGGCGTTGCAGGGCATCGACCTCGAGCTTGGCGTCCATGGTCGGGTTCCCAAGCGCATCCTGGCGGAACAGGAACCGCGTGACCAGCGACTGGCCGGCGTGCTTCCATTTGCCGTTCGCGCATTGGATGACGCCGTTCTGGTATTTCGGGATCAGCACGAACGTTCCGCCTGGCCCGACGAGCACATGGTTGGCGCCCAGGGCATAGTTGTAGAGCGCGAACGCGTCGCTGTTGCCGCGTAGGGCGGCCTGCAGGCCTTTGTCGGGGCGGCGGCCATAGCGCGAGTTCAGCGACGTCGAGATCGTGGTCAGGGTGTATCCGACCAGCAACCCGACGAACGAGAGCAGCGTGAACTGGCTCTGTTGCGGCGTCAGCGCGTCGGTCGCCTTGGAGCTGGTCAGCATCGGCACCGCCACGTACAGATTGGCGAACAGGGCGGCGACGAGCACGGCGATGCCCACGATCAGGGTGTAGCGCGCAATGGTCTCATTGCGCTTGATGGATTTGCTGTTGGAAACGATGCGCATACGTCGGTCGAGACTTTCTGTGTGAGGTGGGTGCGTCAGGCGGCGGGCGGCGTGGCCAGACGCGCGGCGATTGCGTCGCGGATCGCGGTCACCACATCCGTCTCGACCGCCTGTTTCGCGACGCGCACGGCGTTCTTGACCGCGCGTGCGTCCGAATGGCCGTGGCCGATGAAGACGAGGCCGTTCACGCCCAGGAGCGGCGCGGCGCCGTGTTCGCCCGGGTCGAGCAATTTGCGAACCTCGAGCAGCGCGGGGCGGACCATGGCCGCGCCGAGTTTGACGGCGAGGCCGCTGTGGGTGAGTTGGTCGCGGATCTTTGTGAGCAGCAGCTTGGCCACCGCCTCGGAGCTCTTGAGCAAGACGTTGCCCGTAAAGCCGTCGGTGACGGCCACGTCGACCTCGCCCTTGAACAGCTCCTTGCCTTCGACGTTCCCGACGAAATTCACGCCGGTCGCCTGAATGAGCGGGAATGCGTCCTTGACCAGCTGGCTGCCCTTGCCGGCTTCCTCGCCGTTCGAGATCAGGCCGACCCGCGGATTGGCGATGCCGCGCACGCGCGCCGCATACTCGCTGCCCATGATCGCAAACTCGGCCAGGTTGTTGGGTTTGCAGTCCGGGTTGGCGCCGACGTCGAGCACGACGGCCGAGCCCGTTTCGTTGGGCAACGCCGGCGCGAGCGCGGGTCGGTCGACGCCCGGGATCGTGCCCAAGCGGAAATACGCAGTCACCGAGGCGGCTCCCGTGTTGCCCATCGTCACAAAGGCCTGGGCCTCGCCCCGTTTGACCAGATCGATGCCGATCGCCATCGAGTTCTTGGCGTTGGCGCGCTTGGCCTTGAGGACCAGGGCCATGCCCTTGTCCTCCATGGTCAGCACTTCGTCGGCGTGGACCACGTCGACCTGCAGCCCGGATGTATCCAGAGCGGCGAGCAGCGGCCGGATCTTCTGCTCGTCTCCCACCAGCGCGATGGCGACCCCGAGCTCGCGCGCGGCCTGGACCGCGCCCTCGACATCGGGTTTCGGATGGAAGTCACTGCCCATGGCGTCGACGACGATTCGCATGGAGGCGATTATAACTGGTCGGGCCCGTGTTTTCACCGATGCGGGCGCGCCCGCGCCCGTGCTAGCATGGCAACGCCCATATGCCCGACGGATTGCAGGAAAGCCACGCTGTGTGCCGTAATCCCCGCGCTTTAGCGTCCCTGGCCTTGTTCGGGTTGCTGCTCGTGCACCCGACGGACGTCGCCTTTGGCCAGGCAGGAGCTGGTCCACTTCACCTGCCCTGGGTCTCGCGTTTCGCGGGCCCGGCTGGTAGCGAAACGGCGTTGGCCAACGCGGCCCGGGGGCTGGCGCCCGGCGCGTGGGCGCAGGTCGACGCAGATGGTCTGGCGGCGACGTTTACCGGTACGCACGGTGGCGCCACCGGCAACATCGTGCCGTACTCGGAAGACATGGTCTGGGATCCGACGCGTCGCCTGGCGTACTTCCTTGGCGGCGATCACATCTATTCGGCCGGCGACGACTTTCCGCGCTTCGTGCGCTACTCCGACGACGCCAACCGCTGGGAGATCCTGCCGGACCCGGCCTGGCTGCCAGCTTCGACCAGCCATGGCTACGATCACAGCGCGGTCGATCCGGCGACCGGCGTGTTCTACCACCGCGCCTTCAACAGCAACGTCCTCCGGCGCTACGATCCGGCCACCGGTCAATGGGACGCGATCGAAGCGCCGTTTCTCAATCAATACGGACCCTGTTGCGACGCGCTCGAATACTTCCCGGCCCTGGGCGGCCTGATCTGGGTGCGCGGCACGGGCGAGGTCTGGCGGTACTCCGAGGCCACCGGCCAATGGGACCGATTGGCCGAGAGTCTGGATGTCAACGGCACGTGGCTGTTCGCGGCCGTCAATCCGGTGCGCGACGAAATGGTGTTCGGGTCGGCCGCGCAGGCGAAACTGTACCGGCTAGCGTCGAGCGGCGTCGTCACGTCGCTAAAGGATCTGCCGATACAGATCTATGACGGATCCGGGTTCGCCGGCGACTTCACGGTCGACCCCGTCAGCGGCGACTACGTCGTCCTGACCGCTCCTGCCCATGACGTCTACGGCTTCGACAGCACGACCGACACCTGGACCGCGCACCCCGCGGCCGCCAACCCGGCGCTCGATGGGAAGAGCGTGATCGCGGCGCCGATCGACACGTACGGCGTCATTGGCGTGGTGGCGTGTCGGGCGCTGGACTGTTCCATGTGGATCTACAGGCACGCTTCGCCTTAGCTGCCGCGTGGCCTCGCTCGATCGGTGGCGGGACGGCCGGGTTGTGGGCCCTTTGCTTGCGGGTACCCTATCCATTTACGTGAACCCGCTTGAAGTCGCTTGCTGACGGTGCTTTGGGCGCGCCGACACGTCGTTTCGCGTCGCGAGCCGGCAGCTCTTGTTGGAGGGATGGGTCTCATGGAACACGTCGATTTGATATCAAAGGCGCGGGCTGTCCTCGGACGCCGGCAGTTGGCTGGCGACAACACGGCCGGCGACGTGGCCTGTGCGCTCGAGACCGATACGGGCGCGACGTATCTCGGCGTCTGCATCGATGTCTCGAGCGGCATCGGGTTCTGCGCCGAGCACTCCGCGATCGCGGCCATGGTCACCGCGGGTGAGACGCGCATCCGGCGTATCGTCGCCGTGTGGGGCGACGACGTCGTCCTGCCGCCCTGCGGACGGTGCCGCGAGTTCATGTACCAGGTTGATCACGCCAACTGGCGCGGGGCCCTGGTCGTGCTCGGGTCGGATCGGGCGGTGCCGCTCGCCGAGTTGTTGCCGCACCCGTACGACGAGGTCTGGGGCGAACCCGGGTCCTGACGGAGAACCGCGTCAACCCCAGGCGCATCGTGACGGTGCATTAGTTCGGGCAAAGATCGGGGCTCGTGTCGCCGTCGCGGTGTTGAAGGAGCGCCTTGAGGAGCGAGATCTCCCGGCGATAGAGGATGCGTTCGCGGGCGAGCAGGTCGCTGGCGCTTGGGCAGGCGAGCAGGGCCTGTTTTTCGGCCATGGGCACCTGGCTGACGATGGCGGCCAGGTAGCCGAGCGCGGCGGGTTCGTCGGGCAGGCTCTGACCGTCGAGCGGAACGTTGGCGCTTTCGCCCAGGATCTTGAGATACCGCTGGACCCAGGGACGCAGAGCGTGTCCGAGGGCGATGGCTCTGGCGGTGTCAGCGCCGGCGAGCGGGAAGCGTTCGACGGTACCGCTCAAATAGCTCTTGTCGTGATGCAGCGTCACGATCTTGAAGCGTTCCTGCCCGACCACCTCGATGTTCATCCGGCCGTCGGCCAGGCGCTCGACCTCCTGGATCACGCCGTAGGTGCCGATGGCGTGCGGTTGGGCCGGACCGCCGACTTCCGGTCCGCTTTCAATGAAGGCCACGCCAAACGGCGTATGGGTCTCGAGACAGTGGTTGACCAGCTCGCGGTAGCGTGGTTCGAAGATGTGGAGCGGCAGCACCATACCCGGGAATAACACGGTGTTGAGCGGAAAGAGGGGCAGGCGGAGGGCGGTCATGGGCGAGCCGCGCCGGTGGATCGCGAGCGGCTGCCCGCGATACGACGAATCCGGCTTCGAGGCCGGCGCTGTGCGACGATCCGGGCCATGCTGCTGCGCCCCTCCGCACCCTTGCAGTAGCTCATCACTATCGCTATAATTCTATCGCTCTGCTGGAAAGCCGATCGGCTTGTCGCAGGGCCCACGCGCTCGTGGCGGAATTGGCAGACGCGCTAGGTTGAGGGCCTAGTGGCCGAAAGGCTGTGATGGTTCAAATCCATTCGAGCGCATAAAGGACCGTAGCTATCCGATTTCGATCGGCGGTTACGGTCCTTTTGTTTCCGCGTTTCGAAGGCGTCGTGTGCCCGGCCAGACCTAGGTCGAGGAACGGGGAAAGGCAAGCGCTTCGGCGAAGATGTCGTTGAACTCGGGCCGCCCCGACAGCTCGAGGTATTCCACGAAATCGGGCAAACGAGCGGCAGCCTCGCGCTCACGATACGAGAGCAACGCCATCTTGGCCCCTTCGCCGGCCGCGTTGCCGACCGCTACGATGTGTTCAACAGACACAGCGGGCACCAAACCGATCGTACGCGCGCTGGCCGGGTTGATGTAGGTGCCAAAAGAACCCGCTAGCTGGACTTCGACGAGATCCTCGGCGCGAACGCCGGCCGCCGCGAGCAACACGCTCGATCCGGCCGCGATCGCAGCTTTGGCGAATTGAAGGGCCCGAATGTCGCCCTGTGTCAGAACGATGCCGTCTTCGGCGTTGCTCAATCGAAAAGCGCGCATGCCGCTCGGCAACAGGTGCAACCGTTCAACGAGCCTCCGAGGCAGATGACCTTCGGCCTCTTCGCGGCGGATCAGAAGCCCGGAGGCGTCGAGCAGGCCGCGGTTAAGCAATTCCGCCACTGCGTCCACCAGGCCAGAGCCACACAGGCCGAGCGGGCGCTCGACACCACCAATGATCTGCAAGCGCACGTCGTCATCAATCTTCACGCCTTCGATCGCGCCCTGGCTGGCGCGCATCCCGCAGGTGATCTGTGCGCCCTCGAAAGCCGGTCCGGCCGGCGCCGCCGTCGCGATTGTCCGATCGCGCGAACCGAGGACGATCTCGCCATTGGTGCCGACATCGATAAACAAACGATAACCCGGATCTGTCTGGCGAGCGAGACCCGTCGCCAGGATTCCGGCGACGATGTCGGCGCCCACGTAAGCGCCCAGGTGCGGCAACGTGGTTAGGCGCGTCTCGGGATGCAGAAGCAACCCCAGCTCGGACGCGCGCACGGTGGTTGATTTCGTCACCGCCGGAACGAAAGGCTCGACCCCGATTGGCTCTGGGCTGATCCCCATCAAGAGGTGCAGCATCGTCGCGTTGCCGGCCACGACGACCTCATAGACTTCGTCTCTGGGCAGCGCCGCGGAGGCGAGCAGCCGCTCGATCAAACCGGTCAATGTCTCGCGAATGTTCGTCTGCAGCACCTCAAGCCCGTCAGGCTCAAGCATGGCGTAGGTGATTCGGGCGATGACGTCGGCGCCATGGACGGCCTGTGTGTTGAGCGCCGATTGAGCTTGCAATGCGGCCCCAGTGCGCAGGTCGACGAGAGCGCCGACGACGGTAGTTGTACCAATGTCGAACGCGATGCCGAAGTTCCGATCGGTCGTGTCTCCTGCCTCAATTGCGATGAGATCCGAACCGCAGATCACGGCCGTGACCGCGAAGCCAGAAGCGCGCAACGTCCTCGGTAGGCTCCTCCAGACCGTGAGGGAGGCTTCGACCGCGTGTCCGTCGATCGAAAGCGAGTCGGTCAGGCGTTGAAGGTCGCTGCGTTGGTCTTCGAGGGAGGGCTCCGGCAGTTCCAGGAAGATCTTCTTTACATTCGGGTTAATGGCGACGTGTCGCCCGTAACCAAGCAGCGCCGCTTTGGGTTCGGTCATCAACCGGGGCACGTCGAACTCGCACTCTCCCGACACGAGCGCCCGACAGGCGAGGCGCCAGCCGGCCTCTCGTTCCGCTTCGCTCAAGAAATGGTGATCGGCCGCCGTGGCCGGAACGTCACCCGCGCGCACCCTGACCCGGCACTTGCCACACGTGCCACGGCCGCCGCAAGTGCTGTCGATGGCGAGCCCGACCCAATTGGCAGCGTTGAACGCAGTTATCCCCTCCGGGACATGAACCAGCAACCCTTGCGGTTGAAAGCGCACACGATGCTTCACGCGACACCCTGCGCCTGGGCTGCGGCCTCGCGTTGACGTCGCCGGTACCCTTCGATCCAGGCCACCGCATAAGCGTCGTGGCCCAACAAGACGTCACTGGCTTGAACAGCCTGCCGAATGGTCGCATTGGTTGGGTCCGTGATCGCGCAGGTGAGGCCGTGCGCCATCGCCACCGCGAGAAACGCCGCGTTGATCGCGGCCCGGTCGGGCAGGCCGAACGAAACGTTGCTGGCGCCGCAGACCATGTTCACGCCGAGCGTGTCGCGGATCAGACGCATTGTTTCGAACGTAATGCGCGCGGCGTCGGGATCGGCGGCGATGGTCATGCAAAGCGGATCGATCACGACGTCTTCGGGTGGGACGCCGTGGTCACGTGCCCGCTCGACGATCTTTCGGGCGACGGCCAGACGGACCTGAGGGTCGTTCGAGAGGCTGCTCTCGTCATTGGCCATACCGATCACGGCGGCCCCATGTTTCTTTGCGAGCGGCAGAATGACTTCGAGCCGCTCGTCCTCGCCCGTCACCGAATTGATCAAGGCCTTTCCACGATAGGCAGCCAGGCCGGCGCTGAGTGCCTCGACGACTGACGAATCCAGGCACAATGGCACATCGGTGACTGCCTGCACTTCGCCGATGGCTTTGGCTAGCATCGAGGCTTCGTCGCCGAGTGGATAGCCCGCGTTGATGTCCAGCATCTGAGCGCCGGCCGCGACCTGATCGATGGCGTCCGTGCGCACGCGCCGATAGTCGCCGGTGGCCATCTCGGCTCCTAGTTTCTTGCGGCCCGTGGGGTTGATCCGCTCTCCGATGATCACCAACGGTTGTTCGGGTCCGATGACGACGGTGCGCGTCTGAGAATGGAGCGTTGTGTTCATGAGATCACCGGGTCATTCCGCTGGCTTGTCGCCGGCAGCTTCGGCCCGCCCAACCTGGCCCATCAAGTTCTCCAGGGCTTCGACTGCCGCGGTTGCGCCTCGCGTCGGTTGGGCGCTATCGTCAACGGCTAGGCCGAGCTCCTGCATCAGGCTTTTGGCCAGCCGCACCGTCGCGCTCGCGTCTTTCGCGTAACCATCCGCGCCGACCTTATCTGCGTAGGCCTGTGTGACTGGCGCGCCGCCGACGATCACCTTGACCTGGTCACGCAGGCCCTCCTTGATCAGGGCGTCGATGTTTGCCTTGAACATCGGCATCGTCGTCGTCAGAAACGCCGAGAAACCGATGATCGGCGGCTTGTGCTCTTTAACCGCCGCAACCATCTTTTCGGGCGAAACGTTGACGCCGAGGTCGATGATCGTAAAGCCCGCACCCTCGAGCATGATATTGCACAGGTTCTTGCCGATGTCGTGCAGGTCGCCCTTGACTGTGAGCATCATCACGGTGCCCGTGGGTTTGGCGCCGGCCTGGGCGAGCAACGGCCGCAGAATGTTGAGTGCGCCCTGCATGGCCTTCGCGGCGATGAGCATCTCTGGGACGAAGTACTCGCCGATCTCGAACCGCCGACCGACCTCTTGTAAGGCCGGGATCAGGGCGCCGAACAAGAGGTCCATCGGATCCATCCCGAGTGCGACGCCTTCTTCGGTCAAGGCGCGCACGTCCTTCGCGTGTCCCACGAGCGTGTGGTCGAACAGCGCTTTCTTGATCTCTTCTTCGCGGCTCATCGTGAACCTCCTGATGACGTGTGGTGCGTGCGTGTGAGGTGGGTCTGGGTGCGATCAGCGGTAGACGCCGTAGGTCCGCGCTGTCTCGATCATGGCTTCGACGTTTTCGGGTGGCGTAAGCGGCGGCAACGCACACCCGGGCCCGAGGATCAGGCCACCGCCTGGCGCAAGTACGTCGATGGCTTCACGGCACTTGGCGCGCACGAGCTCGGGGTCACCGAGCGCCATCACGCCGCTCGGGTCGATCGGGCCCAGCACCGTTGATCGGCCTTGGACCGCCGCTTTGACTTTGGGCATGTCGACCTTGTAGTCAAGCTCCAACACGGCGGCTCCGGTCGCGGCCATGTCGGCCGCGATCGTCGTGGCGTTGCCACAGATGTGATAGGCGAGTGGGATGCCGCGCTCCTTTAGCCGCGCGACCATGCGCTGGGCGTAGGGCCACTCGAAGGCGCGATAGACCTTGGGCGAACAAACGTCCGGGCCTGAAATCGACTCGCCGATCGAGGTCATGTGGGCGCCCTGGTCCATTTGAGCAATGGCATAACGGCAGCACACCTCGAGGCAGAACTCGAGCAGCCGGTGGATCTTCTCGGGCTCCTCAGGCGCCGCCAGTTCCGCCAGAAAGTTCTCCATGCCGAACAGCATGGCAGCCAGCGAGAAGGGCCCCTGGTCGGCGCGCCCGATGATGTAAGCCTGGTCACCGATTTCCTCGACAACCAGCCGTGTGGTGCGGAGCAATTCCGGGAGCGGATGGGTGCTGTAGGGATCGGGGATCTGCAGTTGGGCGACGTCATCGAGCGACTGAAGGATAGGCACGTACGAGACCGGCGCGCTTTCGGACAGGTACTCGACGCCTACACCGCACGCCTGGGCGAGGGCGGCCGTGCCGTTCTCGATCAGGAGTACATCATGGCCGAACGTGCGCCAGGCCTGCACCTGGCCGGCAGCCATGGCATCTCCGTTCTGAAAGAACTCTGGGAAGGCCATGCCCGACGCCTGAGCTGTCATCATGAAGTTGTGCAGGTCGACCGGCACTCGGTCCGGCACACCGCCCGCCAAGACGGTCTTGACGCGTTCGATCGAGGTCAATGTGGCGGTCATCAATCGGCGCTCCTTTGCTTCTCCAATCCTTCCAGCCCGGCCAGGATGTCTTCGGCCTCCATGCGCGAGCTGGCTGTCGTATAGAAATAGAGCTTGCGGGTCTGCAGCGTCTGCCAGGCGGCCTTGATCTCGGTCGGCGTCGAGACGGTGCTGGCCAGCAGGTATCCCTTGCCCAGACGATCGATACGCGTGGAGAGGCCGCTCCAGTCCTTGTCTTCGTTTCCCGTGCCTGGCATCCACGCAATCATGTCGAGCCGCCGCATGCCGCAGAGGGTCTCGACATGATGGAGCGCGCCGGGGCCATCGAGGTGAAAAACGACGGCGTCCTGGTCGGCGGCCTCATGTTCGAGGGCGGGGAGCACGAACTCGCGGAACATCGCCTGGCTGATCATGCAGGCCGCATCGCATTGTGGTCGGCTATGACGGCCCAGGGTGTAGGTGCCCTCGATATTGAGGCTTCCCCATTCGTCCCAATCGAGCAACTCGGCGTATGCCTTCATGACCTCGGTGTGCGCCCGGGCGACTGCTTCCAACGCGCGGTGGATCTTCTCGGGCTCCTCCACCATGTCGACGAAGAGCTGGGCGGCGCCACGAACCGCCGACAGCGCATCCAGGTTGCCCACCAGGGTCGGTGGCACGATGAGTACCTTGCCGTCGCATTGCGCTCGGACCGCGCGAATGAAAGCCTCGGTCAGTTGCCACCACTTGCCGCTGCGTTGAAACGAGAGCTCGACGTCATCCCACTCCTCGACAAATGGCAGGCACCAGGTCGTGTTGCTGGTGGCATCGTATTCAAGGTCGGCGCCGAGAAATGCGGCAAAGGTGTCCGGGCCGAACTCCAGGTAGTAGCCCGGAATGGCCTCTCCGATGAAGTCATGTGACTCGCCCCAAGCCAAGATCTGGTCGATCACGGGTTGAAAGTTGCCATCGAGCCCGGCCAGATAGGGTGGCGGCTCGCCCCGGAGGCCAAGGAGATCCGCCGGGCCCTTGGGCGGCAAACCGGAGATGTGCTTGTTCAGGCCCTGGTAGGGCGAGCTCGGCTTGGGCACGATGATGCTCACGGCCGGGCGCGTGTTCTCGCCGCGCCAGAAGGCTGACCAGCGTGCCCGAGTTTCGTCGAAATCCGGCTTGCAGTCGAGTTTCACTTGCTCTCCTCCTGTGTCCGCAATTGCGCGCGTGTCGTGGCGGCTAGGCTCAACAAATGCCTGAACAACACCGCCCAGTGATCCACGAAGGCCTCGATCGGGCCACCCCACATCTGTTCCATCCGCCTGTGTTGATTGGTGTCGAGCAGTATCGGCAACAGGTTGCGCGTCCCGCCCAGACAGTAGCGCAGCGGCCCCGAGAGCGCGTAACCCAGGCGCGCCAGATCGCGATCGCCGGCCCAGCCGACGTCTCGCAGCCCGTCGACATAGGCGTCGAGCACAGCCTGTTCGAACGCCTCGATCGACACGCCTTCGATCTCGCGAAAGCCGAGTGTGGCGATCACGGGTGCGACGGCTTCTTCCCCGATGGCACCGGGGCCTGCGAAAACCCAATCGATGGCAACGGTCCGAGGCTCGCCTGTGCGGCCCGGTCGGGTGAACAGATTGCGGCGAAACGCGTCACGATGACAGAAGGTCCGGGGCAACCGGTCGAGCGTTGCCAACCGGACAGCGCGGTCTCGCCACAACGCCTGAACGCCCTCGGCCACATCCGGCGGATACAGCCGGCGGACGAGCGTGTGATCGAGAACCTCGGGGAGTTGCCGGAGCGCCGGCCCGGCCTGATCGACCAGTACGTGCAGCCAGCGGTGGCTCAACCAGGCGTTGCTCGGTACCGGTCGGCCCAAAAGGTAAGGGCCGTTGAAGCGGCCCAAATGTCGCGCCGCCAGAAGATGACGGGTCAACAGCCAGTTTCCAGCAGGCTCGTCGCTGACTTCTTCGAGCCACAACGCCAACTCGCCTGAAGCGCTGCGCCGGGTCCCCCAACAGCGTGGCGCGCCAAGCCCAGCGGGCAGGTCGGTCAGCAGCCCGGCCTCATGGACCAACAGATCGCGTTCAAGGTAGTTCCAGTCCGCCGGGTCAAGTTGCTCGGCCACGGGCTGGGCCAGTTTCAGGATCATCGACCAGGGCCGTTCCTGTGTGTCGACTGTCGCCCGACCCGTGAACCGGAATACGCCTGCCGCTGCCTCAAAGCCGCTGACCACGGGCGCGCAGGACCAGGTCGCCACCGACGCGGTAGGACTATCGAGGGCCGCCCGCACGAGCGGCGCCAGTTCGTCGGGGCCGATCGCGGCCACGCTCTGCGGGATCATGCACTGCCCTTTGGCTCGATCAGAAACACGCGGCAGCCACCGCCGGGAGCGCGCGCGCGCGGTACCACGACGTCGAATTGGTGGAGCTCCGCCTCGCTGCGAACGCCGACGTCGTCGCTCCATAGATCGGTGACCCGGTAAGCTCCGCGACCTGCCAGCCCCATCTCAGCCAATGGGATCGCCAGCCGCATCGGCGAGGCCATGAAGTCATCGTGGCTGGCCGCCACGATGATTGCTTTACGACCCGGCAAAAAGCGCGCATACGGGATCGGGCGCGTCGCCGGCGTATGCGGCAGCCGAATGATGTGCGTGTCGGTTCGATCGGCGTGCAGCAGATCGCGGTGCTCGCGTCGGATTTTCAACATCCGCCGGGTGTCATCCAGCATTTCCTTGTGTGGGGAGCGTTCGATCTGATCCCACTGGATCCAGGCGCCGTACAGCCATCCTCCCGGGCCGCCGCCGCCAAAGAGCTCCTTCTCGAGGTTCGGCAGCCCGATTGGATCGGCGTGGAACTCTTCGCCCGACATGAAGATCGGGATGTTGTAACCAAACAGCGTGTAGCTGAAATGCCCGCGATGCCGTTTGACGTTGTAATAATTGCCCGGCCCCGATTGCCAGCCCGCATCATGGCAGCTGATCTGGACGCCGACGAACTGAGGCGTTGACGCGAACTCTCCAGCGAGGTCGGAGCTGAAGCCGTAGACATCGTGCTGGCCGAAGTGGAAGACGCAGGTGTGCTCGGGAAAGATGGCGATCGGGTGTCCACCGACGGCACAGCGGGCCGCGATATCGGCCCACAGACCCATTTGCGCCTGGCGGGGCACATCGAGGCGGAATCCGTCTACGCCGTCTTCGAGTACGTAGCTTGTCCAGAGATCCACCCACCACGCTCGGAATTCGCGGTTGTCGTAGTTGTAGTCAGTCATACCCCAGGAGCCGCTTGCAAACCACTCTGGGTGTTCGGCGATCAGCGGGCTGTCGTTGATCACGCCATGCGTGATGACATCCAGGAAGACTCGCAGACCCCGGCGATGGGCCTCGGCGATCAAAGACCTGAATGACTCGCGGTTCCCGAGCGCCGGATCGAGCACGTCGGGCCGGACACAGGCGTAGACCGTCTTAATGTTGTAGAAGTGCGACGTGCACGTACAGTAGCCGGCCAGCCAGATGCCGGTCACGCCAAGATCTTCGAGGTAGGGCAGGCGCTCGCGCAGGCTGTCGAATGTGCCGCTGCCGCTGCCGTCTCCCGCGCCACGCGGTGACGTAAAGGCATACGGGTTTAGCTCATAGATCACCAGGTCGCGCGTCCAAGTCGGCGCGGCCGGCAGGTCTTGCGTCACAGGGTCAGCCCAGGTGTGCGAATCGGTCATGCGGCTGTCTTCCTCCAAACGCGATAATCGGTGGCGCTGCGTCATTTGCGCCCACATACTCAACGGCTGCTGTATGGATCCATGGCGTCCCTCAGTCCATCACCGAGCGCGTTGAACGCCAGCGTCGTCGCGACGATGGGCGGCACGACCCACAGCAGCCAGGGAGCGGTGCGCAGCGAGCGGATCGTGGCCGCGTCTTGCAGGAGCACGCCCCAACTGGTGAGCGGTGGGCGCAGACCCAGGCCCAACCAGCTCAGCGCCGTCTCTGATAGGATCATGCCTGGAATGGCGAGAGTCGCGATCACGATGACGTGGCTGAGCGTGCCGGGCAGCAGGTGCCGAACCATGACCTGCCAGGGCGAGGCGCCCATGCTCTTGGCGGCCAACACGTATTCGCGCTCGCGCAGCGTCAGCACAAGACCACGCACCTGACGGGCAAGGCCGCCCCAACGCACAAGCGAAAGGATGATCGTCAAAATGAAGTACACGGCGATCGGCGACCAATAGTTCGGGATCGCGGCCGACAGCGCGAGAAAGAGCGGGATATCGGGGAAGGCGTTGAGAAATTCGGTCGTTCGCTGAATGATCATGTCCACGCGGCCGCCGTAGTAGCCTGATACGATCCCGAGTGTGGCGCCCAGCAGAATGGTGAGGATCTGACCGATCAGCCCGACCATTAGTGACAGACGACCGCCGTAGATTATGCGCGAGAGGTAATCGCGGCCCAACGTGTCCGTTCCAAGCAGGAATACGGAGGCCCGGCGATCATCAGAGTGGGCGCCGAAAAGATGCACATCAGCCGGGATCAAGCCGAGCAGCAGATAAGGCTCGCCACGCGTGAGGAGCCCGATCGAGTACAGACGCGTTGTGTCCTCGACGTACGTGCGCGTCAGCAAGACCTGATCGACACGTCTTTCGAGACCGTACACGAAAGGCCCCAGCCAGCCGCGTTGCGGATCCCAGATGTGGATCGCCTGCGGCGGCGCCTCGATCAACGATGACCGGTGTTCGAGGGGGTAGGGGGCGACGAACTCCGGAAAAACGGCGCACACGCCGTACATCAGGATCAGGGCGATCGCGCCGACAAGCGCCAGCGGGCTGCGGCTCAGGCGCCAACCGACGAGGCTCCAATAGCTCTGACGAACAGGAGCCTGCGCGGGGCTGCGGCGCAATGCGGCTATCATCGGTTACTCCAACCGGATGCGCGGATCGAGCCAGGCGAGCGCTACGTCCGCAAATAGGTTGCCCACCAGCACCATGAGGGTGAGCAAGACGATGCAAGTCCCTGCCAGGTACATGTCGAGCTTGCGCAGGGAGTCCACCAATAGTGGCCCGATCGTCGGCAGGTTGAGCACGATCGAAATGAGCGATGAGCCCACGATGATACTGGGAAAAGCCTCTGAGCCAAGGATGACGATCAGCGGGTTGAGTGCCATTCGCGCCGCATGACGCCAGATGAGGGCTTGCTGACCTAGGCCGCGTGCGCGTGCCGATTCGATATACGGCTGGCCAAGGACGTCGAGCAAATTCCCGCGCATGACCCGGATGAGCGCCCCAGTGCTGGTCAACGCGCTGATCAGCGCGGGGATCCACAAGTGGTTGAGCAAATCGACAACGCGGCCGATGCTCCAGGGCGCACCAGCGTACTGGGGCGAGAACAGGCCGATCACATCGATTTGCAGATAGACGACCGCCACGTACAGGATGATCAGCGCCAACAAAAAGCTGGGGATCCCCAGGCTGACAAAACTGACGACGGCTACGGCCTGGTCGAAGAGCGAGTACTGGCGGGCGCCCGCATACACGCCAAGCGGGATGGCCAGCACCCAGGTCAGCAGCAAGGTGGCCAACGAGAGCGCCACGGTCATCCACAATCGTCCGCCGATGATCTCGGTGACTGGGCGCTCGTACTCGAACGATTCGCCGAAATCGCCGCGAAAGGCGTTGACGACCCAATTGCCATAGCGCCACAAGAAGGGCTTGTCGAGGCCATAGCGCACGCGGTACTCCTCGATGCGTTGCGATGCGCTCATGTCGCCGCGCGCCGTGAGTGTGGCGATCTTCTGGTCGAGATAATCTCCCGGCGGGAGTTCGATGATGACGAAACTGACGAACGACGCAAGCGCCACCATGATCACGGCATATGCAAGGCGTCGCAGAAGGTAGGCGACCATGGCGTGTCAGAGAGCAGGGTGGCGGGCATCGCCCGCCACCCTGCGATCGGTCAAGGCGCGGCCACTCTTATGGTTCGATCCACCACTGAGCGGGCACCTGATTGTTGGGCTCGTTCGGCGCCCACGGGCCCGTAACGCCATAATCCAGGACGTTGCGCATCGAGTTCTTGACGATGGCCGGGGCCGGTTGATTGCCGACTGTGCCGATGACGAATGGCCCTTGTTCGATGTTGATCTTGATCGCCTCCCAGACGATCTCGTGACGTTTATCAATATCGGGCTCCTGAAGCCCTTTGGTGTAGAGCGCCTGGAGTTGCTCGGCCGGGCTGCCCGGTTCGGGCTGCACGCCTTGCTTCCCCCCGGAGTTGAACCACTGCGACTCGAGCGGGAAGTGGAAGTCGTTCCAGATGCCGAAAGCTACACCCGGGAACGTCCACTCATCGATGCCGGCGAACGCGCCGCCCAGGATCATATACTGTCCGGCCAGGCGTCGATTCTCGAGATCGGGCGACCCGACCATGTTGTTCGGCCGGACCTGGATCTTGAGGTTGGTTTCCCACTGGCTTTCCATTTCGGACGCGGCATCAGATTGGACTTTGACGCTGCCGCCCCAGTCTGCGAAGTCGACCACGAGCTCGAAGCTCTTGCCGCTGGCTAGATCGCGCCAGCCATCGCCGTTCTTGTCGACGAAACCGATCTCGTCGAGATAGGCATTGGCTTTTTCCACGTCGAACTCGATGTCGGCGTTCATCCACTCCTGCAGGATCTTCTGGCCGTCAGGCGAGGCGAAGTGCCAGGCCTGCGGGCTCAAACCGGCCTGCATCGGGGTCCCGAAACCGCTCCAAACGACGTCGGCGAACTGCTGCCGGTCGAAGCCGATTGAGAGCGCCTTGCGGAAACTTGTGTCGCGGAGCAGTGCGCGGATCTCGGCAGCTTTCTCGGGCGTGTCGTCCGAGTAGTTCTGGCCGCCTTCGACGTAATACTGATTGATCAGGTACGCCGGCCAGGTTGCCATACCGGTCGACCAGCCCTGGAGCAGGTGATAGTCGCCCGCCTGGGCCTGACTGAGCAGGAAGGGGATATCGAGCGGCGAGCCGCAGTTCAGGAAGTCGATGTCGTACTTGCCCTGCGAGCAGTTGAGCGTGCGCACCTGCTGATCGGGCACCACCTCGACGCTGACTACGTCGATATACGGCAGCTGGTTGCCCTCTGTGTCCACGCGCCAGTAGTAGGGATTTCGCGAGAACGTGACGGTGCTGCCGTCGGCGGCTCGTTCGGACAGACACCAGGTGAACAGACAGGGGAAGTCAGGGTTCTGGGTCCAGCTGTCCTTGGCCTGCAGGTCGTCGTACGTTGCCGTTGGCGTGTACTTCGGATGGAACTGCTTGAGGTAGTGGGCGGGCTTCATCATGGAGTCGGGGAAGACCCAGAATCCCTGAGTGATGTTGTAGGGCGTCACCCACTGAGCGATATCAGAGGTCCACGAGACCGTGTAATCGTCCGGGAACGCCATGTCGACGGGCGTGCCATCTGATTTCAACATCCAGCCCGGGACGCTGACGCTCTTGTAGTCGTCGTTGAGCGCCATATCCTCCCACCAAAACTTCCAGTCGGCGCTCGTGTAGGGCTCGCCATCCGACCACT